>NZ_JBWKCI010000009.1:261491-471326 GCF_056436565.1 Streptomyces sp. NPDC043726
GTCGGCCGTGGGGTGGTTCCCGCCCGTACCGCCCGTGCGGGTTGCGTGGTCGGGTGCGGGTGGCCCTTGTGGGGCGGAATCGCCGTCGGCGGCTGCGGGGTGCTGGCGGCGTCCGCTCGGCCTCGGCTTCGCCGTCGGCCGTGGGGTGGTTCCCGCCCGTACCGCCCGTGCGGGTTGCGTGGTCGGGTGCGGGTGGCCCTTGTGGGGCGGAATCGCCGTCGGCGGCTGCTGGTGGCGATTGGGGGGGGGTGGGTGTGGCGTCGGTGGCTGGTGGTGGCGGTGGGGTCTCGTTGGGCTCGGTTGGTCTCAGGGTCGGCCTCGCCTGGGGTGTCCGGGCGGGCGTCGGCTCCTTGCCGTTCGTGGGCGTGGAGGCTTGGTCGAGTGTCGGGGCAGGGGGGCTCGGGTGCTGGAAATGCCGGTCTTGTCGGGGGTTCTGGCACGTGTAACGCTCAAGTCGGGTGAGTTCACCAGTCGTTGAGTTCCCGGCGTCCTTCGGGGCGGCGTCCGTACAGCACAGGGAGTTCCTATGAGTGGCACTGGTACGGGTCTCACCGTCGCCCCGGAAGAGGCCGAGGCGCTCGCCTGGGTGATGCTGGCGGAGTTGTCTGGGGCCGAGCCCCCGCCGCCGCCCACCGCCGAGGTGGACTCGGTCGTGGGGGACGGCGGCGGGGAATGACCACCGATGTCTCCGTCGGTACCCGGAGCGAGCGCGCGGAGGCCGGCGAGGGGGACGTGCGGGGCGCTGCCCTCGCCGCCCGGACCGCGGCCCGGCTCCTTGCCGGCATCCACGGTGACGTACGCGACGCCGCGCTGTTCGCCATCGCCCGCCGGCTGACCGTCGACCCCGCCGACATCCTCGCCGCCAACGAACGCGATCTCGCCGCCGCCCGTGCGGCCGGGCTCTCCGCGAGCGTGCTGGACCGGTTGACGCTCACCCGTGAGCACCTGGACGCGCTCGCCGGCACCGTACGCTTCCTCGCCGCCCAGCCGGACCCCGTCGGCGCCGGGGTGGACGGCTCCGTCATGCCCAACGGCCTGGAGGTACGCCGGATACGGGTGCCCCTCGGCGTGGTCGGGATGATCTACGAGGGACGCCCCAACGTCACCGTCGACGCCGCCGCCCTCTGCCTGAAGAGCGGCAACTGCGCGCTGCTGCGCGGCTCGTCGACCGCCCGGCACACCAACACCGCCCTCGTCGCGGCCATGCGCAAGGCGCTCGCGGACACCGGCGTGCCCGTCGACGCCGTGCAGATGGTGCCCGGGACCACGCACGCCGCCGTACGCGAACTCATGTCCCTGCGCGGCCTGGTGGACGTCCTCGTCCCGCGCGGCGGTGCCGAGCTCATCCGGACCACCGTGCGCGAGTCCGCCGTACCCGTGATCGAGACCGGCGTCGGCAACTGCCACGTCTACGTCGACGAACACGCCGATCTCGACAAGGCGCTGGCGATCCTGCTCGACGCCAAGACCCAGCGGACGTCCGTGTGCAACGCCGCCGAGTCGCTGCTCGTCCACGCGGCCGTGGCGCCCGTCTTCCTGCCCCGCGCCCTGTCCGCGCTGGTCGAGCGGGGCGTGCTCGTGCACGGCGACGCACGGGTGCGGGCCTGCCATTCCGCCGTCATCCCGGCCAACGGCGAGGACTGGGGCCGTGAGTACCTCGATCTGGAGATCTCCGCCGCGGTCGTCGGTTCCCTGGACGAGGCCGTCGAACACATCCGCCGGTACGGCACCGGGCACACGGAGGCGATCGTCAGCGACTCGCAGTCCGCCGTACGCCGGTTCGTCGCCGCACTGGACACCGCGGTCGTCGCCGTCAACGCCTCCACCCGCTTCGCCGACGGCGGCCAGCTCGGCCTCGGCACCGAACTCGGCGTATCCACACAGAAGTTGCACGCGCGCGGCCCCATGGGTCTCACCGCGCTGACCACCACCAAGTACGTCCTGGTGGGCGACGGTCACACCAGGGGCGGAACCACCGCCCGACTGACCTAGACGGGAGGTCCGTTCATGCAGATCCGCATCATCACGAAGACGAGGCCGGCGGGCCGGCTCGTGTACCGGGACGACGACGCGCGGCGGGGCCGCCGGCGCGCCGTGCCGGCACCGCCGCTGGGGCTCGCCGGGGTCGAGAACGACCCCGGCGAACTCCACATCGTCCGCAGTATCGACTGATCGCCGGAGCACCACACAGGGCGGCGCCCGTCGGATCCCGCGACGGGCGCCGCCCTGTGTCCGGACTCAGATCCCCGGCCCGCCCGCGTCCCGCGCAGCGTACTCGCGGGCCGGCAGGACCCGTACGCTGACCTGGCGGCGCAGCTGGGCCGGCAGGCCACCACGGGCCGCGGCCGGGAGCAGGACCAGGTCGTCCTGGTGCACCACCTCGCGGCCGGACCGCCCGCGCAGCAGCGACAGCTCCTGGAAGCCGAGCGAGGCGAGACCGCGGGCCACCACACGGCCCTCCTCGTCGAGGAGTTCCACCGGGTCGCCCGCCACGAACTGACCCGCGGCGCGGGTCACCCCCGTCGCGGGCAGCGCCCCCCGCCCCTGGACCAGGGCGTGCACCGCGTCCGCGGTCAACTGCACTGTTCCGCGCGGGCTGCTGGCGTGCTCCAGCCACAGCAGATGGTCCGAGTTGCGGTCCCCGGTGCGGTGGAACAGTGTGCCCGTCTCCCGTCCGGCCAGGGCGTCGGCGGCGTGCCGGGCGGCGGTGAGGACCACCGGCACGCCCGCCCCGGTGGCGATCCGCGCCGCCTCCACCTTGGTCTTCATGCCGCCGGTGCCGACCTTGGACCCGGTGCCGCCCAACTCGACGTGCGCCAGGTCCTGTTGCCCGTGCACGTCCTTCAGGCGCTGCGCCCCGGGCCGCCGGGGGTCGCCGTCGTAGAGGCCGTCGATGTCGGAGAGCAGCACCAGCAGGTCGGCGCGGACGAGGTGGGAGACGAGGGCGGCGAGCCGGTCGTTGTCGCCGAAGCGGATCTCCGACGTCGCCACCGTGTCGTTCTCGTTGACGATCGGCACCGCGCCCATGGACAGCACCTTGGCGAGCGCGCGGTAGGCGTTGCGGTACTGGGCGCGGCGGCCGATGTCGTCGGCGGTGAGCAGGACCTGGCCGACCCGCAGCCCGTAGCGGGCGAAGGAGGCCGTGTACCGGGCGACCAGCAGCCCCTGGCCCACGCAGGCCGCCGCCTGCTGCCCGGCCAGGTCCTGCGGGCGTTCGGTGAGTCCCAGGGGGGCGAGTCCGGCGGCGATGGCGCCCGAGGAGACGAGCACGATCTCGGTGCCGGTGGACCGGGTGCGGGCGAGGACGTCGACGAGCGCGTCCACGCGGTCCGAGTCCAGGCCGCCGACGGCCGTCGTCAGCGAGGACGAACCCACCTTCACCACGATCCGCCGGGCCCTCAGGACGTCGGGGCGCAGGGCCTCGCCCGCCGTGTTCGTGGGCCCGGTCATCGTTCCGCTCCCGTTCCGACGGCGAGTTCCCGAGGCTCGCTCGGGGATGGCTCGCGCCGCTCTCGTAGGTCGCGCAGGAGCGCCTGGACGGTCTCCACGACCAGCACGGGGCGCTCGTACGGCAGGTCATGGCCCTGCTTCGGCACGGTGTACAGGGTCGCTCCCGGTATGTCGTCGGCCAGGCGCTGGGCCTGGGCGGGTGGGGTGTAGCTGTCCAGGGCGCCGACGAGGATCCGGGTCGGCACCCGGCCGAGCGGGCCGAGCCGCCCCGCGCAGTCGTGGGTGGTGAGCGCGGCGAAGAACTCGGCGACGGTCAGCGGCGGGATGGCCCGCATCGCGTGTGCGTCGGCCCGTGCGGAGTCGGTCTGCGGGCCCCGCCCGAACAGGGCGTGCCACAGGGGGGCGGTGGAGGGGTGCGAGAGCGGTCCGGTGAGCAGCCGGTGCACGGTCCTGGCCCAGCCGGGGGAGCGCAACAGGCCGTCGGTCAGCAGCCGTTCGGCCTGCGCCCGCCGCTGCGCGCTCCGGTCCCGGGGGACGAACGGCACCGCTCCGACGTCCTCCACGCAGGTAGAGAACAGCGCGGCGCCGGACACCCAGGGTCCGAACAACTCCGGTCGAGCGGCGGCGAGTTGCTGTACGGCCATACCGCCCATGGAGTGTCCGACGAGCAGGACGGGGCCGTCCTCCGGCGCGGTCGCCCGGCGCAGCACGAGGTCGAGGTCCTGCCCGAGCAGCGCCATGTCCAACGGCGCGGTTCCCCTCGTCGACCGCCCGTGCCCGCGCTGGTCGTAGGTGACCGCGCGCAGGGCGGGGAACCCGGGCCGGGGCCGGGTGAGCGCGTCGATGATCGGCCGCCAGTCGATCGCCGACATGGTCCACCCGTGCGACAGCAGGACGGTGGCCTCGGCGTCCGGTGACCCGTGCGCGTATACGACGATCTCGGCGCCGTCGTCCGTGACGACGGTCCCGGCGAGCCGGCGCGCGTCGAGCGCGCTCGCGGCACTCATGACGTCCCGCCGCGGGGCTTGCCCGGCACGGGCCGGATGGTGATGGTGACCCGAGGACTCCCCGGGGCCACGAAGGTCCGCGCGGACCCACTGGTCAACGTCACCCGGGGCCTCTCCGGCAACCGCCGAGCCTTCAACGCGAGCAACACCCGCATCCGATCCGCCGACACCACCCCCGCCCCCCGCCGCCCCTCCACTCCGAGCGGCTCGGGCGAGGGGTTCAGCGGGACGGGCCGAGGGGCGCGCTGCCCGTCGGGGGTGAGCGGTGTGTGGGCGGGGTGGTGGGGGGTGGTGCGCGGGGTGTGTTGTCCGTCGGGGGTGAGCGGTGTGTGGGCGGGGTTGTGGGGGGTGGTGCCTGGGGTGTGTTGTCCGTCGGGGGTGAGCGGTGTGTGGGCGGGGTTGTGGGGGGTGGTGCCCGGGGTGTGTTGTCCGTCGCGGGCAGGCGCCGCGTAGGCAGCGTTCCGGGGGACGGTCCCCGGGGTGCGCTGTCCGTCAGGGGCGAGCGGGCCGCGGCCCGGCTGTGCGGGGATCGGCCCGCGTGTACGCCGGCCGTCGGGGGCCGGCGGCGCGTATGAGGGGTTCCCGGCGGCGGAACCCGGGGTGCGCCGACCGTCGCCGACGACCGGTCCGCGGGCAGGCTGCGCGGGGATCGCTCCGGGCGCACGCCGACCGCTGGGGGCGAGAGGCCCGCGCGAAGGGTTTGTGGGGACGGCCTTCGCGGCCCGCCGACCGTCAGGGGTGAGTGGTCCGCGTGGCGGGTTCGGGGGTGTCCCGCCGGGCAGTCGTCGCCCGTCAGTGGTGACCTGCGTGCGGGTACGGTCCCCGGGATTCGCGCCCGGCGCGCGTTGACCGTCCGCAGGTGCCGCACCTCGCACACCGCCCGGAGTCGGCCGCCCGTCCGCAGGCGCCGCACCTCGCACACCGCCCGCCGCAACCGTCCGCCCGCCCGCGGGCACCGCGCCCCGCGCACCGCCCGCCGCAACCGGCCCCTCGTCCGCGGGCGCCACACCCCGCGTACCGCCCGCCGAAGTCCGCCGCCCCTCCACCGTCGCCGCGGCCCGCATACCCCCTGCGGTCCCCGCCGCCCCCCGGCCCTCCCCCGTAAGGGCTGACCGAGTGCGGTCCGTAGGTACCGGTCCTGCCGGGTGGCCTCCGGCGGGTGGGATCGGGAGGCGTTCCGGGGGCGTGGCCCGGCCTCGGGTGCCGTAGCCGGAGAGCGGCGTCCGGCCCAGGGCCGTCACGCCGCTGCGTATCTCGGGGCGTTCGACGCCGACCACCCCCTGCTCCCCGGCCGGCCGGCGCACCCGCTTGCGCGGTGCCCGGGGCGTCGGCATGCCGCTCACCGGGCCGCGTGTGCAGGAGGACGCCAACTCAGCCAGTTGCCATGCCTGTTGGACCTGTCCGAAGCTGATGCCGAGGGCGCCCGCGATACGGCGCGGAGTCCAGCCGTGCCGACGCAGGTACCACACGTACGCCGGCCGCTCCCGGGGCGTCGCGCTCAACCTGCGCCCGCCGCCCGCCAGATACGCGGCCAGTTGCGCGCCGGTGGCCTCCAGCGTGCCGGCGACACGCAGCAGCTCACGTCGTTCCCGCGCGTTGAACCCGCCCCAGATCCCGGCGCCCTCGTCGCGCAGCAGTGCCTCGCGCAGACACTCCCGGGCCACCGGGCAGCGCCCGCACAGCCGTTTGGCGATGGCCTCCCGGTCGAGGCCGCCGGAGGCTCCGGGGAGCGGGAAGAACGTCTCGGGGTCGGTGTCGCGGCAGGCCGCGCGCTCGGTCCAGGGGTCGGGGTCCGCGTGGTGCGGTGGTGCGTGCATGGCGGTCGGCCCTTTCTCGGTGTGATCCCGGTGGCCGGTGCAAGCGGTTGTCCGCGGCCGGTGTCTCGGCTGTCCGCCCGGATTGAATTCCATGCGCGTTGAATTTCGCTCTAGTTGGAGTCAACTCCGCTCTCGTACCTTCGAGTTCAGAGGCCAGCCCGGGAAGCCACCGGTATCAGAGGGCCTCTGACGCAACGTTTCTGCACCACCTTGTGCCGCCGTGCGCGCCCGTTCGTCGTGTGCGCCCTCGGCGAGTAGCGCCTCTCAGGCGCGCGCGAAGGACAGCACCGTCAGACACCGGGGGGAGTGTTCGGCATGCGCAGATTTCCATGGCGAGAGTCAACGAACGGCGACTGCGACGCCGTTCGGGTGCCAAACCACCGGGCTGGACGTGATCAGTGCCTTCTTCACCAGTTGGCTTCCACCGCTTTGGAGATCTCGTGACCGTCGTCACCGCGCCCGTCGTCGCTCTGCCCCGCCATCAGGTCACAACCGACGAACTCGTCGAACAGATCGTGGAGTTGTACCCGGACCATCCGCGGCTCGAGTCTGCCTGCCGGGCCATTCGTGCCACCACCGTCCAGACGCGCTGGTACACCCGTCCCCCCGGCGAACGGCTGGCCACGCCGCACTCGCTCGCCCAGCAGGCCCGCGACCACCTGCACGACTCCGTGGAGCTGGCCGAGCGGGCCGCCCTGGGAGCGCTGCGGGAAGCCGGCGTGGTGCCCGGTGAAGTCGACGCCGTGGTGGTGACCAGTGCGACTGGACACACCATGCCCGGGCTCGACGTCCGGCTGGTGCAGCGGCTGGGGCTGCGGCCGTCGGTCAGGCGGATAGCCGTGACCCAGGTCGGCTGCTGCGGTGGGGTGTTCGGCCTCTCCACCGCCATGGAGCTGGTCGCCGCCCGTCCGGCCGCCACGGTCCTGGTGGTCTGCGCAGACGTGTTCAGCTACTACCTCAATCCCGTCGACACCGGCATGGACGGGATGATCTTCAAGGGCCTCTTCGGTGACGCGGCCGGCGCCTGCGTGGTACGCGGCCGGGCGAACGGCCCCCACATGGAGCTCCTCAGTTCCTGGGAGTGCCTGCACTCCGGCAGTCAGGACGTGGTCGGTACCCGTACGTCGGGCGACGGACTGCACGGCTACAACTCGCCGGAGCTGCTGAACGCGATCCGGGGTGTTCTGCCGAGGCTGAACGACTGGCTGGACGCCTCGGCGCCGGCCGACTGCGGCGGCGCCCCGGAGTTCGTCGTCTCGCACACCGGGGGCCCCAAGATCATCGATACCCTCGCCGCCGGTCTCGGCGGACCGCCCTTGTTGTTCGGCCCGACCCGTGACTCGCTGCGCGACGTGGGCAACGTCGGTTCGGTCTCCGCGCTGGAGGTGCTGGAGCGGACCTTCGCCAAACCGCCTGCTGACGGGGCGCGCGGACTGCTGCTGGCGGTCGGGCCGGGCGTCACCATGATGGCCGTGAAGGCCGTCTGGCACGACGGCGTCTGACGCGGATACCCGCGGCGAGGCGATAAGCCGGACCTGTGAACCGAAGAGACCCGGAGGGCCCCAGGGGGCCTTCCGGGTCCATGTCGTGCCCTGTGCGACGGCCGAGGGGGCTTGGCCCGCCGGGCTCTTCCCGGCTTCCGGGCGGGCGACGCGACCGGTCCCGACAGTGAGCGCCTAGCCCTCCACGCGCTCACCCGGCCTGCGGGGCTCCAGGTCGATGGACAGGCGCAGCTCGAGGGCCGGTACCACCCAGGCGATGAACTCGTCGTACTCCATGTCCGCCAAAGGCTGGACCTTCAGGACGTAGCGCAGGATGGCCAGCCCGATGATGTGGGCAGAGGCCAGTGCCGCGCGGGCTTCGGAGTCCGCGACCTCCTTGTAGCCCGTCGAATTCGTCCAGGCCTTGGTGCTCGCCTCGATCCGGTACCTGAGCACGTCCGACGTGACGCTGTCGGCGAGTCCCGCGCGGTAGATGGCGGTCATGGCGTAGCGCGTGTGGTCGTTCTCCCAGAAGGAGAAGTAGGTGTGGGCGAGCCAGGTCGCCTCGGAGGTGGCGTCGTCGGCGATCGGCATGCCGTCGAAGGCGGCCGAGACGCTGAAGGAGGAGTTGACCGCGGCGTCGAACACTCCCTCCTTGTTGGTGAAGAAGTGATGCACCAGGGCCGGGTCCACGCCCGCCCGCTCGGCGATCGCGCGGATGGTCGTCCGGGCGTACCCGCGGTCCGCGAAGAGATGGAGCGCAGATTCCAGGATCTGTTCCCTGGTGCCGCTGTCGCCGGGGCGGCGTCCGCTGCGGGCGCGCTTCGGTCGCGTCCGCCGGGCCGGCGGAACGTCTGTGGAACCGGTCCTCTCGGGCTCCCCCGAGGCGGAAGCGGAACCGTTGGAACGCCTGGAAGTCATGAGATCACTGCACTCTGGATGGGGAGCTTCGGAACAAGAATTCACTGTACAGTGAAAATATCTTATCAGGTGGGACACCTCGAGACCATGAACATGCGGAGTCTTGGGTTCTTCCTTACTTCGACCGTTCCTGTTCACTCCGCCGCCAGAACTGTTCGCATCGAGGGGGCGATCAGCTCCGCCAGCGCCGCCACCGGCAGATCGGCGATCGGCCGGAGCCGCAGGACGTAGCGCGTGAAGGCCACACCCAGCAACTGAGCGGCCAGTATCCCGCTGCACACCGCCGCCCGCTCCGCGCCCAGGGCGCCGCGCAGACTGCTGGTGAACTGCTCGTGCAGCATCTGCCGCAGATGCTCCGCCGCCCGTTCGTTGGTCGCCGCGCAGCGCAGCAGCAGCCGCATCGAGCCCTCGTCCAGGTCGTCCTCCCACGGCGCGAGGAAGCGCGTGATCAGCTCCTGCGGAAGCAGCCGCGCGGGAGTGCCCGTGAGGTCGGGTAGACCCAGGTCGACGTCGAGCGCCGCGTCGAAGAGCTGCTCCTTGCTGCCGAAGTAGCGCATGACCATGGACGGGTCGATGGACGCCGTCGCCGCGATGGCCCGTATCGTCGACCGCTGGTAACCGTCGGCAGCGAAGTGCATCCGCGCCGCGCGCAGTATGGCCTCGCGGGTGCGCTGGGAACGCGTCGACAGCAGCCGTTGTGCCATGGCGACGAGCCTTTCTGCGTCCTGTGCGTGCGCGTGCCCGCGCGGCGGTGGCCCGCCGCGCGGGACGCGGGTCGAGAGATCCGGCCGGGCTGAGAGGGTCCTGCACGGTGTCCTCTCGTCACGTGTGCTCGGCGCGAGCGGGCTCCGTTTCGGGTGCCTCAACCTGTTCCCCCTGGGCCGGCCGGGCCGGGGCGGCGGTGGCGGCGGGCGGCCGGCGCCGCGGGGTCGGGCCCTCGGTGCCGCACCAGCGGTGCAGCGCCTGTCGTACGCGCTGTTGCCGGCCGACGGGCGAGGAGGTGCTGTCCACCCAGGCAGCGTAGCCGTCCGGGCGGACCAACACCGTACTGATGCCCGCGAGTTGGGGAAGCGGACCGTCGACCCGGACCGGGCAGACCCGCGAGCCCCAGGCGTCCGCGAGCTCGGCGGCGGCGCCGTCCGCGCTCACGTCGAGCAACAGGAACCTTCCGTCACGCATGAGTTCGTACAGCCGCACCGGAGCCCCCTCCGCCTGCGGCACCGCGAGGTCCGGCACCCGCTGTCCGGGGCGCAGCCGCGCGCCGCCCAGCGCGACGGGACGGCCCCGACCGGCGTACCCGGTCCGCAGCCCCGAGAGCGCCTCGCCCGCCAACTTCTGGATCCTGCGCCGCCCGAGGAGCCGCGCCAGCACCATCCGGCGCAGCCCCGTCACCACCGGCGAGGGGTGGGTCGCCATCCGGGTGGCGTGGTCGGTGGCCTTCAGGATCCGCTGCGCCTGCGGCCGGCGCTCGCTCTGGTAGGTGTCGAGCAGTCCGGCCGGCGCCCAGCCCTGGAGCGTGGCGGCCAGCTTCCAGCCGAGGTTGACGGCGTCCTGGATACCGAGGTTGAGGCCCTGTCCGCCGAGCGGGGAGTGCAGATGCGCCGCGTCGCCCGCCAGCAGCACCCGGCCGGTGCGGTACTGGTCGGCGAGCCGCTGGTGGATTTTGAAGCGGGCCAGCCACCGCGGATCGTGCGGCTTCGGGTCGAAGCCGAGCACCTCCGTCAGCCGCTCCGACAGCTCCTCCAGCGTCACCTCGTCCCGCGTCCACGGGTGGCCCCGGTGCCCCACCGCGACCCGGTAGAACCCGTCCCCGAACGGCACCGACACCATCATCGCGCCGCGCCCGGTCAGGATCGTCACGTCCTCCGGCGGCGGGGTCTCCAGCCGTACGTCCGCGAGGATCGGCGCGATGTCGTACGTACGGCCGCGGAAGGCGATCCCCGACAGCTCGCGCACCGCGCTGTGCGCGCCGTCGCAGCCCACCACGTAGTCGGCGGACTCCTCCCACTCGCCGGACTCGGTGCGCACCTGCAGCCGTACCCCGGTGGCGTCCTGCTCCAGGCCGAACACCTCGGCCCCGCGCTGCACGATCACCCCGAGGTCGATCGCGCGCTGCTGCAGCGCCTCCTCGGTGCGGCTCTGCGGGACCACGTACAAGGCCGGAAAGGGACTGTCGATCGCGGTGAAGTCGATCGTGGCGCCCTGCGCCGGCAGCATCCGGCCGACCGGCCGGCCCACCGCGGTGAGCGAGTCGGCGTGCCCGCGCAGATCGAGCACCTCCAGCGTCCTCGCGTACAGGGCCATGGCACGGGACTGCCCGGACGACTCGGTACGGCGCTCCAGCACGGTGCAGGCGACGCCGGCGGCGGCGAGTTCACAGGCCAGCGCGAGGCCGGTCGGTCCCGCACCGACGATGATGACGGATTGCTCAGGGGTGGGTGCCATGGGTCTCTCCTTGGACATAGGTCAGCGATACGGCCGGTGCGGTCGGCGCACCGGAAACGGCGGACGGCCGGCCGGCTCGCGCCGACCAGGCACCCGAGCCGAGCGCCAGGGCACCGAGCAGCAGCCAGCCCACGGCGCCGGGCTCCACCACGAGGAACGTGACGACGAGCGGACCGTAGGTGTTGCGGGCGGCGTTGCCCAGGCTGAAGAAGGCCAGATAGACCTGGCGCCGGTCCTCCGGCGCGAGGTCGTAGGAGATCGCCCAGGCGCCCGCCTGCTGGTACATCTCCGCGAACGCCTGGAACACCACCGCGCCGAGCAGCACCGTCACCGCGGCGGCCGTCGGCAGCGCCCCGGTGGCGGCCGACGCGCAGCAACAGGCGGCGAGCAGCAGCCCGCTCAGCCGCAGCGCGCGGCCGCCGTCCTCGGCGGACTCGATGCCGCGGGCCGCGCGCACCTGGAAGAGCACCACGACGGCCGTGTTGAGCACCAGCGTCCAGGCGATCACGGACCGGGGCAGCTCGTCGTGGGCCAGCACCCACAGCGGGA
The DNA here is from genome assembly GCF_056436565.1 of Streptomyces sp. NPDC043726. NCBI lineage: Bacteria > Bacillati > Actinomycetota > Actinomycetes > Kitasatosporales > Streptomycetaceae > Streptomyces > Streptomyces sp. NPDC043726. Next base: position 273,162 of record NZ_JBWKCI010000009.1, read on the forward strand.
TGCCGACGGTCAGCACCGTCACATGCAGGCTCGCCACGGAGTTGAGGCAGGTCAGCACGGTGAACCGGCGGTCCCGGAAAACAGCGAGCCGCCGCCTCCACGGCAGCGGCCGGCCCTTGCCGGCCCCGTCCGCCCGCAACCGGGTCAGCACGGCCGCGGCCAGCACGAACGACAGCGCGTTGACGTACACGACGGTCAGGTACACGCCGTCGCTGTCCCGCAGCAGCGCCCCGGCGGCCGCGAGACCGCCGAGCGCGAGCCCCAGGTTCTGCAGCGACCGCGCCGTGCCCATCGCGCGCACCCGCTGCCCGGCGTCCACGGCCGTCCCGAGCAGCCCCTGCACCAGCGGCGAGGCGGCGCGGTCGGCCACCGCGAGCAGGGAGACCACGAGCAGGAAGGACCCGAAGGAGGACGCGAACGGGTAGCACGCCAGCAGCGCCGCCCGGGTCAGATGGGCGGCGATCAGCATCCGGCGCGGTCCCGCCCGGTCCGCCAGGATCCCGGTGGGCACCAGCAGCGCGAAGGACACCGCGCCCGCGACGCCCAGGCCGAGCCCCACCTCGGCGCTGCCCAGGTCCAGGTAGCGGGTGAGGAAGACGACGGAGACCGCCATGTGGAGCCCGCTGCCGAGCGCGTCCACGAACACCGCGGCCAGCAGCGCGAGCGCGCTGCGCGGCAACCGCTGCCGCGCGGCGGACTTCTTCATGCCGGCTCCGATCGTCGGAGGTTCAGTGGGCGGCGGAGGATCAGGGGCGGTCCCGCATCAGTAGTAGTGCCGCATCAACTCGTCGACCCACGCGGGCTGTACGACGTCCTCGCGCGGGCCGAACTGCGTCAGATACGGCTTGAGGTCGAGCACCGGTGTGCCGTCCACGGCGTCCAGGCCGCGCACATGGATGTCGAGCCCGTCCACCTTCAGCAGCCTGCAGCGCGAGACCCCGATGCGGTTGGGGCGGTTCTTCGCGCGCTGGGCGAAGATCCCGGCCCGCGGCCAGTCGGGGTTGCCGCGCGGATGCCGGGCCCCGGTGTGGATCTTCTCCGGTGCCACCCGGTGGAAGTGGAAGACGACCTCCAGGTGGGAGAAGGTGTCGAGGCCCAGCAGTGCCTCGGGGGTGAACCGCTGGGCGTCCAGCCGGATCACCGAGGTCACGTCGCCCCAGTGGTCGTCGGAGAGGCCGGAGCGGTCGGTGTGCACGCGCCCGATCGGCACCAGGTCGGTCACGGCGTCCGGCCGGGGCTCCTCCAGGTGCGCGAACCAGACCTCGTCCCGGACCAGCAACTCACCGGTGACGGCCCGCTGCACGGTCAGGAAGATCTCGTCCGCCGGCACCTGGAGCAGTTCCGCGAGCCGCTCCTGGAGAAGCAGTACCAGCGCGCGCAGTTGGTCCTTGCCGAAACTCTCCTTGCACACCACGAACCCGACCGGGGCCGGGCGGACGTCACGGCTACGCCATTCGGGCCGGTGATAGGTTCCCGGCTCGAGCCGCTGCCACCACACCCAGCAGCGACCGGCGGGCAACTCCAGTAACTCCGTGACGTCGCAGGCGAGTCGCTCCAGGACGGCGCGGCCGGGGCCCGCGTCGGGTGAGAACAGCCTGATGATCGGCATGTCAGCCCACCCCGCCCAGCGGCTTGACGCCGATCGCCAGGCAGGTCCGTACGAGGACGAGGAACTCGTCGCCGCACCGGCGGATCCCCAGCGCCTCACGGTGGGCCGCCGGCGCCCCCGCGACCCGGAGGCGGATCGCGGCCTCTTTCCCGGGGCTGTGCGAGGCGGTCTCGCACCAGCGTCTCACCGGCGCCCCGGCCGGGCTCTCCACCCGGCTGCCGCGCGCGGCCTCGACCTCGAGACCGGCGCCCCGGAAGAAGCGCACCGAGCTTTCCACGAGGTGGCTGCGACGGTGTCCGGGGTCGCGCGGATTCTCCGACTCGTGGCCGAGCGCGTCGATCACAGGGTCCGCGGGGCCCTCCGGGTCGATCACCGCGAGCCGCCCTCCGGGGCGCGGCAGCCGAGTCGTCTCCCGGACGGCCTTCGGCCCGTCGGGGAAGCGGGGCGCGGCGAGCCCGGACACGACCAGCTCGAACGAGCCGCCGGGATGGGGGAGCCGGTCGACCGCCGCCCGCACGGTCCGTTCCGCCATCGACCGCCGCGCGGCGAGTCGCCGGACCGTCTCCAGCGGCGCGGGGTCCTGGCCGGCACTCACCGTACGGTCCGGGAACTCGTCCGCGAAGGACAGGGCCGGCCCGCCGGTGCCGCAGGCGACGTCGCGGAGGGCGCTGCCGGTCCGGTGCCCGAGCACTTGGTGCGGAGCCCGCGTCGTGGGGCACGGCCGGTGGAGCCCGCCTGCGGCGAGGTCGTCGTCGGTGCCTGCGTCCTGCCGACCGGAGAGGGTCTCACTGGCGGGCATCTGATTCCCTTTCCCGTGGTGCTGCGAACTGACGTGACGTCATGAACCGACGCCGACGAGCGAGGTGAGAACCGGCAGCGGATCGCGCGCCGGGCCGGGCCCGCAGGGATGCAGGGTGTGACCCAGCCCTTCGAGCACATGGACCCGGACCGCGGGCGAGTGGGTGCCGATCAGCCGGCGGGCGGACCAGTCGGCGTACATGGCCGGCTCGAACACCACGGGCGGAAGTTCGTCCTCGGCACCCTCGGTCAGATAACCGACCAGGTCGAAACCGCCGTAGATCAGCTCGATCAGGGGAATCCGCGAGGTCAGGAAGGTGTCCGTCTCCACCACCGTGCCGATCAGGACGACGCGGTCCGCGCGCGGCGGCGCGCCCGACTCCAGGAGCCGCAGCAGCGCCTGCCCGCCGAGCGAGAAGCCCACGAGGCAGAGCGGGCCGGTCATCAGATGCCGGTTGCCGTCCAGCAGTCCTCCGAGCCGCCCCGCGCGTCTGAGCTCATCGCTCGCCGAGGCGGGCGCGAGGAGGTCACGGGCGGGCATGTCGCACTGCAACACCTGGGCTCCGGAGCCGACCAGACGCTCCGTCAGGCGGTCGAGGAGGAGGTCGTCGCGGCCCTCGCCGTCGAGAGCGGAGACCGTGCCGGGACCGGCGAGCAGCACGGTCGAGCGGGCCGGGCCGGCGGGAAACGACCGCCGGGTGCGGTAGGCGGTGCCGTCCGGCTCCCGGCGCCACTGGACATGACAGTGAACGCTCATGGGCGCACCTCCGGTCGGCCGTGGGCCGGGCGCTCGCCACGGCCCCTTGCGTTGCGGGGAGTTGGGTGCACACCCTGGAGGACAGCCCGTCGCAGAACGCCTCGACACCGAACGGGGTCGCCGTGGAGGAGGACGTCGCCGGCGTGCGAGTGCCGCGTCACTCCGGTGCCGCCGGAGGTGTTCCAGCCGCTCGCGAGAGTCCGGTGCACCGGCGACGGCGGAGCGATGTCCGTGTCCGCGTCACCCGAGCCGATCGTCTCGCCCATCGCGGTCTCCTCTCCTGTTCCGGCCCGGGCGCTGTGGAAGGCCGCGCCGCGCCCGGCGTTCGCGCGGCCCTTCCCGGCCCGTCCCTCACGGGCCGGGAAGGCCGTGCAGCGCTCGCCCCGAATCCGATCCCTCGGCGGCACCGGGGTTCCCTCGAGCGCTCTTCCGCGGACCCGTCCCTCTACGAGCCCGGGGGGTTTCGCTGTGCTTCGGTTCGTGTAGCCGCGGCAGTGGGGTCAGACCTCGACCTCGATGACCGTCGGCTCCGTGATGTTGGTGGCTTCCAGCAGGAGCGTCTCGCTGGGCGCGGTGGCCGAGGCGGCGCTGACCGCGCTGAGCGTGACGCCGTCCGGGCTCGGCTCCAGGTGGATTCGGATGACCTTGGTCTCTTCGGGCATGTCCGTGTTCCCTTCGATGAGGGGCGGCAGCGATCGCGCCGCCCGCGGACGGGGCCCGCTCACGACGCTGGGAGCGGGGTCGGTGGGTGTCCGGCGAGAGCGCTGGGCACGGTCGGCACGCGGCCCCTCGGGCCCGGTCCGACGCGGGGTGGCATGGCCGGCGTACGTCCGGTCCGGAACGGCGTGATCGTGGCGGAGAAGGGCGTACGACGGTGGGCAGAAGGGGCGGCCGATCCGCCCTCGGTCACCTGGAATGGGATCTTCCGCACGGGTCCCCGCCTCCCGGAAGGCCAAAGTCAACATCCGTTGAACTCATGACCTGATGAACTCTACGGAGGATGAATAAGCTTTGGCAAGAGGTTTCCGGGTGGCTGGTTCCCGCGCGCCGGTGGTGCCGGTGGCATGGTCGGTGCGAGGCTGAGCGTATGAACATCCCTTTCCTCGGCGGCTGGCGCAGACGGCGCGGTCCCGCCTTCGGCGTCGCGGTGTTCTCCGATGGTGACGACAGCCACGAGGGCATCGCGGAACTGCTCTCCGAGTGCGATCTGCTGCGTTCCCAGGCGGCCCGGGAGGGGGTCCGTCTCGACGACTCCGCGGCCTCGCTGGAGGCCCTCGACCAGCTGATTCCGCGCTGGCGGGACGACGAGGAAGTGCTGCCCTGGCTCGGCAACGACGCCGGCCTCTACCTCGGCACGGTCATCGTGCGCACGGTCCCGGGCGCACAGTGGGAAATCTGGCCCAACGGCCAGCCTGTCGTACGGCTCTCCTCGGGCCGTGAGTTCGATGTCGTCGCCTCCGGGCACGAATGGGCCTCCAGTGGCGTGCCGGAGCTGTCGCAGCTCTACGGCGAAGTCGCGGAGGCGTGAATCAGTGGCCTGAGCTGCGGTTTAAATACGGCTTATGCCCGAAAAGTGCGTGTCGGCCGTTAACGCCCGTCTTATCTGGGTAGTTTGCGGCAACCACGACACAGCTGAGAGCGAGTGGGGCTGGGCATGGTCGTCGATCCGCTGATCGAGCTGCGTGACGTCAACAAGTACTTCGGTGAGCTGCACGTCCTCCAGGACGTCAACCTCACCGTCGGCAAGGGGGAGGTGGTCGTGGTCATCGGCCCTTCGGGGTCGGGCAAGTCGACCCTGTGCAGGGCGATCAACCGGCTGGAGACCATCCACTCCGGCACGATCCTGCTCGACGGGCAGCCCCTGCCCGACGAGGGCAAGCCCCTCGCGCGCCTGCGCGCGGACGTCGGCATGGTCTTCCAGTCCTTCAACCTCTTCGCCCACAAGACCGTGCTGCAGAACATCTCGCTGGGCCAGGTCAAGGTCCGCGGACGCAAGAAGGAGCAGGCGGACAAGCGCTCGCGGGAACTCCTGGACCGGGTGGGACTCGCCGACCAGGCAGACAAGTTCCCGGCCCAGCTCTCCGGCGGCCAGCAGCAGCGGGTGGCCATCGCCCGCGCCCTCGCGATGGACCCCAAGGTCATGCTCTTCGACGAGCCGACCTCGGCGCTCGACCCCGAGATGATCAACGAAGTCCTCGAGGTGATGCGCCAATTGGCCCACGAGGGCATGACCATGGTCGTGGTCACCCATGAGATGGGCTTCGCCCGGTCCGCGGCCAACCGCGTGGTCTTCATGTCCGACGGCCGCATCGTCGAGGACCGCGATCCCGAGGGGTTCTTCACCACCCCGGAGAGCGCGCGCGCCCGGGACTTCCTGTCCAAGATCCTCAAGCACTGAGCGGGGAGTGCGACCCATGCCGCGTACCACACGTGTGTCCTCAAGCCCCGCCCACCGCCCCGGAAGTGCCGCGCGCCGAGCCTCGACTACGATGAGCGGTTCGTCCCCCTAAGGACACCGTGCCGGTCGAACAGGGGACGCTGCTGCCGGGGTTCGATCCCTCCGCGGCCCCTCGACCGCGGGGGGCAGCAGACACAGAGCCATACCCGCCCGGCGGCAGCCGGAGATCACTGCTCGCGCAACGGGACCGACACGTAACTCGGGTCGTTCGCCGGCGAGGAGAAGGTCAGCTGCGCGCCGGTCGGGTTGTGCTCGCCGTAGAGCGGGTCGACCGTGTCGACGACCAGGGCGAGCCGGTGCCCTGCCGGGACGTCGTAGGCCGTGGAGAACAGCTCCAGGTCGACGCCGAACGGCTTGCCGGGCGTACGTCCGTGGAAGGTGTACGGCGCGTTGCTGACCAGCTTGCCGAGGCCGAGCGGCCCCACGTCGTAGAGGTAGGCGACGAGGGTGCCGCTCTCCTCGGTCGGGGTGAGGGTGGTGTGCAACCGGGCCGTGCCGCGCACCCGTTGGGCCGTGGCGTACTTCTCCGACTGCCATACGGCCGCCCAGCGGCGGGGGAGCAGCGGGATGGACGCCGTCGGGGGCAGCTTGACGAACTGGTCGAGGAGGCCGGAGAGCAGCACGAGTCCGGCGTCCGCACCGGAGTTGACGTTCGCACGGATCGTGGTGGAGCCCGCCAGGGCGATCTTCCGGCTCGTCGCGCCGACCGACTTCCAGTCCGGGTAGCCCTCGTAGCCGCCGGTGGAACGGGACTTGAGCCGGACCGGCTGCTCCTGGTCGATGCCGTTGGCCTCGCCCTTGAGGTAGTGGTCGAACCAGCGCTCGGTGTCGGTCCACACGTCGTTGGGCAGTCCGAGCAGTCCGGTCAGCTCGGCGGTGGCGTGGTCGCCGGGGCGGAACTGCAGGCGCTTGGGGCCGGTGAGCTTCTCGTAGAAGTCCGCGTACTGGTTGGGCGGGAAGACCGAGTCGCCCCAGGCGTTGGCGAGCAGCACGGCGGGGGCGTTGGTGTTGAGCTGGTCCAGGTGGGTCGTGACTGAACGTTTCTTCCCCCAGGCGATCATCGCGTCCTCCTTGCTCAGGTCGGAGGACCGGAACGCGTCGAAGATCTCCCGGAGTTCGGCGCTCTGCCGGCCGGTGACCAGGCTCGCGCCGTCCAGCAGCGCGGCGGCCTGGGTGTGCTGGGTGCGGCCCGAGTAGATCGAGTCGATCAGGTCCGCCCACCCGCTGAGCGCGGCGACCGCTCTGACCCGTTCGTCCTGGGCGGCGGTGAGCAGGCTGATGCCCGCTCCGTACGACACCCCGCCCATGCCGATCCGGGCCGCGTCGGCCGGGGTGTGGGCGAGCGCCCAGTCGATCACCCGGGAGGCGTCGGCCACGTCGGGCGGTCCGGCCACTTCTATCTCGCCGCCGGACTGCCAGAAGCCGCGGACGTTGTAACTGACCACGATGTAACCGGAGTTGGCCAGCCGCTGGGCCTGGGCGAGGTACTCGACCTGGGGCATGCCCCAGCTCGTGGGGAACACCAGCAGCGGGAAGCGGCGCGAGCCGTCGGCGCCGGCCGGGGTGACGACGTTCGCCTTGAGCGTCGTACCGCCGTCGCCGCTGATGTCGACGAAGCGGACCCCTCCCGTCGACGCCGATGCCGATGCCGAGGTGACCGGGCCGATGCCCGCGACGAGGGTCGCCGAGACGATGCCCACGGCGGTGGCGCGCAGAGCCTTGCGATGTCCCACGGGTCACTCCTCACTCGTGTCAGTGCAAAGTGACCCGACGGTAACCGCGGGCTCTTACCGCAGGTAACCCGTCGGTAAGTTACGTGGGAGTAACGATTGTTGGCCTGTGAACGAATTCAGGAGGCGCGGTGCGAGTTGCGCGGAGCCTCCGTCACCGGCAGCGGCTGCTGGGCGGCCCGGGTCACGTCCGCCACCAGCTCCACCACGTCCGGGCCGTACGCCTGCGAGTTGACGACCTTCAGCAGCAGGACGAAGGAGTTGCCGCCGTGCTTGCGGGCGAGGCGCTCGTGGTTGCGGGCGAGATAGCGGGTGGCGGCCTGGTTGGTGATGGCCCGCTGGCCGCAGAAGAGGAACACCGGACGGGCCTCCCCCCGTTCGCCCACGGTGAGCCGGGCCAGCAGGACGTACTCGGTGACCCCCGCCTCCAGCCGGTAGCGCTCGCTGCCGATCTGGAAGGCGCCGCGGTCGGGGCCGGGTTCGGGGTCGATGTTGACGCGTATCCCGGGCAGCATCGCCGACATGTGGGCCAGCATGCGCCGGTTGGACCCCGGACCGCCCACACAGAACTCGGTGCGCTCACCGAAGCCCTGCTGCACACCGTCCTGGGTCACCATCTGCAGATGCGCCCCGCAGTCCTTGATCAGCGCGGCGAGCTCCAGCAGGGCGAACACGTCGAAGCGGTGCACCGCGGGCTCGGAGGTGGACGGGTCGCGGTTGACGACGAGCAGGGACTCCGAGTTCTCAGGCAGCCCGAAGAACGTCTGCTTGCGGCGGAGCTTGCGCCGCCACAGATAGGTACGGGCGATCCAGCCCAGTCCCGCGCTGATGGCCGCCGCCACCACGCCGAGGACGATGTTGCGCACGTCGTCATTCATGGGGGCGCATGGTAGCGGGTGCTCCTGACGGGGCCATGTCCATCCCCTAGGCTGCCTGAACGGTCCCTGGCTGGAGGTGCGGATGCGTCGTCCTGTCGTGCGCAAGCTGTCGGTCCTGGCGGTCTCGGCCGCCGTCGTGTCGGTGGGGGCGGCAGCGCCTCCCACCGCCGGGAGTACGGGAGTCGAGAAGGTCCCCCTCGCCGTCGGCTACGGCGGCGCCGTCGCCAGTGTCGACCCGGACGCCTCGGCCGCCGGCATCGAGGTGCTCAGGAAGGGCGGCAACGCCGTCGACGCGGCCGTCGCCACCGCCGCCGCGCTGGGTGTCACCGAGCCCTACTCCGCGGGCATCGGCGGAGGCGGCTACTTCGTCTACTACGACGCCGGGTCCCGTACGGTACGCACGATCGACGGCCGCGAGACCGCCCCGCTGAGCGCGGACTTTGGACTCTTCCTGGAGAACGGCACGGCGATCCCCTTCGCCGAGGCGGTCAGCAGCGGGCTGAGCGTCGGTACGCCCGGCACCCCCGCCACCTGGCAGCGGGCGCTGGACAAATGGGGGAGCAGAAGCCTCGGCACGCTGCTGAAGCCCGCCGAGCGGCTCGCCCGGGACGGGTTCACCGTCGACGAGACCTTCCGCGCCCAGACCGCCGCCAACGAGACCCGGTTCCGCTACTTCCCGGACACGGCGAAGCTCTTCCTTCCCGGTGGCGAACTGCCGGTCGTCGGCGCCACGTTCAAGAACCCCGATCTCGCCCGCACCTACGCCGAACTGGCGAAGAAGGGTGCCGGCGCGCTCTACCGCGGCGAACTCGCCGGGGACATCGTCGACACCGTCAACCACCCGCCCGTCGACCCCGCCTCCGGCTGGAAGGCCCGCCCCGGCGATCTCACCGCCCAGGACCTGGCCGCCTACCGCACCAGGCTGCAGGCGCCCACGAAGACCTCCTACCGCGGGCTCGGCGTCTACTCCATGGCCCCCTCCTCCTCCGGCGGCACCACCGTCGGCGAGGCCCTCAACATCCTGGAGAACACCGACCTGTCCGAGGCGAGCGAGACCCAGTACCTCCACCGCTTCATCGAGGCGAGCCGGATCGCGTTCGCGGACCGGGGGCGCTGGGTCGGCGACCCCGCCTTCGAGGACGTACCGACGAAGGAACTGCTGTCGCAGAAGTACGCCGACTCACGCGAGTGCCTGATCAAGGACGACGCGGTGCTGACGAGCCCGCTCGCGCCGGGCGACCCGCGTGATCCGGCGGCCTGCGGCGCGGGCGGTACGGCGGCGCCGACGACGTACGAGGGCGACAGCACCACCCATCTCACGGCGGCCGACAAGTGGGGCAACGTCGTCTCGTACACCCTCACCATCGAGCAGACCGGCGGCAGCGGCATCACGGTCCCGGGCCGTGGCTTCCTGCTCAACAACGAACTGACGGACTTCTCCTTTACCCCTGCCAACCCGGCCGTCCACGACCCGAACCTGCCCGGTCCGGGCAAGCGGCCGCGCTCCTCGATGTCCCCGACGATCGTTCTCGACGGACACGGCCGGCCCGTGGTGGCGCTGGGTTCGCCCGGCGGCGCGACCATCATCACCACCGTGCTGCAGACCCTCACCGGCTTCCTGGACCGGGGTCTGCCGCTGGTCGACGCCATCGCCGCGCCGCGCGCGAGCCAGCGCAACCAGACCACGACCGAGCTCGAACCGGGGCTGTGGAACAGCGAGGTGAGGACCCGGCTGGAGTCCATCGGGCACGGCTTCCGGCAGAACCCGGAGATCGGCGCGGCGACCGCCGTCCAGCGGCTGCCCGGCGGGAAGTGGCTCGCCGCCGCCGAGAAGGTCCGCCGGGGCGGCGGCTCGGCGATGGTCGTGCGCCCGGCGCCGTAGTCACAACTCGGGCGCGGGCATGGCCTCTGCCGTACGGAACGCCAGACGCCCGTCCTCGACGTCCACCGTCACCTGCCCGCTCGCCGCGACCCGGCCGTCCAGCAGCAGCCGCGAGAGCTGGTTGTCGACCTCGCGCTGGATGGTGCGGCGCAGCGGGCGGGCGCCGTACTCGGGCTGGTAGCCGCGCTCCGCGAGCCAGTCGACCGCGCGGTCGGTGAACTCGACCGTGACGTCCTGCGCGTGCATGAGCCGGCGCGTGCGGTCCAGCAGCAGGTTCGTGATCCGCCGCAACTGCTCCGGGTCGAGCTGGCGGAACACCACGATCTCGTCGATCCGGTTGAGGAACTCGGGCCGGAAGTGCTCCCGCAGCGGCCGCAGGATCCGCTCCCGCCGGGCCTCCTCGTCCGCCTCGTCCCCGCCCGCGCCGAAGCCGATCCCGGCCCCGCGCCGGGTGATCGCCTCCGCGCCGAGGTTGCTGGTCATGACGATGACGGTGTTGGTGAAGTCCACCGTGCGGCCCTGGGAGTCGGTCAGCCGGCCGTCGTCCAGGACCTGCAGCAGGATGTTGAAGACGTCCGGGTGCGCCTTCTCCACCTCGTCCAGCAGCAGCAGCGAGTACGGGTGCCTGCGCACCACCTCGGTGAGCTGTCCCGCCTCCTCGTGGCCGACGTAGCCGGGCGGGGCGCCCACCAGCCGGCTGACGGTGTGCCGCTCCTGGTACTCGCTCATGTCGAGCCGGACCATGCGCTCCTCGCTGCCGAACAGCGCCTCCGCCAGCGCCCGGGCCAGCTCGGTCTTGCCGACGCCGGTCGGGCCGAGGAAGAGGAAGCTGCCGATCGGCCGGTCCGGGCTGGCGAGCCCGGCCCGCGAGCGCATGACGGCGTCGGAGACCACGCGCACGGCCTCGTCCTGGCCGATGACCCGCTCGTGCAGATGCTGTTCGAGGCCCAGCAGCCGGTCCTTCTCCTCCTCGGTCAGACTGGCCACCGGGATGCCGGTCAGCCGGGACACGACCTCGGCCACGGCCTCCGCGGTCACCTGGAGGTTCTGCCCCTCGTCGGCCGCGCCGTCCCCGGCGGCGTCCGCGATCCGCTGCTTCAACTCCACGATGCGGTCACGCAGTTGAGTGGCCTGCTCGTAGCTCTCGTCCGCGACGGCCTGGTCCTTGTCCCGGGCCAGCTGCTCGACCTCGCGCTCCATGGCCCGCACGTCCGTGCCCTTGGTGCGCGAGCGCAGCCGCACCCGGGCGCCCGCCTGGTCGATCAGGTCGATCGCCTTGTCCGGCAGCCGGCGGTCGGTGAGATAGCGGTCGGACAGCTCCACGGCCGCGACCAGGGCCTCGTCGCTGTAGCGGACCTGGTGGTGGGCCTCGTAGCGGTCGCTGAGGCCGCGCAGGATCTCGATCGCGTCCGCGGGGGTCGGCTCGGGCACCAGGATCGGCTGGAAGCGTCGGGAGAGCGCCGCGTCCTTCTCGATCCGCCGGTACTCCTCCAGCGTGGTGGCGCCCACGATGTGCAGCTCGCCGCGGGCCAGGGCCGGCTTGAGGATGTTCCCGGCGTCCATCGAGCCGCCCTCGCCGCCGCCCCCGGCGCCGACGACGGTGTGCAGTTCGTCGATGAAGACGATCAGCCGGTCGGAGTGGGCGCGGATCTCGCCCACGATGTTGGTCATGCGCTCCTCGAAGTCGCCCCGGTAGCGGGTGCCCGCGACGACGCCGGTCAGGTCGAGCGCGACGACCCGCCGCCCGCTCAGCACGTCCGGGACGTCCCCGTCGGCGATCCGCTGGGCGAGGCCCTCCACGACGGCCGTCTTGCCGACGCCCGCGTCGCCGATCAGCACCGGGTTGTTCTTGCCGCGCCGGGAGAGCACCTCGATGGTCTGCTCGATCTCCTCCTCCCGTCCGATGACCGGGTCGATCCGGCCCTGACGGGCGAGCTCGGTGAGGTCGCGGCCGTACTTGTCCAGGGTCGGGGTGTCGGCGGAGCGGGGCCGCTCGGGCCGCTGCGCGGTGTCCTGGGCCTCCGGCGGCAGGCCGGCGGCGCCGAAGCGCGCCGAGTTCAGGATGTGCCCGGCGGCCGAGTCGGGGTTCGCCGCGAGGGCGCTGAGCACGTGCTCGGGGCCGATGTAGCCCGCTCCCCGGGCCCGGGCCAGGTCGTGGGCGTCCAGCAGGGCGCGCTTGGCGGCCGGGGTGAGGGACAGCGAGGTCGGCGGCGGGACCTCGCCCGGTGGGTGCTGGACGGGCCCGGAGCGCTCGTCGATCTCCGTGGCGAGGGAGTCGGGGTCCGCCCCGGCCCGGCTGATCAGGCTCCGGGTGGGCTCGGCGGAGACCGCGGCGCGCAGCAGGTGCTGGGTGTCGAGGTCCCGGCTGCCGTGCTCGGCGGCGTACTGGGCGGCGCCGCGGACGAGTTCCCTGGCGGGTTGGCTGAGCAGTTGGCCGATGTTGATCTGGCGGGGTCCCGGGCGGGGGCCGCCGAAGAATCGGGCGAGGAATTCGCCGAAGGGGTCCCCCTCCGGACCTTCCGGGAAGAAGCCGCTGGTCATCGGTACCGTACCTTCGCTGACGACGTACCGGAGTCGGGTAACCCGGACATGGGTGCGCTTATGTCAGGTTGGCATGGATGTCTTCGGTGGGCATGTGCAGGCGCCTGGTGAAGGGGGGGCTGGTGTGGTGTGGCGGGTGCGGCCTCGTCGCGGTGGTCGCGTGGTTCCCCGCGCCCCTTGTACGCGTCTGCGCGTCTCCACTTCGAGCTTTCGGGCGCCAATTTCTATACCGGTATTAGAATGGTGGCATGGTGCGCACCCCCCTGACCCCTGAAGAGCGCGAGCGCGGTGAGCGGCTCGGGCGCCTGCTCCGCGAGGCCCGCGGTGACCGCAGCATGGTGGAGATCGCGGCGAGCGCCGGTGTCTCCGCGGAGACGCTGCGCAAGATCGAGACCGGGCGGGCACCGACGCCGGCGTTCTTCACGGTGGCCGCGCTGGCGCGGGTGCTCGGTCTGTCGATGGACGAGCTGGCCGGGCTGTGCGCGCCGGTCGCCGCGTGAGCGTTCGCACGTCACGTTCCGGCAGGGCGGGCGTACTCTGCGTTCCGCCGGAAAACTCCCCGTAGCGTCCCCGTAACACGACTGGTGTTGCCTACGGACCGGAGTGCTCCGGTCTGGCGGGAGTTGCGCATGACTGTGGAACAACTCCCGGCTCGGGTACGGGAGTTCGCGAACTACCTGAACGGCCTGACGGCGCGCCTCGATCAGGGCGGCGGCTGGTGCGGGGTGTTCTGGCAGCGCGACCCGGACGGCATGCGGGCCTGCCTCGACGGGCGTGAGGTGCCGCCCTGGGACGTGGTGGAGGCGCTGCTGCAGGACCTCGCGGGCGAGTACGGCCCCGAGGCCGCGCGTGCCGAGGCGGAGGGGGCGCGGGCGCTGCACACGGCCGCGCTGCTGGCGTACGACAGCCGTCCCGGCGGCCGGGACGCCCTCGGTGACCGGCTGGACGTCATGCTCGGCGAGCAGCGGTACGCGGCGGAGCGGCAGACGGAACTGGGCCGGTCCCTGGCTGCGGCCGCCGACCCGGCCGAGGCGGAGGCCCTGCGCCTCGACCTCGCCTGGGCCCGCGACGACCACGCCCGTGCCACCGCACGCTGCGCCGAACTCAGGACCCGCATGACGGAGCTGGACCGCCGCGTGGCCGGCGGCGGGGCGACGGCGATACGACGAGAACGCCCCGGCCCCGGACCGGCCCTCACCGCCGAGCCGTCCACCACGGCCCCCGACACGGGACGAACCCCACCGACCCCCGCCTCGCCCCACTCGGAATCCGCTGCCACCGGGCCCGGCACCGACTTCCGGGCGGGAGGCGCCCTGGAGCAGGGCAGTGTGTTCCGGGCTGGGGTTACCCCGGGGTCGGACGCCGAGTTCCGGGCAGGCGGGGCCCTGGGGCGGGACGGCGAGTTCCGGGCGGGTGGCGCTCCGGGGCGGGACGGCGAGTTCCGGGCGGGTGGCGCTCCGGGGCGGGACGGCGAGTTCCGGGCGGGTGGCGCTCCGGGGCGGGACGCCGAGTTCCGGGCGGGAGGCTCCCCGGGACAGGACGCCGCGTTCCAGGCGGGAGGTGCCCTGGAGCAGGGCAGTGTGTTCCGGGCTGGGGGAACCCCGAGGCAGGACACCGCGTCACTGGCAGGCGGGCCCTGGGCGCCCCACGCCGGAGGCGATCCGGCCCGCGGCGCCGCGTTCCCGGCCGAACCGAACCCCATGCAGGGCGCCGCGTTCCCGGCCGAACGGAACCCCGTGCAGGGCGCCGCAGCCCCGGCTGGACGGAACCCCATGCACGGCGCCGCAGCCCCGGCCGTACAGAACCCCGCGCAGGACGCCGCAGCCCCGGCCGTATGGAACCCGGCGCAAGATCCCGCCCCCCGGACCGGCGGAGCCCCCGCCGGTCGTCTGTCCGAGACCTGGGCCCCGCAGACCGTGCCCCAAGCGTTCGCCGCCCCGCACGCCCCGGAGCCTCCGGCACCCCCCGCCCCGCACGCACCGGCACCCCCCGCCCCGCACGCCCCGCACGCACCGGCACCCCCCGCCGAGCCCCAGGCCCAGCCCCAACCCCCTGCCCCCAAACAGCGCAAGCGGCGGCGAGGTGGTGCCCGGTTCGCCGGGATGGTCGAGGAGGAGGGCGCGCCCGTCGTCGTGCCGCCCGTCGCCGTGCCGGTGCTGCCCGAGGCGCCGGCTCGGGGGCGCCGTAGCCCCAGAGGCGCCCGTTTCGCCGGGGCCGCCGAAGCCGTGGCACCGCAGGAGCCACGGGTGGAGAGCGCGGACGGGGGTGACCGGCGGGAGGTCGTGAGGGCCGTCGAGCGGCTGGTGCGGCTGCGCCACGAGGGGCGCAGCGGGGAGGCGCACGCGCTGCTCGCCGAGATCACGTACTCGTCCGCCGCGCGCTACCCGCTGCTCGCCGTGGAACTGCAGCGGGCCGGGCTCGGGGCGGACTGGGCCACGCTGCTGTGGGAGGCCGCCTCGCTGCCCGCCGACCGGCTCGTCGCGGCGGCGGACGCGCTGGTCGCCGCGGGCCGGGGCGCCGACGGGGAGCAGATCCTGCGGCAGGGCGTCGTCCGCCCCGCAGAGGAGATCGGGCGAGCCGTGCTGGCACTCGCCCACGAGGGGCGCCGGCGCGAGGTCCGCGCCCTGCTCGACGCCTACGTCCGGATCCGCACCCCCGAGGAAGCCGCTCGCAGCGTGGCCGCGGACCCGGTGACCCTCGTACCGTTGCTGCTGGAGGCCGCCCGAGGTGTCTCGGACGAGCGCCACTGGGACCTCGTCCACGCGCTGAGGGTCGCCGGATTCGCCGCCTGACCGGGTGGGGCCGATCACCCACAGGAGTGTGAAACCGGATCGACTCAGCGGGTTAATGGCGATGGTCTTGGCAAGCCCGTCCGGGAGGCTTACGTTCGTGCCTCTACGGCCTGCGTCTACGGGCGTAGAGGCTCTGACGTCCCGTCGAAGGAGCAGCTCATGGCCAACGTCGTCCGCGCCGCTCTGGTCCAGGCCACCTGGACCGGCGACACCGAGTCCATGGTGGCGAAACACGAGGAGCACGCCCGTGAGGCGGCCCGCCGGGGCGCCAAGGTGATCGGGTTCCAGGAAGTCTTCAATTCCCCCTACTTCTGTCAGGTCCAGGATCCGGAGCACTACCGCTGGGCCGAGCCCGTGCCGGACGGCCCGACCGTGCGCCGGATGCGCGAGCTCGCGCGCGAGACCGGCATGGTGATCGTCGTGCCGGTCTTCGAGATCGAGCAGTCCGGCTTCTACTACAACACCGCCGCCGTGATCGACGCGGACGGCTCCTACCTCGGCAAGTACCGCAAGCACCACATCCCGCAGGTCAAGGGCTTCTGGGAGAAGTACTACTTCAAGCCCGGAAACGCCGGCTGGCCGGTCTTCGAGACGGCGGTCGGCAAGGTCGGCGTCTACATCTGCTACGACCGGCACTTCCCGGAGGGGTGGCGACAACTGGGGCTCAACGGCGCCCAGTTGGTGTACAACCCGTCCGCGACGCATCGCGGCCTCTCCTCCTACCTGTGGCGCCTTGAGCAGCCCGCGGCGGCCGTCGCCAACGAGTACTTCGTCGCCGCGATCAACCGCGTGGGCGTGGAGGAGTACGGCGACAACGACTTCTACGGCACGTCGTACTTCGTCGACCCCCGCGGCCAGGTCGTGGGGGAGGTCGCGAGCGACAGCAAGGAGGAACTCCTCGTCCGCGACCTCGACTTCGACGTGATCGAGGAGGTCCGGCAGCAGTGGGCCTTCTACCGCGACCGCCGCCCCGACGCCTACGAAGGGCTGGTGCGGCCGTGACCGGAGACGATCTGCTGGGACGCCACCGCCGGGTGCTGCCCGACTGGCTCGCCCTCTACTACGAGGACCCGCTGGAGATCACCCATGGCGAGGGCCGCCATGTCTGGGACTCCGAGGGCAACCAGTACCTCGACTTCTTCGGCGGCATCCTCACCACGATGACCGCTCACGCGCTGCCCGAGGTGACGAAGGCGGTGAGCGAGCAGGCCGGGCGGATCATCCACTCCTCGACCCTGTACCTGAACCGCCCGATGGTCGAACTCGCCGAGTGGATCGCCCAGTTGTCCGGCATCCCGGACGCCCGGGTCTTCTTCACCACCTCCGGCACCGAGGCCAACGACACCGCGCTGCTGCTCGCCACCGCGTACCGGCGCAGCAACACGATCCTGGCCATGCGCAACAGCTACCACGGCCGTTCGTTCAGCGCGGTCGGCATCACCGGCAACCGCGGCTGGTCCCCGACCTCCTTGTCGCCGCTCCAGACGCTGTACGTCCATGGCGGGGTGCGCACGCGCGGTCCGTACGCCTCGCTGGACGACCGGGACTTCGTCGCGGCCTGCGTGGCGGACCTGGAGGACCTGCTCGGCCACACCCGGGCGCCCGCGGCCCTGATCGCCGAGCCCATCCAGGGCGTGGGCGGCTTCACCTCGGGTCCGGACGGGCTGTACGCGGCCTTCCGCGAGGTGCTGGCCGAGCGCGGCATCCTCTGGATCGCCGACGAGGTGCAGACCGGCTGGGGCCGTACCGGCGAGCACTTCTGGGGCTGGCAGGCACACGGCCAGAACGGCCCGCCGGACATCGTCACCTTCGCCAAGGGCATCGGCAACGGCACCTCCATCGGCGGGGTGATCGCCCGCGCGGAGATCATGAACTGCCTGGACGCCAACAGCATCTCGACCTTCGGCGGCACCCAGGTCACCATGGCCGCCGGCCTCGCCAACCTCACCTACCTCCTCGAACACGACCTCCAGGGCAACGCCCGGCGGGTCGGCGGGCTGCTCATCGAGCGGCTGCGGGCGGTCGCCGCGCAGGTGCCGCACGTACGGGAGGTGCGCGGGCGCGGACTGATGATCGGGATCGAGCTGACCCGGCCCGGCACCGACCAGGCCGACCCGGAGGCCGCGGCCGCCGTGCTGGAGGCGGCCCGCGCGGGCGGGCTGCTCATCGGCAAGGGCGGCGGCCACGACACCAGCGCCCTGCGGATCGCCCCGCCGCTGTCGCTGTCCGTCGCGGAGGCCGAGGAGGGTGCCGCGATCCTCGAACGCGCTCTGAGGAGCCTTCAGTAAGGGAACTCCGTCATGTCCACCACCTTGGAACCTGCCCTGTCGGTCCGTCAGGTCCTCAGCCTGGAGCGGGTGCTCGCCGGGGAGCCCGAGGTGGTGGCCGGGGCGGGGCAGCTCGACCGGCTCGTGCGCTGGGTCCATGTGGCCGAGGCCGCCGATGTCGGCGTGATGCTCAGCGGCGGCGAGATGGTGCTGACCACCGGGGTGCTGCTGGCCGGCGACGAGAGCGCGCAGGCCGAGTACGTGCAGTCCCTGCACCGCGCGGAGGCCGCGGCCGTGGTCCTCGGGCTCGGCCGCGCCTTCCCGGCCCCGCCGGAGGTGATGCGCCGGGCGGCCGAGCGGTGCGGGCTGCCCATGGTGGTGCTGCACCGTCCCTTCCCCTTCGCCGAGCTGACGGAGGAGGTGCAATCCCGGCTGGTGCGGCGGAAGTTCGCCGCGGTCAGCCTGTCGGAGTCGGTGCGGACCGCCCTCACGGGCCTGATCACCGCGGGCGCCCCGCTCCAGCGGCTGCTCGACGAGATCGCCCAGCACAGCGCCTGCCCGGTCGTCGTCACCAACCTCGCGCACCGCGTCCTCGCGACGGCCGGGGAACGCCCCGCCGTGGACGACGTGCTGCGCGACTGGGAGCGCATCGCCCGGCAGGCCGGCGGCAGCGAGGGCGACGGCTGGATCCGCGCCGAGCTGGGCGGCCGGGGCGAACGCTGGGGCCGGATCGTGCTGTGCGGGTACCGCGGGGACACCGCCACCGGACGGCTGCTGGCCGACCGGGCCGCCGAGGCCCTGGTGCTGCACCGCATGCTCGGCGGCAACTCCGCCTGCACCTGGGAGGAGCAGTCCGCGCAGAGCCTGCTGACCGACCTGGCCAGCGGGGTCGTACCGGCCAGGCAGCTGCTGCCGCGGGCGCGGGCGGCCGGACTGCCCGTCAACCGGCGGGCCTTCGTGCCGCTGGTGGTCCGGCACGGAGAACCCGCCCAGGTCGAGCGGGTGCTGCGGATGCTGGGCCTGTCCGGCATCGTCGCCGAACTCGCCGACCCGGTCACCGCCGTCCTGCTGAGCCTCGCCCGGGACCAGGACGCGGCCGTGCTCACCGCCAACTTCGCCGGCCGGCTGCGCGCGGAGGCGCCGCGCACGGTCGTGGCCGCCGCCGACCCCAGGGCCGCCTGGGACGACGTACCGGCTGGGCTCCGTGAGGCGCGGCATGTCGCCGACGCCGTGACGGACGCGCTCGACCTCCCCGTCGTGGTGCGCCTGCGGGACGTCCATCTGCGCGGCCTGGTGAGGCTGTTGCGGGACGACCCGCAGGTGCAGTCCTTCGCGGAGCGGGAGTTGGACGGGCTGCTCCGTGGCCCCGAGGAGGATCTGCTGGCGGTGCTGCGCACCTACCTCGCCACCGGCCGCAACAAGTCCCGCACCGCGCAACTCCACCATGTCTCCCGGCCGGCGCTGTACCGCCGGCTCGAGGCGATACAGGCCCGGCTCGGTGTGGACCTCGACGACTTCGAGCAGGCCGCCTCGGTGCACATCGCGCTGCTCGCCCACGACGCGCAACAGGGTTGAAACATGGCACGACCTGGGAAAACGGCGGTGAAACATGGGACCACGGCAGGGTGACACCGTGGCACGCCGGATGCCCGCGGACGTGACACGGTGCAACTCAAAGCAGGCTCGCGGACTTCCTAGTCTCGCTGCACACCGAGCGACCGGAGGTCCCGATGAGCCGAGTGATCCGTGCCGCCCTGTTCCAGACCGCGTGGACGGGCGACAAGGAGTCGATGATCCAGGTGCACGAGCAGGCGGCCCGCGACGCCGCCGCGCAGGGCGCCCAAGTCCTCTGCTTCCAGGAGCTGTTCTACGGACCGTACTTCTGCCAAGTGCAGGACAAGGCGTTCTACGAGTACGCCGAGCAGATCCCCGAGGGCCCGACCGTACGGCGCTTCCAGGCACTGGCGAAGGAGCTGGGCCTCGTCCTCGTGCTGCCGATGTACGAGGAGGAGCAGCCGGGCGTGCTGTACAACACCGCCGCGGTGATCGACGCGGACGGCTCCTACCTGGGCAAGTACCGCAAGACCCACATCCCCCAAGTGCAGGGATTCTGGGAGAAGTTCTACTTCCGCCCGGGCAACAGCGGCTGGCCCGTCTTCGAGACGGCCGTAGGGAAGATCGGCGTCTACATCTGCTACGACCGGCACTTCCCGGAGGGCTGGCGGGCGCTGGGTCTCGGCGGGGCCGAGATCGTCTTCAACCCCTCGGCCACCTCGCGCGGACTCTCCCGCTACCTGTGGCAGCTGGAGCAGCCGGCGGCGGCCGTCGCCAACGAGTACTTCGTGGGCGCGATCAACCGGGTCGGCGTGGAGGACCTCGGCGACAACGACTTCTACGGCACCACCTACTTCGTGGACCCGGAGGCCCAGTTCGTCGGCGAGGTGGCGTCGGACAAGGAGACCGAACTGGTCGTCCGCGACCTGGACCTGGCCAAGCTCCGCGAGGTCCGCGACCGCTGGCAGTTCTACCGCGACCGGGCGCCGGGTGCGTACACGCCGCTGACCGCGCCCTGACCGCACCGTCGACCCTTTGGAGGAGAGGGACATGAGCAGCCGTACCGTCATCACCGGCGGTCTCGTCATCACGGCGTCCGACGAGGTCCACGCCGACGTCCTGGTCGAGGACGGCCGGGTCGCCGCCCTCGCCGTGCCCGGTACGCAGAGCTGGAGCGCGGACCGCGAGATCGACGCCACCGGGAAGTACGTCATCCCGGGCGGGGTCGACGCCCACACCCACATGGAGCTGCCGTTCGGCGGCACCTTCGCCTCCGACACCTTCGAGACCGGCACCCGGGCCGCCGCCTGGGGCGGTACGACGACCATCGTGGACTTCGCCGTGCAGAGCGTCGGGCACAGTCTGCGCGAGGGCCTGGACGCCTGGCACGCCAAGGCCGAGGGCAACTGCGCCATCGACTACGGCTTCCACATGATCGTCTCGGACGTGAACCAGGACACGCTCAAGGAGATGGACCTGCTGGTCGAGGAGGGCGTCACCTCCTTCAAGCAATTCATGGCCTACCCGGGCGTCTTCTACTCCGACGACGGCCAGATCCTGCGGGCCATGCAGCGCTCCGCCGAGAACGGCGGCCTGATCATGATGCACGCCGAGAACGGCATCGCGATCGACGTCCTGGTGGAGCAGGCGCTGGCGCGCGGGGAGACCGATCCGCGCTACCACGGCGAGGTCCGCAAGGCCCTGCTGGAGGCCGAGGCCACGCACCGCGCGATCAGACTCGCCCAGGTCGCGGGCGCCCCGCTGTACGTCGTGCACGTCTCGGCCATGGAGGCGGTGGCCGAGCTGGCGCGGGCGCGCGACGAAGGACTGAACGTCTTCGGCGAGACCTGCCCGCAGTATCTGTTCCTGTCCACCGACAACCTCGCCGAGCCCGACTTCGAGGGCGCGAAGTACGTGTGCAGCACGCCCCTTCGTCCCCGGGAACACCAGGCCAAGCTCTGGCAGGGCCTGCGGACCAACGACCTCCAGGTCGTCTCCACCGACCACTGCCCGTTCTGCTTCGTCGGCCAGAAGGAGCTGGGCCGCGGCGACTTCTCCAAGATCCCCAACGGCCTGCCGGGTGTGGAGAACCGCATGGACCTGCTCCACCAGGCCGTCGTCGACGGGCACATCTCCCGCCGCCGCTGGATCGAGATCGCCTGCGCGACCCCGGCCCGGATGTTCGGGATGTACCCGAAGAAGGGCACGATCGCGCCGGGCTCGGACGCGGACATCGTCATCTACGACCCCGGGGCCGAGCAGGTCATCTCGGCCGAGACCCACCACATGAACGTCGACTACTCGGCCTACGAGGGCAAGCGCCTGACCGGCCGGGTGGAGACGGTCCTCTCGCGCGGCGAAGTCGTCATCAGCGAGCGGGAGTACACCGGCCGCGCCGGGCACGGGGTCTACACCCCCCGCTCCACCTGTCAGTACCTGAACTAGGAGTGGCGCACATGGACTTCGGACTCGTCCTGCAGACCGACCCGCCGGCCTCGAAGGTCGTCAGCCTGATGAAGCGCGCCGAGCGCAACGGCTTCACGCACGGCTGGACCTTCGACTCGGCCGTGCTCTGGCAGGAACCGTTCGTGATCTACAGTCAGATCCTCTCCAACACCACCAGGCTGACCGTCGGCCCGATGGTCACCAACCCGGGCACCCGCACCTGGGAGGTCACCGCCTCCACCTTCGCCACCCTCAACGACATGTTCGGCAACCGCACGATCTGCGGCATCGGCCGCGGCGACTCCGCCATGCGGGTGGCGGGCCGCAAGCCCAACACCCTCGCCCGGATCAGCGAGGCCATGAAGGTCATCCGCGCCCTCGCCCGCGGCGACGAGGCCGACCTCGGCGGTACGGTCGTCCACTTCCCGTGGATCAGGGAGGGCGCCGAACTCCCCGTCTGGATGGCGGCTTACGGCCCGAAGGCGCTGAGGATGACCGGCGAGGAGGCCGACGGGTTCATCCTCCAGCTCTCCGACCTGTACCTGACCGAGTACATGGTCAAGGCGGTGAAGGACGCGGCCGTCGCCGTCGGCCGTGACCCGTCCGACGTGAAGATCTGCGTCGCCGCCCCCGCCTACGTCACCGAGGACGACTCGCCCGAGGCGCTCGCCCACGCGCGGGAGCAGTGCCGCTGGTTCGGCGGGATGGTCGGCAATCACGTGGCCGACCTGGTGGCGAAGTACGGCGAGCACTCGGCCGCCGTACCCGAGGAACTCACCGCCTACATCAAGGCGCGGGAGGGCTACGACTACTCCCACCACGGCCGTGCCGACAACCCCGACACCGCCTTCGTGCCCGACGAGATCGTCGACCGGTTCTGTGTCATCGGGCCGGTGGAGAAGCACATCGAGAAGCTGACCGCGCTGCGTGAGCTGGGCGTCGACCAGTTCGCCGTGTACGACATGCACGACGCCCAGGAAGCCGTCATCGACGCGTACGGGGCTCGGGTCATCCCCGCCCTCAACGGCTGAACACCCGCCTGAGAAAACCCTTTTGAGCTCCCCCTCCCCGCCGTCCCGGGGAGGGGGCCCAGGGCGCTTGTTCCGGAGCGCACCCCCCTCGGCGCCACCCGCACGGCCTTTCCCGTCCCACCGTCCCTGATTGGCCTGCCCATGACCGACACCGCTCCCACGGCGATACCGCCGTCCTCCCAAGTCACCCTCGCCGACGGCCGGGTGGAGCTCGCCCCGGGGTCCCCGCCGCCCAGCGGCCGCTACGCCAACGACGACCTGCTCCCGGTCCCGGTGGAGAAGCGGACCTGGACCACGTACAACTTCTCCGCGCTCTGGGTCGGCATGGCCCACAACACGGCCTCCTGGACCCTGGCTTCGGGTCTGATCGCGGTCGGCATGGACTGGAAGCAGGCGGTGCTGACCATCGCCCTGGCCAATGTGATCGTGCTGGTGCCGATGCTGCTCACCGGGCACGCGGGACCGAAGTACGGCATCCCGTTCCCGGTGTTCGCCCGTGCCTCCTTCGGCATCCGCGGCGCCAACCTGCCTGCTTTCGTACGGGCGTTGGTGGCGTGCGGCTGGTTCGGGATCCAGACCTGGATCGGCGGCGAGGCGATCTTCTTCCTGGCCGGGAAGCTCATCGGCGACGGCTGGGCGGACGCCGGGAAGATCGGCGGGTACGCCTGGACCATGTGGCTGTCCTTCGCGATCTTCTGGGCGATCCAGGTCGCGATCATCTACCGGGGCATGGAGACCATCCGCCGGTTCGAGAACTGGGCGGCGCCCTTCGTGCTGGTCGGGGCCTTCGTGATGCTCTGGTGGATGAGCGACAAGGCCGGCGGCTTCGGCCCGCTGCTGGACCAGCCCTCCAAGCTCGGCTGGGGGAGCGACTTCTGGGCCCTGTTCTGGCCGTCCCTCATGGGCATGATCGGCTTCTGGTCCACGCTCTCGCTGAACATCCCGGACTTCACCCGGTACGGCAAGAGCCAGAAGGCGCAGACCTGGGGCCAGGCCCTGGGGCTGCCCACGACGATGACGTTGTTCGCGTTCCTGTCGGTGATGGTCACCTCCGGCTCGGCGGCCGTGTACGGCGAGCCCATCTGGGACCCGGTGCAACTGGCCGCCAAGACCGACAACGTGGTCGGACTGCTCTTCGCCCTGGTGACCGTGCTGGTGGCGACCCTGTCGGTGAACATCGCCGCCAACCTGGTCTCGCCGGCCTTCGACTTCTCCAACATCGCGCCACGGAAGATCAGTTTCCGCACCGGCGCCCTCGCGACCTGCGTGCTCGGGGTGCTGATCTTCCCGTGGAAGCTGTACTCCGACCCCCAGGGCTACATCTTCACGTGGCTCGGCCTGGTCGGCGGTCTCCTCGGCACGGTCGCGGGCATCCTCATCGCCGACTACTGGCTGCTGCGCCGCGCCCGCCTCGATCTGACCGACCTGTACCGCGCGGGCGGCCGTTACTGGTACGAGGGCGGCTGGAACTGGCGGGCCGTCGTGGCCTTCGTGGCCGGAGGCGTCCTGGCGATCGGCGGGGCGGACTTCGATCCGCTGATCGACGGCACCCCCGTCCCGGCGCTGTCGTCCCTGGCGGACTACGGCTGGGCGGTGGGCCTGGGCACCTCGATGGTGCTGTATCTCGTGCTGATGCTGGCGCGCGGACGCCGGGAGTGACAGGGACGCTGGGGGACGGTCAGCCCTTCTGCCCGTCCTCCAGCGCCGCGACAGCTGCCTTCGCGGCCTGGATGGCACCCTTGTTGATCTCGTCCGAGCTGGGCGCCTCCTTCGTCTCGAAGTCGCTGCCGTTGTACGTGACGACGACCAGCGCGTTGGCCACCCGGGCCAGCACGACGCCCTCGCGGGTCTTCTGCTCGTCCTCGGTGGTCAGGTTCACCACCGAGTAGCCCGCGTCACCGAGACCGGGTACTTCCCCGCCGCCGCTCTTGTCCTCGACGCGCCCCTCGTACGACTTCTGTGCCGCTTCGTCCGATTCCGTGATCTCGAAGGAGACGTCGAGCCAGCGGTAGTCGTACCCCTTGAGGGCGTTCCAGGAGCAGGTGCGGCGCAGGTCGGTGTCGGTCGACGGGATCTCCTTGCCCGCGGACTTGGCGCCCGGGACGAGCGAGCCGACCGTCTTGGCGGGGACGCTGTCGCAGGGTGCCGGAGCGTCGGTGTACGTCTTCGACGCGGCCGAGGTCGAGGGCGCCGAGGCGGACTGCTTCTCCGTCTTCTCCTGTGCCTGGGGCTTGGCCTCCGGTGTCGCGGCGAACGGACCGGACGTCAGCGCCCAGCCCGCCACGGCGAGTACCACGACGGGGGAGAGGCGGGCGGTGAGGGTGAGCGGCAGGGAAAGGGGACGCACGGCGCACATTTCGTGGGGGACGGTGCGGAGGAGTCCGCACTGCGGACGGGACCGCAGTGTTGCACGACTCCCTGTGGGGCGGAAGTGTCAATTCCCTCCGTGCATGGGCGGTGACTCTGGCTCACCGCCCGCGCGCTGTATGCCCCGCTATGTCCGTGCGATCGGCCGGCTCATCGCGGACTCGATCCGGTCGACGGCGGTGAACGCCCCGTACGCCACGAGGTGCACCAGACAGTGGTCGGTGTGCTCGGGGCGCCGCCAGGCCGCCACGTCCTCGTCGGTGATCCGGTACGGCGCCAGCGCCGCAAGCAGTGCGAGCCGCGCCCCCGGCCGTTCCCGACGGTCCGGGATGCCCTCCAGGCCGAGACCCGGGTGCCGCCCGTCCCAGTGCCACATCGTCTCCAGTACGACGGCCTGGTCGTCCGCGTCGAGCACATCGGCGCCCGCCATCGCGGCCCTCAGCAGCGCCGCGTACGCCGGTCCCACGGCGGTGTCGCCCGCCCACGCGGGGGCCTCGCCGGGGTCGGTCCGGTCCAGCAGCGCCAGGGAGTCGCCGGGCACCGCGGGGCGGCGCACGGTCCTGGCGAGCGTGCGGCCCGCGAGACTGCGGACCACCCGGAGGCGCTGGGCGTTGCCCGGCAACAGCTTCTCGGTCAGCAGCGCCGAGACGATCCGGTTGATGAAGTGGAACGAGAGCGCGGTGCCGAGGTAACCGGGGGCGTGCTCGCGCGGGAAGGGGTACGGCTGCCTGGTCGGGCTCGGCACCCGGGTCCGCTTGCCCCAGTCCAGCACGCGCGCGTGCTCCTCGTCGTCCGGTCGCTCGCCCCGCGCGAGGCGCTCGGCGAGGGCGTGGTCGCCGGTGGCGTGCAGCAGCACGGTGTGGGCGTCCACGCAGAACGGGCACTGGTTGGCCTGTGACACCCCGAAGGCCGCGATCTCCTTGCCGGTGCGGTCGCCGGGGCCCGCGATCAGGGACTCGCGCATCAACGCCCACGTGGCCGTGAGGAGTTCCGGTGCCGAGGAGAGCACCACGAAGGTCACCGGTTCGTCGATGCCGAAGTCACGGGCCATCTGCTCGTACGCCTCGGCGACGCGTCCGGTGGCCGCCTTGGGCGGCTGGGGCCGGGTGTAGCGGAAGGGTGAGGTCATGGGCAGCAGCGTGCTCCGGGGGAGGGGGCCGGGTCGTCGTACGGCCGAAGGGAGTTGACGCTGCGCCGGCCGGGCGGCCGGGGACGCGGCACTACTACGCGGGGAGTACTCCCGGAGTTGTCCACAGGGCTGACGCCGGTGTCGGCGGATGCGTCTACTGTGCGGTCATGAGCGGGATCCCGGGCACACGCAGGCATCTCGCCGACGCGGCCCTGGCGGCCGTGGTCGGCGCCCTCGTGCTGACCACGGCCGCCCTCGACGCCGACACGGCCGCCGTGGACTACGTGCTCATCGTCGTGAGCTGCGCGGCACTGGGCTTCTACCGGCCGGCCCCGCGGGCCGTGCTGGCCGTGACGACCCTCGGCGGCGCCGCGTACGTGCTGCACGCCGAGCCCGGAACCCTGGCCGCCCTTCCCGTCATCGGCGCGGTGCACACCGCGGCCCGGGTCGGGCACCGGGCGCTCGCGGCGGCGGGCGGCGCGGTGTTCCTGGCGGCGTACGCGGTGACCGGCCCCGGCACGGCGGAGAAGTCCGCGCTGCTCGCGGGCTGGCTCCTGTGCGCGGTGGTGACCGGGCTCGCGGACCGCAACTGGCAGGCCTACCTGCGCCAGACCGAACAGCGTGCCCTGGAGGCGGAGCGCACCCGGGAGGAGGCCGCCCTGCGCCGCGCGGGAGAGGAACGCCTGCGCATCGCCCGGGAGTTGCACGACTCCCTCACCCACAGCATCTCGATCGTCAAGCTCCAGGCGGGCGTCGCCGTCCATCTCGCGCGCAAGCGGGGCGAGGAGGTGCCGCCCGCCCTGCTGGCCATCCAGGAGGCGAGCGGGGAGGCGATGCGCGAACTGCGGGCGACGCTGGAGGTGCTGCGCACGGACGAGCCGACCGGCACCCCGGCGCTCCTGGTGGAGCGGGCCCGGGCGGCGGGCCTGGCCGCCGAGCTGGCGGTGACCGGGGACGAACGCCCGCTGCCCGCGACCATGGACCGGGCGGTGTACCGCATCGTGCAGGAAGCGCTCACCAACGCGGCCCGGCACGCGGGACAGGCGAAGGTCCGCGTCGAACTCGCCTACGACGACGAGCGGCTGACGATACGGGTGGAGGACGACGGCAACGCGTGCCCGGACCGACCGCCCGTGCCCGGCATCGGCCTGACCGGCATGCGGGAACGCGTCACGGCCCTCGGCGGCACCCTGCACACGGGCCCGCGCGCGGAGGGCGGGTTCGCGGTGCGGGCGGAACTGCCCCTGGGAGGCGCCGCGTGATCAGGGTGGCGCTGGTCGACGACCAGGCGTTGATGCGGGCCGGGTTCCGGGCGCTGCTGGAGGCCGAGGACGGCATCGAGGTGGTCGGGGAGGCGGCCGACGGGGAGCGGGGTGTGGCCCTCGTCCGCTCCGAAGTGCCGGACATCGCGCTGATCGACGTACAGATGCCGGTGATGACGGGCATCGAGGCGACCCGCGCCATCGCCGCCGACCCGGCCCTGGCGGCGGTCCGCGTCGTGATGCTCACCAACTACGGCCACGACAGCTACGTCTTCGAGGCGCTGCGCGCGGGCGCGAGCGGCTTCCTGCTGAAGGACACCGAACCGGCCGACCTGCTCCAGGCGATCGAGGTCGTGGCGCGCGGCGAGGCGCTGCTGTCCCCGTCGGTCACCCGCACCCTCATCGGCGAGTTCGTCGCCCGCCCGCCGGACCGGGCGACGGCACCCGGCCTGGAGTGCCTGACCCGACGCGAACGCGAGGTGACGGCCCTGGCCGCGCGGGGACTCAGCAACGAGGAGATCGCCGAGCACATGGTGATCAGCCCCTTCACCGCCAAGACCCACGTCAGCCGCGCCATGACCAAACTCGGCGCCCGCGACCGCGCCCAACTGGTCGTCTTCGCCTACGAGTCCGGACTGGTGACGGCGCGGGGCGGGAACTGACCAGGGGCGATTCGAGTCGCCGCGAACTGCCCCGGGGCGAACCGACCCACGTACGATCGCACGACCGCCCGCCGTGCAGCGAAGGAGCCGCCCGTGTTCACCAGCCGCCCCACGCTCCAGGGCACCTTCGGCATGGTGTCCTCCACCCACTGGCTGGCCTCCCAGTCGGCGATGGCGGTCCTGGAGAACGGCGGCAACGCCTACGACGCCGCCGTGGCCGGAGCGTTCGTGCTCCACGTCGTCGAACCGCACCTGAACGGACCGGCCGGCGAGGTCCCGATCCTGCTCGCCCCGGCGGGCGGCGAGGTACGGGTGCTGTGCGGCCAGGGCGTCACCCCGGCCGGCGCGACCGTCGCGCACTACCGGGGCCTCGGCCTGGACCTGGTCCCCGGCACCGGGCCCCTCGCCGCCGCCGTGCCCGGCGCCTTCGACGCCTGGATGCTGCTGCTGCGCGACCACGGCACCAAGTCCCTGGCCGAGGTCCTCTCGTACGCGATCGGATACGCCGAACACGGGCACGCGCCCGTGGAGAACGTCGGCGCCACCGTCGAGGCCGTACGGGAGCTGTTCGAGACGGAGTGGACGTCGTCGGCGCGGGTCTACCTGCCGGACGGCGAGCCGCCGCGCCCCGGCCGCCTCTTCCGCAATCGCGACCTCGCCGTCACCTGGAAGCGCCTGCTCGCCGAGGTGGCCGGAGCGGGTGACCGGGAGGCCGAGATCGAGGCGGCCCGAGCGGTGTGGCGCACCGGATTCATCGCCGAGGCACTTCTGCGGCAGGTCCGGCGGCCCACCCTGGACACCAGCGGCGAGCGCCACACCGGCACGCTCACCGGCGACGACCTCGCCGGCTGGTCCGCGACGTACGAGGCGCCGGTGACGTACGACTGGAACGGCTGGACGCTGTGCAAGGCCGGACCCTGGAGCCAGGGCCCGGTGCTGCTGCAGCAGCTCGCGCTGCTCCCCGCCGAGCTGCCGCCCTGCGGCTCCGCCGACTACGTCCACCTGCTGGTCGAGGGCTGCAAGCTCGCCATGGCCGACCGGGAGGCCTGGTACGGGGACGCGGCCGAGGTGCCCCTCGGCGAGCTCCTGTCCGACGAGTACAACGCGGCCCGCCGCGCTCTCATCGGCGACAAGGCGTCCCACGAACTGCGTCCCGGCGGCCCGGGTGGCCGGACGCCTCGAGTGAGCGCGCACGCGCGCGTGGTAATCGACGACGGCCTGTCCGCACCGGGCGCCGGTGAGCCCACGGTCGCGCGGCACCCGACCTCGCCGGTGCCGGGGGAGCCCGCGGTGGGCGGCGACGGCGCCACGCGCGGGGACACCTGCCATCTCGACGTCGTCGACCGCTGGGGCAACATGATCGCCGCCACCCCGAGCGGTGGCTGGCTCCAGTCCAACCCCGTCGTGCCCGAACTGGGCTTCCCGCTGGGCACCCGCCTGCAGATGACCTGGCTGGAGGAGGGCCTCCCGGCCTCGCTCACCCCCGGCCGCCGCCCGCGCACCACCCTCTCCCCGACCCTCGCCCTGCGCGACGGGGAGCCGGTCCTGGCGTTCGGCACGCCCGGCGGCGACCAGCAGGACCAGTGGCAGCTGCACTTCTTCCTGGCGGTCGCGCTGCGCGAGAGGGTGCGCGGGAGCCTGGATCTCCAGGGCGCCATCGACGCCCCGAACTGGCACAACGACAGCTTCCCCGGCTCCTTCTACCCGCGCGGGATGCGGCCGGGCAGCGTCACGGTGGAGTCGCGCACGGACCCCGGGGTGATCGAGGAGCTGATCCGGCGAGGCCACCGGGTGACCCTGGGCGAGCCCTGGTCGGAGGGGCGGCTGTGCGCGGTGGCGCGCGATCCGCTGACGGGGGTGCTGTCGGCGGGCGCCAACCCCCGGGGCATGCAGGGGTATGCGGTGGGGCGGTAGAGCTTGCGGCGAATCCGCGTATTCACGCCCATTCCACCCGGCGTACACCCACCCGGCGGGGATTGTCAGTGCGGCATGCTCTCATGGAGACATGATCGTAGACACGGAAACCATCGACGAGTTTCTCGCTCGGCGCTCCTCCGACGTGGAGGCAGCCGTCCGTCGGGCCGCCGCTCAGGAGATCATGCCGCGCTGGCGCAGGCTCGCCGCGGACGAGGTCGACCAGAAGAGCGGACCGCACGACCTGGTGACGGACGCGGACCGCAAGGCCGAGCTGTACCTCACCGAGGCGCTCGGCGCGCTGCTGCCCGGCTCCGTCGTGGTGGGCGAGGAGGCGGTGCACGCCGACCCCGCGAGCTACGACGCGCTCCAGGGCGATGCGCCGGTCTGGATCGTCGACCCCGTCGACGGCACCCGCCAGTTCGTGCGCGGCGAGACCGGCTTCTGCACCCTGGTCGCGCTGGCCCGCGGCGGCGAACTCCTCGCCTCCTGGACCTACGCTCCCGCCCGCGACCAACTGGCCACCGCGGTCCGCGGCCAGGGCGCCTGGCTCGACGGCGAGCGCCTGCGCTCCGGCTCCCCGGACCCGTCCCGCGACCTCCGCGTCGCCACCTCCCACCCCGACTACACCACCGACGCCCAGAAGCAGGCCCTGCTCGGCCTGTGGACGGACGGCGTGGCACCGCGCGCCTGCGGCTCGGCGGGCCTCGAGTATCTGGACGTCGCCCGGGGCGAGTTGGACGCGGTCGCCTTCAGCTGGGAAGCGGCCTGGGACCACGCGGCGGGCCTGCTCCTGGTGGAGGAGGCGGGCGGCGCCCACCTGACCCTCACGGGCGAACCGTTCCGGATAACCGGGGGCAACGCGTTGCCGTTCACGGCGGCGAGGGACGAGGCGACGGCGGCGCGAATACGGCGACTTCTCCGGCGAGCGGCGGACTGACCCACCAGGGGCGCGGGGAACCGCGCGATCAGCCCCGGCCGCGCCGCACCCGCGATACATCCGCCCGCCCCGAGTCATTGGGCGCACCAGGCATATCCTGACCATGAGTGGCCTTCGGCTGACGATAGGGGACCGAGTCGTGCCAACGATGCTCGACGCCGTCGTAGTGGGGGCGGGACCCAACGGCCTGACCGCCGCCGTGGAGCTGGCCCGCCGCGGCTTCTCCGTGGCGCTGTTCGAGGCCAGGGACACCGTCGGCGGAGGCGCCCGCACCGAGGAACTCACCCTGCCGGGGTTCCGCCACGACCCCTGCTCCGCGGCGCATCCCCTCGGCATCAACTCGCCCGCGTTCCGCGCCCTGCCGCTCGCGCGGTACGGCCTGGAGTGGCTGCACGCCGAACTGCCGATGGCGCACCCGTTCCCGGACGGCACCGCGGCGGTGCTCTCCCGCTCGGTCGGTGAGACGGCGGCCTCCTTCGGCGCGCGGGACGCGGGCGCGTACCGCAGACTCGTCGAGCCCTTCCTGCCCCAATGGGACAACCTGGCCCGGGACTTCATGTCGCTGCCGCTGTCCGCGCTGCCCCGCGACCCGGTCACCCTGGCCCGCTTCGGCCTCGTCGGACTGCCCCCCTCGACCTGGCTCACCCGCCGCTTCCAGGGCGAGCGGGCCAAGACCCTGTTCGCCGGTCTGGTGGCGCACGTCATGGCTCCGCTGGGCGGCTTCGCGACCGGTGCCGTCGGCCTGGTTTTCGCGCTGGCCGCGCACGCCCGGGGCTGGCCGGTGGCCCGGGGCGGCTCGCAGTCGATCTCCGACGCGCTGGCCGCGTACCTGAAGGACCTCGGCGGCACGATCCACACCGACTACGAGGTCAAGCGGCTCGACGACCTGCCGCCCGCGCGGTCGTACATCTTCGACACCTCGCCCACCGCGCTGGCCCGGATCGCAGGCCTCGGCCGCTACTACGAGCGCTTCCGGTACGGCGCAGGCGTCTTCAAGATCGACTACGCGCTGGACGGACCGGTCCCGTGGACCGCGCCGGAGGCCCGCGCGGCCGGCACGGTGCAGGTGGGCGCCGACAGCAAGGAGATCGGCACGGCGCTGCGGGCCGCGTCCCGGGAGGGTAACGCGCCCGAACGGCCGTTCATGATCACGGTTCAGCCGAGTGTCGTCGACCCCGGCCGGGCCCCGGCCGGACAGCACGTCTTCTGGGCGTACGCGCATGTGCCCAACGGCTGGACGGGCGACCTCACGGACCGGATCGAACGCCAACTGGAGCGCTACGCACCGGGGTTCCGGGACCGTGTCCTCGCCCGCGCCACGGCGGGCCCGCCCGAACTGGCCGCCCGCAACGCCAACTACGTCGGCGGTGACATCGGCTCCGGCGCGGCCTCCGGACTGCAGCTCATGCTGCGCCCCAAGCTGTCCCTGTTCCCGTACTCCACCCCGCATCCGGCGGTCTTCATCTGCTCCTCGGCCACCCCGCCCGGGCCCGGTGTGCACGGGATGTCGGGGCACAACGCGGCGAAGGCCGTCTGGAGAAGGCTGAGGCAGACATGACCACCATCAAGCTCGTCCAGGGCGACATCACCCGTCAGAGCGCCGACGCCATCGTCAACGCCGCCAACTCCTCGCTGCTCGGCGGCGGGGGAGTGGACGGCGCCATCCACCGCCGCGGCGGGCCGCAGATCCTGGAGGAGTGCCGCAAGCTGCGCGCGTCCCGGTACGGCCGGGGCCTGCCCACCGGCAAGGCGGTCGCCACGACGGCCGGTGCACTGGACGCCCGGTGGGTCATCCACACCGTGGGCCCCGTCCACAGCGAGACCGAGGACCGCTCCGAGCTCCTCGCCTCCTGCTACCGCGAATCCCTGCGCCTGGCGGACGAGTTGGGCGCCCGCACCGTCGCCTTCCCGGCCATCTCCACCGGCGTCTACCGCTGGCCTATGCGGGACGCGGCCCGTATCGCGCTGGAGACGGTACGGGAGACGGAGACAGCGGTCGAGGAGATCACCTTCGTCCTCTTCGACGAGCCGGCACACGAGGCGTTCGCCGCACAACTGCGCTGATCCGTATCCCGTCCCGTTCCCGGCCTCAGCCCCCGAGCGCCACCCCCGTCGCCAGCGCCGCCGTCACCGGATGGGCCGGCTCCGCGAACAGCCGGTCCGTCGGACCCGATTCGACGATCCGGCCCTCGGAGAGGACCAGGAGGGAGTCGGTGCGGGCGGCGACCAAACGGAGGTCGTGGCTGACCAGGACCAGGGCGAGGCCCCGGGTTTCGCGCAGGGCCGCCAGGAGGTCCATCACGGCCTCGGCGGTGTCGCCGTCGAGCGCGGAGGTGACCTCGTCGCAGATGAGGATGTCCGGGTCGGCCGCCAACGCCCTCGCGATCGAGGCACGCTGGCGCTGTCCGCCGGACAGCTCGTACGGGTAGCGGTCCGCGAAGGCGGCGGGCAGGCCGACGTTCTCCAGCAGTTCCAGCACCCGGTCCGGCGCCTCGGCCCGGCTCGCCCGGCGGTGCAGCAGCAGCGGGCGGCGCAGCGTCGCCCCGATCGTGCGGCTCGGGTTGAGCGTGCCCAGCGGATCCTGCGGGACGAGTTGCAGCCGGCGCCGCTGCTCCCGGGACCGCCCGTGCGCGGAGGGGCGCAGGGCGGTGCCGTCGAGGCTGACGGTGCCCTCGGTCGGCCGGTGCAGGCCCACCAGGGTGCGCAGCAAGGTCGTCTTGCCGGAGCCGGAGGCGCCGACGACACCGAGGCTCGTCGCCGCCGAGAGGCTCAGGTCGATCCCGTGCAGCACCGGGGTGCGGCCACCGCGATGCGTGTACGCGGCGCACAGCCCCGTGGCGGTGAGCGTGACCGGGGCGTCGTCCGGGGCCGGGGTGCAGTCCGGAGCTGGAGTGAGATTCCGCGCTGCGGTGTGACCCCTGGCCGGGGTGTGACCCCTGGCCGGGGTGCAATCCGGGGCCGGGCTCTGATCGGGGGCTGGGCTGTGGTCCAGGGTTGGGCAGGGGTCCAGAGCCGGGCCGCGATCCCGGGCTGGGCTGTGGTCCAGGGTTGGGCCGGGGTCCAGAGCCGGGCCGCGATCCCGGGCTGGGCTGTGATCCCGGGCCGGGCTGTGATTCCGGGCCGGGGCGCGCGGAGCAGGGCGCGGCCGGACCCGCGGCTCCGGACGGACCCCGCCGAGGTCCACCACGTCGTCCGCCAGCCGCTCCACCAGCTCGGGGTCGTGGCACGCCAGAGCGACGGCGAGCCGGTGGTTCTCGGCGAGATGCCGCAGCAGCTCCGCGATCTCGTCCCGCAGCGCCGGGTCGAGCCCGGCGGTGGGCTCGTCCAGGAGCAGCACGGCCGGACGCCGGGCGAGGGCCCGCGCGAGCGCGACCCGCCGCTGCTGGCCGCCGGAGAGACCACCGATGCGCCGCTCCGCCAGTCCTCCGCCGACCGGCAGCCGGACCTCCGTGAGCAGCGCCCGGATCGCCTCCTTGCCGCGGTCCACCGCCACTTCGGCGAGCAGCTTCCGCACCCTCATCCGAGGGTTCAGCGCGGACGCCGGGTCCTGTCCGACGTAGGCGACCCGCTCCCGGCGCAGTGCGCGCAACTCCGTCTCGGACACGGTGAAGGGGTCCTGGCCCAGTACCTCGACCCTGCCCTCGACGCGCCGGGCGCCCGGCGGCAGCGTGCCGGTGACGGCCCGCAGCAGGGTTGTCTTGCCGCAGCCGGAGGGGCCCGTCACCGCGGTGACCCGTCCGGGGCGTAGTTCCAGGCCCGTGCCGTCCAGCAGCAGTCGTCCGTCGGTGGCGGCCACCCTCAACCCCGCCACCAGGACGGCGAGTTCCCCCTCCGCGGCCTGGTCCTTCGGATACCAGTCGGGCATGTGGTTCACAGCGCGGGCACCGCCTTCCGGCCGGTCGCGGGGACGAGGGCGGCGGCGGCCAGGTTGACGCTCATGGCGAGCAGCCCGATGCCGATGCTCGGCGCGAGCACCGCCCAGGGGTTGAGCAGGATGCCGCCCGCGTTCTCACGGATCATCAACGCCCAGTCGGCGGCGGGCGGTTGGGGTCCCACCTGGAGGAACCCGGCGGTGGCGACGAGGTACACGGCGGCGACGAACCGCAGCCCGAACAGCGCCAGCAGCGTCGCCCGCAGATTCGGCAGCACCTCGCGTACGACGAGATGGCCGAGCCGCTCCCCGCCCACGGCCGCCGCCTCCACGTACCCGGACGCGGCCACGGGAGCCGCCGCGCCCGCGACCAGCCGCACGGCGTACGGCACGCCCAGGACGACCGAGACGGTGACGACGGCGAGCCGACCGCCGTCCGGCCAGGACAGCGTGACCAGCAGGATGCCGAGCACGGCCGGCAGCAGCATGAGCACATCGGCGGCGCGCTCGACGAACCGCCCGACCGCGGGCCGCAGCACGCTCACCGCGCCGAGCACGGCGGCGGTGACGGTGACCAGCACGGCGACCAGCAGCGAGGTGACGACCAGCTCCCGCCCGCCGGCCAGCACCCGGCTCAGCACGTCCCGCCCCAACTGGTCGCCGCCGAGCGGTGCTTCACCGCCCGGCTCCGCGTACGGCG
Organism: Streptomyces sp. NPDC043726; assembly: GCF_056436565.1. NCBI lineage: Bacteria > Bacillati > Actinomycetota > Actinomycetes > Kitasatosporales > Streptomycetaceae > Streptomyces > Streptomyces sp. NPDC043726. The sequence continues at coordinate 308,749 of NZ_JBWKCI010000009.1, forward strand.
CCGAGACCGGCGCGTCGATCGCCTCGGGGGCGAGCCAGGGCCCGGCCAGCGAGAGCGCGGTGAGCAGTACGGCGGGCAGCACCCGCAGGAGTGTGCCCCGGCGCGAACGCACCCCGGGAACTGTGGACTTGAGCGTGACGGCGGTCATGTCCGGCCTCCCGAGGCCCAGGCGCGTACGAGATCGGCGAGCAGCAGGACGCCCGTGATGACGGCCCCCGTCACCACGACCACACCCGCGATGAGCGGACTGTCCCGGTCGGCCACCGCGCCCGCCAGCAGGGAGCCGATCCCCGGGTAGTTGAAGATGGTCTCCACCACGACGGCGCCGCCCAGCAGCATGCCGGTGGAGGTGGCGAGCCCCGCCGCGATCGTGGGCAGCGCCCCGGGCAGCAGATGATGGGTGAAGATCCGGTGCCGGGGGAGCCCGTCCAGTACGGCGGTCTCGATGTGCGGCGCCTTGGACTCGTCGTCGAGGGCCGCCCGCACGATCCGCGTGTTCCAGCCGATCTGCGGGATCGCCAGCGCGAGCACGGGCAGCACCAGCATCTCCCAGGAGGCGGGGGAGCCGTCGGCGTCGGTGAGGGTGACGGCCGGCAGCCAGTCCGTCCACAGCGCGAAGACCAGCACCAGAGCCACCGCGACCACGAACTCGGGCAGCGCGAGGATCCCGGTGGCGCTCGCGGACACCGTGCGGTCCACCGGGCCCCCGGGCCGGGCCGCCGCCCAGCAGCCGAGCGCGATGGAGGCGACCGCGGTCAGGAGCAGGGCCAGCCCGCCCAGGAGGAGGGTGTTGGGGAACGGGCGGGAGAGCAGGTCGGCCACCGACTCGCCGCGTGCGGACGTGCCGAGGTCGCCGGTGGGCAGCCCGGTCATCCACTCCCAGAACCGCTCCGGCACCGGCCGGTCCAGGCCCATCAGCCGGCGCCGCTCGGCGATGTCGGCCGCGCTCTCGCCGCGCTCGGAGGTGGCGTTGGCCGCGTCGCCGGGCAGCAGTTCGACGGCGGCGAAGACGAAGGCGAGCAGCAGCGCCAGCAGCAGCGCCCGGCGCGCGAGCACCCCGGCCAGGCGGAGCACGCCGCGCAGGACGGCCGGAACCGGCCGGGGGCGCGTTGCCCCGGCCGGTCCGTCGGACGGTGGCCGCGTCGCCGGGATCAGCGAGCCAGCCATGCGCTCTCGAGCTGGACGCGTCCGTAGCCGGGCAGCACGGGCAGGTCGCGCACCGCGGCGACGGCGAGATCGATGCCGTCGGCCATGCCCCACAGCAGATAGCCGGACTCGTCGAACTCGATCTGCTGGAGCTCACCCAGCACCTCGGCGCGCGCTCCCGCGTCCTTGGTGGCCATGGCCTTCTTGTACGCGGCGTCGAACTCCTTGTTCTTCCAACCGGCCTCGTTCTGGCCGGACTCGGACACCATCGTCTTGCTGGCGAAGAACACCACGGAGTCGTTGGTGCCCCAGTACGTGGTGTACAGGTCGCCCTTGAGCCAGGTCTTCTCCCAGAACGTCGCCGACTCCTGCTTGACGACCTTCACCTTGACGCCTGCCTCGCGGACCTGGGAGGCGAACAGGGTGGCCGCCTCGGCGAGGCCGGGGATGTCCTCGGTGGTGAGCAGCTCGTAGGTCTTGGAGGTGTCGAACTTGGCCTCGGCGAGCAGGGACTTGGCCTTGCCCAGGTCGCGGGCGCGCTGCGGGATGTCCTTGGCGTAGGCGGGGTCGCCGGTGCCGAGGATGTCGTTGGCGACGGTGCCGTAGCCGGACAGCACCTGCTTGACCATCGCGTCGCGGTCCACGGCCAGCCGCAGTGCCTCGCGCACCTTCGGGTTCGCGAACGGGCCGTCGGCGGTGCGCATCACGATCGGCATCGCCATGTCGTTCGGGCGGCGGACGATCTGGATGTCCTCGCGCTTCTCGGCCGTACGGGCCGCGACCGCGCCGACGTTGGAGGCCACGTCGATCTGCCCGGCGAGCAGCGCGTTGGCCATGGCCTGCGGGCTCTCGAAGATCTTGACCTCGATGGCATCGAGGAGGACCTCGCCGCCGTACCAGTCCTCGTTGCGCACCAGCCGGGCGTTGCCGGAGCGGAACCAGTCGAGCTTGAACGGGCCAGTGCCGGGCGCCTTGTCCAGCTCCTTCTCCGAGGTGTCCTTCTTGAGCACGAAGGTCGTCAGACGGGTGAGCTGCGGCAGTTCGGCGTTGGCGTAGTCGGAGACGAGGACGACGGTGTCGTCGCCCTCGGCCTTGATGTTCTCGGGCTTGATGCCCGGCAGCCGGGAGGCGCCCGCGGGGGTGTTGCGCAGTCGCTTGAGCGACCAGACGACGTCCTCGGCGGTGACCGGCGAGCCGTCGTGGAACTTCGCGCCCTTCGCGAGCGAGAAACGCCAGGTCTTGAGGTCGTCGGACGCCTGCCAACTCGCCGCGAGCCGCGGCACGGTGTTGGGCTTCGTGCCCGGCACGGTGAGCGTGTCGTGGACGAGCGAGATGATCAGGTAGTCGCTCTCGTTGGCCTGAACTCCGTGCGGATCCCGCGTGATGGCCGAGGCGCGGCCCAGGGCGCCCACTCGCAGGGTGCCGCCCTTCCTGGGCTTCTCGGAGCCCTTGGCGGGGGATTTGGCCGAGGTGTCGTCGTCACCGCCGCACGCGGCGAGCAATGCGGACGCGGCTATGGAGCCGCCGGCCCACAGTACTTGGCGCCTGTTCAGATTCACTTCGACCTCGTTCCGCTGGAGTGGGGCACTTTGCTTAGGTGTGCCTACCCTAATGAGATCCTTTGCGCAACCTGTGAGACACGGCCGTGACCTGCGCAAGGGGGGCGCCAACCCGGCGCACGGGGGCACGGTTTGGCGCGGGTGGGGCAGATGGCGACCGAGGGGGGCATTGGTCCCTAGTTAGGGTTGCCTTACCTAAATCGCGTTGGTATACGTTACAGGCCGCCCGCCGCCCACAGCGGACACACAGGGTCGGCATTTCAGACCGAGCGCCATCCCCCCGCACCCGACTTCCTGAAACGGACGACTCACCCATGCTCATGGGAGCCGCACCGCTGCGTCAGCTCGCCCCGCAGGCCGTAGAGCAGCTGGCCGACATCGCCCGGAAGATCCTTGCCGACCAGGGGAGTTCAGCCTCCCGGCCCGAAGTGCTCACACAGGTCGCCCGAGCCGCGAAAGACCTTGACGAAACGATTCAGCACGCCTGTCGCCCCGTCGACACCGACCACGGCCTGTTCGTTCTGCGCGGACTGCCCGTCGACGACACCGAAATCGGCCCCACGCCCGCCAGTTGGGCCACCGCCGACGACGGCGCGGCCGAATGGGACGTGCTCCTGCTCCTCCTCGCCACCCTGATGGGCCGGCCGATCGCCTGGGAGGGCCAGCAGGACGGCCGCTTCGTCCACAACATCGTGCCCTCGCCCGGCCACGAGGTGGAGCAGACCGGCGCCAGCAGCACCGTGCTGCTCAGCCCGCACACCGAGGACGCCTTCCACCCCGGCCGCGCCCACCTGCTGATGCTCGGCTGCATGCGCAACCACGACGCGGTGGCCACCACCGCCGCGAGCGTCCGCCAAGTCCGCCTGAGCGCCGATGACGTGGCACTGCTCTCCCGCCCGGTGCTCCCGATCCTCCCGGACGACGCCTACACCGAGGCCCAGGGCTTCGCCGGCGAGCCGCCCCGGATCCCGGCCCTGTGGGACTCCGGCGACGGGCTCACCCTGCGCTACGACCCCGCCTACACCCCGCTCGACCAGGCCCCCGCCGACTACCGCGCCGCCTACGACCGGCTGACCGCCGAACTGGAGCGCGTCTCGGTCGCCGTGAGCCTCGAACCCGGAGACGTCCTGGTCGTCGACAACGACCTCGTCGTCCACGGCCGCGTGCCGTTCAAGGCCCGCTACGACGGCACCGACCGCTGGCTCAAGCGCGCCTCGGTCCGGGTCCCCGGCCGCAGCAGCCGCCCGCCCGCCGAGGCGGACGAGCACGGCTACGGCCAGGCCGCCCTCGTGGCCGCACCCGCCTGACGTTCGACGAAGGGAACTGCAGTGACCGGCACACCCACCGACGACAAAACCCTGCGCATCCTGAGCACCAGCGACCTCGCGGGCATCGACATCAGCCTCTCCGACGTGGTCGACGTGGTCGAACAGGCCTACCGGACCCTGGCCGACGGCAGGTCCGCGAACCCGCGCAAGCTCACCGTCAAGCCGGACGACGGGCACTCCGTCTCCTACGCCATGCTCGGCCGGGACGGCGTGCGCAACGTCGTCGCCATCAAGACGTCGTACAAGCACGGCCTGGACAAGGGCCGGGACGAGCAGCACTACTACACGACCCTGACCGTCTACGACGACACCACCGGGCTGCCGGTCGCGATGATGGACTGCGGCCGGATCGGCTCGCTGCGCACCCCCGCGGTCTCCGCGCTGCTGGCCCGCGAGTGCGCCGCCCCCGGCAGCCGCAGCGCCCTCGTCATAGGCACCGGAACCCAGGGCCGGCTCGCCCTGCCCTTCCTGCTCACCACCCTGCCCGGCCTCGACCGCCTCATGGTCTACGGCACCCACCCCGACGGCCTCGCCGCGGTCCGCGAGCAGCTCCACCGCCACTTCCCCGAACGGGAGTTGGAGGTCGTGGAAGACGTCCGGGCCGCCGCGGCCGACGCCGACGTGGTGGTCGCCACCGCGGGCAACCACACCCCGGCCGCGGTGGAGTCCGACGACCTCAAGCCGGGCACCGTCGCCATCCTGGTCGGCCACGGCATCGCCCCGTCCACGCTGCACCGGGCCGACCGGGTCATCGCCACCAGCGAGGCGCAGATGAAGGTCACCGGCACCGACATGGCCGACGCGAACGGGGAGTTCCCCGCCGTGGACGCCGAGTTCCCCGAGGTGCTGGCGGGCCGGGCGCGCGGCCGGCAGGCACCCCAGGAGCAGATCTTCGCCTACAACAGCGGCCTGGTCGTCACCGACATCGCGCTCGGCCACCGCTTCGCACAGCTCGCCATCGAGCAGGGCCTGGGAACGCGGGTGTCCCTGTGGCAGTGATCCGGTCCGCGGCCCCGCCGCTGCCCGCCCACGACGATCCGCAGCTGGCCGCCGTCCTCACCGGCGGCCTGCCGCACGAGCTGTCGCACGCCCTCGGCGGCCCGTTCCACCTGCTCCTGCCCGACCGCTTCGACACCAACACGGCGGCCTTCCGCGCCGCGCTCGCCGAGTCCGGCGTCGAGGGCCAGGTGTACTACGCCAAGAAGGCCAACAAAGCCGCCGTATGGATCGAGCGCTGCGCGGTCTCGGGCACGGGCGTCGACGTGGCCAGCGCCGGTGAGCTGACCGACGCGCTCGGGCACGGGGTGCGCGGCGAGCAGATCGTGGTCACCGGGCCCGCCAAGAACGGGCAACTCCTGCGCGTGGCCGTCCTCCAGGGCTGCCTGATCGCCGTCGACGCCCTCGACGAGCTCGACCGGGTCGTCGCCGAGGCACGTGCCCTGCGCCGACAGGCGCGCGTGCTGCTCCGGCGGCTCCCGCCCGCCCAGCCGCGCAGCCGCTTCGGCCTCGACGAGTTCGAGATGGAGACCGCCCTGGTGCGCTGCCAGGAGGCGGGCGAAGCCCTCGACCTCCAGGGCTTCTCCTTCCACCTCTCCGGCTACGACCCGGAGCTGCGCGCCGAACTGGCCGTGGAACTGGTCGACTTGTGTCTGAAGGCACGTCAGTCGGGGTTCCGGGCCGACCGGATCAGCATCGGCGGCGGCTTCGCCGTCGACTACACCGACGCCGGGCACTGGGAGCGCTACCTGCGCGAACAGCGCGCCGAGCACTACCACGCGGGCAAGTCCTTCGCCCCGGGCGACTTCTACCCGTACCACTCGCCGGTCGCGGGCGCGGACGCCCTGCGCGCGGTCCTCGCCGCGCACGGGCTCGCCGAACGGCTGCGCGAGGCAGGGGTACGGCTGCTGCTCGAACCCGGCCGGGCGCTGCTGGACCGGGCCGGCTGCACGGTATTCCGGGTCCAGGGCGTCAAGGACCGCCCCGGCTACGGCATCGTCACCGTGGACGGCAGCAGCCTCAGCCTGTCCGAGCAGTGGTTCGCCAGCGAGTACCTGCCCGACCCGGTCCTGCTGCGCCGGACCCCGGGGAGCGGCGAGCCGTACGCGGCCTGCGTCGGCGGGGCGACCTGTCTGGAGTCCGACATGGTCACCTGGCGCAAGGTGGGCCTGCCCGCCCGGCCCGCTCCCGGCGATCTGCTCGTCTACCCCAACACCGCCGGATACCAGATGGACTCCAACGAGTCGCCGTTCCACGAGCTCCCGCTCCCCCCGAAGGTCGTGCTCGACCCCGCGGGCTGCGGTGTCACCCGCTGGCGCCTGGACCGCAACCACCTCATCTGATCCCTACGGAGGAACCTTCCGATGGACAAGGCGCTCACGCGTCCCGCCGTGGTCAGCCGGGTCTCCGACCTCATCGGCCACACTCCGCTGTTCGAACTGTGCCGCACGCCCACCGGAAGCCGACTGCTGCTGAAGCTGGAGCAGTTCAACCCGACCGGCACGGCGAAGATCCGGATGGCGCGCCAGATGGTCCTGGACGCCGAGGAGCGCGGGCTGCTGCGCCCCGGCGGCCGGATCGTGGAGTCCACCTCCGGCAACACCGGACTCGGCCTCGCCGTCGTCGCCGCCGAACGCGGCTACACCTTCACCGCGGTCGTCGACCACCACGCGGCCGTGGACAAGCTGCGCGGCATGAAGGCTCTCGGTGCCGAGCTGGTCTACGTCGCCGACGAGGGCGACGAGGAGCTGGCCACCGCCGCCCGCGAGGAGTTCGCCGAGAAGCTGGCCGCCGAGAGCGACAACGCCTACTTCACCGAGCAGCACAACAACCCGGCCAACGGCGACGGTTACCGGCCCGTGGCGCACGAACTGCACGCGGCTCTGGACGGCCGTATCGACGTGCTGATCGGCGCCGTGGGCACCGGCGGCGGACTGTTCGGCTGCGGGGGAGAGCTGCGCGCGAGCGTGCCGGACGTGCGCATCGTGGGCGTCGAGCCGAAGGGCTCCATCGCCTTCGGGCCGCCCGCGCACGACTACTACCAGTCCGGCACCGGCACCCCCGAGGGCGCCACCATCGGCGCGATGGTCGACTACGACCTGCTCGACGAGGGCGCGAAGGTCGGCGACGTCGAGGCGTTCGCCACCGCCCGCGTCCTCGCCCGCCGCCTCGGACTGCTCATCGGCGGCTCCGCGGGCGGAGTCGTGTACGAGGCCCTCACCCGCATGTCCGCCCTCGCGCCGGGCACGACTATGGTCGCCCTGGTCAACGACGGCGGGGAGAAGTACATGGACACCGTCTTCAACGACGACTGGATGAACGCCCGTTCGCTCATCGACCCCGACATCGAACGCGAGGTCGACGAGCTGCTGACCAAACTCCGCGAGAACTGAGCCCGATGCCGACACCGTTCACCACCCTGCTCCAGGACAGCCGCGCGCTGGCCGCGCTCGCCGTCCCGCTTGCCCTCACCCAGCTCGCCCAGGTCGCCCTCACCACCACCGACACGGTGATGATGGGCCTCATGGGCACCGAGGCCCTGGCGGGCGGCGGCCTGGCGCTGGTCATCTTCAACCAGCTGCGCACCATGGGCGTCGGCATGGTCACCGCCGTGGGCAACCAGGTCTCCGCCGCCTCCGCGCACGCCGAGGACGCCGAACTCACCGACGCGGCCCAGGAGGAGGTGCGGGACGTGGTGCGCGCCGCGCTGGCGCTCGCCACCCTCTCCGGCCTCGTCGGCGCCCTCGCCATCCTGCTGATCGGGCAGGCCGTCCGCTTCCTCGGCCAGGACCCGGACGTGGTCGACACGGCGTGGCCGGTCCTGCTCGCGCTCGCCCCGGGCCTGGTGCCCTGCCTCTGGTTCCAGGCGATCCGCCAGTTCACCGTCGGCATGCGCCGCCCGCAGGCCCTGCTCCGGATCACCATCGCCTCGGTCGCCGTCAACGCGGGCCTGAACTGGGTCCTGATCCACGGCACCTGGCTGTTCCCCGAGCTGGGCCTGCCCGGCATCGGCGTGGCCACCACCACGGTGTACGCGCTGACCTGCGTGGCGCTGTACGTCTCCGCGCGCCGCGACCCGCTGCTGGCGCCCCTGATGGACGTCCGGATCTGGAAGACCCGCAAGGCCACCCTGCGCCGGCTCACCGGCCTCGGGGTGCCGATCGCCGCCACCTACGGCTCCGAGGCGGGCTTCTTCTCCGTCGTCGCCCTGCTCATCGGCACCTTCGGCAGCGCCGCCCTGGCCGCGCACACCGCCGTCAACCAGCTGATCTACATCGTCTTCCAGATCGCCGTCGGCCTCTCCCACGCGGCCTCCATCAACGTCAGCCGGGAACTCGCCCTCGGCCGGGTCGCCGCGGCGCAGCGCATCAAGAACACCGCGCTCGCCTGCGCGGCGGCCGTGATGGCCGTGGTCGGCGTGGTCTACCTGGCCGTGCCCGAGCTGGTGCTCCGCCCGTTCCTGGACTCCTCGTCCGCCGCCGAGCGCATCGCGACCGACCTCCTGCTCGTCGCGGCCGTGCTGCAGTTCTTCGACTGCGCCCAGAACATCGGCGTGGGCCTGCTGCGCGGCCTGGACGACACCAAGAGCGGCTTCCGGATCACCCTCGTCGGCTACTGGCTGATCGGCCTCCCCGCGGCCTGGCTCTTCGGCGAGGCGGCGGGCTGGGACACGGTGGGCGTCTGGTTCGGCCTCCTCACCGGCCTGGCCGCGACGGCCGTCCTGCTCCTGCGCCGCTACCAGCGGGCGCTGTCCCTACGGGCGGTGGAGCAGCCGGCGGCGGCGTGACGGCGTACAGCGGCAGCGGCAGCGGCAGCGGCAGTCGGCGGCACGGCGGCCGTGCGGCGGCGGCAATGCGTGGCGGCGGCCCGACGGCCGTGCGGCGGCAGCGGGCGGTGTCCCGGAACCCATAGAGCACCGGCCGCCGGCTGTCTGAGGGGCGTACGCCGAGGACCGGGCCGGCCGCCGGAGGCCGTATGCCGGTTGCCCTGAAGGCCGTACTCCATCCGAGGGCCCGGCCCCGCCCGATCACCCGTACGGCCCGCCGTGAATCGCCTCCCTCCTGCCCCTGGGATCTGCTGACCCCAGGGGAGCAGGAGGGAGCAGGGCATGGCGGGCGACGGGAACACGCCGGAGGATTCCGAGGCGGCGGAGCTGGCGAGGCTGCGGGCCCGGGTCGCCGCGCTGGAGGCCGAGCAGGCGGAGCGGCCCGCGCGTCCCGAACGGCACCGGGTGCGGTCGGTGTTCGCCGTCGTGCTCATCGTCCTCGGCTGCATCCTCGCCCCGCTGGGCGCCGTGGCCGCGTGGACCGCCAGCATCACGGGGGACACCGACCGCTACGTCGACACCGTCGAACCCCTCGCCCGCGACCGGGACATCCAGAACGCCGCCGCCACCCGGGTCACCGACGCCGTGATGTCCCGCCTCGACCTGAAGGCGCTGCTGGCGCAGACCCCGGTCGCCGACCGGCCCCTGGTGGAGAAGGCCCTCGGCAAGCTCGGCGACTCGATCGAGGACGCGGTCCGCAGCTTCGTGCACGACAAGGCGCAGGCCGTCGTCGCCTCGGACGCCTTCGACCGGATCTGGACGCAGGCCAACCGCCGGGCTCACGACGCCGTGGTCAAGGCGCTGACCGGCGAGGGCGGCGGAGCCGTGAAGCTCGAAGGCGACGCTGTGGAGCTGGACCTGGGGCCGGTCGTCGAGGAGGTCAAGGAACGCCTCGTCGACGAGGGCATGACGGTGGCCGGGAACATCCCCGAGATCCACACGCAGATCACCGTCGTGCAGTCGGAGGACATCGGCAAGGTCCGCACCGCGTTCCGGCTGCTCCAGCTCATCGGCTTCTGGCTCCCCGTGATCTCGCTCCTGCTCATCGTGGGCGGGGTGCTCCTCGCCACGCACCGACGCCGGGCGCTGGTCGCCGGTTCCCTCGGCTTCGCCTTCGCCGTCGGCCTGGTCGGCATCGCCCTGAGCGTGTTCCGCGTGGTCTACCTCGACGCCCTGCCCTCGGGCGTCTCCCAGCCGGCCGCCGAGTCGGTCTACGACACCCTCGTCCGCTACCTGCGCACCGGGGTGCGGGTGTCGATCGCCGTCGGTGTGGTGGTCGCCCTCGCCGCCTGGCTGACCGGACCCGGCCGCCGGGCCCGGTTCGTGCGGCAGTTGTGGCACTCCGGCATCGGCGCCGTCCGCTCCACCGCCGAACGGGCGGGGATGAGCACCGGCCGGGTGGGCCGGTTCGTCCACCGGTACCGCACCTGGATCTGCTGGCTGCTGGTGGCCGCGGCGCTCCTGACCCTCGCCCTGTGGTCGTACCCGACCGGCTGGGTCGTCGTCGGGCTGGCCCTCGCCCTGCTCTTCGCGCTGGCCGTCGTGGAGTTCGTGGCGGAGGACGACACGGCGAGCCGGCCGAAGGACGAGGCGGCCGCGCCGTAGGCCTCACTCCGTGGTGTCGCTGATCCCCAGCCGCAGATGCTCCACGTGATACACGGCCTGGTCGAGGAGTTCGGCGACATGGTGGTCGTGCAGCGCGTACACGACCGACCGGCCGCGCCGCTCGCCGACCACCAGGCCCAGGTTGCGCAGCAGCCGCAGCTGGTGCGAGCAGGCGGACTGCTCCATGCCCACCTCGGCCGCCAACTCCGTGGCGGGCAGCGGGCCTTCGCGCAGGCGGGCGAGGATCAGCAGGCGGGAGGGGGTGGACAGGGCCTGGAGGGTGGTGGCCACCTTCGCGACGTTGTCCGCGTCCAGGCGTACGCGCTCGTCCGCGGTGGTGGTGACGGCTCCATGACCCATGGGCGTATCTTACCCATCACACATGAACAGATGAATGAGTCTTCATGTGTTCCTGTATGGTGTGCCGGGTGCCCACCACACTCGTCCCCACCCGCGCCCCCGCGCCCGCCCCCACGGCCCCCCGCCGCCGCACCCGGATCCTCGCGCTGCCCGAGGCCCGCTGGGCGCTCGCCGCGACCGTCGCCTTCCTGCTGGGCCTCGCCCTCGACCTCACCGGCGCGCCCGGCTGGGCGTACGGGCCGCTGTACGCCGTCGCCTATGCCGCCGGCGGCTGGGAGCCCGCGCTCGAAGGGCTGCGGGCGCTGCGCGAGAAGACCCTCGACGTCGATCTGCTGATGATCGTCGCGGCGCTCGGCGCGGCCGCGATCGGCCAGGTCCTCGACGGCGCCCTGCTGATCGTCATCTTCGCCACCTCCGGCGCCCTGGAGGCCCTGGCCACCGCCCGCACCGCCGACTCCGTGCGAGGCCTGCTCGACCTCGCCCCGGCCACCGCCACCCGTCTGGCCGACTCCGGCGAGGAGAGCGTCCCGACCGCCGAACTCGCCGTGGGAGAAGTGCTGTTGATCCGCCCCGGCGAGCGCATCGGCGCCGACGGCCGGGTCCTGGACGGCACCAGCGAGGCCGACGAGGCCACCATCACCGGTGAGCCCCTGCCGGTCCTCAAGCGCCCCGGCGACGAGGTCTTCGCGGGCACCCTCAACGGCGCCGGCGCCCTGCGCGTCCGCGTCGAGCGCGACCCCGCCGACTCGGTGATCGCCCGGATCGTCACCCTGGTCGAGGAGGCCTCCCGCACCAAGGCGCCGACCCAGCTGTTCATCGAGAAGATCGAGCAGCGCTACGCCGTCGGCATCGTCGTCGCCACCCTCGCGGTGTTCGGCGTGCCGCTCGCCTTCGGCGCTGAGCTGACCGACGCCCTGCTGCGCGCGATGACCTTCATGATCGTCGCCTCGCCGTGCGCGGTCGTCCTCGCGACCATGCCGCCGCTGCTCTCCGCCATCGCCAACGCCGGACGGCACGGCGTCCTGGTCAAGTCGGCCGTCGCCATGGAACGCCTCGGCGAGATCGACCTCGCGGCCCTCGACAAGACCGGCACCCTCACCGAGGGCGCCCCCGAGGTGACCGCCGTACGACCGCTGCCCGGCTCCGGCCTCGACGAGGACGCCCTGCTCGCCCTGGCCGCCTCCGCCGAGCACCCGAGCGAACACCCGCTGGCCCGAGCGATCGTCGCCGCCGCCCGCACCCGCGGCCTCGCGCTCGCGCCCGCCGAGGACTTCACCGCCACACCCGGCCAGGGCGTGACCGCCACCGTGGCCGGGCGCGAGGTGAGCGTCGGCCGCGCCGACGGCGACAGCGACGCCACCGTCGTCCAGGTGCGCCGGGACGGCGAGCCGGTCGGCACGCTCACCCTCACCGACCGGCTGCGCGCCGAGGCCCCCGCCACCACGGCCGCCCTCACCGCCCTGACCGGCATCGCCCCCGTCCTGCTCACCGGGGACAGCCTCGGCGCCGCCGACCGCGTCGCCGACGCCACCGGCCTCACCGACGTCCGCGCGGGCCTGTTCCCCGAGGACAAGGTGGACGCCGTACGAGAACTCCAGGACCGGGGCCGCAAGGTGCTCTTCGTCGGCGACGGCGTCAACGACGCCCCCGCCCTCGCCGCCGCCCACTCCGGCATCGCCATGGGCCGGGCCGGCTCCGACCTGGCCCTGGAGACCGCGGACGCGGTGATCGTGCGCGACGAGCTGACGACCGTCCCCGCGGTGGTACGGCTGTCCCGGACCGCCCGCCGGCTGGTCGTGCAGAATCTCGTCATCGCGGGGGTCTTCATCACCGGCCTCGTCCTGTGGGACCTGATCGGACACCTCCCGCTGCCGCTCGGGGTCGCCGGGCACGAGGGGTCCACCGTGCTGGTCGGGCTCAATGGGCTGCGGCTGCTGCGTGAATCGGCATGGTCCCAGGACAGCCGAGGTTGATGTCGGATTCTCGCCAGCCTTCGCGTGGTCGGTGCTCGATGCTGGACTCATGCAGAAGGGGATGCACACCGACACCGAGGCCTGCGTGCGGGCCGTCCAGGGCAAGGACGCGCGCTTCGACGGCTGGTTCTACACGGCCGTCCTGACCACCGGGATCTACTGCCGGCCGAGCTGTCCGGTGGTCGCGCCCAAGCCGGAGAACATGGTGTTCCATCCGAGCGCGGCCGCCTGTCAGCAGGCCGGCTTCCGGGCCTGCAAGCGCTGCCGCCCGGACGCCAGCCCCGGCTCCCCGGAGTGGAACCGGCGCGCCGACCTCGTGGCCCGCGCCATGCGGCTCGTCGCCGACGGGGTCGTGGACCGCGAGGGCGTGCCCGGACTCGCCGCCCGGCTCGGCTACAGCACCCGGCAGGTCGAACGCCAGCTCCTCGCCGAGCTGGGCGCGGGCCCGCTCGCCCTGGCCCGCGCCCAGCGCGCCCAGACGGCCCGCCTGCTGATCGAGACGACCCCGCTGCCGATGGCGGAGATCGCCTTCGCGGCCGGCTTCTCCTCCATCCGCACCTTCAACGACACCGTGCGTGAGGTCTTCGCCCTCTCCCCGAGCGAGCTGCGCACCCGCGCTCCCCGCCCCGGGCACACGCCCGGAGCGCTGACCCTGCGCCTGCCGTTCCGCGCCCCCCTCAACCCCGACAACCTCTTCGGCCACCTCGCCGCGACCGCCGTCCCCGGGGTGGAGGAGTGGCGGGACGGCGCCTACCGCCGCACCCTGCGCCTGCCGTACGGCCACGGCATCGTGGCGCTGAGCCCGCGGCCCGACCACATCGCCTGCCGGCTCACCCTCAGTGACCTGCGCGATCTGACCGTCGCGATCAGCCGCTGCCGCCGCATGCTCGACCTGGACGCCGACCCGGTCGCCGTCGACGACCGGCTGCGCACCGACCCGCTGCTGGCCCCGCTGGTCGACAAGGCCCCCGGCCGACGCGTCCCGCGCACGGTCGACGAGGCGGAGTTCGCCGTACGGGCGGTGCTCGGCCAGCAGGTCTCCACGGCCGCCGCCCGCACCCACGCGGCCCGGCTGGTCCTCGCCCACGGAGAACCGGTCGACGACCCCGAGGGCGGTCTCACCCACCTCTTCCCGGCCCCCGAGGCGCTGGCGGCGGTGGACCCGCAGTCCCTGGCGATGCCCCGCACCCGCCGGACCACATTCACCACCCTGGTGGAGCAACTCGCCGACGGACGCCTGCACTTGGGCGTGGAGAGCGACTGGCCCGAGGCCCGCGCCCGGCTGCTCGCGCTGCCCGGCTTCGGCCCCTGGACGGTCGACGTCATCGCGATGCGCGCCCTCGGCGACCCCGACGCGTTCCTGCCGACGGACCTCGGGATCCGGCGCGCGGCGGGGGAGTTGGGCCTACCCTCCACCCCCGCCGCCCTCACGGCCCGCGCCGCGGCCTGGCGGCCCTGGCGGGCCTACGCCGTCCAGTACCTGTGGGCGACCGACAGCCACCCGATCAACTTCCTCCCGGTCTAAGGACGTTCCATGTACCAGCACACCGTGATCGACAGCCCCTACGGGCCGCTGACCCTGGTCGCCGACGACGGCGTCCTGTGCGGCCTCTACATGACCGAGCAGCGCCACCGTCCGTCCGAGGAGACCTTCGGCGCCCGCGACGACACCCTGTTCGCGCGGGCCGAGGAGGAACTGGAGGCCTACTTCGCGGGCGAGCTGAAGGAGTTCACCCTCGAACTGCGCCTGAGGGGAACGCCGTTCCAGCGCACGGTCTGGGACCAGCTGTGCCGGATCCCCTACGGCGAGACCCGTACGTACGGCGATCTGGCCGACGCCCTCGGCAACCGGGGTGCCTCCCGCGCGGTCGGCCTGGCCAACGGCAAGAACCCGATCGGCATCATCGTGCCCTGCCACCGCGTCGTGGGAGCGAGTGGCGGCCTCACGGGGTACGGCGGCGGCCTGGACCGCAAGCAGCGGCTGCTGGACTTCGAGAGCGGCACGGCGCTGTTCTGAACCCTGGCTTCTCGGGTCCCGGTTTCTCAGGCTCCGGGTTCGCCCGCTCGCTCCGCCGCCCCGCGCTCCACACAGAACTCGTTGCCCTCCGGATCGGCGAGCACCGCCCAGCCCTTGCCGTCCGGGGTGCGGCGGTCGTCGACCAGGGAGGCGCCGAGGGCGAGGACCCGCTCGACCTCCTCGTCCCGGGTGCGGTCCTGCGGCTGAAGGTCCAGGTGCACCCGGTTCTTCACGGTCTTGGGCTCCGGGACGGTGACGAACAGCAGCCCCGCCCCCTCGATCAGCACGTCCTCGTCGCCGGGCCTGTCGTCCTCGTGCACGGGCAGCCCGAGCACCTGGGACCAGAAGGAGGCGAGCCGGTAGGCGTCGGCGGAATCGATCGTCACATGACGGATGGCAGAGGTCATGATCGCATTCTGGTCCGATCGCCGAGCCCCCGCAGCAGCTTCGGCAGCGCGGTGCCGATCGGCTCCCGGATCACCTCGTCGGCGCGTTCGTCGTACGGCGTGGGCTCGGCGTTGACGATGACGAGCCGTGCGCCGTGGTCGGCGGCGACCCCGGCGAGGCCCGCCGCGGGCTGTACCTGGAGGCTGGTGCCGACCGCGATGAACACCTGGCAGGCCTTGGCGATCGAGGCCGCCTGGCCCAGCACCACCGGGTCGAGCCGCTCGCCGAACATGACGGTGGCCGACTTCAGGATTCCGCCGCACTCCAGACACGACGGGTCCTCCTCACCGGCCTCGACGCGGGCGAGGGCGTTCTCCATCGAGCCGCGGGCATGGCAGCCGGTGCACACGAAACTCCGTGCGCTGCCGTGCAGTTCGAGGACCTTGCGGGCCGGCAGCCCGGCCAGCTGGTGCAGCCCGTCCACGTTCTGGGTGATCACCCTGACCGGCACCCCGGACCGCTCCAGCTCGGCGACCGCGTGGTGCGCGGCGTTCGGCTCGGCCCGCAGCGCGCGGTTCTCGCGCCGCATCTGCCAGGAGCGCCGTCGGATCTCCGGGTCGCCCATGTAGTACTCGTACGTCACGAGCTTCTCGGCGTCCGGATCCCGCCGCCACAGTCCGTTCGGGCCGCGGTAGTCGGGAATCCCGGAGTCCGTGCTGATACCGGCGCCGCTGAGCAGGGCGACGAGGGGCTTGTTCATGGCACCGAGGGTAGGGCGGGGGCCGGGGAGCGGCGAACGGATATTCGGGTGGTGGTCCGGCGGGCCGATGCCCGTCAGCCGGCCCGGCGGCCGTTCTCCAGTTCCGCCGTGCCGCCGCCGTTCTCCAGCACGTCCAGGGCGGCCAGCACGCGACGGCCGAGCGCGCCCGGCAGATGCTCGGTGAGCTCCTCGCGCGGGACCAGCCGCCAGGACAGCAACTCCTCCTCCTGCAGCCGGATCGCCTTGAAGTCGTCCTCGTCCAGGACGCCTCCGTCGTACAAGTAGGCGACCAGGGGCGGCCGGCCCGTCCCGTGCACCCAGTCCACCGCGAGCAGCGGGCCCAGCGCGACGTCCAGACCGATCTCCTCGGCCGTCTCCCGGCGCGCGCCCTGGCGCGGGGTCTCGCCGTCCTCGGACTCGACCGTGCCGCCCGGAAGCGCCCAGCCCTCGCGGTAGTTGGGCTCGACGAGCAGCACCCGGCCCGCCGCGTCCCGGAACAGGGCGGCGGCACCGGCGAGGACACGGGGCAGACCCGCGATGTACGTGGCGAAGTCCTGAGTGGTCATCCCGGAAGGGTAGCGAGTCACTCCCCGTCGACCAGCCGGGTCGTGCGCTCCGCCAGCTCGCTGATCCGCACCCCGTCGAACCCGAACACCGCACTGCGCACCGTGTCCTCCAACGGGTCCCGCCACTGCCCCGGGATCGCCTCCGCCCCGGTCAGCACCCCCGCCACCGACCCCGCGGTCGCCCCGTTGGAGTCGGTGTCCAGACCGCCCCGGACCGTCAGGGTGATGGTCCGGGTGAAGTCCCCGTCGCCGTACAGCAGTCCCGCGGTGAGGACGGCGGCGTTCGGGACCGTGTGGATCCAGCCGAGGCCCGCCGTCTCCTCGGCCACCGTCGTGAGCGTGTCCTCCCAGGTCATCCGGGTGTCGTGGAGCGAGATCACCCGGCGCACGGTGCGCGCGAGCCGGCTGCTCGCCGGGATGACGGTGAGCGCCTCGGTCAGGGCGTGCCGCACGGTGGGCGCGGTGAACGCCGCCGCGACCAGCGCCGCCGCCCACATGGCGCCGTACACGCCGTTTCCGGTGTGCGACAGCACCGCGTCCCGGCGGGCCAGCGAGGCGGCGCGGTGCGGGACGCCCGGGCTGGTCCAGCCGAAGATGTCGGCGCGGATCAGGGCGCCGATCCACTCCTGGTAGGGGTTGTCGAAGGTGGCGGTGAGCGGCGGCTTGAGGCCATTGGCGAGGTTGCGGTAGGCGGCCCGCTCGGCGGTGAAGGTCTGCAGGTACGGCAGCCGCAGCAGCCACAGGTCGCCGACCTGCTCGGTGCTGAAGCCGAAGCCGTGCGTCTCCAGCAGGTCCAGGCCGAGGATGGCGTAGTCGACATCGTCGTCCCGGCAACTGCCGTGGATCCGGCCGCGCACGCACTGGCGCCACTCGGGCCGCAGCTCGAAGGCGTCGTTCTCGCCCGGCGGCGGCTCGGGCAGATAGTCGGTGAGCGGCAGGGCCGCGGCCCGCCGCAGATAGCGGTCGATCCGGTCCCGCGTCCACAGGTCGCCCTGCTCGACCGGTTTGCCCAGCATGTTGCCGGCGATCCGGCCCAGCCAGCCCCCCAGAACGCGGTCGGCGAACTCTGGCTCGGTGCCCACAGGGGTCATAGCACCGGTTTACCCGATTACGCCGGGGCCGGACAGCGGGTGGGCCGGGTCCTGCGGAGCGGGGGGTGGGGCTTCGGGGCATGAGGGGGTGGGGGAGGGGCAGCGGAGTGTGGGGTGCGGGGCGGGGCGTGGGGTCCGTCCAGGGAGCGGGCGGGGCATGACGGCGAGGGTGTCCTCCGGTTAAGGTCGCAGCGGCGCGACTGGCCTTGACATGCGCGAGGCCCGGAGAGCAAGGGGATCACAGGTGACACAGCGCGTGCTCATCGCCGCGGACAAGTTTAAGGGCTCGCTCACGGCCGTACAGGTCGCCGAGCGGGTGACGGCCGGGCTGCGCAGCGTCGTGCCGGACGTCGAGGCCGAGGCGCTGCCCGTGGCCGACGGCGGCGACGGCACCGTGGACGCCGCGGTCGCGGCCGGTTTCGAGCGTCGCGAGGTACGGGTCGCCGGGCCCCTCGGCGACGACGTCACGGCGGCCTTCGCGCTGCGCGGTGCCACGGCCGTCGTGGAGATGGCGGAGGCCAGCGGGCTCCAGCGGCTCCCGGCCGGCTTCTTCGCGCCGCTGACGGCCTCCACGTACGGCTCCGGGGAACTGCTGCGCGCCGCGCTGGACGCGGGCGCGCGGACGATCGTGTTCGGCGTCGGCGGCAGCGCCACGACCGACGGCGGCGCCGGGATGCTCTCGGCGCTCGGCGCGCGGTTCCTGGACGCGGACGGTGAGCCGGTGCCGCCGGGCGGCGGCGGCCTCGCGGAGCTGGCCTCGGCGGACCTCTCGGGTCTCGACCCGCGGCTGTCCTCGGTCGAGCTGGTGCTCGCCAGCGATGTCGACAACCCCCTGACGGGCCCGAAGGGCGCCCCGGCGGTGTACGGCCCGCAGAAGGGCGCCTCGCCGGACGACGTGGCCACGCTGGACGCGGCGCTCGCGCACTTCGCGAAGGTGCTGGAGGAGACGGTGGGCTCCCGGGCCGCCGAGTACGCGGCCTCGCCGGGCGCGGGCGCGGCGGGCGGCATCGGGTACGGCGCCCTGCTCCTCGGCGCCGGGTTCCGGGCCGGGATCGAGGTCATGCTCGACGTGCTGGGCTTCGCCCCGGCGCTGGAGCGGGCGGACCTGGTGATCACCGGCGAGGGTTCGCTGGACGAGCAGACCCTGCACGGGAAGGCGCCGGCGGGGGTCGCGGCGGCGGCTCGGGCGGCAGGCAAGGAGGTCGTCGCGGTGTGCGGCCGGCTGGCTCTGCCTCCGGAGGCGCTGGGCCGGGCGGGCATCCGGCGGGCGTACGCGCTGACGGATCTTGAGCCGGATGTCGCGAAGTGCATTTCGGATGCGGGGCCGATTCTGGAGCGGTCCGCGGCTCGGATCGCTGAGGACTTCCTGCGCTGAGGCAGGGCTTTCTCGCCCCCGCCGCCCCTACCCGTCCCGTCCCTGGGGGCTGCCGCCCCCAGACCCCCGCTTCGGCCCTGAACGGGCCTCGTCCTCAAACGCCGGACGGGCTGAAAGACCAGAAACGCCGGACGGGCTGAAAGACCAGAAACGCCCACAAAAGAAGGGCCCCGAACCGAAGTGGTTCGGGGCCCTTTCTCTGCTCAGCGGAGTGTTACGGCAGCTGCGCCGCCCGAGCCTCGCGGCGGTTGTCGCGGAAGTTGTTCACCCGGCGGGCCGTGGCGAACAGGGGGATCACCGCGCCCATGACCAGCTGCAGCGCGCAGCCCGTCTGGAGCAGCAGCTGGCCGCTCGGGGCGTCGAACGCCCATGCCGCCAGCAGCCCCATCGACAGCACGATCCACGCCAGCATCGCGACGGCCAGCCGCCCGCGCGGCTTGGGGTACTCGACCCGGCTCACCATCAGCCAGGCCGTGCCGATGATCGCCAGCAGCGTCGCCACGAAGGGCAGCTCCAGCAGCACGATCGAGACCACCGTCAGCGCGCCGAACGGCGAGGGCATGCCCTGGAACATGCCGTTCGGCGGTGTCACGCAGGAGAAGCGCGCCAGTCGCAGGACCACCGCCAGCAGCACGACGATCGCGCCCACCGCCGCGACCCGCTCATGCGCGTCCCGCGCGACCATGCCGTACACGAGAACGAAGTACGCGGGCGCGAGGCCGAAACTGATCAGATCGGAGAGGTTGTCCAGCTCCGCACCCATCGGCGACGACCGCAGCTTGCGGGCGACGAGACCGTCGAACAGGTCGAAGACGGCCGCGCACAGCATCAGGATCACGGCCGTGGCCGCGCTGTTGCGGGCCATGCCCAGATCGTCACCCGTGAGGTGCGGGATCAGGATGCCGGTGGTGGTGAAGTACACCGCCATGAAGCCGCACGTGGCGTTGCCGAGGGTGAGGGTGTCCGCTATCGACAGGCGGAGAGAAAGAGGCATCTCCTCCTCGTCGTCCACGTCGTCAGCCTCGGGCACCCAGCCCGCCTGTGTCTCCGGATCAATCACGGTCAATGCGAGTCACCCCAGCCACGGTCTTCTGCCCGACCTCGACCGCGACCTCCACGCCCTCGGGCAGGTAGATGTCGACACGCGAGCCGAAGCGGATCAGACCGATCCGCTCGCCCTGCTCGACCTTCGTCCCCTGAGGGATGTAGGGCACGATGCGACGGGCTACCGCGCCGGCGATCTGGATCATCTCGATGTCCCCGAGTTCGGTGTCGAAATGCCAGACTACGCGCTCGTTGTTCTCGCTCTCCTTGTTGAACGCCGGAACGAACCCACCCGGGATGTGCTCGACCGAGGTCACCGTGCCGGAGAGCGGCGCGCGGTTGACGTGGACGTTGAGCGGGCTCATGAAGATCGCGACGCGGGTACGGCCGTCCTTCCACGGCATGATGCTCTGCACCACACCGTCGGCGGGCGAGATGACCCGGCCCTGGGCGATCTCGCGCTCGGGGTCGCGGAAGAACCACAGCATGCCCGCCGCGAGGGCGGTGGCGGGCACGGCGACGGCCTTGGCGGCGCCGGAGCGGCGGGCCCTGGCCAGGCTGAGGGCGGCGGTGGCGACGGTCGGGAGAAGCCACGGCGATGCTCCGCGTGCCAGGCGTACGCCGGCCAGGCTGTCGCGAGGTGCAGAGGTTTGGCTGTGGGGCATGGATGACCTTCGTAGCGGATGATGCCGCGCGGTGAGGGGGGACGGCGGCTTTCCCGGGATCGTACCGGGCGCGGGCCACAACTGGGCAAGCCAGGAAGCCGAGTCGGAGGCCGAAGAGTGTTGACGGGGTGTGATCTTCTTCTCGAAGAAAACACCCCGAACCCGGACATCTAGCCCTGGAACCGATACTCTTCGAGCAACCTGCGCCCGATGATCATTTTCTGGATCTCGGCGGTACCTTCACCGATCAGCAGCATCGGGGCCTCCCGGTAGAGGCGCTCGATCTCGTACTCCTTGGAGAAGCCGTAGCCGCCGTGGATCCGGAAGGCGTCCTCCACGACCTCCTTGCAGTACTCGGAGGCGAGGTACTTCGCCATCCCAGCCTCAAGGTCGTTTCGTTCCCCGGAGTCCTTTTTGCGTGCCGCGTTCACCATCATGGCATGGGCGGCCTCGACCTTGGTAGCCATCTCGGCGAGCTTGAACTGGATCGCCTGGTGCTGGGCGATCGCCTTGCCGAAAGTGTGACGTTGCTGGGCGTACTGGATGCCGAGTTCGAACGCACGCTGTGCGACGCCACAGCCACGCGCCGCGACATTTACGCGGCCGACCTCGACGCCGTCCATCATTTGGTAAAAACCTCGGCCGGTGACCCCGCCGAGCACCCGGTCGGCGGGAACGCGCAGGCCATCCATGATGAGTTCGGTCGTGTCGACGCCCTTGTACCCCATCTTGTCGATCTTGCCCGGAATGGTCAGGCCGGGGCGGACCTCACCGAAGCCGGGCTCCTTCTCGACGAGGAAGGTCGTCATCGACTTGTGGGGCGCGGTGCCCTCCGGGTGACCTTCGTCACTGCGGACCAAAACGGCCACCAGAGAGGACGTTCCGCCGTTCGTCAGCCACATCTTCTGACCGTTCAGGACGTACTCGTCGCCGTCCTTCACCGCCTTGGACGTGATGGCCGACACATCCGAGCCGAGGCCCGGCTCCGACATGGAGAAGGCGCCGCGGATGTCACCGGCCGCCATCCTCGGCAGGAAGTGGTCCTTCTGCTCCTGCGTCCCGTGCTGCTTGAGCATGTACGCCACGATGAAGTGGGTGTTGATGATGCCGGACACCGACATCCAGCCGCGGGCGATCTCCTCGACGCACAGGGCGTACGTCAGGAGCGACTCGCCCAGACCGCCGTACTCCTCGGGGATCATCAGGCCGAACAGGCCCAACTCCTTGAGGCCGTCGACGATCTGCTGCGGGTACTCGTCGCGGTGCTCCAGCTCGGTGGCGACCGGGATGATCTCCTTGTCCACGAAGTCGCGGACGGTGGAGAGGATCTCCTGCTGGATGTCGGTCAGACCGGCGGTCTGGGCGAGACGGGCCATGGCCTACTTCTCCTGCTGCTTGAGTTCCGGGCGGCCCGGCTGCTCGCCGCCGCGCTCCTTGATGTACGTCTCGGTCGGCACCATCACCTTGCGGCGGAACACGCAGACGAGCGTGCCGTCCTGCTTGTAGCCCTTGGTCTCGACGTAGACGATGCCGCGGTCGTTCTTCGACTTCGACGGCCACTTGTCGAGCACGGTCGTCTGGCCGTAGATCGTGTCGCCGTGGAAGGTCGGCGCCACGTGCTTGAGCGACTCGATCTCCAGGTTGGCGATCGCCTTGCCGGAGATGTCCGGGACGGACATGCCGAGCAGCAGCGAGTAGATGTAGTTCCCGACCACCACGTTCTTGCCGAAGTCCGTCGTCTTCTCGGCGTAGTTGGTGTCCATGTGGAGCGGGTGGTGGTTCATGGTGAGAAGACAGAACAGGTGGTCGTCGTACTCCGTGACCGTCTTCCCGGGCCAGTGCTTGTACGTCGCCCCGACCTCGAACTCCTCATACGTGCGTCCGAACTGCATCGCGCTCAGGCCTCCGGGATCTCGAACTTGCTCGTGCGCTGCATGCCGGCCGCGCGGCCCTTGCCGGAGACGACCAGTGCCATCTTGCGGCTGGCCTCGTCGATCATCTCGTCGCCGAGCATCGCGGAGCCCTTCTTGCCGCCCGCCTCGGACGTGTAGTAGTCGTACGCGTCCAGGATCAGCTCGGCGTGGTCGAAGTCCTCCTGCGAGGGCGAGAAGATCTCGTTGGACGCCTCGACCTGGCCCGGGTGCAGCACCCACTTGCCGTCGAAGCCGAGCGCGGCGGCGCGCTGGGCGACCTCGCGGTAGCCGTCGATGTTGCGGATCTGGAGGTAGGGGCCGTCGATCGCCTGGAGGTTGTTGGCGCGGGCGGCCATCAGGATCTTCATCAGGATGTAGTGGTAGGCGTCCGCCGGGTAGCCGGGCGGCTGCTCGCCCACGACCAGCGACTTCATGTTGATGGAGGCCATGAAGTCGGCCGGGCCGAAGATGATGGTCTCGACACGCTGGGAGGCCGTCGCGATCGCGTTGACGTTGTTCAGGCCCTGCGCGTTCTCGATCTGCGCCTCGATGCCGATCTTGCCGACCTCGAAGCCCATCGTCTTCTCGATCTGGGTCAGCAGCAGGTCCAGCGCGACGATCTGCTCAGCCGTCTGCACCTTCGGCAGCATGATGCAGTCGAGGTTCTGGCCCGCGCCCTCGACGACCGTGACGACATCGCGGTACGTCCACTCGGTCGTCCAGTCGTTCACCCGCACGACCCGCGTCTTGCCCGTCCAGTCGCCCTCGTTGAGGAACTTGACGATGGTGTGCCGCGCCTCGGGCTTGGCCAGCGGGGCGCAGGCGTCCTCGAGGTCCAGGAAGACCTGGTCGGCCGGGAGGCCCTGGGCCTTCTCCAGGAAGCGCGGGTTCGAGCCCGGCACCGCCAGGCAGGAACGCCGGGGGCGAAGGCGGTTGACCGTGGTCATGCGGGGACCTCCAGGGGGTCGAGCTTGTTCGCTTTGCGGATCTCGTCGACGATGCGGCCGATGATTCCGGTGATGTCGAAGTCCTTCGGGGTGAACACCGCGGCCACTCCGGCGGCCCGGAGCTGCTCGGCGTCACCATTCGGGATGATGCCACCGGCGATCACCGGGATATCTGTGGCACCGGCCACACGCAGCCGATCCAGCACGTCCGGCACCAGCTGGGCGTGCGAGCCGGAGAGGATGGACAGGCCCACCGCGTGCACGTCCTCGGCGATGGCGGCGTCCACGATCTGCTCCGGGGTGAGCCGGATGCCCTGGTAGACGACCTCGAACCCGGCGTCACGGGCCCGCACGGCGATCTGCTCGGCGCCGTTGGAGTGCCCGTCCAGGCCCGGCTTGCCGACCAGGAAGCGGAGCTTGCCCACGCCCATGTCCTGGGCGGTCAGTTCGACCTTGCGGCGGACCCCGGACAGGGCCGAGCCCTCCTCGGCGGGGATGGCCACCGGCGCGGACGACACGCCCGTCGGCGCCCGGAACTCGCCGAACACCTCGCGCAGGGCCCCGGCCCACTCGCCGGTCGTGACGCCGGCGCGGGCGCACTCCAGGGTGGCCTCCATGAGGTTGTCGGTGCCCTTCGCGGCCTCCTTCAGCCGCTCCAGCGCCTTGCAGGGGCGCGGGTGGTTGAAGGGCGGCGCGTAGCGGGTGTCCCGCCAGGTGCCGATGGCCTCGATCACCCGGGCCTCGACCGCGGGGTCGACGGTCTGGATGGCCGTGTCCAGGTCTGCCGTCAGGGGGTTGGGCTCGGTCGTCTCGAAGATGTTGACGCCGACGATCTTCTCCTGGCCGGACTCGATCCGGGCGCGGCGCTCGGCGTGCGAGGAGACCAGCTGCGACTTCAGGTAGCCCGACTCGACGGCGGCCATCGCGCCGCCCATCTCCTGGATCCGCTCCATCTCGGCGAGGGACTCCTCGACGAGCTGGGCCACCTTCTTCTCGACGACGTGCGAGCCCTCGAAGAGGTCCTCGTACTCCAGCAGGTCGCTCTCGTGGGCGAGCACCTGCTGGATCCGCAGCGACCACTGCTGGTCCCAGGGCCGGGGCAGACCGAGGGCCTCGTTCCAGGCCGGGAGCTGGACGGCACGCGCGCGGGCGTCCTTGGAGAGGGTGACCGCCAGCATCTCCAGCACGATCCGCTGGACGTTGTTCTCCGGCTGCGCCTCCGTCAGGCCCAGGGAGTTGACCTGGACGCCGTAGCGGAACCGGCGCTGCTTGGGGTCCTGGATGCCGTAGCGCTCGCGGGTGACCTTGTCCCAGATGCGGCCGAAGGCGCGCATCTTGCACATCTCCTCGACGAAGCGGACGCCCGCGTTGACGAAGAAGGAGATCCGGGCGACGACATCGCCCATGCGCTCCTCGGGGACCTGGCCGCTGTCGCGCACGGCGTCGAGGACCGCGACGGCGGTGGACATCGCGTACGCGATCTCCTGGACCGGCGTGGCGCCCGCCTCCTGCAGGTGGTAGCTGCAGATGTTGATCGGGTTCCACTTCGGGATGTGGGAGACCGTGTACGCGATCATGTCCGTCGTCAGCCGGAGGCTCGGTCCCGGCGGGAACACGTGCGTGCCGCGGGACAGGTACTCCTTGACGATGTCGTTCTGGGTCGTGCCCTGGAGCTTGGTGATGTCGGCACCCTGCTCCTCCGCGACGACCTGGTAGAGCGCCAGCAGCCACATGGCGGTGGCGTTGATGGTCATCGAGGTGTTCATCTGCTCCAGGGGGATGTCCTGGAACAGCCGGCGCATGTCACCGAGGTGCGAGACCGGAACCCCGACCCGGCCGACCTCGCCGCGGGCGAGGATGTGGTCCGGGTCGTAGCCGGTCTGGGTCGGCAGGTCGAACGCGACCGACAGACCGGTCTGACCCTTGGCGAGGTTGCGGCGGTACAGCTCGTTGGACGCCTCGGCCGTGGAGTGACCGGCGTAGGTCCGCATGAGCCACGGCCGGTCCTTCTGACGCTCACTCATGGACGGACCTCAGATGTTCCGGAAGCGGTTGATGGCGTCGAGGTGCTTGGCGCGCATCTCCTCGTCGCGCACGCCCAGACCCTCCTCGGGGGCCAGGCACAGCACGCCGACCTTGCCCTGGTGGAGGTTGCGGTGCACGTCGAAGGCGGCCTGGCCGGTGTCCTCCAAGGAGTACGTCTTCGACAGCGTCGGGTGGATCTTGCCCTTCGCGATCAGCCGGTTGGCCTCCCAGGCCTCGCGGTAGTTGGCGAAGTGCGAGCCGATGATCCGCTTCAGCGACATCCACAGGTAGCGGTTGTCGTACTCGTGCATGTAGCCCGAGGTCGAGGCGCAGGTGGTGATGGTGCCGCCCTTGCGGGTGACGAAGACCGAGGCGCCGAAGGTCTCGCGGCCGGGGTGCTCGAAGACGATGTCGATGTCCTCGCCGCCGGTGAACTCGCGGATGCGCTTGCCGAAGCGCTTCCATTCCTTCGGGTCCTGGGTGTTCTCGTCCTTCCAGAACTTGTAGCCCTCGGCGTTGCGGTCGATGATCGCCTCGGCGCCCATGGCGCGGCAGATCTCCGCCTTCTGCGGGCTGCTCACCACGCAGATCGGGGTGGCGCCACCGGCCAGCGCGAACTGCGTGGCGTAGGAGCCGAGTCCGCCGCTCGCGCCCCAGATCAGGACGTTGTCGCCCTGCTTCATGCCGGCGCCGTTGCGGGAGACCAGCTGGCGGTAGGCGGTGGAGTTGACCAGACCGGGGGCGGCGGCCTCCTCCCAGCTGAGGTGATCCGGCTTCGGCATCAGCTGGTTGGACTTGACCAGCGCGATCTCGGCGAGGCCGCCGAAGTTGGTCTCGAAGCCCCAGATCCGCTGCTCGGGGTCGAGCATGGTGTCGTTGTGGCCGTCGGACGATTCCAGCTCCACCGACAGACAGTGCGCGACGACCTCGTCACCGGGCTTCCAGGAGTTCACGCCGGGGCCGGTGCGCAGGACGACGCCCGCGAGGTCGGAGCCGATGATGTGGTACGGCAGATCGTGGCGCTTGGCCAGGTCGCTGGTGCGGCCGTAGCGCTCGAGGAATCCGAAGGTGGACAGCGGCTCGAAGATCGAGGTCCACACGGAGTTGTAGTTGACCGAGGAGGCCATGACGGCCACCAGGGCCTCGCCCGGGCCGAGTTCGGGCAGCGGCACGTCGTCCAGGTGGATCGACTTGCGGGGGTCCTTGTCGCGGCTGGCGAGCCCGGCGAACATCTCCGTCTCGTCCTTGTGCACGGTGATCGCGCGGTACGACTCGGGGAGCGGCAGAGCGGCGAAGTCGGCCGAGGTGGAGTCGGGCGACTGGATCGCGGCGAGGATGTCCTTCACGGTCACGGTGATGCCTCCGGCGATACGCGTCCCCTGAGGGGAGGGACGCTGAGGGTTACGTCGGTGCTGCTGAGGGTGTGTTCCGAGGTGCCGTCGGTTCGGCGGGTGGTGCTTCGGCGGCGCTTTGTGGCGCGGGAGGTTGCCTGTGACGCAGGCGTCCGGCGCGCGAGCCGTTGGGCTCGTCGGGACAGGCCGGACACCTTGAACGTATGACACCGCGTGTCAGCTCGCAAGGCACTGAGTGCCAGAAGTTGCTCTCAAGTGAAATCTTTACGTAACAAATGAGCGATGATCGATCGAACGCATCCTGAAAAGTGCCGGAAAACCTGCTCTGACATGCCAAAACGGCCACCCCGTGGGGTGGCCGTCATCACAGTGGCGAAGTGTCCTCGCGAGGGGCCTCAGCGCTCCTTGAGCGCCTCCTCGATGGTCCGCATCACCTGGTCCAGCGGGGCGTCCGTGCGGGCGACCGTCACCAGCACCTCGCCCTGGGTGGAGACCGTCGCCGCGGCCGGCTGGGGCGTGGTGGCCCGGCCGGCCCCGATGCCGGTGCCGAAGGTCTTGCGGACGATCGCGAAGGCGTGGTCCAGCTGGGCCTCCACGTCGCCCTGGCCGCCCGCGCGCAGCCAGCGGCGCAGCACGTGGTTGTGGGCGGTGACCACGGCGGAGGCGGCGACCTCGGCCAGCAGCGGGTCGTCGTTGGCGTCGTCGTCGTGCGCGTGCTCGTCGAAGTGGCCGAGGAGGTAGCGGGTGAAGAGGCGTTCGTAGCGGGCCACCGAGGCGATCTCGGCCTCGCGCAGGGTGGGCACCTCGCGCGTGAGCTTGTAGCGGGCGACCGAGATCTCCGGGCGGGCCGCGTACATCCGCATGACTTCCTTGATGCCGCGGCAGACCGTGTCGAGCGGATGCTCGTGCGCTGGGGCGGCGTTGAGCACCGCCTCGGCACGGATCAGGGTGTCGTCGTGATCGGGGAAGATCGCCTCTTCCTTGGAGCGGAAGTGGCGGAAGAAGGTGCGGCGGGCGACCCCGGCCTGCGCCGCGATCTCGTCGACGGTGGTCGCCTCGTACCCCTTCGTGGCGAACAGGTCCATCGCAGCGGCCGCCAGCTCTCGGCGCATCTTGAGCCGCTGGGCGGCCGCGCGACTGCCTGCGGCACTCTCCGGCGCGTCGGGCGTGGCTGGTGTACGTGAGGACTTGGCGGGCTGGGACATGACCCGAACGTACTGCATCTGCGCAGGATGGTGCGCATGTCCCGGGGTTCCCCCGCCCGGGACGGGCGGGGGAACGGCCGTGGGGTCGAGCAGTCCGCCCCAGTCCTCGCCGACGCGGAACCAGTCGCCGGGACGGTCAGCGGCGGGCATATTCGCGGAAACCGCGGCCGGTCTTGCGGCCGAGGCAGCCCGCGGCCACCAGATGCTCCAGCAGGGGGGCCGGCGCCAGACCCGGGTCGCGGAACTCGCGGTGCAGCACCTTCTCGATGGCCAGCGAGACGTCGAGCCCGACGACGTCCAGCAGTTCGAACGGACCCATGGGGTAGCCGCCGCCGAGCTTCATCGCCGCGTCGATGTCGTCGAGGGTGGCGTAGTGCTCCTGGACCATCTTGATCGCGTTGTTCAGGTACGGGAAGAGCAGGGCGTTCACGATGAATCCGGCGCGGTCGCCGCAGTCCACCGCGTGCTTCCTGATCCGCCCGCAGACCTCGCGCACGGTGGCGTGCACGTCGTCGGCGGTCAGGACGGTACGGACGACCTCGACCAGCTTCATCGCCGGGGCCGGGTTGAAGAAGTGCATGCCGATCACGTCCTGCGGACGCGTGGTGGCCCGGGCGCAGGCGACGACGGGCAGCGAGGAGGTCGTGGTGGCCAGCACCGCGCCCGGCTTGCAGACCTTGTCCAGCGCCTGGAACAGCTGCTGCTTGATCTCCAGGTCCTCGGCGACCGCCTCGACGGCCAGGTCGACCTCGGCGAAGGCGTCGTAGCTGCCCGCCGGGGTGATTCGCTCCAGGGTCTGGGCGGCGGCCTCCGCGGTCATCCGGCCCTTGTCGACGGAGCGCGCCAGCGACTTGCCGATCCGGGCCTTGGCGGTCTGGGCCTTCTCCTCGCTGCGGGCGGCGAGGACGACCTCGTAGCCGGCCTTGGCGAAGACCTCGGCGATGCCGGAGGCCATGGTGCCGGAACCGGCGACGCCGACCGAGCGGACCTCGCGGCCGGGGGCCTCGACGCCTCCGGACAGCGGGGTCAGGGCGTCCGGCACGACCGTCGCGCTGCCCGGTGCCTCGTACGTGTAGAAGCCGCGGCCCGACTTACGGCCCGTCAGGCCCGCCTCGCTGAGCTGC
Source organism: Streptomyces sp. NPDC043726 (assembly GCF_056436565.1). NCBI lineage: Bacteria > Bacillati > Actinomycetota > Actinomycetes > Kitasatosporales > Streptomycetaceae > Streptomyces > Streptomyces sp. NPDC043726. Next base: position 338,013 of record NZ_JBWKCI010000009.1, read on the forward strand.
TTGAGGATCGGCGCCGGGGCGTGCAGCCGGTCGCGGGACTCGGCGTACATGGCGTCCAGGACCGTGCGGGCGGTGTCGATGCCGATCAGGTCGAGCAGGGCGAGCGGGCCCATGGGCAGACCGCAGCCGAGCCGCATGGCGGCGTCGATGTCCTCGCGGGAGGCGTACTTGGCCTCGTACATCGCCGCGGCCTGGTTGAGGTAGCCGAACAGCAGTCCGTCGGCGACGAATCCGGGCCGGTCGCCCACCGCGACGGGCTCCTTGCCGAGGTCGAGGGCGAGGCCGGTGACGGCGGTGACGGCCGCGGGTGCGGTCAGCACCGAGGAGACCACCTCGACCAGCTTCATCGCCGGGGCCGGGTTGAAGAAGTGCAGGCCCAGCACCCGCTCGGGGCGCGCGGAGTCGGCGGCGAGCCGGGTGACGGACAGCGCGTTGGTCCCGGTGGCGAGGATCGCCTCGGGGCGCACGATGCCGTCCAGCGCGCGGAAGATCTGCTGCTTGATCTCGTACGACTCCGGCGCCACCTCGATGACCAGGTCGGCGTCGGCCGCCTCGGCCAGGTCGGTGGTGGTGCGGACCCGGCCGAGCGCGGCGGCGCGCTCCTGCTCGGTGAGCCTGCCCCGCTCCACGGCGCGGGCGGTGGAGGCCTCCAGGGCGGCGACCGACTGGGCCGCCGCGGCCTCGCTGATGTCGATGCCGACGACCTCGCGGCCGGCCTTGGCGAGCACCTCGGTGATGCCGGTGCCCATGGTGCCGAGGCCGACGATGGCGACGGTCCGGATCGGGGACAGAGGGGCGTCGGACAGGGGAGTGGCCATCGCGGGACTCCAGGAATGAGGGTGACGACTGGGAACGCGCCCGGGTGCGCCGAAGGGGCGCACCGGGTGCGGAGGAGATGCGGGTGTGATCCGGGCTGCGAGCGCACACGCCCGGTGCCGTCGAGCCGGACGCGCACACGTCCGGTGAAACGGTGATGGCCGACCGGCCCTGTCCCGTGGCCGAGTCGTACTGGCGGTACCTGATGTACCGAACCGACTTCCCGTGGTGGCTGCGTCACCAGGCCACCGCGAGTGGAGCGCGAGCGGGTAGCTCGCTCGTCTGAGATTAACCCGCGAGTAACGAGCGCGCCAGTCCCCGGCCTTCACCGTCTTTGTGATGTAGGTCCCGGGACGGCCCGGGCGCCCATAGGCTCGCGGTCATGGACGAAGAGTTGCGATCACTCACGGAGCGCTTACGGCGGGAGTCCGGCGGGGGAGCGGGCTTCGAGCGGCTCGTGGGCACCGGGGACCTCGACGCACTGGCCGAGCTCCTCGTCGCGCCGGGCCAGTCGCTGTGGGCCAGGGAGCTGGCCGCGTTCCGGCTCGGGCTCGCGGGGGACCGGCGCTCGTTCGAGTCCCTCGTCCTGTTCCTGAACCACCGGGACCCCCAGCGCTGCGCGTCCGCCGCGTACGCCCTGGCGCGGCTCGGCGACCCGCGCACGGCACGGGCGGCGGCGGCCCTCGCCACGAACGAACTGCGCGTCGCCTACGCCCTGCACCCGGTCCGGCTGCTGGTCGAACTCCGGGCCCCCGAGGCGGTCCCCGCCCTGATCACCACCCTGGAGCGGCGGCTGCGCCCGCACGACCCCTACCGCCGGGTGGCGCTCGCCTGCGTCGAGGGCCTCGGCGCCCTCGGCGACGCCCGCGCCCGGACCGTGCTCCACGAGGCGCTGGCCCATCCGGCGCTCGCGGAGGCGGCGGTGCACGCGCTGGCCCGGATCCCCTCCCAGAGATGAGTCAGAGGCCAGAAGGGGTCAGAATCAGAAGGGGTCAGAAGGGGTCAGAAAGGGATCAGAAGGGCTCGGAAGGGGCCAACTCCCGTGCGTAGCGGACCTCGGGGACCGGGACCCCGTCGACCTCGAAGGGCTCCTCCGCGCCGTCGGGGCGGAACCCGGCCCGCTCGTAGAAGCGCCGGGCGCCGGCGTTGTCCTTGAGCACCCACAGCAGCATGCGCGGCCGGGCGGCGGCCGTGCAGCGGCGTACGGACTCCTCCAGGAGGGCCTGGCCGATCCCGCCGCCGTACCGCGCCGGGTCCACGTAGATCGCGTACAGCTCGGCGTCCTCGGTGGAGCTGTCGCCCTCGCGGTACGGACCGTGGCAGGCCCAGCCGACGGCGACGCCGTCCCGCTCGGCGATCAGGTTCACCACCTCGCCCCGCCCGAACCGCTCGCGCCGCCGCTCGGCGTCCTCCGCGACGCTGAGGCCGTCGAGGTAGGACTGCGGCATCAGGCCCCGGTACGCGGTGCGCCAGCCGCCGACGCGGATCTCGGCCACGCGGTCGCAGTCGGCGTACACCATCTCCCGCACGCGGATGTCCGTCACTCGGCCACCACCGCGAACGCCTCGATCTCCATGCGGAATTCGGGCCTGACCAGCCCCGCCACCTGGACCGCTGAGGCGGCCGGCAGCCGGTCGTCGGGTATGTGCTCGGCGCGGGCCGCGCGGATCGCGGGGAGGTCCGCGAGGTCAGTGACGAAGAAGGTGAGCTTGACGACGTCCTCGAAGGTCGCGCCGGCGGCGGCCAGGCAGCGCCTGAGGTTCTCGAAGACCTGGCGGGCCTGGGCGGCCGGGTCGTCCGCGCCGACCAACTCGCCCTTCTCGTCGAGGGGGAGCTGGCCGGCGACGGCGACGAAGCGGCCCGTGCCCATGACCACATGGCTGTACTGCGCGGCGGGGGCCACCCCCTCGGGGGCGGGAATCCTGGTCGGCTCACTCATGGGTCCATCGTGGACCATGGGACTGACAGGGCCCGCCCCCGGAGGGTGCGCTCAGCCGCGGAAGCCGAGCAGACCGTGCAGGGTCGCGCCCCGGGAGGCGGACGACGACGTCGGGTTCAGCGGCTTCGGGTCGGGCAGCGCGTCGCACACCGCGTCGACCTCACCACCGCTGCGCGGCACGGTGCCGTCGGTCAGGTACCTCGCCAGATGCTTGTCCAGGCACGCGTTCCCGCTCAGCGAGATGCCGTGGTTCTGCCCGCCCTGCTCCACCACCAGGCTGGAGCCGTGCAGCATCCGATGGACCGTCACGGCGCCGTGGTACGGCGTGGCCGCGTCCCCCGTCGCCTGGAACAGCAGCACCGGCGGCAGGTCCCCGTTGGCGATGTTCACCGGGTGCAGGGAACTCGTCGACCAGAACGCGCAGGGGGCGTTGTACCAGGCGTTGCTCCAGGCCATGAAGGGCGCCTTGGCGTACACCGCCCAGTTGTCGTCCCGCCACTGCCGCCAGTCCCGCGGCCAGTCGGCGTCCCGGCACTGGACGGAGGTGTAGACGCTGTAGCCGTTGTCGCCCGCGGCGTCCACGGCGGCGAAGTCGTCGTACGCCTCCACCAGCGGATCGGTGTTCTTGTCACCCACGTACGCCGCGAACGCCTCGGCCAGATAGGGCCAGTAGCCGTTGTAGTAGCCGCCGGGCAGGAAGGTCTCCTCCAGTTCGGCGGGGCCCACCTTGCCGCCGGCCGGCTTCTTCGCCAGCGCGGCCCGCATCGCGTACCACTTCTTCTCGATCTTCGCCGGGTCGGTGCCCAGCTTGTAGGTCGCGTGATGCTTGGCGACCCACGCCATGAAGGCGAGGTGACGGTCGTTGAAGGCGTAGTCCTGCGCGAGGTTGTCCTCGTACCAGACCCCCGTGGGGTCGACGACCGAGTCCAGCACCAGGCGCCGTACCCGCTCCGGGAAGAGCCTGGCGTAGACCGCGCCGAGATAGGTGCCGTACGAATAGCCGAAGTAGTTGATCCGCTTGGCGCCCACCGCCTGCCGGATCCGGTCCATGTCCTGCACGGTGCTGACCGTGTTGATGTACGGCAGCAGGTCCGCGTGCTTGTCGGCGCAGGCCTTCGCGAAGGACCGCGCGCGCTCCAGGTTGGCCTTCTCGATCGCCCGGGTGCTCGGCACCGAGTCCGGGCGCACCGGGTTGAAGTGGCCGGGCTTGCAGTCGAGGGCGGGCTTGCTCTTGCCGACCCCGCGCGGGTCGAAGCCGATGACGTCGTACTGGGCCGCGACCTCCTTGGGCAGCGTGGACGCCACGAAGCCGGCGAGCGTGAGGCCGCTGCCGCCCGGGCCGCCGGGGTTGACCAGCAGCGGGCCCTGGTACTTCTTCGCCGTGTGCGGTACACGGGAGAGGGCGAGCGTGATCTTCCGCCCGTGCGGATTCGCGTGGTCGAGCGGCACTTCGAGGGAAGCGCACTGGAGCTTGGGGTAGGTGGTGGTGCCGCAGTTCTTCCAGGCGAGCTTCGGCGCCGGATGCGATCCGCTCGCCTCGGCGGGAACGGCCGTGAACGACCCGGCGACGACGGCGGCGGCAGCGCACAGCACGGCTGCGCGTTTTCTCATCGAGTCCTCCCAGGACGGAGGGTGTGCGGACCGCGAGGGTCACGGTCCACGCCGCATCGTCCCGGAAAGACCGTCCGGAAGAACGTGTTCTGGCGATACTTGACCCAATTGGGGCGACCGATGCGCTCGGATGCTCTCAGATCAGCGAGAGCTGAACCGGCTCCGTCGGCTGAGCCTCGGTCAGCGGCGGTTCCGGCTCGCGGATCCGGCGCGGCATCCCCGCGCGCGTGGGGCCGATGCCGTACTCCTCGGCCAGTTCGTGCACCTGCCGGGTGACCCGGCGCTGGTACCACTTCGGGGCGTAGGCGCCGTCCGCGTACAGGCGCTCGTAGCGGCGCACCAGGTACGGGTGGTGGCGCTCCAGCCAGGCCATGAACCACTCACGGGCACCGGGCCGCAGATGCAGCACGAGCGGGGTCACGGAGGTCGCGCCGGCCGCGGCTATCGCGCGGACGGTGGCCCGCAGTTGGGCCGGGCTGTCGCTCAGGAACGGGATCACCGGCGCCATCAGCACTCCGCACCCGATGCCGTGCTCGCCGAGGGTCCGTACGACCTCCAGGCGCCGCTCGGGGGCGGGTGTGCCCGGCTCGACGGTGCGCCACAGCTCGGCGTCGGTGAAGCCGACCGAGACGGAGATGCCGACGTCGGTCACCGCGGCCGCCTGCTTCAGCAGCTCCAGGTCGCGCAGGATGAGCGTGCCCTTGGTCAGGATCGAGAAGGGGTTGGCGTGGTCGCGCAGGGCGCCGATGATGCCCGGCATCAGCCGGTAGCGGCCCTCGGCCCGCTGGTAGCAGTCGACGTTCGTGCCCATCGCGATGTGCTCGCCCAGCCAGCGCCGGGAGCCGAGCTGGCGGCGCAGCAGCTCCGGGGCGTTCACCTTGACCACGATCTGGGAGTCGAAGCCGAGTCCGGTGTCGAGGTCCAGATAGCTGTGGGTCTTGCGGGCGAAGCAGTACACGCACGCGTGCGAGCAGCCGCGGTAGGGGTTCACCGTCCACTCGAAAGGCATACGGGAGGCCCCCGGCACCCGGTTGATGATCGAACGGGCCCGGATCTCGTGGAAGGTGATCCCGCGGAACTCGGGGGTGTCGAAGGTACGGGTGATCACCGCGTCGGCGCCGAACAGGGCGGCGTCGGCCCCGCTGTGGTCGGACTCCAGGGCGAGGTTCTCCCAGCGCATGAGGCCTCCTCGGTAGCACTGACCACAGAATAGAACACATGTTCCCTTGATCGTGCGACCTCGATTTGGGCGGCCGGGTCATGGGGTGGTTGGCTTTGCTCGATCCCCGAGCAAGTCACTCCCTGGAGGAAGTCAATGGCGCAGGTCGAGGCCACTACGGAGCGGGTCGTCGCGGCGGACGCGGAGAAGGTGTTCGACGCCCTCGCCGACTACAGCGGCACGCGTCGGAAGGTGCTGCCCGAGCACTTCAGTGAGTACGAGGTGCGCGAGGGCGGCGACGGCGAGGGCACCCTCGTTCACTGGAAGCTGCAGGCCACCAGCAAGCGGGTGCGCGACTGTCTGCTGGAGGTCAGCGAGCCCAACGACGGCGGGCTCGTCGAGAAGGACCGCAACTCCACCATGGTCACCACCTGGCGGGTCACCCCGGCCGGTGAGGGCAGGTCCCGGGTCGTCGTGCACACCACCTGGCAGGGTGCGGGCGGCATCGGCGGCTTCTTCGAGAAGACCTTCGCCCCCAAGGGCCTCGGCCGGATCTACGACGCCCTGCTGGAGAACCTCGCCACTGAAGTGGAGAAGTAAGTCCCCGGTGTTCGAGGGGTGTTGACCTCGCTCACCGGATCGGGTGGATCCTGGTGAGCCGCACCGGTCTGCCGTAACTCGTCGTGCTTGCTCGTAGTTGTCGCATTACGCGGGAATTTGCGTGGCAGGCGCGACGAGGGGAGCGGTACGTGGGCGGGACGACTCCGGTGCAGGACCGACCGGCCGCGGCACCCCCCGAGCCGCCCGCGCCGCACCGGACGGCGGACGGCGAACTCAGCCCGCGCCGGGTGCGGTTGGTCTTCTGCGGGCTGATGCTCGCGCTGCTGCTGGCCGCGCTGGAGCAGATGATCGTCGCCACCGCGCTGCCGAAGATCGTCGGCGAGCTGCACGGCCTGGACCGGATGTCCTGGGCGATCACCGCCTACCTGCTCACCTCCACCATCGGCCTGCCGATCTACGGCAAACTCGGCGACCTGCTCGGTCGTAAAGGTGTCTTCCAGTTCGCGATCGTCGTCTTCGTCATCGGCTCCGCGCTCGCCGGGCGGGCCGAGACCATGGACCAGCTCATCGCCTACCGGGCCGTCCAGGGCGTCGGAGCGGGCGGCCTCATGATCGGGGTGCAGGCGATCATCGCCGACATCGTGCCGTCCCGGCAGCGCGGCCGGTACATGGGCCTGATCGGCGCCGCGTTCGGCCTCGCCTCGGTCGCCGGACCGCTGCTCGGCGGCTACTTCACCGACCACCTCTCCTGGCGCTGGTGCTTCTACATCAACGTCCCCTTCGGGATCGTCACGCTCGCCGTCGTCGCCGTCGTACTGAAGCTGCCGAAGCCGACGGCCAAGCCCCGGCTCGACATCCTCGGCTCGCTGCTGCTCGCCGCCGCCTCCACCTGCCTGGTGCTGCTGACCAGTTGGGGCGGCACCGAGTACGCCTGGGACTCGCGGGTCATCCTCGGGCTCGGCGCGGGCGCCGCGGCGGCCACCGTGCTCTTCCTGGTCGCCGAGCACTTCGCCGCCGAACCCCTCATCCCGCTGCGGCTGTTCAGGGACTCCGTCTTCAACGTCACCGGTCTGGTGGGCCTGGTGGTGGGCGTGGCACTGTTCGGCGCCGCCAGCTATCTGCCGACCTACCTGCAGATGGTCGACGGGGCGTCCGCCACCGAGTCCGGGCTGCTGATGCTGCCCATGATGGGCGGCATCGTCGGCGCCTCCATCGTCTCCGGACAGCTCATCACCCACACCGGGCGCTACAAGATCCACCCCGTCCTCGGCGGCGCCCTCTCCGTCGTCGGCATGTGGCTGCTGTCCCGGCTCGACACCGACACGCCCCGACTGCACTACAGCCTCTGGATGGCGGTCCTCGGCGCCGGTATCGGCATGGTGATGCCGGTGCTGATCCTCGCCGTGCAGAACTCCGTGCGCGGCGCCGACCTCGGCGCCGCGACCAGCGCCAACAACTACTTCCGGCAGATCGGCGGCAGCGTCGGCGCGGCGGTCTTCGGCACGCTCTTCGCCGACCGGCTCGCCGACGCCCTGGCCGACCGGCTGCCCGCGCGGGCCGGTGCCGATCTGCCCGACGCCGAGTCCATCACCCCGCAGGCCGTCCACGCGCTGCCGCCCGCGCTGCGCGACGACTACATCCAGGCCTACGCCGACGCCATGCCGAGGATCTTCCTCTACCTCGTGCCGGTACTCGTCCTGGGCCTGCTCCTCGCCTTCTTCCTCAAGGAGAAACCACTGGTGTCCCACCCCACCGCCGAGACCGAGACCGAGCCCGCGCCCGCCCCGCCGAACGCCCCCGTCCCGCAAGCCCGTTCGCCCCACGCCGCCGGGAACCCCGTCCGCGGCACGGTGCAGCACCCCGACGGAACCGTGGTGCCGCGCGCGGCGCTCACCCTCATCGACGTCACCGGACAGCAGATCGGGCGGGGCGCCAGCGGGGAGGACGGGCGGTACGCGCTGTCCACGCCGGGGCCTGGGTCGTACGTCCTCATCGCCGCTGCGGGCGGTCACCAGCCGCAGGCCGTCTCCGTGACCGTCGGCGAACGCCCGGTCGAACTGGACGTCGTCCTCGGCGGCGCGGGACGCCTGGCGGGCGGTGTGCTGACTGCGGACGGAACTCCCGTGCGGGAGGCGACGGTCACGCTGACGAACGTCCACGGCGAGGTCGTCGCCACCACGCGCAGCGGCCGCGAGGGGGGTTACGTCATCACCGAGCTGGTGGCCGGGGAGTACACGCTCGCCGCGAGCGCGCCCGCCTTCCGGCCGGCCGCGCTGCCGGTGACCGTACAGGCCGCGCGGGAGACCCGGCAGGACATCGAGCTGGCCGGCGGAGCCCTCCTGCGCGGAACCGTCCGGGCGAGCGGCGGACGGCCCGTCGAGGACGCGCGCGTGACCCTGCTGGACGCGGCGGGCAACGTCGTCGACACGCTCACCACGGGCCCGGACGGCACCTTCCGGTTCGTGGACCTCTCCTCCGGCGAGTACACGGTGATCGCCGCGGGCTACCCGCCGGTCGCCACGGTGCTCCAGGTGGCCGGGGGCGGGCGTACGGAACGGGACCTTCAGCTGGGGCACGAGGACTGAGGGGCCCTGCCGTGCGGGCCGTACGGCACCGCGGTACGCGCCGGTTGTGCGGCGGCGTGAGTCAATTCCTTTATTGCCCCACATCACCACCGGCGCTCGCCGTAACGTGGTGTCGGCGGGGTAGATCTTGCCCAAGCCGTGGGGAGAGAGGCCTTGGCCATGGACCGTGGCACCGAGAGGGACGATCCTTCCAGCCGCGGAGCTGGGGGCGGCGCGAGCGGCCGGGTGCCGCTGGCTGTCGTCGTGGTCGACCGTGAGGGCCTGGTGTCCCACTGGAGCACCGGCGCCCGGCGGCTGTTCGGCGTCGGCAAGGAGCACGCCATCGGGCGCCCGGCCGCCGATCTGCTGCCTGTTTCCGGGGCGTTGCACGAGGACACCGACACCACCTCGTACGGCGCCTACGCGGCCTACGACGGACTCGGGCCCGATCTGGAGTCCTCGCTCGACGGACGGCTCAGCTACCCGGCCGCCGGCCGCGCCCGTCTCACCGTGCCGGGTGACGACCGCTCCGACGTGCTGTGGTGGGCGTACCCCCTGGTCGGGCCGGGGCGCGAGCGGCTGCTGGTGCTCGCGGCGGACGCGGACGGACTGCGGCAACAGGACCCCGACGGCACCGGATTCGAGCGCATCGCGCCCGGGTTCGCCCTGCACACCGACTTCCCCGGCGCCGACGAACTGGCCCGCCGGCTGCCCGAGATCCTGCCCAGCATGAGTGTGGGCGAGGGCTCCCGGATCGTCGCGCAGATCCTGGAACTGGGCTACCCCGTCCTGGAGTTCAGCCAGAACGACCGCGTGCCCGTGACCCCCGACTGGGGCGTCCCGCGCCGCGCCGAGCGCAGGGCCCGCCGGGAGCGCGCCGACCGTGCCGCGGTGCTCGGACTGCCCGTGCCCGAGGAGGACACCGAGGACGCCGAGGACCTGGAGTACGTCGCGGTCCGCGAGCGCCTGGAGTTCCTCAACGAGGTCAGCGGTCGCATCGGCACCTCCCTCGACCTCTCCCGGACGATCCTGGAGGTCAGCCGGGCGGTCGTCCCCCGCTTCACCGACGTCGCCGGCACCTATCTGCGGGAACAGGTCGTCGCGGGCGAGGGATTCCCCGAGGGGGTGCCGGACACCACCACCATGTGGCACCGGGTCGCCATCGAGCACACCGACGAACCCGGCCGCTGGGACGACGTCGTACCGGTCGGCGAGGCCATGCCGTTCCCGGCGCACACCCCGTTCTTCCAGTGCATGACCAGCGGCGAGCCCGTGCTCGTGCCGCGCATCAGCGAGGAGATGGGCCACGCCATCGCCTCCCAGTTCGAGAAGCGGGACATCCGGCCGCTGATCACGGGCCGTTCCATGCTCGTCGTACCGCTCAAGGCCCGCAATGTGGTCCTCGGCTTCATGATCCTGCTGCGCCACCCCGAGCGGCCCGTCTTCAACGACATGGACCGCGTCACCGGCGCCGAACTCGCCGCCCGCGCGGGCCTCGTGCTGGACAACGCCCGGATGTACACCTTCCAGGAGAGCGTCGCCGAGACCCTCCAGGACAGCATGCTGCCGCACATCCCGCCGCGCATGTCTGGCTGCGACATCGCCACCCGCTATCTGCCGGGCACGCTGCTCGGGCGGGTCGGCGGTGACTGGTTCGACTCCGTCAAACTGCCCGGCGCCCGCACCGCCCTCGTCGTCGGCGACGTCATGGGCCACGGCCTCAACTCGGCCGCGATGATGGGCCAGTTGCGTACGGCCGTACAGACCATGGCCGCCCTCGACCTGCCGCCCGCCCAGCTCCTGCGCAACCTCGACGACCTCGCCCAGCGGCTCGGCGACACCTACCTCGCGACCTGCCTCTACGCCGTGTACGACCCGATCGCCGGCGAGCTGCGGATCGCCAACGCGGGCCATATCCCACCGGTGCTTGTGCGCGCCGAGGACGGGCGCAGCGAGCTGCTGGACCTGCCGACGGGCGCGCCCATAGGAGTCGGCGGGGTGCCGTTCGAGGCGGTCCGCGTCCGGGTGGAGCCCGGCGACCGGCTGGTGATGTGCACCGACGGCCTGGTCGAGGTGCGCGGCGAGGACATCGGGGTGGGACTCGCCACCCTGTGCGAGTCCGCCGCCCATCCGGCCGCGTCGATGGACGACGCCTGCGACACCATCATCCGGGCGCTCAACACCCGCGGTGGCCGCAAGGACGACGTCGCCCTGCTGATGGCCCGGCTCAACGGCATCGCGCCGGAGGACGTCGCCGAGTGGCGGTTCTCCCGCGACCCCCTCCAGGTCGGCCGGGCCCGCGCGGTCGTCCGCGAGCAGCTGCACGACTGGGGACTGCCCCGGCTCGCCGATGTCGCCGAACTGCTCGTCAGCGAGCTCGTCACCAACGCCCTGCGGCACTCGCACAGCCGTCCCGTCGACCTCCGGCTGGTGCGCGGCGACACCCTGCTGTGCGAGGTGGACGACGACGACCACGAGCTGCCGACTCTTATGAGCGCCGGTCCGACCGACGAGTTCGGCCGTGGGCTGCGCCTGGTGAGCACCCTCGCGCGCGAGTGGGGCACCAGCCGGACGAGCGCCGGGAAGACCGTCTGGTTCGAACTGACACTCCCGCGCCGCTGACCGGTCCCACGGCGCGCGAGGCGTGCGGGGGCGTACGCGGATCGAGTGCGGCGTGAAGGAATGCGCCGCGTCCTTGAAGGCGGAGCCCGGGGCGCGATAGACCGTACTCGCCCGTCACTTCGCGGCGGGCTGCCGTCGCACCCTGGGGAGTTGGGCATGAGCGTGACGAGTCGGTACCGGGAGGCCTGGGAGGGCTTCTGGCGGGACGCCCCCGACGAGGAGGGGGCGGTGTTCTGGGACGCCGAGCCGGCCGTGACCGTCGGCCCGCATCTGGCCCTTTTCGAACCGCACTTGACCGCACCGACGCTGCCGCTCGTGGACCTCGGCTGCGGCAACGGCACCCAGACGCGCTTCCTCGCCGACCGCTTCCCGCACGTCCTCGGCATCGACCTGTCCGCCTCGGCGATCGACCGCGCCCGCCAGGCCGACCTGGCGGGCCTGGCCGCCTACCGCGTCCTGGACGCGGGGGAGAAGGACGAGGCGCAGACGCTGCACGCGGAGCTGGGCGACGCCAACGTCTACATGCGGGGTGTCCTGCACCAGGCCGAGCCCGACGACCGGCAGTCCCTCGTGGACGGCATCGCCACCCTCGTCGGCACCAGTGGCCGGGCCCTGCTCGTGGAACTGGCCGAGGCCGCCAAGCCGGTCCTGATGGGCCTCGCCCAGAGCCCCTCGGGCCCGCCGCCCAAGCTGGCCCCCGTCTTCCAGCACGGCATCGCCCCGGGCGAGGTCGCCGACGACGCGGTCCTGGAGTACGTGCGCACGGCCGGCCTCTCCGTGGTGGCCTCGGGCGAACTGCCCCTCGCCACCACGGAGTACGGCTCCGACGGCACCCGGATCGAACTGCCGTCGAAGTGGCTGGTCGTGGGCCGCGGCTAGGACCGGTCGGGCGGACGGGCGCTAGCGGACGGTACGGCCGCGGCGGTAGGCCACCCAGCCCGTCGCCGTCAGTGCCGCCGCGAGCGCGGCCACGGTGCCGACGGTGACGCCGGTGGAGGCCAGGCTGCCGCCGGTGGTGGTCGTGCCGGTGCCGGTGCTCCCGGAGCTGCCGGTGCCGCCGGTGGTGGACGAACCCGTTCCGCCGGTGGTGCCGGTGCCGCCCGTCGAGCCGGTGCCACCCGTGCCGCTCGTACCGCCTGTTCCGCCGTCGTCCGTGTCCACGGGGTCCTGCCCGACGAAGCTGACGGGCACCTTGACATCCTGGCTCCGGTCGCCGGAGAGCGTGTGGTCGGCGCGGGTCGCGAGCACGCACTTGGCCTTGAAGCAGTCCGTGAACTCGTCCTTGGCGGCCACGGTCAACTCCACGGCGAACGTGCCGCCCTCGCCGTAGGGGGTCGCCAGGTCCTCGCCGTAGTCCGGCGGGTTGGAGGAGATCCACGCCGAGGAGTGGGACGCGCCGCTCATGTCGACGCCGCCGATGCAGGGCGTCGGCAGTTCGCCCGTACCGTTGTCCACGCAGAGGGCGACATAGATGCCCTTGTCGACGTCGTAGCCGGAGCCGGTGACCTTCAGGGTCTGGTTCTCGGTGGCGAGGTGGTTGACCGGGGTGACCGTGAGCTTCTGGCCCTCGGGGCCGGTGACCGTCCTGGTGCCGGAGGGCGTGGTGTCGTCGGGATCGCCCGAGCCGCCGTCGTCACCGCCGTCGTCCGCGCGCTCCTTCACCGTCAGGGTGATCGGGGAAGTGCGCGTGGTGCCGACGGAGTTGGTGAACTCGGCCCGGTACCGGTAACCGTCCTGGGCCGCCTTCGCGGTGAACGAGTAGGCGTTCTCGTCGGCGCCCTCGACCGTCGACCAGGTCTGCCCGCCGTCCGGGCTGACCTGCCAGCGCACGGCCGGTGCCGGGGTGCCCTCGGCCGCCGCGACGAAGGAGACCTCGTCGCCCGCCGTCACGGACTGGTCGGTGGGGGACTGGGTGACCTTGGGCGACATGCGCAGGTCGTACTTGACGACCTTGCTCTCCGCCGACTTGGTCAGATAGACGGAGGTGGCGCCGGGCGCGACCGCGAGGCCCGCGTAGGTACCCGTGCGGACGCTGCCCGGGAGGACGACCGCGTCGGCCACGGGCCGGAAGGCCGTGCTGTCGATGATCTGCAGGGACCCGGAGTTGTCCGTGGTGCCGTCGGCGAGGTCCTCGCGCAGCACGAAGGCGCGCCCGGTGCTCCTGTCGAAGGCCGCCGCCATGGGCCGGTCCTCGCCCGTGAGGGTGGCGAGCGGCTTGCCGTCCTTGTCGAAGACCAGCACCGAACTGCCGTTGCCCACCCAGACGTTGCCGGTCGCCGGGTCGGGCTCGACGAAGGTGAGGACATCGGCGGGGAGTTCGGCCGTGGCGGTGACCTGGAAGGTGCCGGTGTCCACCCGGCGCAGCACCGGTACGCCCTCGGCCGTGCCGACGGACCAGGCCGCGCCGTGGGCGGCGTCGACGCCGAGTTCGGTGCCGCCCTCCAGGGGGACGGTCTGCTTCGTCTCGCCGGTGGCGAGGTCGATCCGGCGCAGCTCGCCGCCCGCCGCGACCAGCACCGTGGAGGTGCCGGCGTCCTGGCCGACTCCGGTGAAGGAGGCGCCGGTGAACCACAGCCCCTGCGCCACCGTGTCGCCGTCCTTGGCGGTGCCGATGCCGCGCAGCGGATAGTGGAAGAGCACGCCGTCGCCGGCCAGCGGCGCGATGATCCGCCGGACCACTCGGGGAGCCAGGGCGCCGTTCAGCCCGGGGGCCTGGGCGATGTGACCGAGCACCTTGCCGTCCCCGGCGTCCAGGGCGTAGAGCCCCTGCTCGGCCACGTCCGCGGTGTCGGGGATGTTGTCCGAACCGACGTACAGCTTCCCGGAGCCGGGGTGCAGCAGCAGGTCCAGCGGGCGTCCGGCGGTCGTGAACTCGGCGGCCTTGGCGTAGCTGACGGTGCCCGGCGGGACGTCCACGCCGTCGCCGCCGCCTCCGTCACCCGGGTCCTGACCCTGGAAGGTGATCGGGATACGGACGTCCTGGGAGCGGTCGCCGGCGGCGTTGTGGTCGACGCGGGTGACGACCGAGCAGGCGACCTCGAGGCAGTCGAGGCCGCTGTCCTTTGCCTTGACGTTCAGCTCGACGTCGAACGTGCCGCCCTCGCCCCAGCGTTCGGCGACCGTGCCCGCGCCCTCGTCCGAGGCGTCCCTGGGGATGATCCACCGGGAGGCGCCGCTGTCGCCGCTCTGGTCGGCGCCGCCCAGGCAGGGGGTGGGGATGCGGTTGTCGCCGTTGTCCTTGCAGACGGCGACGTAGATGCCCTTGGTGTCGTCGTACGCGGACCCGGTGACCCGGAGCGTCTCGCCGTCGGGGGCCAGGTTGGCGGAGGCGGAGACGGTCAGTTTCTGGCCGTCCTTGCCGAGCGCGGTCCTCGGGGTGTCGGCGGCCTGCGCGGAAGAGCCGGCGGCGGCGGAGGCGGCCACCAGCGCGGCGGCGCCGACGAACGCCGCCGGGCGTCTGAGCTGCATCGGAGTTCCTCACTTGTCGGGTGCGCCCGGCACCCCACTGGGCCTGGGGCCGGGCCCTCGGGTGGGGAGGGCCCGGCCTGCCGGGTGCCTACTGGAAGGTGATGGGGACGTGCACGTCGTACTTGCGGTCGCTCGTGTCGAAGTGGTCGGCGCGCGTGACGATCGCGCAGTCGACGTCCTGGCCGCAGACGCTGCCGTCGTCGAGGGTGGCCTTGACGTAGATGTTCACGTCGAAGGAGCCGCCGGTGCCGAACTTGGAGCTGTTGGCGAAGAGCCCGCCGAAGGTGTTGTTGACCCAGTGCGAGGCGCCGGTGGAGCCGGACTCGTCCTGGCCGCCCAGGCAGGGAGTCGGCTTGGACGCGCCCTGGGTGCCCTCGACCACGCACAGGCCGACGTAGATGCCCTGGCCCGGGTTGAAGCCGGAGCCCTTCACGTTGATGACCTGGCCGCCCGCCGACGCCGTGTTCGGCGCGGTCACCGAGAGGTTGTACGTGGTGCTGCCGTCCACGATCGTGCGGGTCGAGGTGGCGGCGGAGGCCGAGGTCGCCAGGCCCAGGGTGAGGGCGGCGGAGGCGGCGACGGCGAGGCCCGCGCGGGCGGCGGTACGGACGAATCTCATCGGGAAACCCTCTCGGGAAGCGGGGACTTACTTAGGTAAGGCAAACCTAAGTATCTGTTCCGGCGGGTTGTCAAGATCAGCCGCATGGCTTCAAGTGCCCTGTGCGCAACGGCAGTTGGGCATGCCGAGGAAGCGGACCGGGCGGCCCGCTCCTCCAGGGACGACGCGCTACGGTTTCCGCACGTCGAAGTCCGCGGCGGCGCTGCGCTCGCCGGAGACGCTGTACAGCTCCACCGTGTGCTCGCCCTCGGCGGCGGTGGCGTACACCGGGAAGGTCCGGGAGACGCGGCCCTGTTCGTCGGCCGTCGCCTGGTAGCGGGTGTCCTGGTCGATCGCTACGAGGACCACCTCGCCGGGCTCGAACCCCTCGCCGGTCACGGTCTGAACGGCGCCCGGGGCGATGCCGGGGATCGTCAAAGCGGCGACAGGTGTGCTCACTTGGGGCTCCTCGGCCGACTCGGTCGGCTCCTGCGAGGGCGCCTGCGTGGCCGGCGGAGTGGCGGACGGGGTGGCGGACGGGGTGGGGTCCGGCGCCTCGGCGGCTCCCGTCCCCACGGTCACGTCGAACCGCCCCAGTCCCGCACCCGCCGTGAACTCCCGCCCGCTCCACCGCGACAGCAGGGCCGCGCCCGCGTCGGTGAGGGAGGTCTCCAGGCCGGTCCAGGTCACGCCGCCGGTCCGGACGGCGATGGTGCCCGGTTTCACCTCGGCCAGGGCGAGTTCGCGTGCCTCACCGTCCACGGCGGTACGGGTGAGCAGGGCCCCCGAGTCGCCGTCCAGCCGCAGCCGCAGTCCGGCCAGCGTGAGCGGCGGCACCGAGTCGGCGGGGGAGGCCAGTTGGGCCGTACCGCCCAACTCGACGTCCAGGTCACCGGTTTCGGGGTCGGTCGAGCCGCCCGTGGCCGGGAACCAGGCCGGGCGTCCTGATGCGCCGAGCGTCAGCTCGCCCGCGTCCAGTGTCCAGCCGGCGTAGCCGCCGGACACCTCCGTCTCCTGTGCCACCGCGGTGCCCTGGCCCAGCAGGGCGAGCAGCGCGCCGCCCGCCAGCAGGGCGGCGCCGGGTCTCTTCATCATCGTCAAGTCTCCTTGGGGATACGGGGAGGAAGGCGCCGTCAGTTCGCGCCCGTCCGGCGTCGGCGTGCCCAGAGCCACGTCCAGGCGCCGGCCCCGACGAGGGCGGCGGCGGTCAGCCCGACGGGCAGCGCGACCGAACCCGTGCTGGCCAGCGGGCCCTTCGGCTCCTCGGCGGATGAGCCGGTGCCGGTGCCGGAACCGGTGCCGGTGCCGCCGGTCGTGCTCGCCGAGGCGGAGGCGGAAGTCGTGGGCGTCGCCGAAGCGCTCGTACCGCCGGCGCTGCCGAAGGACACGGGAATCCGTACCGTCTGGCTCTGGTCCCCGCCCCGCGTGTGGTCGTTGCGGGTGATCACGGCACAGGTCACGCCCGACTTGGCGCAGTCGGTGTTGGCGTCCTTCGCCCGCACCTTGATGCGCACGCTGAACGAGCCCTTGTGGCCGCTGCCTTCGTACGGCTTCGCCAGCCCCTCGCCGTAGGACGGCGGGTCGGAGGAGACCCACACCGAGGCGCCGGACTCCCCGGACATGTCGACGCCGCCCACGCAGGGCGTCGGCGTCCTGCCCGCGCCGTTGTCCACGCAGAAGGCGACGTAGATGCCCTTCTCGGTGTTGTAGCCGGAGCCGGTGACGGTCACCGTCTCGCCCGCGGGGTCCAGGCCCGAGGACTTCGACACGGTCAGTTTCTGGCCCTCCGGACCCGTCGCCGAGCCTCCCGCGGCCGCCGCGGGACCGGTCAGCGGGAAAGCGACGACCGAGGCGGCGAGTACCGCCGTACAAGCAACTCGCCTGCCACGCAGGCCACTTGGTGATGCCACAGCACACCCCCACCACGAGTGAATAAGGTAAACCTAACCTAAGCTACTGATCAACTGTCAGCGCAACGGAGACTGGAGAGCCGTGCGATGAGAATGTCCGGAAGACTGGCCCCACTTGTGCTCGCCGCCGTCCTGCTGACGGGCGCGTGCGGCGGTTCGACCGGGTCCGGCGGTTCGGCGGACGCCTCGCCCGTCTCCGCGAGCGCGCGGGCCGCGGCGGCCGAGAAGCAGCTCGCGAAGAACACCCTCGTGCCGCTGGCGGGCGGACCGCCCACGCCCGCGCTGCCCGTCACCGTCGACTCCTCCGAAGGCCGGAAAGTGACCGTCGAGGACGCCTCCCGGATCCTGCCGCTCAACGGCGGTGTCGCGGAGATCGTGTTCACCCTCGGGCTCGGTGACCGGGTCGTCGGCCGGGACATCACCGCCACCTTCGCCGAGGCCGAGGACCTGCCGCAGGTCACCAAGGCGCACGACGTCAGCGCGGAGAGCGTGCTGTCGCTGCGGCCGACCGTCGTGCTGGCCGACACCGACACCGGCCCCAGCGAGGCCATCGACCAGATCCGCGACGCCGGGGTGCCCGTCGTCGTGCTGGATCCGGCCACGCGGCTCGCCGATGTCACCACCCGGACGACCCGGATCGCCGAGGCACTCGGCGTGCCAGCGGCCGGAAAGGCGCTGAACAAGCGCATGAGCGGGGAGCTCGCCGCCGCCCGGGCCGCCGTGCCGAAGGGCAGCAGGCCCAAGGTCGCCTTCCTCTACCTGCGCGGCAGCGCGGCCGTCTATCTGATCGGCGGCAAGGGCTCGGGCGCCGACTCCCTCGTCGAGGCCGCGGGCGCGGTCGACGCGGGCGAGGAGGCCGGGTTCGACAAGCCGTTCACGCCCATCACCAGCGAGGCCCTGGTCCGCGCCCAGCCCGATGTGATCCTCATGATGACCAAGGGACTGGAGTCCGTCGGCGGCGTCGAAGGACTGGTGAAGATCCCCGGAATCGCCGAGACCCCGGCCGGGATGGACCGCCGGGTGGTCGATCTGGAGGACGGCGTTCTGCTCGGCTACGGCCCGCGCACCCCGCTCGTCATCGACATCCTGGTGGACCGCCTGCACAAGAGCTGACGGCGCTTCCTGGCCGGGCCCGCCCGCGGCGCGTAACGTGACAGGGCATGAAGATCCTCATCAGCGCCGACATGGAGGGCGCCACCGGGGTGACCTGGCCGGCCGACGTGCTGCCCGGCACCCCGCAGTGGGAGCGCTGCCGCTCGATGTTCACCTCGGACGTCAACGCCGCCGTCCTCGGCTTCTTCGACGGCGGCGCCGACGAGGTCCTGATCAACGAGGCGCACTGGACCATGCGCAACCTCCTCCTCGAACGGCTCGACGAACGGGCCGAGATGCTCACCGGACGGCACAAGTCACTGTCCATGGTGGAGGGGGTGCAGCACGGCGACGTCGACGGCATCGCCTTCGTCGGCTACCACGCGGGCGCCGGCATGGAGGGCGTCCTCGCCCACACCTACCTCGCCAACTCCATTACCGGCGTGTGGGTGAACGACGTACGGGCGAGCGAGGGGCTGCTCAACGCCCACGTCGTCGCCGAGTACGGGGTCCCCGTCGTGCTGGTCACCGGCGACGACCTGGCCTGCGAGGACGCGCTCGGCTACGCCCCCGAGGCGCCCAAGGTCGCCGTGAAGGACCATGTCTCGCGGTACGCCGCCGTCTGCCGTACCCCGAACCGGACCTTCGCCGACATCCGGGCCGCCGCCAAGGAGGGCGCCTCCCTGGCGGTCCGTCACCAACCTGTCCAGGGCGGCCCGTTCACCGTCGCCGTGGAGTTCGACGCCGAGCATCTGTCGATGGCCGCGACCGTGGTACCCGGAGTGGAGCGGATCGGGGAGCGGAAAGTGGCGTACACCAGCGGGACCATGTATGAGGGGATCCGGACCTTCAAGGCGGTCACCACGATCGTCTCTGCGGCGGTGGAGGAGCAGTATGGCTGACCTGCAGGCACTGGACGAGGTCGTGACGTTCACGTCCGAGCTCATTCGCATCGACACCACCAACCGGGGCGGAGGGGACTGCCAGGAGCGGCCGGCCGCCGAGTACGCCGCCGCCCGGCTGGCCGAGGCGGGGCTGGAGCCCACCCTGCTGGAGCGCACCGAGGGCCGGACCAACGTGGTCGCGCGGATCGAGGGCAGCGACCCCGGCGCGGACGCGCTGCTGCTGCACGGTCATCTGGACGTGGTGCCCGCCGAGGCGCGGGACTGGAGCGTGCACCCCTTCTCCGGGGAGATCCGCGACGGCGTCGTGTGGGGGCGCGGGGCCGTCGACATGAAGAACATGGACGCGATGATCCTCGCCGTCGTCCGCTCCTGGGCCCGCGAGGGCGTGCGGCCCCGGCGGGACGTCGTCGTCGCCTTCACCGCCGACGAGGAGGCCAGCGCCGAGGACGGGTCCGGGTTCCTCGCCGACCGGCACCCCGAGCTGTTCGAGGGCTGCACCGAAGGGATCAGCGAGTCGGGGGCGTTCACCTTCCACGACGGCTCCGGGCGGGAGCTGTACCCGATCGCCGCCGGGGAGCGGGGCACCGGCTGGCTGAAGCTGACCGCGCGCGGGCGGGCCGGACACGGCTCCAAGGTCAACCGGGACAACGCGGTCACCCGGCTCGCCGCCGCCGTCGCCCGGATCGGCGAGCACGAATGGCCGCTCAGACTGACCCCGACCGTGGAGGCCGCGCTCACCGAACTGGCCGCCGTCTACGGCGTGGCACCCGACCTGGACGACGTGGACACGCTGCTGCGGAAGCTCGGACCGGCCGCCGACCTGGTCGACGCCACCGTCCGCAACAGCGCCAACCCGACCATGATGGACGCCGGTTACAAGGTCAACGTGATCCCCGGTGAGGCCGTCGCCTACGTCGACGGACGGTATCTGCCGGGCGGCGAGGAGGAGTTCCGCACCACCCTGGACCGGCTCACCGGCCCCGACGTGGACTGGGAGTTCCACCATCGTGAGGTGGCCCTGCAGGCGCCGGTGGACTCGCCGACGTTCGCCCGGATGCGCGCCGCCGTCCAGGAGTTCGCGCCCGAGGGGCACGTCGTGCCGTACTGCATGTCCGGCGGCACCGACGCCAAGCAGTTCTCGCGCCTCGGCATCACCGGGTACGGGTTCGCCCCGCTGAAGCTGCCGGAGGGCTTCGACTACCAGGCCCTCTTCCACGGCGTCGACGAACGCGTCCCCGTCGAGGCGCTGCACTTCGGCGTCCGTGTCCTGGACCGCTTCCTGCGGACGGCCTGAGCGAGTTGGGGGAGAACGTGCAGACGCTGCCGTACGGTTCCTGGCCCTCGCCCATCGACGCGGCCCTCGCCGCCGCGCACGACGGGCACCCCGAGTACGTGGGCTTCGTCGGGGACGAGGTGTGGTGGACCGAACCACGCCCCACCGAGGGCGGCCGCCGGACCCTGGTGCGCCGCCGTGCCGACGGCGCCCAGGAGTCGGTGCTGCCGTCGCCGTGGAACGTGCGCAGCCGGGTCATCGAGTACGGTGGCCGCCCGTGGGCCGGGGCCGTCGTGGCCGGCGAACCGCTCGTCGTCTTCGTCGACTTCGCCGACCAGCGGCTCTACCGGTACGCGCCCGGAGGCGACCCGAGCCCGCTCACTCCCGTCTCCGCGGTGGGCGGCGGACTGCGCTGGGCCGAGCCGCAGTTGCTGCTCGACCGCGATGAAGTGTGGTGCGTGCTGGAGGAGTTCACCGGGGACGGACCGACCGACGTGCGGCGCGTCCTGGCCGCCGTACCGCTGGACGGGTCGGCCGCGGAAGACCGGGACGCGATCCGGGAGCTCTCCGACGACACCCACCGGTTCGTCACCGGGCCGCGGCTCTCGCCCGACGGGCGGCGGGCCGCCTGGCTCGCCTGGGACCATCCGCGGATGCCGTGGGACGGGACCGAGCTGGTCGTCGCGGACGTGGGGGACGGGCTGTCCGGGGCGCGGACCGTGGTGGGCGGGCCGGAGGAGTCGATCGCGCAGGTGGACTGGGCGCCCGACGGGTCCCTGCTGTACGCGAGCGACCGCACCGGCTGGTGGAACCTGTACCGCGACGGCGTCCCCCTCTGCCCGCGCGAGGAGGAGTTCGGCGGTCCGCTGTGGAAGCTCGGCCACCGCTGGTTCGCCCCGCTGGAGAGCGGCCTGATCGCCGTCGTGCACGGCCGGGGCGCCAGCGCGCTCGGGATACTGGACCCCGAGACCGGCGAGGTCGTCGACGCGGCCGGACCGTGGACCGAGTTCGCGCCCACCCTCGCGGCGCACGGCGAGCGGGTGGTCGCGGTCGGGGCCAGCCCGCGCAGCGCCCACGAGTTGGTCGAGCTGGACACCCGGACCGGCCGGGCCCGGGTCGTCGGCGCCGAGCACGACGACCCCGTGGACCCCGCCTACTACCCCGAGCCGCAGATCCGCACCTTCACCGGACCCGCCGGACGCGAGATCCACGCGCACGTCTACCCGCCGCACAACCCCGGCTGCGTCGCCCCCGGCGGCCGGCCCGCGCCGTACGTCGTCTGGGCGCACGGCGGTCCGACCGGGCGCGCGCCCCTCGTCCTCGACCTGGAGATCGCCTACTTCACCTCACGCGGCATCGGCGTCGCCGAGGTCAACTACGGCGGCTCGACCGGATACGGCCGGGAGTACCGCGAGCGGCTGCGCGAGCAGTGGGGCCTGGTGGACGTCGAGGACTGCGCGGCGGTGGCGCTGGCCCTCGCCGACGAGGGCACCGCCGACCGCGAACGGCTCGCGGTGCGCGGCGGCAGCGCGGGCGGCTGGACCGCGGCGGCCTCGCTGGCCGCCACCGACGTCTACGCCTGCGGCACGATCATCTACCCCATCCTCGACCTCGCCGCCTGGGCCGACGGGGAGACCCACGACTTCGAGTCGCGGTACCTGGAGAGCCTGGTCGGGCCACGCGCCGAGGTGCCCGCACGGTACGCGGAGCGGTCGCCCACCGAGCACGCCGAACGGATCACCGCGCCGTTCCTGCTGCTCCAGGGACTGGACGACGTGATCTGCCCGCCCGCGCAGTGCGAACGGTTCCTGGAGCGGATGGCGGGGCGGCGGGTGCCGCACGCCTACATCGCCTTCGAGGGGGAGGGGCACGGCTTCCGGCGCGCGGAGACCATGGTCCGGGTCCTGGAGTCGGAGCTGTCCCTTTACGCTCAGGTGTTCGGCATCGACCCGCCCGGCATCCCCACCCTGGAGCTCACCAAGTGAAGCAACTCGTCCGCCCCGCCCGCCTCGCCCCCGGCGCCCGTGTCGCCGTCGTCGCGACCAGCGGGCCCGTGCCCGAGGAACGGCTCCAGGCCGGGCTCGACGTGCTGCGCGGCTGGGACCTCGACCCGGTCGTGGCACCCCATGTGCTGGACCGGCACCCCGGGTTCGGCTATCTCGCCGGGACGGACGCCGACCGGGCCGCCGACCTGCAGAACGCCTGGTGCGACCCGACCGTCGACGCCGTGCTCTGCGCCCGCGGCGGATACGGCGTCCAGCGGCTGGTCGGCCTGCTCGACTGGGAGGCCATGCGCGCCGCGGGCCCGAAGGTGTTCGTGGGCTTCAGCGATCTCACCGTGCTGCACGAGGCGTTCGCCGTCCGGCTCGGCCTCGCCACCCTGCACGGTCCGATGGCGGCGGGCATCGACTTCGTCAAGAGCCCGCGGGCCCAGGAGCATCTGAGGGCCACGCTGTTCGCCCCGGAGACGGTCCGCGAGATCGGCTCCGGCGGCCGGGCCATGGTGCCGGGACGGGCGCGCGGGGTCACCCTGGGCGGCTGTCTGTCCCTGCTCGCCGCCGAACTGGGCACCCCGGAGGCCCGGCCGTCCGCCCGGGGCGGGCTGCTGTGCCTGGAGGACGTGGGGGAGGAGACGTACCGCCTCGACCGCTATCTCACCCAACTCCTGCGCGCGGGCTGGCTCGACGGCGTACAGGGGGTGTTGCTCGGCTCGTGGGCCGAGTGCGACGCCTACGACCTGGTGCGCCCCCTGCTCCTCGACCGGCTCGGCGGGCTCGGGGTCCCGGTGGTGGAGGAGTTCGGGTTCGGCCACTGCCCGGACGCGCTGACGATCCCCTTCGGCCTGATGGCCGAACTGGAGGCGGAGACGGCGACCTTGACGCTGGACGAACCCGCGCTGCGCTGAACTCCGGTCAAGAAACACCCGTCACGGCGATTGACCAACTCTGACACGTGTCACACCATGACATCCGGCCGGTACTTACCGGTCGGTAAGTCGGGTTGTCCTCAGTGTGGAGGTCTCGTGTCCCGTCGTGTCCTCGGATCCTGCGTACCCCTCGCTCTCCTGCTCGGCGCCACGCTCACCCACCCCGCCACCGCGAACTCGCGGAACCCCGCCATCGCGACCTCGCCGAACCCCGCCACCGCGACCTCGCAATACACCGTCACCGCGCTGAAGTTCACCGTCCGGGCGGGCGACCGCACCTGCGCGGTCGACGCCGACCTGTACCGGCCCACCGGCGTGGACCGCGCTCCGGCCGTGCTCGCCACCAACGGGTTCGGCGGCAGCAAGAACGACGGCTCCACCGACGCCATCGGCAAGGCCTTCGCCCAGCGCGGCTATGTCGCGCTCGTCTACTCGGGGCTCGGCTTCGGCCGCTCGGGCTGTCTGATCTCCCTCGACGACCCGCGGATCGACGGGACGGCCGCCTCGCGGCTCATCGACTTCCTCGGCGGCAAGCTGTCCGCCGACGACGGGACCACCGCCGACTTCGTCACCCTCGACGCCCCGGGCGACCCGCGGGTCGGCATGATCGGCGGCTCCTACGGCGGCGCGATCCAGCTGGCGACGGCCTCCGCCGACCACCGCGTCGACGCCCTGGTGCCGATGATCACCTGGAACGACCTGGCCTACTCCCTCGACCCGAACAGCGCGTCCGACAAGGTCCCCGGCGCCTTCAAATGGCAGTGGACCAACGGCTTCTACCTCATCGGCGAGAGCCAGCCGCTGACCCTGCCGAACCTGGACCCGTCCCGGATCAACTCCCTGACCTGCCTGCACTTCGTCACCCAGGCCTGCGAGACGATCCGCACCCTCAACTCCGGCAGCTACCCGCCGGACCGCACCGCCGAGCTGCTCTCCTACGCCCGCAGCGTCTCGCCGGTCTCCTATCTCAGCCGGGTCGAGGCGCCGACCCTCCTGGTCCAGGGCAAGTCCGACAGCCTGTTCAACCTCAACGAGGCGACGGCGACGTACAAGGCGCTGAAGGCGCAGGGCACCACCACCAAGAT
Source organism: Streptomyces sp. NPDC043726 (assembly GCF_056436565.1). NCBI lineage: Bacteria > Bacillati > Actinomycetota > Actinomycetes > Kitasatosporales > Streptomycetaceae > Streptomyces > Streptomyces sp. NPDC043726. The sequence continues at coordinate 362,542 of NZ_JBWKCI010000009.1, forward strand.
GATCTGGCAGAACTGGGGCCACAGCGGCGGCCTCACCGCCGGTGAACTGAACCTGGGCCAGGGCAACCTGGAGACCAGTTACGTCGGCCGGCGGATCCTCGCCTGGTTCGACCGCTACCTGGGCGGGAAGCACGTCGACACCGGCCCCGAGTTCGCCTACCACCGCGACTGGATCACCGACCCGAACGGCACCTACGCCACCGCCGACCGCCTTCCCGGGCTGAGCCGCAAGCTCTACCTCTCCGGCGACGGCAAGCTCGTCGACAACCGCTCCAAGGTGGCGCGCGGCAGCCGTACGTACACCAACTGGCTGATCCCGACGAGCCATTCGGAGAGCTCGCTGGCCGGGATCATCGGGCTGCCGGACCCGGCGCCGTACGACACCGAGGGCACGTATCTCGCCTGGACCAGCGAGCCGCTCACCCGCGCCACCGACGTCGTCGGCGCGCCCCGCGCCACGCTGAAGGTCGTCTCGCCGAAGGCGGAGCGGACGCAGGGGTCCGGGAACGCCGCCGACAGGCTCGTCCTGTTCGCCAAGCTCTACGACGTGGCCCCCGACGGCACCCGGACGCTGGTGCGGCGACTGGTCGCGCCGGTGCGGGTGCCCGACGTGACGAAGCCCTTCACCGTGACCCTGCCCGGGATCGTGCACCGGTACGAGCAGGGGCACCGGCTGCGCTTCGTGGTCGCGGCGAGTGACGACGCCTATCTCGGCAACCGGGGAATCAAGCCGGTCACCGTGGTCAGCGCGCCCGGGGACACCGGGGTGCTGCGGCTGCCGGTCGTCGGCGGCTGACCCACCCGCGCGTCGCCCCTCACCGTGCGTGAGCGGGGCTTCGGGCGCACCCTGGTGGTATGAGTCCGAAGACCTCCGAGAGCGGCGGCGGCAAGGTCGGTGGGAAGGGCGGCCGGAACCCGGCGTTCACGCCCGCGCGGATCGCCGTGCTGACGCTGGCCGTCCTTGCCCTGATCTTCATCTTCGAGAACACCCAGGAGACGGAGATCCGCCTGATCATCCCCGAAGTCACGATGCCGCTGTGGACCGCGCTGCTGGCCACCGGCCTGATCGGGGCGCTGTGCGGGGCGTATTTCATGAACCGGCGCAAGTAGTCCGCCGTAGGCTTGCCGGATGCCGCACACCGCATCCCGGTATCTCGCCGAAGGCCCGCGCGTGGGAATACGGCCGTTCGGCCACGACGACGCCGCCGAGTTCACCGCGCGCGCCCGGGAGAGCAAGGACCTGCACCAGCCCTGGCTCTTCCCGCCCGACACCGCCGCCGACTACGCCGTCTACGCGGGCCGGCTGATCGAGGACCCGACCAAGGCCGGCTTCCTGGTGTGCGAGAAGGGCGACGGCGGCTCGCTCGCCGGGTTCGTCAACATCAACAACATCGTCCGGGGCGCCTTCCAGAGCGGCGCCCTCGGCTACGGCGCCTTCGCGCACTCCGCCGGGCGGGGTCTGATGCGGGAGGCGCTGGACCTCGTGGTGGGGCACGCCTTCGGGGCGCTGCGGCTGCACCGGCTGGAGATCAACGTGCAGCCCGGCAACACCGCCTCCATCGCCCTGGCCACCGCCTGCGGTTTCCGCTACGAGGGCTTCTCCCCGGGCATGCTCTTCATCGACGGCGCCTGGCGCGACCACGAACGCTGGGCGCTCACCGCCGAGATGAGGGCGTAGACCCGAAGCCCATCTCTACAGCGCGGTCTGGGACTGACGGTCCACGTACTCGTAGACCGCGCCGTCCGGATGCATCGCGATCAGGTTGCGGCCCGCCGGGGTCGCCAGCGGGCCCGCGATCACCTGGGCGCCCAGCTCGACGAGCACGTCCCGGGTCTCCTCGACGTCCTTCACGGCGATCGTCGCGGCGACCTTGCGCAGCACCTCCAGCTCCGCCTCCGGGCCGCTCATCAGCAGAAAGCAGCCGACCGCCGCCACCTGCACCCCGCCCCGCTCGAAGCGCAGGGCGCGGCCGCCCGCCAGGCGCTCGTAGAAGGGGACCGCGGCCTCCAGGTCCTCGACGCAGACACGCAGCGTGGCTCCCAGAATCTCCATGAGGACGAGCCTAGTTGGGGCGCGGCGGGCGCGGAGATCGTTTCGCGTGATCTCCACAGGGCCCGCGTTACGCGGGGGCGGGCGCGGGTACCCGCCCGCCATGGACCGGTTCGATCATCTTGAGCATCTGGACAAACATCTGGTCGACGAGCTGGCGCAGGTGGCGCGCGAGACGATACGCGACGAACTGCGCGAGCAGACCCGGAGGCAGCGCCGTACGGCGATGCTGTACGCCGCCTCCGGCACCGTGGCCCTGTACGCGGGCGCGGCGGTCGCGCTCGCCGTGGGCCTCGCGCTGGGCCTCGCCCTGCCCGACTGGGCCGCCGCGCTGATCACCGCGGCCATCCTCGGCGTCGTGGCCTACCTGCTGCGCGGCGCCGCGAAGCCGCACGCCGACCGGCCGCACCCCTCCGAGCCGGCCCCGCCCGGACGCGTCGTCGGCGGCACCCCGCCGCCCGCCCCGCCGAGCGGCATGGGCCTGCCGTACCCGCCGATGCCGACCGGCGCCCCCGCGCCGCCCGCCGCCGCGCCCGGCGCGCCCGCGGAGCCGGAGAGCCCGCCGGCGCATCCCGGCGTCGACCCCGAGCAGCCGCACCACCGCGCGTGACACGGCGCGGCCTCGTGGGACCTCAGCCCGCCGAGGCCGCGCGGCGAAGGCCGCCGCCGTCACCGGCCCCGGTGACGGCGGCGGCCTTCGCCGCGCGAAGCGACCGGGTTGCACTGCCGGACCAGCTCCGCCGAGTGACCGAAGTGACCTATCCGGGCCGTGTGTTCGGAACCCGGGGCGCGTCGGCTGATCCGTTGCAGCGGGCGTCGGTCCTGAGGCGGTTGACCGCACCCGCCACCCGGACCCGGGCCGGGGCCCTGCGTCACCGGTTCAGCTGCGGCAGCACCTTCGTGCGGTAGAAGTCGAAGAAGCCGCGCTGGTCGGGGCCGATCTGATTGACGTAGACCCGGTCGAAGCCCGCGTCCGCGAAGGCGGTCAGCGCCGCCACATGCTCCTCGACGTCGTCCCCGCACACCGCGTTCTCGCTCACCGTCTGCTCGGTGACCAGCGGCTCCAACTGCTCGAAGTGTTTCGGCGAGGGCAGGATCTGGCCCATCTCGCCGGGCAGGAACTGGTTGGACCACAGCCGCCGGACCGTGCGTACGGCCTCGTCGCGGTCGGTGCCGTAGCAGACCTTCGTCCCGCCGCTGACGAGCTTCGCGCCCCCGCCGCCCTTGCGGAACTGGGCCACCATGTCCTCGTCCGGCGTCATCGTGATGTAGCCGTCGCCCACCCGGGCCGCCAGGGCCGTCGCCGCCGGGCCGAAGCCGGAGACGTCGATCGGCACGGGCTCCTCGGGGATCGTGTACAGGCGGGCGTTCTCCACCTGGTAGTGGGTGCCGTAGTGGCTGACCTCCTCGCCGGAGAACAGCCGTCGCATCACCTGGATCGCCTCCTCCAGCATCTCCAGGCGCACCCGCGCGGGCGGCCACACATGGCCGAGGATGTGCTCGTTGAGGGCCTCGCCGGTGCCGACGCCGAGCCGGAAGCGGCCCTCCGTCATCACCGCGGCGGTCGCCGCGGCCTGGGCGGTCACCGCCGGGTGGATGCGTACGGTCGGGCAGGTCACGGCCGTCTCGACCGGCAGCGACACCGCCTCCGAGAGCGCGCCGATCACCGACCACACGAACGGGCTCTCGCCCTGCGCGTCGTTCCACGGATGGTAGTGGTCCGAGATCCACAGCGACTGGAATCCGGCCTGCTCCGCCATCCTCGCCTGCTCGACGAGATCGGCCGGCCGGAACTCCTCGCACGACAGGAAGTAGCCGTACTCGGGCATAGGGGGACTCCTCCGGGACTGCCGCGCCGGGGCGGCGGGACGGGTCGCCCTCCCGGGTACCCGGGGGCGGAGCCGGAAACCGGGCCGTGCGCCGTGACGTTTGGCGGCCCTGACCAGGGTTACGCGGAAGGCTCCCGAGAGTCGCGACAGCTCCGGAGGACCACATCGTGAGCCGACCCCGCATCGTGATCGTCGGCGCCGGATTCGCCGGGTACCGGACGGCCCGCGTCCTGTCCCGGCTCACCCGGCACCGAGCCCGGATCACCCTGCTGAACCCGACCGACTACTTTCTGTATCTGCCCCTGCTGCCCCAGGTCGCCGCCGGGATCCTGGAGCCGCGCCGGGTGACCGTCTCGCTCTCCGGCACCCTGCCCCACGTACGGCTGGTGCTCGGCGAGGCGGACGCGATCGACCTCGACGGGCACACCGTGCACTACAGCGGCCCCGAGGGCGAGCCCGGCACCCTGGAGTTCGACCGGCTGGTGCTGGCCGCCGGAAGCGTCAACAAGCTGCTGCCCATCCCGGGCGTCGCCGAGCACGCGCACGGCTTCCGCGGCCTGCCCGAGGCGCTGTACCTGCGGGACCACGTGACCCGGCAGGTGGAGCTGGCGGCCGCCGCCGACGACCCCAAGAGCTGCTCGGCCCGCTGTACGTTCGTCGTGGTCGGCGCCGGTTACACCGGCACGGAGGTCGCGGCCCAGGGGCAGCTCTTCACCGACTCCCAGGTGCGCAGGCACCCGATGCGGACCGGGATGCGGCCCCGCTGGCTGCTGCTCGACATCGCCGACCGGGTCCTGCCGGAGCTGGACGAGCGGCTCTCCCGCACCGCAGACAAGGTGCTGCGCGAGCGGGGCGTCGAGGTACGGATGGGAACCTCCGTGAAGGAGGCCACGCACGGCGGCGTGCTGCTCACCGACGGCGAGTTCATCGACACCCGCACCCTCGTCTGGTGCGTCGGGGTACGGCCCGATCCGCTCGCGGAGTCGCTGGAGCTGCCCATGGAACGCGGCCGGCTGCTGGTCGACCCGCACCTGCGGGTGCCGGGCCGCCCCGAGCTGTTCGCCTGCGGGGACGCGGCCGCCGTACCGGATCTGGAGAACCCCGGCGCGTACACGCCGATGACGGCGCAGCACGCCTGGCGGCAGGGCAAGATCGCCGCCCGCAACGTGGCCGCCTCGCTCGGGATCGGGGAGCCCCGCGCCTACCGCCACCGCGACCTGGGCTTCGCCGTCGACCTCGGTGGGGTCAAGGCCGCCGCCAACCCGCTAGGTCTGCCCCTGTCCGGGGTCGCCGCCGGCGCGGTCACCCGCGGCTACCACCTCGCGGCGATGCCCGGCAATCGGGTCCGCGTCGCGGCCGACTGGCTCCTGGACGCCGTACTCCCGCGCCAGGCCGTCCAGTTGGGCCTCGTGCGGTCCTGGTCGGTGCCGTTGGACACGGCCTCGCCGGAGCTGGTGCGGGCGCCGGGGCAACCGGAGAAACACGCGCAACCGGAGAAACACGCGGAGGAACCGATGCGCGAGCCAGCGAAGAACCGGCCCGGCGGTGCGCCGGCCAGGAACCAGCCCGGCGGGGAACCGGCGAAGGACCAGCACGGTCGTGCGCACACCGAGCCGCCGGGGCCCGTGCGGAGTGAGGACATCCCGTCCGAGACACGACCCGACGGCCGGCCCGCGGAAGGAGACTCATGAACACCGATGAACTCGTCGAGATGGGACAGCAGCTGCGGGTGGACAGCGTGCGCGCCTCGGACGCCGCCGGGTCCGGGCATCCGACCTCGTCCATGTCCGCGGCCGATCTGATGGCCGTACTCCTGGCCCATCACTTCCGCTACGACTTCGACCGCCCCGCCCACCCCGGCAACGACCGCTTCGTGCTGTCCAAGGGACACGCCACGCCCCTGCTGTACTCCGCGTTCAAGGCGGCCGGGGTCGTCGAGGACGCCGAACTGCTCACCTTCCGCAAGCTCGGCAGCGCCCTCGAAGGGCACCCCACACCCCGCCGGATCCCCTGGGTGGAGACGGCCACCGGATCGCTCGGGCAGGGACTGCCGGTCGGCGTCGGCATCGCCCTCGCGGGCAAGCGGCTCGACCGTACCGATTACCGGGTGTGGGTGCTGTGCGGGGACAGCGAGCTGGCCGAGGGCTCCGTGTGGGAGGCCGCCGAGCACGCGGCGTACGAGCATCTGGACAACCTGATCGCCATCGTCGACGTCAACCGGCTCGGCCAGCGCGGCCCGACCCGGCACGGCCACGACCTGGACGCCTACGCCCGCCGCTTCCAGGCCTTCGGCTGGCACACCGTGGAGGTCGACGGACACGACGTCGACGCCATCGACCGCGCCTACGGCGAGGCCAGGTCCACCACCGGGCAGCCCACCGCGATTCTCGCCCGCACCCTCAAGGGCAAGGGCGTGGCGGCCGTACAGGACCGCGAAGGGCTGCACGGCAAGCCGCTGAAGGACGCCGAGCAGGCCGTCGCCGAACTCGGCGGGCGGCGCGACGGCCGGATCCGGGTGCGCGAACCGCATGCCGCCCGCATCCTGCACGCCGTACGCACGGGCGACTTCGAGCTGCCCAGGTTCGAGATGAGCGACTCCGAGAAGGTCGCCACCCGGGACGCCTACGGCAAGGCCCTCGCCGCGCTCGGCTCCGGCCGCGGCGATGTCGTCGCCCTGGACGGCGAGGTCGGCGACTCCACCCGCGCGGAGCTGTTCGCCAAGGAACACCCCGACCGGTACTTCGAGTGCTACATCGCCGAGCAGCAGATGGTCGCCACCGCCGTCGGGCTGGCCTCCCGCGGCTGGGTGCCCTACGCCGCCACCTTCGCCGCCTTCCTCACACGCGCCCACGACTTCATCCGCATGGCGTCCGTCAGTGGCGCCGGGATCAACCTCGTCGGCTCGCACGCGGGTGTCGCCATCGGCCAGGACGGGCCCTCGCAGATGGGTCTCGAGGACCTGGCGATGATGCGGGCGGTCCACGGCTCGACCGTGCTGTACCCGTGCGACGCCAACCAGACCGCCCGGCTCGTCGCCACCATGGCGGGCCTGGACGGCATCCGCTACCTGCGCACCTCGCGCGGCGCGAGCCCGGTGATCTACGGTCCCGACGAGGAGTTCCCGGTCGGCGGCAGCAAGGTGCTGCGCTCCTCCGCGGCGGACCGGATGACGTTCGTCGCAGCGGGCGTCACCGTGCACGAGGCCCTGGCCGCCGCCGAGGCCCTGGACCGCGAGGGCATCCCGGTCCGGGTGATCGACCTGTACTCGGTCAAGCCCGTCGACCGGATCGTCCTGCGCCGGGCCGCCGAGGAGACGGGCTGTCTGATCACGGTGGAGGACCACCGCGAGGAGGGCGGCCTCGGCGACGCCGTCCTGGACGCGTTCCTCGACGGGCGCCCGGTGCCACGCCTGGTCCGCCTGGCGGTCCGTACGATGCCCGGCTCGGCCTCCCCCGACGAGCAGCTGCACGCCGCGGGCATCGACGCCGAGTCGATCGCGGCGGCCGGCCGGCTGCTGGTGGCCGAGGCGATCGTGCCGTGAGCGACGAGGACGTCCGCCGGGTGCGGGCCGGGCGGCGCACGGTCGAGGTGCGGCGCCCGGAGAAGGTGCTCTTTCCCGGGGGCGGCGGCACGAAGGAGTACACCAAGGGCGATCTGGTCGACTACTACCGGTCCGTCGCCCCCTTCATGCTGCCGCACCTGCGCGGCCGCCCGCTGATGCTGGAGCGGCACCCCGACGGGCTCGACGGACCCCGATTCATGCAGAAGAACACCCCCGACACCTTCCCCGACTGGGTCACCCGCGTCGAGGTGCCCAAGGAGGACGGCACCGTCCGCCACACCGTCTGCGAGGACACCGCCACCCTCGTCCTCCTCGCCGACCAGGCCTGCGTCACCCTGCACCGCTGGCTCTCCCGCGTCGGACGCCTCGACCGGCCCGACCGGATGGTGTTCGACCTCGACCCGGCCGGCGACGACTTCGGACAAGTACGGGAGGCGGCCTGGCTGCTGGGCGAGCTGCTGGACGAACTGAGCCTGCCCTCCGCCCTCATGACGACCGGCTCGCGCGGACTGCATGTGATCGTCCCGCTGAACGGCCACCACGACTTCGACGAGGTACGGCAGTTCGCCCACGACGCCGCCGAGCTGCTCGCCGCCGCCCACCCCGGCAAGCTCACCACCGCCGCCCGCAAGAAGGACCGCGGCGACCGTCTCTACCTCGACGTCCAGCGCAACGGCTACGCGCAGACCGCGGTGGTGCCCTTCGCCGTCCGCGCCCTGCCCGGCGCCCCCGTCGCGGTCCCCGTCGACTGGACCGCGCTGGACGATCCGGGCCTGGACGCCCGGCGCTGGTCAGTGGCCGACGCCGTGGAGCAGGCCCGCACCAACCCCTGGGCCGACGTGTTCCGGCGGGGCCGGGCTCTCGGTCCCGCCCGGCGCAAACTCAACGCACTCCGTGGTGAGGGCACGTAATCCCGAGGGGTTTGGCCAGCGCTTCTCGGGCCACTCGGCTTACGAGGCGCCATGACTAATTCACAGAACACACCCAAGAAATCCGACACCGACAAGGGTGGGGCGGCCGACCGGCCGACCCCCATGGACGTGCTGCGCCAGGCGCGCGTCCAGCTGGCCGAGCTCACCGGCATGACCGCCGAGTCGGTCTCGTCCTTCAACCAGACGGAGGACGGCTGGTCGCTGGAGATCGAGGTCCTGGAACTGGAACGCGTGCCGGACACCATGAGTCTGCTCGCGAGCTACCAGGTCGAACTCGATCCCGACGGACAGCTCACCGGCTACCGGCGGGTCCGCCGCTACGAGCGAGGGCGCTCCGATCAACGGTCGGGCGGCCGCTAGGCCGTCCGACCGCCCCCCACCCAGATCCCGGAACAGGAGGAACGTTCGGCATGACTGTCGTACCGGCACAACAGAGCGGCGGCGGAGGTGGCTCCAGCGGCCTCTACGACGTCCTGGAGCTCGTTCTCGACCGAGGGCTCGTCATCGACGCGTTCGTGCGTGTCTCCCTCGTCGGCATCGAGATCCTCAAGATCGACGTCAGGGTCGTCGTCGCCAGCGTCGACACCTATCTTCGCTTCGCCGAGGCGTGCAACCGCCTCGACCTGGAGGCCGGTCCGCGCAAGAGCCCGGGCCTGCCCGACGTGGTCGGCCAGATCACCGAGTCCGGCGCCCGCGGCAAGTCCAAGGGCGCGCTGTCCGGCGCCGCGCAGACCATCTCCGATGCCTTCAAGCAGGCCCGTGACGAGGGTGAGGCCGAACCGAAGCCGCGCACCCGCCGGTCCTCGGCCTCGCGCCGGAAGGAGGAGCAGGAGTGAGCACGTACGTCTATGGCATCACCGCCAGCTCGCATCCCGCGCTGCCCAAGGACATGACAGGAGTCGGCGACCCGGCGCTCCCGGTGCGCGTGCTGAAGGAGGGCCCGCTGGCCGCCCTCGTCAGCGACGCCCCGGAGGGGCTGCGCCCCAAGCGCAGGGACCTGCTCGCCCACCAGAACGTCCTCGCCGAGACCGGCGCCGCCGGCTGTGTGCTGCCCATGCGGTTCGGCAGCGTCGCCCCCGACGACGACACGGTCACCGGGGTGCTCGCCGAGCGCGCCGACCACTACCAGGAACGGCTGCGGGCGCTCGACGGCAAGGTCGAGTACAACGTCAAGGCCAGCCACGACGAAGAGGCCGTACTGCACCGGGTGATGTCGCAGAGCCCGGAGATCCGCTCCCTGACCGAGGCCAACAGGCAGGCGGGTGGCGGCAGTTACGACCAGAAGCTGCAGCTCGGCGAGATGGTGGTGGCCGCCGTCAAGGCCCGCGAGGCCGAGGACGCCGCCGATGTCCAGCGGATCCTGGAGGCCGAGGCGGCGGCGGTGAGCACGGGCCCCGAGTCCAGCGGCTGGCTCGCCAACGTCTCCTTCCTGGTCGCCCGGGACACCGCCGAGGTGTTCCTGGCCGCCGTGGAGGAACTGCGCAAGAGCCATCCGCACCTGGAGGTGCGGCTCAACGGCCCGCTGCCGCCGTACAGCTTCGTCGAGCCCGGGCCGACGACGCACGAGGCCACCCTCGGCGCCGCAGAGGAGTGAGTGGGATGGGACTCATCGGCGAAGTGCTGTTGCTGCCCTTCGCCCCGGTGCGCGGCAGTGCGTGGGTGATGCGGCAGGTGCTGAACGAAGCGGAGCGCATCTACTACGACCCGGCCACGGTGAGGAAGGAGCTCGCCCGCCTGGAGGAGCAGTTGGAGGCGGGCGAGATCGACGAGGAGGAGTTCGACCGGCGTGAGGACGAACTCCTCGAGCGGCTGGAGACGACACGATGAACAGAGCGGGACTCGGCCTCGCGATCGGGGCCGGATACCTCCTTGGACGAACGAAGAAGATGAAACTCGCGTTCGCCGTCGGCACCCTCGTGGCCGGTAAGCGGATGCGCCTGAACCCGCGGGCGCTCGCGGAGCTGGCCTCCCAGCAACTGCTGCAGAATCCGCAGTTCAAGGAGATCGGGGACCAGTTGCGCGAGGACCTGCGCGGGGTCGGCAAGGCCGCGAGCGGCGCGATGGTCGAGCGGCAGATCGACGCCCTCGCCGACCGGCTGCACGGCCGCACCGCCGAGGTGCGCGACCAGCTGGCCGGCGTGGTGCCGGATCTCGACGAGGACGAGGAGGACGAGGAGTACGCCGACGAGGACGAGCGTTCCCGGGCGTACGACGACGAGGACGACGAGGACGAAGAGGACCGCGACGACGCGGCACCCGCGAAGAAGACGGCCCGCGCTCCGGCGAAGAAGGCGGCTGCGAAGAAGACCGCGAAGACCGCGGCGAAGAAGGCCGCACCGGCCAAGAAGGCGGCGGCCAAGAAGGCGCCGGCGAGGACCGCGAAGAAGGCCGCCCGCTCGGGCGCGGCGAAGAAGACCGCCGCCGCCCGTGGCGCGGCCCGCGGTACCCGCGCCGGGACCCGGAAGGGCGGTGGTGAGTGATGAGCGAGCCCGTGGGACGCGTGTCCTCCCTGGCCCAGAGCGAGGCGGCCGACCGGCTGAAGAAGGAACTGCAGGAGTACCTCGCCGCACAGGCCCAGCGCCTGATGGTGGGCGCGGGCCGCAAGCTCGGCGAGACCACGCTCAAGCTGAACGACATAGCCGACGGCAAGAGCCCCGGCTTCGCCAAGCTCGCCCTCGACGGCGGCCGCAAGATCGCGGAGGGCAAGGGCCCCGTGCGCAGCGCGCTGGAGCTCGGTGCCTCGCACGCCAAGGACAAGGTGGTCGAGGCGTTCAAGGGCCTCGGCGGCAAGGGCAAGAAGGGCAAGGGCGGCGCGGGCAAGAAGCCCACCGTCATCATGGAGTACGTCGACGTCGGGGTTTCCGTGCGCACGGCGTACGACCAGTGGACCCAGTACCAGGACTTCAGCACCTTCGCGAAGGGTGTCAAGAGCGCGAACCGCGCCGACGACACCAGCTCCGACTGGCAGCTGAAGGTCTTCTGGTCCAACCGGAGCTGGAAGGCGCACACCAAGGAACAGGTGCCGGACGACCGGATCGTCTGGACCTCGGAGGGCGCCAAGGGCACGACGAAGGGTGTCGTCTCCTTCCACCGGCTCGACGACCAGCTCACCCGGGTGCTGCTGGTGATCGAGTACTACCCCCAGGGGCTGTTCGAGAAGACCGGCAACATCTGGCGCGCCCAGGGCCGCCGGGCCCGGCTCGACCTGAAGAACTTCGTCCGGTACGTCACGCTGAAGGGTGAGGTCGAGGACGGCTGGCGCGGCGAGATCCGCGACGGCGAGGTCGTGGTCAGCCACGAGGACGCCCTCGAGCAGGAGGAGTCGGAGGAGTCGCAGGAGTCGCAGGACGCCCACGAGGACGAGGACGAGGCGGAGGGCGGCTACGAGGACGACGCTGAGGAGGAGCCGGAGGAGGAGCCGGAGAACGACGAGCCGGTCGACGAGGACGAGCCGGTCGACGAGGACGAGCCCGTCGACGAGGACGAGCCGGTCGACGAGGACGAGCCGGTGGACGAGGACGAGCCCGTCGACGAGGACGAGCTGGAGGACGAGGAAGAGTACGAGGACGAGCCCGAGGACGACTACGCCGACAGCGGGAGCCGCCGATGACGGTCCCCGGCCGGCTCCCCGAGCCCTACGGTCAGGGCGGCAGCGCCAACCTCGCCGACATCCTGGAGCGCGTCCTCGACAAGGGCGTGATCATCGCGGGTGACATCCGGATCAACCTGCTCGACATCGAGCTGCTCACGATCAAACTGCGTCTGATCGTCGCCTCCGTCGACAAGGCGCGGGAGATGGGCATCGACTGGTGGGAGGACGATCCGGCGCTGTCCTCGCGGGCCCGGCGCGATGAACTCGCCCGGGAGAACGCCGAGTTGCGCGAGCGGCTGGCCCAACTGGAGCCCGGCCGCGGGCAGGAGGAGGTCTGATGCCGGGACTGCGCTATGTGTATGCCGTCTGCCGGCCCTTCCGGTCGGCCCTGCAGTCGCAGCTGACCGGGGTCGCCGGACTGCCCCCGAGGCAGCTGACCCACCACGGCCTGATCGCCGTCTACAGCGTGGTGCCGGAGCGGGACTTCGCCGAGGAGCCGCTGCGCTCCCATCTGGAGGACCTGGACTGGCTCACCGCGACGGCCAGGGCCCACCAGACGGTCATCGACGCGCTCACCGCCGTCACCACCCCGCTCCCGCTCCGGCTCGCCACCGTCTTCCGGGACGACAGCGCCCTGCGCACGATGATGGAGTCCCGCGAGGCGTACTTCCTGCGCACCCTGGACCGGCTCCAGGGCCGCGTGGAGTGGGGCGTCAAGGTCTACGTCGAGGCCGAGCCGAAGGACACCGCCGCACCCGTGGATAAGCCCGCCACGGGCCGGGACTATTTGCGCCGGCGGGCCCAGCAGACGCGTTCCCATGAGCACAACTGGCAGCAGGCCATGGAATTCGCGGGGCGGCTGCATGCGACCCTTTCCTCCTATGCGGAGGATTCCCGGCTGCACAATCCGCAGAGTTCTGAGCTTTCCGGCGCCTCGGGACAGAACGTGTTGAACGCCGCTTATCTGGTGCCCCGCGGAGAATCCGAGGAATTCGTGGAACTGGTGGACCGTACGAAGGACGAGGCCCCGGGAATGCGGGTGGAACTCACCGGCCCCTGGGCCGCGTACTCCTTCACCGGAGAAGAGACGGGGAACGAGACGGAGGGGACGGGGGAAGAGAGGCTGTGACCGTCATAGAACGCCGTGAGGTCGCCCTGGTGGACCTCCTGGACCGGCTGCTGGCCGGCGGGGTGGTCATCACGGGCGACATCACGTTGCGCATCGCCGACGTCGACCTCGTGCGCATCGACCTGAACGCGCTGATCAGCTCGGTGAACGCCAATGTGCCCTCGCCCTTCGGGGACTCGCCCGTCGGGGGGCCGCAGTGAGCCCCAGGGAGCGGCTGGACCTCGACCCCGACACCGTGGAGCGGGACCTCATCAAGCTGGTGCTGACCGTGGTGGAGCTGTTGCGCCAGCTCATGGAGCGCCAGGCGCTGCGCCGCTTCGACGAGGGCGATCTCAGCGAGGAGCAGGAGGAGCGGATCGGGCTCACCCTGATGCTGCTGGAAGACCGGATGACCGAGCTGCGGGAGCGGTACGGACTGCGGCCCGAGGACCTCAATCTGGACCTCGGGCCGCTCGGGCCGCTGCTTCCCCGGGAGTAAGCCTCCCGGGTTCGTCACCACCTGTACCAGCGGCCCCTGCCCCCGGCGGCAGTGGTGCCGCGCATCAGGAATCCCAGCAGCCAGAGGACGAGAACTGCCAGCGCAATCCACCAGAGCACTTTCACCGCAAATCCGGCACCGAACAGAATGAGTGCCAAAAGCAGAACCAGCAGAACAGGAACCATAGTGTGATACCTCCTGCTGGCCGAGTTGCCGGAATTCCTGAATTCAGGCCTCCTTGCGGCACAGAATTTCTCCGTGCAGGACGCTGAACCAGCCGTCCGCCCGCTCGCCCCAGGCCCGCCAGGCGTCCGCCACGGCGCGCAGCTCCGCCTCGGTGGCGTGGCCGCCCTCGACGGCCCGGTCCGCGTACGTAGGCCGAGGCGAGCGTGCGGTCCGCCCACAGGCCGCTCCACCAGGCCCGCTCCTCGGGGGAGGCGAAGGTCCAGGTGGCCGAGCCGGCCGTGATGTCGGTCAGGCCGGCGTCGAGCGCCCAGGACTTCAGCCGGCGGCCCGCGTCCGGCTCCCCGCCGTTGGCGCGGGCCACCCGCCGGTACAGGTCCAGCCAGTCGTCCATCCCGGGGGACGCCGGGTACCAGGTCATGGCCGAGTAGTCCGAGTCGCGGACCGCGATGAACCCGCCGGGCCTGGCCACCCGTCTCATCTCCCGCAGCGCCTGGACCGGGTCCCCGACGTGCTGGAGCACCTGATGCGCGTGGACGACGCAGAAGCTGTCGTCGGGGAAGTCCAGCGCGTGCACGTCGGCGACCGCGAAGTCGACGTTGTCCAGGCCCCGTTCGGCCACAGTTGCCCGGGCCTGCTCCAGGATGCCGGGGGCCCGGTCGACCCCGGTGACCCGGCCGTCCGGCACCAGCGCCGCCAGGTCGGCGGTGATGGTGCCGGGGCCGCATCCGATGTCCAGGATCCGCATGTGGGGCTTGAGCGAGTCCAGCAGGTAGGCCGCGGAGTTGGCGGCGGTGCGCCAGGTGTGCGAGCGCAGCACCGACTCGTGGTGCCCATGGGTGTAAACGGCGGTCTCGCGCGGCTGCGACATAGCGTTCCCCTCGTCTCGTCGTCGTGCCGCCACCGTACGCGCGCATGTCGAATAATGAGACCTGCGTTTTGCTATCTGGACTGACGGAGTGTCAGTGTCCGGGTAGCGGCCGGTACACCGTGAGCGCCTCGGGCAGCTTCTCCAGCGTCACGTCGCCGTCCACCTCGGTGACTTCGCCGTCGTAGGCGAGCAGCGAACCCGGGCCGACGTCGGCGAGGCGGAGTCGGCCGACCTGGACCGCCGCGTGGGCGGGGGAACGGGTCAGCGGGCCCGCGACGGCCGCCGCGAGCAGCCGGAGCGCGGGGCGCCGGCCGCCGTGCACCACCCGTACGTCCAGCACGCCGTCCGCGAGGTCCACCCGGCGGCCGGGTGTCAGGCCCATCCGGTGGTAGGTGCCGTTCCCGGCGAACAGGAGCCACAACGGCCTCGGTGAGCCGCCCAGTTGGGCCTCCAGGGGATGCCGGTCGGCGCGCAGGACGCGCACGGCGGCGAGCACCCCGGCCGGCCAGCCGCCGATCCGGTGCGACCAGCGGTCCCGCTCGCGCACCAGCTCCGGGTACACACCCAGGCTGCAGGTGTTGAGGAAGACGCCCCGCCGCGCACCGGAGCGGAACTGGCCGACGTCCACCCGCACCGCGTGGCCGTGCACCAGGGCCCGGGTCAGATCGCGCACGTCCTCCACGCCCAGGTCGTAGGCGAAGTGGTTGAGGGTGCCGCCGGGCAGCACCGCGAGCGGCAGCCCGTGCCGCAGGGCGACCTCGGCGGCGGCGTTCACCGTGCCGTCCCCGCCGCACACCCCGAGCACCCTCGCGTGCGCCGCCGCCTTCTCCAGTTCCGCCCGTACGTCGCCGGGCTCGCACTCCACGACCTCCGCCTCCGGCAGGACGTCCAGCAGGGTGCGCACCCGGTCGGCGGTGCCCGAGCCGGTGTTCGCCACCATGACCAGGCCCTCGCCCTCGGTCAGCGACGGGACCTCGGCGCGCGGCCGGGCCGGCGGGCGGAGCTGGGCGCGGGTGGGCACCAGGCCCCGTACGGCGTACGCGGCGCACGCGCCGAGGGCGGCGCCCGCCAGGACGTCGCTCGGGAAGTGCACCCCGGTGTAGACCCGGGACAGCGCCACCGACCAGGCGACCGGGGCCACCACGGCCCCCCAGGCCGGCGACTCCAGCGCGACACCGGTCGCGAAGGCGGCCGCCGACGCGGAGTGCCCGGACGGGAAGGAGGTGGTGATCGGCTGCCGCTTCAGCTGCCGCACATGCGGTACGGCGTCCAGGACCGGCCGCGGGCGGCGCACCGAGCGCTTGCCGAGCGTGTTGATGGTCAGCGAGGCGAGGCTCAGCGAGGCGAGTCCGCGCACGGCCGCCCGGCGGGCCCGCGGGGTGCGGGTCGCCGCGATCAGGGCGCCGGTCGCGAACCACAGCACCCCGTGGTTGGCGCTCCGGCTCAGCCGGGGCAGCACGCGCTCGGCGCCCGGCCAGTGCTGCTCGGCGGCGAACTCGAACAGCTTGGAGTCGAGGGCGAGGAGCCGGTCCCGCAGCGCGTGGCGGCCCGGTGTGGGCAGGGTGAAGTCGACATCTGGGCTCATGCCGTGACGGGTACCCTGAAGTGGCTGTTTCCTTGCCGCTCTCGTCCCCGGAGGGCCTGAATGCGTCTGCTCCTCGTCCGTCACGGCCAGACCCCCACGAACGTCGACTACCTGCTGGACACCGCCGTCCCGGGGCCGGGTCTGACCGCGCTCGGCGAGGCCCAGGCGGCCGCGCTGCCCGAGGCCCTCGCCGACGAGGACATCGAGGCCCTGTACGTCTCCACGCTGGTGCGCACGCAGCTCACGGCCGCGCCGCTGGCCGCCGCGCGCGGCCTGGAGGCGATCGTGCGGGACGGCATCCGGGAGATCTCCGCGGGTGACATGGAGATGCTGCCGGGCCACACCGAGCAGGGCGAGCTGTACATGCGCACGGCGTTCTCCTGGGCGGCCGGGGACACGGGCCTGCGGATGCCCGGCGGGGAGAGCGGCGAGGAGGTGCTCGCCCGGTTCGACGCCGTGGTCGCGGAGGCGGCGGCGAGCGGTGCCGGGACGGTCGCGATGGTCAGCCACGGCGCGGTCATCCGGACCTGGACGGCGGCCCGTGCGGACAACGTGGACATCGCCTTCGCCGCCGCGCACCGGCTGGACAACACCGGTGTGGTGGTCTTGGAGGGCTCGCCGTCCGACGGTTTCAAGGCGCTGTCGTGGGCCGGCGCGAGCGTGGCCCCGGCCGGCGAGGGCGGTCCGGCGGGCGAGCCGCTGGAGGACGCCGGATAACGGTTTGCCCTGGTCCGGGGGTGACCCGGAGAATGCCACCCCATGGGACATCTCGAAGCGGCGCACCTGGAGTACTACCTCCCCGACGGGAGGCCGCTCCTCGGCGATGTGTCCTTCCGGGTCGGCGAGGGGGCCGTGATGGCCCTGGTCGGCCCGAACGGCGCGGGCAAGACGACCCTGCTGCGGCTGATCTCCGGTGAGCTGAAGCCGCACGGCGGTTCGGTCACGGTCAGTGGCGGTCTCGGCGTGATGCGCCAGTTCGTGGGGTCCGTACGGGACGAGACGACCGTACGGGATCTGCTGGTGTCGGTCGCGCCGCCCCGGATCCGGCAGGCCGCGCAGGCCGTCGACACCGCCGAGCACGGGATCATGACGGTCGACGACGAGGCCGCGCAGCTGAGGTACGCGCAGGCCCTCGCCGACTGGGCCGAGGTGCGCGGGTACGAGGCCGAGACGCTGTGGGACATGTGCACCATGGCCGCGCTGGGGGTGCCCTACGAGAAGGCGCAGTTCCGGCAGGTACGCACGCTGTCCGGCGGTGAGCAGAAGCGGCTGGTGCTGGAGGCGCTGCTGCGCGGCACCGACGAGGTGCTGCTGCTGGACGAGCCGGACAACTATCTCGACGTGCCGGGCAAGCGGTGGCTGGAGGAGCGGCTGAAGGAGACCCGCAAGACGGTCCTGTTCGTCTCCCACGACCGGGAACTGCTCGCCCGCGCCGCGGAGAAGATCGTCTCGGTGGAGCCGTCGCCGACGGGGGCGGACGCGTGGGTGCACGGCGGGGGATTCTCGACGTACCACGACGCCCGGCGCGAGCGCTTCGCGCGGTTCGAGGAGCTGCGGCGGCGGTGGGACGAGAAGCACGCTCAGCTGAAGAAGCTGGTGCTGACGCTGCGGCAGGCGGCGGCGGTGAGCCATGAGATGGCGTCGCGGTACGCGGCGGCCCAGACGCGGCTGCGGAAGTTCGAGGAAGCGGGACCGCCGCCGGAGCCGCCGCGGGAGCAGGACATCACGATGCGCCTGAAGGGCGGCCGTACGGGCGTCCGGGCGGTGGTGTGCGAGTCCCTGGAGCTGACGGGTCTGATGAAGCCGTTCTCGCTGGAGGTCTTCTACGGCGAGCGGGTCGCGGTCCTCGGCTCCAACGGCTCCGGGAAGTCGCACTTCCTGCGCCTGCTGGCGGGGGAGGAGGTGGCGCACACCGGCGCGTGGAAGCTGGGTGCGCGGGTCGTGCCCGGGCACTTCGCGCAGACCCACGCGCACCCCGAGCTGACGGGGCGCACGCTGCTGGACATCCTGTGGAAGGAGCACGCGCAGGACAAGGGTGCCGCGATGTCGCGGCTGCGCCGCTACGAGCTGACGCAGCAGGCGGAGCAGACCTTCGACCGGCTCTCGGGCGGTCAGCAGGCGCGGTTCCAGATTCTGCTGCTGGAGCTGGAGGGCGCGACGGCGCTGCTGCTGGACGAGCCGACGGACAACCTGGACCTGGAGTCCGCGGAAGCCCTTCAGGAGGGCCTGGAGGCCTTCGACGGCACGGTCCTGGCGGTGACCCACGACCGCTGGTTCGCGCGTGCGTTCGATCGCTTTCTGGTCTTCGGCAGTGACGGCCGGGTCCGGGAGACGACGGAGCCGGTCTGGGACGAGCGGCGGGTGGAGCGGGCGCGCTAGCGGGCGCCGCCCCGCACGGAGGCCCGGGGCCCGGGATGTTCGTACAGTGGACTCAGGAACGCGAGATCCACCGTCCCTCCCGGACCTCGGTCAGGGACACGACGAGCGGGGTGCCACGATGACCGGAGTCGACCCCAGCCGGCTGGACGACCAGCAGCTCATGAAGGAGCTGGAGACCATCCACCGCACGCGCCACGACGCGCTCCTGTACGGCTCGAACGACGCACTGCGGGCCCACAACGAACGTATGGCCCAGCTGGAGGGCGAGTACCTCCGTCGCAACCCGCGCCGCCCGGTCGTCGCCGGCCGTACCCGCGAGGGTGCCCGGGACCGCGGCTCCGGAGAAGCCGCGACCCCGGACACCCCGGGTACCTGATCCTTCCGGCGCCGTCAGCGGCGCAGCGGAGCCCTGTCCCAGTGCCGGTGGGCCGCGATCGCGGCCACGAAGGTCCGGCAGAAGTCCTCGCTCGCGGTGCCCGGTGAGGTGTCGGTCACCACACCCCGATCGGCGACCACCTGGTGGAACCCGGTCGACACGTCGAGGCCCTCCGGCTCCAGCGACGACAGGATCACCACGCCCGAGCCGAGCGCGCCGACCGGCTTGCCGTGCCGGTACGCGTCCCGCACGAAGCGCAGCACGTCCGGGTCGGTCGCGGCGGGCGGTGTGCCCACCGGGCCGCCGGGCAGCAGCACCGCGTCGTACAGCACCGACGCCATGGTGGGCAGCGCCCGGTCCACGGCGAACCGCTCGCCGTCCGCGCTCGCGACGGTGCCGTCGGCGGGCGCGAGGGCCTCGACGACCGCGCCCTCGGCGGCGAGCGCCTCGCGCACCGACGTCAGCTGGTCGGCGTCGACACCGTCGGTGACGAGAGCCGCGATCCGCCGGGTGCGGATGGAGCCGTCGCCGCGCTGCCGCTCGATGCTCAGCGCCGGGGAGAGCACCTTGTTCGTGCCCTCCTCGGCCCCCGACGGCGCCGCGACCCCGACACCGCGCGCCACCTCGGACGCCAGCTCGCCGTTCACCTTGGCCAGTTGCTCCACCGTCCGGGCGCGCACCTCCCGCGCCTCCACCTTGCCGAGCTCGAACCGGAACGCGGCCACGATGTGCTGCCGCTCCCAGTCGCTCATGGAGTGCCAGAACAGCGCGGGCTGGCTGTAGTGGTCCTGGAAACTCGGGCTGCGGCGCCGGATCTTGGCCCCGTCGACGCGTTCGGCGTAGTGGGTGTAGGCGCCGGCGTCGACACCCGCGTGGGCCGGGCAGCCGCCCCCCAGCGAGTTCGGGAAGTAGTTCGTGCCCCGGTGGATCTGGCTCTGGCCGTAGCCGTCCCGCTGGTTGGTGCGGACGGGCGCGACCGGCCGGTTGACCGGCAGTTGCGCGAAGTTGGGGCCGCCGAGCCGGATCAGCTGCGTGTCCAGATACGAGAAGTTGCGGGCCTGGAGCAGCGGGTCGTTGGTGAAGTCGATGCCCGGGACGACGTTGGCCGTGTGGAAGGCGACCTGCTCGGTCTCGGCGAAGAAGTTCTCCGGGTTGCGGTTCAGCACCATCCGGCCGATCGGCCGCACCGGCACCTGCTCCTCCGGGATGATCTTCGTGGCGTCCAGCAGATCGAAGTCGAAGGCGAACTCGTCCTCCTCCGGTACCAGTTGGACACCCAGCTCCCACTCCGGGTACTCGCCCGCCTCGATCGCGTCCCACAGATCCCGCCGGTTGAAGTCCGGGTCGCGGCCCTGGCACTCCTGGGCCTCGTCCCACACCAGCGAGTGCACCCCGAGCCGCGGCTTCCAGTGGAACTTCACGAACGTGCCGCGCCCGTCGGCGGTCACGAACCGGAAGGTGTGCACGCCGAAGCCCTGCATCATGCGGTAACTGCGGGGGATCGCCCGGTCCGACATCAGCCACATGATCGCGTGCAGCGTCTCGGGCTGCAGCGACACGAAGTCCCACAGGGTGTCATGGGCGGACGCCCCGGTCGGGATCTCGTTGTGCGGCTCGGGCTTCACCGCGTGCACGAAGTCCGGGAACTTGATGCCGTCCTGGATGAAGAAGACCGGGAAGTTGTTCCCGACGAGGTCGTAATTGCCCTCGGACGTATAGAACTTGGTGGCGAAGCCGCGCACATCCCGAACGGTGTCCGCCGAGCCGCGCGGCCCCTGCACGGTCGAGAACCGCACGAACACCGGGGTCCGCACGGCCGGGTCCTGGAGGAAGGCGGCGCGGGTGAACTCGGCGCAGGACTCGTACGGTTCGAAATAGCCGTACGCCCCCGCGCCCCGCGCGTGCACGACCCGCTCCGGGATCCGCTCGTGGTCGAAACGGGTGAGCTTCTCCCGGAAGTGGAAGTCCTCCATCAGGGTCGGCCCGCGCTCACCGGCGGCCAGCGAGTCGTCGGTGTGGTCGACCGGCACGCCCTGGTCGGTGGTGAGCGGTCCGCCGGCCGGGTCGTCCGCCCGGAAGGCCTCGCGCTGTTCCTGCTTGGGGTCGCGGTCCATCAGGCCGACTCCTTCGCGAACACGTCCAGGAAGGTCTCGCAGAACGCCTTCAGGTCGTCCGGCTTGCGGCTGGTCACCAGCTTGTTGGGGCCGTGGTCGCAGACCTTGACCTGCTCGTCGACCCAGGTGCCGCCCGCGTTGCGGATGTCGGTGCGCAGGCTCGGCCAGGAGGTGAGCACCCGGCCGCGGACCACGTCCGCCTCCACCAGCGTCCACGGCGCGTGGCAGATCGCGGCGACGGGCCGGCCCTGCTCGAAGAAGGCGGCGACGAAGGCGACGGCCTTGTCGTCCATCCGCAGGAAGTCCGGGTTGGCGACCCCGCCGGGCAGCACGAGCCCGCCGAAGGAATCGGCGGAGGTCTCGCCCACGACCTCCTGCACCGGGAAGGTGTCCGCCTTGTCCAGGTGGTGGAAGGCCTGGATCTTCCCCGGCTTCGTCGACACGAGCACGGGTTCGTGACCGGCGTCCACCGCCGTCTGCCAGGGATCGGTCAGCTCCACCTGCTCGACGCCCTCGGGCGCGGTGAGAAATGCGATGCGCATGATGGTTCAGTCCTCCTTCTTCCTCTTCGCGCTTCCTCTTTCGCGCCGTCCGCCGGCACAGCAGCAACTCCTCGCCGTACGGCAGCAGCACACAGGCGCCGATCGCGGCCCGTGCCCCACATCAGCGAGGTGAGCGCCCCGAGCGGCGCGGCCTGCGGAAAGCGTGGATGTGTGGTTCGATCGGCCGGCCCTCGATCTCCGCGGCCCGGTCGCGCGGCCTGTCCTCGATCCCGCGGCCGACGCGGCGCACGGGGTCAGCCGCCCGGACTGGCGCGGCTGATGTCCGCCAGCGCCGAGTCCGGGTCGCGGGCCTCGGCGAGGTCGCCGAGGCTGACCATGCCGACCGGCAGGCCGTCCTCGACGACCGGCAGCCGGCGCACCGCGTGCCGGCGCATCAGGGCGACGGCGGCCGGCACCGGGTCCTGCGGCGCGACCACCACCGGATCGGGGCTGCACACCGACCGGACGCTCACGGTCAGCGGGTCGATGCCGTCCGCCACCGCGCGGACCGTGATGTCACGGTCGGTGAGCATCCCGACGACCCGCTGGCCGTCGGCCACCACCACGTCGCCGATGTCCTGGGCGCGCATCAGCTGTGCCGCCTCCACCAGCGACGCGTCCGGGCGGACGGCGACCACTCCCGCGGTCATGACGTCCCGGACCAGGTCAGCCATGGCGGCGGCCCCTCTCGCCGCCGGTCAGGGCCTCCGCCAGTTCCTGGACGGTGGCGTAGCGCGCCGAGCGCGGCAGGTGGTCCAGGGGCTCCACCAAGCCGTCGGGCGCGTAGCTGTGGCGCAGGGTGCCGGCCAGCTCGCGCGGGCCCGCCGGGAACGCGCTGCGGCTGAGGTACCGGGCCAGTGCCTGGCGCACGGCCGGCAAGGACACCGCGCCCACACCGGGCGTCACCGGACCACCCGCGACCTGCGGATCGTCGTCGGCGCCGGGCTCCGGGTCGTGCCACTCCTCGACGCGCGTGGGGTGGCCGGACCTGAGCAGGCCCTGGAGTTCGTGTTTCATCTCGTCGTCGCGATGGACGCTCAGGCGGTCGCTGCCTCGCTGCATGACTCCCTCCAGATCTTCGCGGGTGCGCACCGCGTACCCGAAGAGCGGCGACCGACACAGTCCGGCCGGCTTTGCCACGTTTCTTCCGCGCCCGTCCGGAGACCCGGTCCGCACCCCCCGCGCACCGCTCCGCGGAAGGACGGGTCATGTTGTTGCTCGCGGTACTCATCCCGCTGTTCATGCTCGGCGTGCTGCTGGCGCTGAGCCGCTACGAGGAGGCGCTGCTGCCGGCCGAGCCGGGCGAGGCTACTTCCGTTCCCGCCCCGGCAGGAACTCCTGCAGCTTCGCCTTGAAGCCCTGCTTGATCATCGAGCCGCGGTCCGCGTCGCCCTTCAGGATCGAGGCGGCCGTGGCCTCCATCTGGTCCCACGTCGCGTGCGGCGGGATCGGCGGAACCGCGGGGTCGGTCAGGAACTCGATCACCGCCGGGCCGTCCGCCTCGAGACCGGCCCGCCAGCCCGCCTCCACGTCCTCCGGCTTCTCCACCCGGATCCCGGTGAGGCCCAGCGAGCGGGCGAACTCGGCGTACCGCACGTCCGGGAGCTCCTGCGAGGGCAGGAAGGACGGCGCGCCCCCCATGGCCCGCAGCTCCCAGGTGACCTGGTTGAGGTCGCGGTTGTTCCACACGCCGACCACCAGACGCGGGTCCTCCCACTGATCGCGGTACTTCGCCGCCGTGATCAGCTCCGCCATCCCGTTCATCTGCATCGCGCCGTCCCCGACCAGGGCGATCGCGGGCCGGTCCGGATGCGCGAACTTCGCGCCGATCGCGTACGGCACCCCGCAGCCCATCGTGGCGAGCGTGCCGGACAGGGAGCCGCGCATGCCGGGGCGCATCGTCAGATGCCGGGCGTACCAGTTCGCCGCGGAACCCGAGTCGGAGCTGACGATCGCGTCGGCGGGCAGCAGTGGATCGAGGGCCCGGGCCACGTACTCCGGGTTGATCGGGTCGGCCGACAGATTCGCCCGCCGCTCCATGATGTCCCGCCAGTGGCTCACGTTGTCGCACACGGTGTCGTACCACTCGCGCCCGCGCCCGGCGTCGATCATCGGGATCAGCCGGGCCAGCGTCGCGCTCGCGTCACCGACGAGATTCACCTCGTACGGGAAACGCATCCCGACCATGTGCGGATCGAGGTCGATCTGCACCCCCCGCGCCTCGCCGAACTCCGGCAGGTACTGGGAGTACGGGAAGGAGGACCCGACCGTCAGCAGGGTGTCGCAGTCCCGCATCAGCTCGTACGACGCCCGCGTGCCGAGCAGGCCGATCGAGCCGGTGACATACGGCAGTTCATCGCTCAGCACGTCCTTGCCGAGCAGCGCCTTGGCCACGCCCGCGCCGAGCAGCTCGGCCATCCGCTCCACCTCGTCCCGGGCCCCGGCGGCACCCTGGCCGACCAGGATCGCCACCTTGTCACCGGAGTTGAGGATCTCCGCGGCCCGCTCGAGCGACTCCTCGGAGGGGACCGCGGTCCACGAACCGCGGTCCAGACTGGAGGGCACCATCTTGAACTCGTGCGTGGGCGGGGTGTACTCCAGCTCCTGCACATCGCCGGGGATGATGACCGCGGTCGGGCAGCGGCGCGCGTAGGCGGTGCGGATCGCCCGGTCCAGCACGTTCGGCAGCTGCTCGGGGACGGTCACCGTCTCCACGAACTCCGAGGCCACGTCCTTGAACAAGGTGTGCAGATCGACCTCCTGCTGGTACGAGCCGCCCATCGCCGTCCGGTGCGTCTGGCCGACGATCGCCACCACCGGAACATGGTCCAGCTTGGCGTCGTACAGGCCGTTCAGGACATGGATCGCGCCGGGTCCCGAGGTGGCCGCGCACACTCCGACCCGTCCGCTGTACTTCGCGTAGCCGACCGCCTGGAGCGCGGACATCTCCTCGTGCCGGGACTGGATGAAGCGCGGCCGGTTCTCCGCCCGGCCCCAGGCCGCGAGCAGGCCGTTGATGCCGTCGCCGGGGTAGCCG
Source organism: Streptomyces sp. NPDC043726 (assembly GCF_056436565.1). Classification (NCBI taxonomy): domain Bacteria; kingdom Bacillati; phylum Actinomycetota; class Actinomycetes; order Kitasatosporales; family Streptomycetaceae; genus Streptomyces; species Streptomyces sp. NPDC043726. The sequence goes on from NZ_JBWKCI010000009.1 coordinate 387,201, forward strand.
AAGACGTGCTCCACCCCCCATTCGCGCAGTCGCTGCAGTACGTGATCGGAGACCTTGGTGGTCATGCCGGACCTCCCGGACGAGTACGGACGGGCAGCCCTACGAGTCACCCTGCGCGACTGCCGAAAACCCTGGACGGGGTGTTTGCGGCGAGGGGGCCCGGGCAGGCGAACCCTCAGTGCTTCGGACAGGAGGCACGTCCGTGGGAGCGGCGATCCGCCGACCCGGGCCGCGTTCCGTCCGGTTCCGCCGCGCGCTCCCACGGTGACCGTCCAACCAGAGCACAGGACATAGGGAGTTGCGACGCACATGCCCACACGAGTGAGCGCGAAGCACCACCCGCACGATGACGCCCCCGACACCGCGGAGGCGTTCCGCACACTCGCCTCGCTGCCTGACGGGCCGCAGCGCGACACACTCCGCGAGAAGATCGTCGAGGCCTGGCTGCCGATGGCGGACCGGCTCGCGGGCCGCTTCCGCAGCCGCGGCGAGAGCTTCGAGGACCTGCGCCAGGTCGCGGCCCTCGGGCTGGTGAAGGCGGTCGACCGGTACGACCCCGAACGCGGCAACGCCTTCGAGAGCTACGCCGTGCCGACCATCACCGGTGAGATCAAGCGGCACTTCAGGGACCACATGTGGACGCTGCACGTGCCGCGGCGGGTGCAGGACCTGCGCAACCGGGTCCGGTTCGCCGTGCAGGACCTGCAGACCGTCTCCGGTCGCCGCCCCTCGGTGGCGGAGATCGCCGAGCACGCGGACATGACCGAGGCCGACGTCAAGGCCGGCCTGGAGGCGCTGGAGAGTTTCACGGCGCTGTCCCTGGACGCGGAACTGCCCGGCAGCGAGGACGGCTACTCCCTGAGTGACGCGCTCGGGTCCGCGGACCCGGCGCTCGACACCGTGGTGGACCGGGAAGCCGTGAAGCCGCGGCTCGCCGCCCTGCCCGAGCGGGAGCGGGCGATTCTGTACATGCGGTTCTTCGGCGACATGACGCAGAGCCGGATCGCCGAGCAGCTGGGCATCTCGCAGATGCACGTGTCCCGGCTGATCAGCCGGTGCTGCGGGCGGGTGCGGGAACAGGTGCTGCGGGACGCGGCGTAGTTTCACCCGCACGGGCGTCTTCGTCCCGCCAATGGCGTTCGGCCGCGCGCGGGGTGGTGGCAAGGAAGCTCTGATGGCTGTGGGGCGCGCGGTGGCGCGTCCCACAGCCGTCGGTTGAGGAGCCCGCGTCATGCGCCGCATCGTCCGTGTCCTGTCCGCCCTCGCCCTGGGCGGTGTCGTCCTGGGGTTCGCCGCCTCGTCGGCTCTCGCGGAACCGGCCGCGGAGGTCAGTCCGAGCAGCGTGCAACCGGGCGGGTCCGTCACCGTCTCCGTCACCTGCGATCCCCTCGGCGGGCCCGCGCCCGCCACCCTGGACGCCACCTCGCAGGCCTTCGAGGAGGGCACGGTCGCCCTGCACAAGGTCGCGGGCCAGGAGGATGCGGGTGGGCCCGCCTACCGGGGGAGCGCCCGGATCGTCCCCGCGGCGGAGCTGGAGGGTGTCGACTCCGTGGGGCCCGACACCGCCTGGACCGTCGACGGGACCTGTCCCGCCGCCCCCGGCGGGCAGGGCAAGCAGTGGAGCGCGACCTTCACCGTCGCCAAGGGCGGCGCGACGCACTCCGCGAAGCCGTGTCCCGAGCCGCACCGGGAGACCTGCCCGCCCGCGGTGATCCAGAAGGGCGTGCACGCCGGTGAGGGCGGCGCCTTCACCGACTCCGTGCCCCTGCTGGTCGCCGGCGGGGCGCTGATCGCGTGCGCGGCGGGAGGTGCCGTGTACCGGCTGCGCCGCGGGAGGCCGACGGGGGGCATCTGACCCGGCTCGCTGGGTAGGCAGAACCCCTGGGGCGCCCTGTCGCCCCGCACGCACCAGGAGGGAGTCAGGGTGGCGCGGAGGGTTCCCGAGAGCCACGGCCCCGTCCGGTACGGGCCACCGCTGCCCGGGGACGGGCTGCCGGTGCTGCCCGAGCTGGCCGCCGTGCTCGCCGCTGCCGCCGGGCGGGCCGAGAGCGAGCCCGTGGGCGGCGGAGGGGCCCTGCTCGACGCCGCCTGCGGCCACTTCGACCGGCGCGGTCTGTCCGCCGTACCGGACCGGGTGGTCGCGGCCCCAGGCGCGAACGCCCTGCTGCTCGCGCTGACCGCCGCGGTCGGCGGTGACGTCCTGGTGCCCCGGCCCTGCGCGGCCTGGTGGGCGCCGTACGCACGCCTGTTGGGAAGACCCGTCTTCCATGTCGCCACCCCGGCCGAGAGCGGCGGGGTGCCCGATCCGTACGCCCTGCTGGAGACCGTGCGCAGGGTCCGCGCCGAAGGCGGTGACCCGCGGCTGCTGGTGCTGTCGGTCGCCGACGACCCCACCGCCACCGTGGCGCCCCCGGAGCTGCTGCACGAGACCGTCGAGGCCGCCGCGGGCGAGGGCCTGCACCTGGTCAGCGACGAGACCTGGCGGGACACCCGGCACGCCCCGCACGACTCGGTGCTGCTCAGCCCCGCCGAGATGCTCCCGGAACGGGTCAGCGTCGTCACTGACCTGGCCGGGGCGCTGCTGCCCCCCGGCTGGCCCGCCGCGGTCGCCCGGTTCCCGCCGGGCGAGGCCGGAGGGGGCCTTCACGCGCGCGTGCTCGACGTGCTCACCGCGCTCGGCGCGCGGGTCGCCGGGCCGGTCGCCGCCGCGGCCGGGTACGCCCTCACCGAACCCGAGCCGGTCGCCGCGCGCCGGGCCGCCGCCGTGGCCCTGCACGCACGCCTGGCCGCCGCCCTGCACGCGGTCGTCGTCGGCGCGGGAGCCGTCGCCCGCCCGCCCCAGGCCGGGCGGCATCTCTATGTCGACCTCGGCCCCCTGCGCAGCGCGCTCGGCGCGCACGGCGTCGGCGACGCCCAGGATCTGGAGGACTTCCTCACCGCCCGGCTCGGCATGCCCGCGCCCGGCGGGCACCGCTTCGGTGACGACCTCGCGGCACCGCGCGTGCGGCTGTCCACCGGGGATCTCCTCGGCGGCACGGACGAGGAGCGCACGGAATGCCTGGGTTCACCCTCGCCGTTGGAACTGCCCCATGTGCAAAGCGCGTTCAACCATGTGAAGTCGGTCTTCGACGATCTCCGCGACCATGCTCGGCGATGGGAGTCTCCTCGATGACGCAGCAGTCCGAGTCGACCACGAAGGATTGCGACAGCGCCTCCACCGCCCCCTTTCCCCCGCTCGCCGAACCCCGCCCGCTGGGCGAGCGGCGGGTGTGGCCGCGCACCTTCCACGACCGCCTCACGGCGCCGCTGCCCGGCCTGAAGGCCATGGCCCGGTTCGCCCGCGAGGGTGCCGTCCGCCCCGGCCGCGAGGGCCTGGCCGACCTTCCGCTGCTGCCCTGCGAACCGGCCCCGCTGCCCCGCGTCGACGCCCGCACGATCGCCGTCTCCTGGGCGGGACACGCCAGTTGGGTGGTCCGGATCGGTGGCCTGACCGTCCTCACCGACCCGGTCTGGTCCCGCCGCATCATCGGCACCCCGGCCCGGATCACCCCGGTCGGGATCGACTGGGACTCGCTCCCGCCGGTGGACGCGGTCGTCATCAGCCACAACCACTACGACCACCTGGACGCCCCCACCCTGCGCCGGCTGCCGCGCGACACCCCGGTGTTCGTACCGGCGGGTCTGGCCCGCTGGTTCCACCGCCGCCGCTTCACCACCGTCACTGAACTGGACTGGTGGGAGGCGGCCGAACTGGACGGCGTCCGCTTCGACTTCGTCCCCGCCCACCACTGGTCCAAGCGCAGCCTCACCGACACCTGCCGCAGCCTGTGGGGCGGCTGGGTCCTGACGGACGAGGAGGGCCGACGACTGTACTTCGCCGGCGACACGGGCTACGGCCACTGGTTCACCCGCATCGGCCGCCGCTACCCCGGAATCGACCTGGCCCTCATGCCGATCGGCGCCTACGACCCCCGCTGGTGGCTCAGCGACGTCCACTGCGACCCGGAGGAGGCGGTGCGGGCTACCCGGGACCTGGGGGCGCGCAGGATGGCGCCCATGCACTGGGGCACGTTCGTCCTGTCGGCGGAGCCGGTGCTGGAGCCGCTGCGGAGGGTGCGGTCGGCATGGAAGGAGGCGGGGCTGCCGAGGGAGAACCTGTGGGATCTGCCGGTGGGAGGCTCGCGGGTACTGACGGCCGCCTAGGCCTCGCTCAGGCCCGGACCCGCCGCCACACACTGGGCGCCGCGCTGATCACCAGCGTCAACGCCACCGCCGCCACGACCCCTTCCCACGGCTCCGGGAACAGCGACCCACCCAGAATCCCGATCAGCTGATACGTCACGGCCCATGCCAGACAGGCCGGAAGGTTCCCCCGGGCGAACCGCCGCATGGGCCACTCGGCGATCAGACAGGCCAGCATCACCGGCAGCCGCCCGGCCGGAACCAGCCGGGACAGCACCAGCACCGCGACACCGTGCTCGGCCAGTTTCGTCTGCGCCTGGTCCAGCCGTTCCTCCGGCGCCCGGGACCGGATCGCCTTCAGCCACCGCGACCCGTTCCGGGACTTCATGCCCCGCCGCCCGAGCCAGTACAACGTCATGTCACCGAGAAACGCGGCCAGCGAGGCCGTGACGAACACCATCGCCAGGGTGAACGGCGCCGTCTGATGGAACGCCACCACCGCCGCCGTGCTCACCAGCGCACCCGTGGGTATGACCGGCACCAGCGCCCCGAGCAGGACCAGCACGAACAGCGTCGGCAGGCCGATCGCCTGCTGTGCCGACTCGGCCGACACCGTCGAGGAAGCCGTGGCGAGGAGGCTCACGCGGACACCTCCAGCCGTACGTTCTCGCCGTGCCCGAGCCGGTGCACGGCGACGCCCGGCGCACGCTCGGCGGCGAGCCGGGCGAACTCGTCACCGGGCGCATGGAACTCATGGGGGCGCACGGCGTCCATGCCGATGGGCCAGTACGTGCCGTAGTGCACCGGCACCGCGCTCCGGGGCGCGAGCCGGGCCAGTGCCTCCGCCGCCCGCCCCGCGTCGAGATGGCCCTCGCCGAGATACGGCCCCCAGCCGCCCACCGGCAGCAGCGCCACGTCGACCCGGCCGACCTCCCGCGCCATCTCGTCGAACAGACCGGTGTCCCCGGCGAAGTAGGTGCGCGCCTCGCCCTCGATGACGTAGCCGAGGGCGGGGGAGTGGTGCCGTCCCACCGGCAGGCGCCGTCCGTCGTGGCGGGCGGGCACGGCCCGCACCCGCAGAGCACCCACAGGCGTCACATCGCCGGCCCGCACCTCGACGATCCGCAGATGCGTGAGCCGGCGCAGCCCCGGCACGGCCCGGAGCGCGCCCCGGGGCACGACCAGGCGCGTGCCCTCGGCGAGCCGCGCAAGGGACGGAACATGCAGGTGGTCGGCGTGCAGATGGGAGACGAGCGCGACATCGGCATGCCAGGCGCTGGGCGGGGGGAGGGCGCCCCGGCGGCGGCGCAGATGCGCGAGCCGGCGTGCGAACAAGGGGTCGGTCAGGACGCGTACGTCCGAGTCGGCGACCGTGCAGGTGGCGTGACCCCACCAGGTGATCTCCACGGGCACCTCTTTGCCTCCATCGCGCGACTCCCCCGAAGCCTACGGGCAGGAGTAGTGTCGGCGCCTGAAACCCGGAGGTGAGGGGGACCCCATGGGACCGGTGCGGGTCACGGCGATCGCGAGTCTGACGCCGCTTGAGGAACTGGACGCCGACCCCTTCCTGGTGGATTCCCGCAGCCAGCACGCGATGTGCGCGCGGTGGGCGGCGGAGCGCGGATACACGGTGAGCCGGGAACTGCTGGTGCGCGGACTGCGGGCGGACCACTGCGTGCTGTGGGACGGCGTGCGTCCCGGAGTCGACCTGTTCGTGGTGCCCAGCCGCCGGGTGCTGGAGAGCGCCCTGTCCTCCGTCGAGGAGTTCACCGCCGAGTGCGCCCGACGCGGGGTCCGGGTGGAGACGGTGGGTTGCGAGGAGCCCCGCTACGACTCCCGGATGAAGGCCCACGTGCACCGCCGGCTGACCCTGCCGACCGCGGGCTACGACGGGCGGTAGGTCAATACAGCCAGGTCCTGCCGCGGGCAGGCGGGCAGGCGGGCAGGTGACGGCAGGGCGGCCTGGCAACGGCCCCGTGCTTCCGCGCGTCCATATGACAAGGTGGAGGCAGGCCCGCCGGACAGTCGGGTCGGGACGTGAGGTGTACGGGGCGTGGTTGGGCGGCGTTGGCGGCGGGTGGCCAGTCAGGTCGGGCGCAGCGTCGCGGTGTGGGTGGTGTCGACGCTCACCATGCTGGTGCTCGCCGGGATCCTGCCGGACTTCCAGCTCCAGTCCGCCGACGGCGACAGCGCCACCCGGATCGCGGTCACCGCGGCCTTCGGCGCCGGTGCCTTCGGTGTGCTGTCGGCCCTGGTCTGGCCGCTGCTCGTCCGGCTGCTGCTGCTCGTGCCCGCGCTCGTCCTCGGTCTGCTGGTCTTCTTCCTCAACGGCGCCCTCCTGCTCGTCGCCCTGCGGCTGAACCCCGCCGAGCGCGGCGGCGCCGCCTGGGAGACCGCCGTGGTGGTCGCCGCCGTGATGTCGGCGGTCGCCTCCGCCACCGGCGCCGCCCTCGCCGTACGCGACGACGACGCCTACCGGCGCCGGCTGTACCGCCTCGCCGACCGCCGGCGCGGCAGCGCACCGCCCTGTCCGTCCACCCCCGGAACCGTCTTCATGCAGCTCGACGGGGTCGGTCACGACGTGCTGCGGGACGCCGTCGGCAAGGGGCTCATGCCCACCCTCGCCCGCTGGACCGACGGCGACCGCCCCACCCACCGGCTGACCCCCTGGCGCACCGACTGGTCCAGCCAGACCGGCGCCAGCCAGCTCGGCATCCTGCACGGCAGCAACTTCGACGTCCCCGCCTTCCGCTGGTACGAGAAGGACAGCCGCGAGGTGATGGTCTGCAACCGCCCGACCAGCGCCGCCGAGCTGCAGCGCCGCGCCCGCGAGGCCTCCGGCGGCGGCGGACTGCTCACCGTCGACGGCGCCAGCCGCGGCAACCTGTTCAGCGGCGGCGCCGAGGAGCAGGCCCTGGTGCTGTCCATCGCGACCAGGCGCCGCAGCCGCGAGAACCGTTCCCGGGCGGGCTACTTCGCCTACTTCTCCGACCCGGCGAACGCGGTGCGCACCGCGCTGTCGTTCGTCGCCGAGGTCGGCCGGGAGATCGGCCAGTCCACCCGCGCCCGGCTGCGCAAGGCCCGCCCGCGGGTCTCGCGCGGCGGCCTCTACCCCTTCGTACGGGCCTTCGCGACCATCGTCGAACGGGACGTCGTCGTCGCCGCGGTGATGGGCGACATGCTCGCCGGCCGCACCGCCGTCTACGCCGACCTCGTCGCCTACGACGAAGTAGCCCACCACTCCGGGCCGGTCAGCCGCGACGCGGAGAAGGTCCTCCAGCGCCTCGACGAGGCGCTGGCACTGATCGAGCAGGTCGCCGAGCACGCGCCGCGGCCGTACCGGATCGTCGTGCTCTCCGACCACGGGCAGAGCCCCGGCGAGACCTTCCGTTCGCGCTACGGCCTCACCCTCGGCGATCTGGTCCGGGCCGGCTGCGGGCTGCCCGTGCCGCGCCGGGCCCGGCGCACCCACAGCGGCGCCGAGGCCCGCGCCGCCGTACGGGCCGCACTGCGGATCCCCGTCGAGGAGCACGGCGAGCGGCACCGCCCGGACCGCCACTCGGAGCCGATGGTGCTGGCCTCCGGCAACCTCGGCCTGATCTCCTTCCCGGACGTCCCGCACCGGATGACCAAGGAGGAGATCGACGCCCGCCACCCCGCGCTGCTGACCACCCTCGCCAACCACCCCGGCGTCGGCTTCCTGCTGGTGGGCAGCGAGCGGCACGGCGGGGTCGTGCTCGGCCCCTTCGGCACCGAGATCCCCCTGGACCGCCTCGACCAGGACCCGGGCCCGCTCGCCCCCTTCGGCCCCGGCGCCGCCGAGGTCGTGCGGCGCACCCACACCTTCCCGCACACCGCCGACGTCATGGTCAACTCCATGTACGACCCGGCCGACGGCGAAGTCCTCGCCTTCGAGGAGCAGATCGGCTCGCACGGCGGCCTGGGCGGCGCCCAGGGCAGGCCCTTCCTGCTCTCCCCGCTCGCCCTGTCCACGCCGGTCGAGGACGGCACGGAACTCGTCGGCGCCGAGCAGGTGCACCGCGTCCTGCGCCGCTGGCTGGACGAGTCGGGCGGGCCGCAGATGCCGGTGGAGCGGGCGGCCAAGGAGCGGGCGGAGAGGGAGCGGGCGGCAGGGGAGCGGGCGGCCTGAAAACCGGGTGCGTCAAAACGGTCGTACGCACACACTGTTCACCGTCGAACTCGCTCGAACACCCTTGAGAGGTCCCTGCTTTGCAGGCTGCTGCAACCGTCACCCCTGCCCGTCTCCCCGAACTCCTCCTCGGCCTCGCCACCGTGCGGCCGGTCTTCGTCTGGGGTGCCCCCGGCATCGGGAAGTCCTCCCTGGTGCGGGACTTCGCCGAGTCGCTGGGCCTGGAGTGCGTGAGCCTGCTCGGCACCCAGCTCGCGCCCGAGGACCTGATCGGTGTGCCGCAGATCCGGGACGGGCGGTCGGTGTTCTGCCCGCCGGAGACGATCGCCCGGGACGAGCCGTACTGCCTGTTCCTGGACGAGCTGAACGCGGCCACGCCGGATGTGCAGAAGGCGTTCTACTCGCTGATCCTGGACCGCCGTATCGGCAACTACGAGCTGCCCAAGGGGTCGATCGTCATCGGGGCCGGGAACCGCGCCACCGACAACGCCCTCGCCCGGCCCATCGCCTCCGCGCTCGTCAACCGCCTCACCCATGTCCACCTGGAGGCGTCCCCCAAGGACTGGCTGGTCTGGGCCGCGGGCAACGACGTCCACCCGTGGGTGGTGGACCACCTCACCGACCGGCCGGACCACCTGTGGTCCAAGCCGCCCAAGACCGAGGAGCCGTTCTCCACGCCCCGCTCCTGGCACATGCTCTCCGACGCGCTGCACTCCTTCGGACCCGGCCTGGACGAGGAGACCCTGAAGGTCCTCGCGCACGGCACGCTGACGCCCGCCCACGCGACGGCGTTCTGCGGCTACGTCAAGATCGTCCGCAGTCAGTTCGGCATCGAGGCCATCATCAAGGGCGACGCCCGCTGGCCGAACCGCCTCGCCGACCGCGATCTGCTCTACTACCTCGCCGACTCCTTCCGCGGACGCCTGATCAAGGAGCTGCCCGCGAGCAAGGAGCACATGTCGGCGAGCGGGCGCCAGACCGCCTACCGCGCCAAGTCGCTGCTCGTGCAGCTCGCGGAGATCTCCGTCGAGGTCGCCCAGACCGTCATCGCCTCCGACGCCGACGGCAACCCGGTGCTGCCCTCCTGGTTCCTCGTGGAGGCGGCCCGGGACATGCCCCGCCTGGTGGAGGCGCGCCGGTGAGCCGGGAGCGGCCGAAGAAGAAGCGCGACCTCGCGGGCGAGGCCTTCGCCGAGGGGATGCGGCTGGTGAAGGCCAACCCGGCGCTGGCGGCGGTGGAGTTCGACGTCTGCCGCCAGGAGAGCTGCGAGCTGGCCCCGCGCGAGGGACTCGTCCGGGTCACCTCCAGCGCCACCCTGCACGCCCACCCGGACCGCATGGCCGACCCGGCCGACTGGGCCTGGGCCCTCGCCCACGCCGTCCTCCACCTCGGCTTCGGCCATGTCCCTGCCGCCAAGGGCGAACGCACCCAGCCCGACCGCTGCGACCTCGTCGCCCGCTGTGTCGTCGTCAACCGCTTCCTGCTCGGCTTCCCCATCGGCAAGACCCCGGAACACCTGCCCGCCACCTACCCCGACGGTGACGAGGAGCAGCTCGCCGCGCGCTGGCGCCGCGACGGCATCCCGGCCGTGTACGAGCGGAGCGGCACCGCGGGCGACGCCCCCGACCTGCGGCTGGTGGAGTGGCACGGCTGGTACGGGCAGCCGCCCGACCACCAGCTGGCCTTCGCCACGGCGCTCACCCGTACCGTGTCCGCCGCGATGGACATGGCGGGCGGCCGTCGCGACAGCCTCACCGGCGAACCGGCCGCCCTGCGCCCCTGGCAGCGCGCCCTGAGCTGGTTCGTCTCCTCCTACCCGCTGCTCGCCGGGATCGCGGCCGGGATCAAGCTGGTCGCCGACGCCGAACTCGCGCGCGCCCACGGCATCTCCGTCGCCGCGGTGAACGCCGAGGCGGGCGAGATCTACATCAACCCGCTGCGCACCTTCGAGGACGAGGAGTGGCGGTTCGTCCTCGCCCACGAGATGCTGCACGCCGCCCTGCGCCACGGCGACCGCTGCGGCGCCCGCGACCCCTATCTCTTCAACGTCGCCTGCGACTACGTCATCAACGGCTGGCTCAAGGAGATGGACGTCGGCACGATGCCGGAGGGGCTCCTGTACGACGCCACGCTCGCGGGTCTGTCCGCCGAGGAGGTCTACGACCGGCTCGCCGGCGACCTGCGCCGGATGCGGCGCCTGGCCACTCTTCGCGGCAAGGGCGCCGGCGACATCCTGGGCGGCCCGCTCGGACCGCCCCGCGACTACGTCGACCTCGACGAGTTCTACCGTCGCGGCCTCCACCAGGGCCTGGACCTGCACCAGCGGCAGGAGCGCGGCTTCCTGCCCGGCGGCCTGGTCGAGGAGATCCGCACGCTCAGTCATCCGCCGCTGCCCTGGGACGCGCAACTGGCCCGCTGGTTCGACGAGTTCGTGCCCCGTCCGGAGCCGGTGCGGACGTACGCCCGCCCGGCGCGCCGCCAGGCCTCCACGCCCGACATCCCGCGCGCGGGACGGTACTTCCCGCCGGAGGAGATCGCCCGCTGCACCTTCGGCGTGGTCCTGGACACCTCCGGCTCCATGAATCGGATCCTGCTCGGCAAGGCCCTCGGCGCCATCGCCTCCTACGCCGAGGCCCGGGACGTCCCGGCCGCGAGGGTCGTGTTCTGCGACGCTGCCGCCCACGACGCGGGCTATGTGTCCGTGACGGACATCGCCGGGAGGGTGCGGGTGCACGGCCGGGGCGGCACGATCCTCCAGCCGGGCGTCGATCTCCTGCACCGCGCGGAGGACTTCCCGCCCGGGGCGCCGGTGCTGATCATCACGGACGGCTGGTGCGACGTGCTGCGGGTGAAGCGCGAGCACGCCTACCTGATCCCGCAGGGAGCCCGGCTGCCGTTCACCGCGCGTGGGCCGGTCTTCCGGGTGAGTTGAGCCGGAGTGTGATCGGATGGGGTCCACGGACCCCCGAACACGGGACCTCACCGAAGGGATTCATCGTGGCAACCACGCGCTCCGCACACACCGTGTGGGAAGGCAACCTGTTCCAGGGCAACGGCGTCGTCACCTTCGACTCCTCCGGCGCGATCGCCGCGCAGCCGGTGTCGTGGCCCTCGCGCGCCGAGGCGGCCAATGGCAAGACCAGCCCGGAGGAGCTGATCGCGGCGGCCCACTCCAGCTGCTACTGCATGGCCTTCTCCAACGGCCTGGACAAGGCCGGCACCCCGCCCACCAAGCTCGTCACCTCCGCGGACGTGACCTTCCAGCCGGGTGAGGGCATCACCGGCATCCACCTCACCGTCGAGGGCACGGTGCCCGGCATCAGCGAGGCGGACTTCCTCGCCGCCGCCGAGGACGCCAAGGCCAACTGCCCGGTCAGCCAGGCCCTGAAGGCCGTCCCGATCACCCTCACCGCGAAGCTCGCCTGAGCATCGGGCGGCGTTCGACGGTCATGGTTCGCGCAGGTCGTCCACCCGGGCGGCCTGCGCGACGTCGGTTCGGGGTATGACATGGACGCCGGTGAGTCGGAGGGACCGCGATGGTGACGGGAACGGCGGGCAGCGAGACGGTGCTTGACATCGGCTCTCGGGAAGTGACCCGGATTCTGCTGCTGTTCAGCCTCGGCTGCCGCGTGCGCCCGCCGGACCCGGCGCCGCAGGGACTCGTCGAGCGTTTCCGGTTCGGCCGCTTCGCGCCGCACCTGGAATCCGGCGAGGCGGTGCTGCCCGTACCGGTGCTGACCGAGCGGATGGCCGCCGGTGAGCTGGGACTGCCCGACGGCGACCACGGTCTGCGCCTCGCCTCCGTCGACCTCCTCGTCGTCGCCACCCCGCGCGGCGACGCCACCCTGATGCTGGACTGCGAGTTCGCCGGCGCCACCGACGCCCGTGCGGTCTCCGCCTGGCTCGCCACCACCTGCTTCGCCCGCGAGCGCCTCCAATGCGGCGACCGGCCCCTGCTGGAGGTGCTGCGTGAACGCCTGGGCCTGCCCGAGCCCCTCACCTTCGGCCTGAACGTGCACCAACTCGTCTTCCCCGGCGGCCGGTTGCGCGAGGAGCTGCTCGCCCACGGCGACGAGTCCCGGCAGTCGGCGCTGCTCAACGGGATCATCTACCGCGGCAGGATGCCGGCCGAGGCCGCCGACCGTCTCCGGGTCAGCGTGCCGCCCAACCTCAGGAACCACGGCGTCACCCTCTCCGCCCACGGCCGGGGCGTCTCCGTCCAGGCGGGCTGGGCCTTGCACGTGGAGAACGGCCTGGCCGTGGTGGCCCTCGGCATGATCTCGGCGCTGGCCGTGCTGCAGCGCACCCGGCTCGCGGCCTTCGCGATGATGAAGCAGAACGAGCAGGCGGCGACCCGCTCGGCCGCCGAGGTCCGCACCCTGATCTCCCGGCTCTCGGACGGCGTCAACGAACTCCAGCTGGACCTCGCCTTCGGAGTCGAGGCGTACGTCGACAGCCTGCTGATCCCCGAGATGCTCACGGAGAGCTTCCAGTCCTCGCTGGGCGACACCCTCGGCATCCGCGACAGCCTCGACAACTCGGCCCGCATGGTCGAGCGGCTGACCTCCGTCATCAACGCCCGCTCGGCGGCCCTGGACGCCGCCCTCGCCGACCGCGACGAGCGGCAGAACCGGGTCATCTCCGCGCTCGTCGCCGCGGCCACCCTGATAGCCCTGCCGCCCACCCTGCTGCTCGCCTTCTTCGGCGTGAACGCCACCGACGTCGACGAGGGCCGGTCCATCATCGACCTCGGCCGGTACGGCACCGCGTACGCTCTGGCCTGGCTGCCCTTCGTCATCCTGGTCGTCATCGGATACGTCCTGCTCCGCAGGGTCGGCAGACGGCCCGGCACCCTGCTGCCCGCGTCCGCCGACCCGCCCCCTCCGGTGCCCGCACCGCGTACCCCCTCCGGGAGTTGACGATCATGCCGCGACGACCCGCCGTCTCCGCCCACCGGGGCGGCTCCGAACGCGCCGGTGCCGCCACCTGGGAGGCGTACGAGGACGCGCTGCTCAGCGGCGCGGAGTACGTCGAGTTCGACATCCGGCGTACGGCCGACGGCGTCCTCGCCGTCTACCACGACGCCCGCGTCGACCACACCGGACCGCTGCTGTCAGCGATCTCCCACGCCGAGCTGAGCGAGCGCGCCGGATACCCGGTGCCGGTCGTCGACGAGGTCATGGAGCTGATCGCGGGCCGGCTCGTCGGCCACCTCGACCTCAAGGAGGCCGGCTACGAGCGCGAGGTGATCGACCGGGCCGTCGCCCTGCTCGGGGCGGACGGATTCGTCGCCACCACCCTGGAGGACCGTTCCGTCGCCGCGATCTCCGAGGCCTTCCCCGGGGTCCGTACGGCCCTCTCGCTCGGCCGCGACCGCGACGAGATCGGCTGGGCCCGGCTGGCCGGGACGCGGCTCAGCGAGCTGCTGCCCATGCGCCGGGTGCGCGCCTGCGGGGCCGGCGGGGTCGCCGTGCACCAGCAGCTCGCCCGCGCGAGCGTGCTGCGCGAGGCGACCCGGAACGGACTGTTCACCATGGTCTGGACGGTCAACGACGACACCCTGATGAAGACGTTTCTCGACCATCCGCGCGTGGACGTGCTGATCACCGACCGGCCCCGGCGGGCCGTGGCCCTGCGCGGGGAGCCGAGGGAGCCCGAGCGCACGCTTCGCTGACCCGCCCACGGGTACTGCGGCACCATTGACAAGAGCCCACTCAAGTTTTGTGCTGGAGTCCGGGAAGTGCCCTGGCGGAAGGGGACAGCGATGGGACGTGCGGTCGGTATCGATCTCGGGACCACGAACTCCGTGGTGGCCGTGCTGGAGGGCGGCGAACCCACTGTCGTCGCCAACGCGGAGGGGGCCAGGACCACACCGTCGGTCGTGGCCTTCGCCAAGAACGGCGAGGTGCTCGTCGGCGAGGTGGCCAAACGGCAGGCGGTGACCAACGTCGAGCGCACCGCCCGCTCGGTCAAGCGCTACATGGGGGACGGCGGCTGGCGCTTCCCGCAGGAGGGCTCGGTCGACGGCACCCGCTACCGCGCCCAGGAGCTGTCGGCCCGGGTGCTGCAGAAGCTGAAGCGGGACGCCGAGTCCTACCTCGGCGAGGACGTCACCGACGCGGTGATCACCGTCCCCGCCTACTTCGACGACGCCCAGCGCCAGGCCACCAAGGAGGCCGGGGAGATCGCGGGCCTGAAGGTGCTGCGGATCATCAACGAGCCGACCGCCGCCGCCCTCGCCTACGGCCTTGACCGGGGCGAGGAGCAGACCGTCCTCGTCTTCGACCTCGGCGGCGGCACCTTCGACGTCTCCCTGCTGGAGATCGGTGACGGCGTCATCGAGGTCAAGGCCACCAACGGCGACACCCACCTCGGCGGCGACGACTGGGACCAGCGGGTCGTCGAGCACCTGGTGAAGAAGTTCAAGGGGCAGTACGGCATCGACCTCGGCAACGACAAGATGGCGCTGCAACGGCTGCGCGAGGGTGCCGAGAAGGCCAAGATCGAGCTGTCGTCCTCCTCCGAGACCACGATCAACCTGCCCTACATCACCGCCTCCGCCGAGGGGCCGCTGCATCTCGACGAGAAGATGACCCGGGCCCAGTTCCAGGAGCTGACCGCCGATCTGCTGGACCGCTGCAAGACGCCCTTCCATCAGGCGGTCAAGGACGCCGGGATCAAGCTGGCCGCGGTCGACCACGTGATCCTCGTGGGCGGCTCCACCCGGATGCCGGCCGTGACGGAGCTGGTGAAGGAGCTGACCGGAAAGGACCCGCACAAGGGGGTCAACCCCGACGAGGTCGTGGCCGTCGGGGCCGCGCTCCAGGCCGGTGTGATCCGCGGTGACGTCAAGGACGTCCTGCTCCTCGACGTCACCCCGCTGTCCCTCGGTATCGAGACCAAGGGCGGCATCATGACGAAGCTCATCGAACGCAACACCACGATCCCCACCCGGCGTTCGGAGATCTTCACCACCGCCGCCGACAACCAGCCCTCGGTGGGCATCCAGGTCTACCAGGGCGAGCGGGAGATCGCCGCGTACAACAAGAAGCTCGGCGTCTTCGACCTGACGGGCCTGCCGCCCGCGCCCCGGGGCGTCCCGCAGATCGAGGTCGCCTTCGACATCGACGCCAACGGGATCATGCACGTCTCGGCGAAGGACCTGGCGACCGGTCGCGAGCAGAAGATGACGGTGACGGGTGGCTCGGCCCTCCCGAAGGACGACATCGACCGCATGATGCGGGAGGCCGAGCAGTACGCGGAGGAGGACCGCAAACGCCGGGAGGCGGCCGAGACCCGCAACCAGGCCGAGCAACTCGTGTACCAGACGGAGAAGTTCGTCCGCGACAACGAGGACAAGGTGCCTGCCGACACCAAGGCCGAGGTGGAGTCGGCGATCGGGGAAGTCAAACAACTCCTCGAACGCAACGCGGACACCGCCGAGTTGCGCACGGGAGTGGAGAAACTCGCCTCCGTCAGCCAGAAGATGGGCCAGGCCATGTATGCCCAGACCCAGCAGACTCCCTCGGAGGGAACCGAGCAGCAGACCGCGCCTCAGGACGACGAGGGTGTCGTGGACGCGGAGATCGTGGACGACGAGAAGGACCAGAAGGGCGGGGCGGCCTAGGTTTCAGGACTCGCTCGTGAAGTAGTGCCCCGCGTCCAGGTCCGGGATCAGCTCCCTGTGGGACGGCCGCCAGGCCAGCTGCTTGCGGGTCCCGTCCGCGGAGGCCGGGACGTCCAGGGCGAAGAACGGGCCCAGCCAGCCGAAGTGGTCTGCCGGGGCCGATGCCACCGGCAGACCCGTGCGGCGGCCTATCGCCTCGGCGATCTCCCGCACCGGCACCCCCTCCTCCGCCACCCCGTGCAGCCTCGCTCCCGCCGGGGCCTCCTCCAGGGCCAGGCGGAACAGCCGGGCCGCGTCCAGGCGGTGCACGGCCGACCAGCGGTTGGTGCCGTCGCCGGGGTACGCCGACACGCCCTGGGCGCGGGCGATCTCGATCAGGCGGGGGACGAAGCCGTGGTCGCCCTCGCCGTGGACCGTGGGAGGCAGCCGTACCGCCGAGACCCGTACCCCTCGGTCCGCGTACGCCAGCGCCTCCTCCGAGCCGCGCGGCGATTCCGGTGCGGCCGGGTCGTCCTCCGTGACCACCCGGCCCGGTCCGACCCCCGCGATTCCGGAGGTGACCACGAACGGCCGGCCGGAGCCTGCCAGCGTCTCGCCCAGAGCCGCTATCGCCCCTCGGTCGGTCCTCGCCGCGCCCGCGTAGTCCGAGAAGTCGTGGACGAACGCCGTGTGGATCACGCCGTCCGCCCGCGCCGCTCCCGCCCGCAGACTCGCCACGTCGTCCAGGTCGCCCCGGTGCACCTCCGCTCCCGCCGCCGTCAGCGCCGCCGCGCCGCGGTCGGAGCGGGCCAGGCCCACGACCTGATGGCCCGCGTCCAGGAGCTCACGGACGACCGCGGTACCGATGAAACCGGTGGCCCCGGTGACGAACACACGCATGATGCGACCCTTCGGTCAGAGAGAAGCGGTGACTCCCTCACCCTGCGCCCGCCGAGCGCCACGGATCAAAGATCTGTTCCGCATCAGGCAATACGCTTCAGGCATCACCGCAGGTCAAGCTAGGCTGGTCGAATGCCAGAGCCCGACCTCGACCTCCGCCTGGTCCGGTACTTCACCGTGGTCGCCGAGCACCGCCACTTCGGCCGTGCCGCCGCCGCCCTCGCCGTGGCCCAGCCGTCCCTGAGCCGGCAGATCCGGCGCCTGGAGCAGCAGCTCGGCGCGCGGCTGCTCGACCGCACCCCGCAGGGCAGCCGGCTCACCGGGGCCGGGGAGGTCTTCCTGCCGCTCGCCAAGGCGCTGCTGCGCTCGGCGGGCCAGGCCGCCGCCCGGACCCGGGCCGCCGCCGAACCCAGCCGGATCACCGTCGGCTACACGGCGAACCTGATCGTCACCCCCGCCGTCAAGGAGCTGCGCCACCGGTACCCGGACGCCGAGGTGCGGGCCCAGCACCTCGACTGGGACGACGCCCGTCAGGCGCTGCTGGACCACCGGGCGGACGCGGTGGTGACCCGGCTGCCGATCCCGGCCGAGGGCCTGCACGTCACGATCCTGTACGACGAACCCAGGGTGGTGGTGCTGCCTCTCGACCACCGGCTGGCGGGCAGGGAGTTCGTCACGCTCGACGACATCGCCGAGGAGCCGCTGCCGCGCGTACCGGGCGCCCATCCGGCCTGGGAGGCCTTCTGGCGCATCGACCCCCGCCCGGACGGCCGCCGTGCCCCCGACGGTCCCGAGATCGCCGCCCTGGAGGACAAGTTCGAGCTCATCGCCTCCGGTCAGGCGATCGCCATCACCGCCGACCCGGGCGGCCGCGGCCCGCGCCCGGACGTCACCCAGGTCCCCCTGCACGGGGTCGAGCCCAGCCATGTCGTCCTCGCGACCCGCGCCGACGACCGCGGCCGGCTCGTCACCGCCTTCCGCAGAGCCGCCCGGGCACAGCTCACCGGGCCCCCGCCGCCGTGAGCGCTCAGTACTTGGCCCGCTCCCAGCCGCGCCGCTCGGGACGGGGGCCGAGCTGTCGGGGGTCCCGGGTGCGGTAGACCACGTACGGGCGGAAGAGGTACTGGACCGGCGCGCTGAACATGTGCACCAGCCGTGTGTACGGCACCAGCGCGATCAGTGCCATGCCGATCACCGCGTGGACCTGGTACAGCACCGGGACGCCTTCCATCCGGGCCGTGTCCGGGCTCAGGGTGAACAGGCTGCGCGCCCAAGGCGCCATGGACTGACGGTAGTCGTAGCCGTCGCCCGAGGAGTGGCTCAGCTTGGCGACCATGCCCATCACGATCGCCGCGACCAGCACCAGGTACATCAGCTTGTCGTTGGCGGTGGTCGCGCGGAACACCGGCGCCCGGGTGCGGCGGCGGTAGACCAGCAGCGCGATCCCGGCGACCGTGACGATCCCGGCCGCGGTGCCGCCGATGAGGGAGAACAGGTGGTAGGTGCGCTCGCTCACTCCGAGGGCGTCCGTCCAGGACTCCGGGACGAACAGGCCGATGAGGTGGCCGACCAGCACGAAGAGGATGCCGTAGTGGAAGGCGGGCGAGGCGATGTTCAGCAGCCTGGACTCGTAGATCTGCGAGGAGCGGGTGGTCCAGCCGAACTTGTCGTAGCGGTGGCGCCAGATCAGTCCGGCGACGAGCAGGGCGAAGGCGACGTACGGCAGGACGCCCCAGAGGAGTGTGGTCATCGGCGCACCCCGGTGCGTGCGGTCGGCAGCGTGGCGCACACGGCGTCCAGGACGGCGGCGTACGGTGTGCCGAAGTCGGTGAGCCGGGAGCGGAGTCGCTCCAGGCCGTCGCGGTGCTCGGTGAGCAGGTCGGTGTTGCCGGTGCGGGCGGCGAACTCCAGCACCGCGGGCAGGAAGTCGGGCAGCTCCTCGCCGCTGAACTCCAGGCCCGCCTCGCGGTAGACCTCCTTGAAGCGCACCAGCGACATGCCGCGCCGCCGCGTGTCGCCGTCCCGCCACCAGCTCAGGTAGAGGCTGTGCCGGTTCTTGAAGTCGAAGACCTGCACATAGTGCGCGGCCAGCTCCTGGGGATCGGTGACCGCCGCGTGGTCGGTGAACTCCCGCAGCTGCGGGGCCGCTTCACGCAGCAGCGGCAGCCGGGCGATGAAGTCGTCGTCGGGGTAGGTCAGGCAGAGCGCAGCCGCCTGGTACAGCACCGCGTCCGAGGGCATCAGGTCGTCTCCTCCGCGTCGTCCGAGGTCTGCCGTCTGCGCAGTACGTGGAAGTTCTCCACCGACACCAGCGGCAGCAGCTTGCGGCCCGAGTCCTGGCCGAACGGTCCGTCGCCGCCCATGCCGGGACCGCCGTCGTAGTCGAGGGAGCAGTCCTGCGGCAGCGCGGACTCCTCCAGCCGGCGTGCGTCGCCCACGGCGGCCGTCGGGATCACGTACCGGTCCTCGTACTTGGCGATGGCCAGCAGCCGGTACATCTCCTCGATCTCCTCCGGCCTCATGCCCACGGCGGCCGGCACCGACGGGTCGGGGACCTCGCCGAGGTTCAGGGCCCGCATGTGGGAGCGCATCGCGGCGAGCTTCTCCAGCGAGGCCCGCACCGGAGCGGTGTCACCGGCGGTGAAGACCTCCGCCAGGTACTCCAGCGGGATGCGCAGCGTGTCGATCGCGCCGAACAGGTTCCCCGCGTCCTCGCCGTCGTGCCCGGTCTCCGACAGTGCGTCCACCACCGGCGACAGCGGCGGGATGTACCAGACCATCGGCATCGTGCGGTACTCCGGGTGCAGCGGAAGCGCCACCCGGTACTTGCTGATCAGCGTGTGCACCGGGGAGCGCCGGGCCGCCTCCAGCCAGTCGTACGGGATCCCCGCCGCCTCCGCCGCCCGCCGCACCTCCTCGTCCCCGGGATCGAGGAAGACCCCCAACTGGGCCTCGTACAGCGCCTTCTCGTCCTTCTCGGACGCGGCGGCGGTCACCTTGTCGGCGTCGTAGAGCACGACCCCGAGGTAGCGCAGCCGGCCGACGCAGGTCTCCGAGCAGACCGTCGGCAGCCCCACCTCCAGGCGCGGATAGCACAGGGTGCACTTCTCGGCCTTGCCGGTGCGGTGGTTGAAGTAGACCTTCTTGTACGGGCATCCCGTCACGCACATCCGCCAGCCCCGGCAGTGGTCCTGGTCGACGAGGACGATGCCGTCCTCCGCCCGCTTGTACATCGCGCCGGACGGACAGGACGCCACACAGGACGGGTTCAGGCAGTGCTCGCAGATGCGCGGCAGATAGAACATGAAGGTCTGCTCGAACTCGAACCGCACCTTGTCCGAGGCCTGTTGCCGGGTGCGCTCGACCATGGGGTCGAGGTCGCCGTACGCGGGAGCGCCCGCGAGGTTGTCGTCCCAGTTCGACGACCACTCGATCTTCATCGGCTTGCCGTCGAGCTGCGAGACGGGCCGGGCGACCGGGTAGTCGTCGCCGAGCGGGGCGTCGGTGAGGTTCTTGTAGTCGTACGTCCAGGGCTCGTAGTAGTCCTTGATCTCCGGGAGTTCGGGGTTGGAGAAGATCCCGGCGAGCTTGCGCAGCCGCCCGCCCGCCTTCAGCTTCAGCGCGCCCCGCCGGTTCAGCTCCCAGCCGCCGCGCCAGCGCTCCTGGTCCTCGTAGCGGCGCGGATAGCCCTGCCCCGGGCGGGTCTCGACGTTGTTGAACCAGACGTACTCCATGCCCTGGCGGTTGGTCCACGCCTGCTTGCAGGTGACCGAGCAGGTGTGGCAGCCGATGCACTTGTCGAGGTTCATCACCATGGCGATCTGGGCCATCGGACGCATCAGTACTCGACCTCCTGGCCGCGACGGCGGATCACCGTCACCTCGTCACGCTGGTTGCCCGTAGGGCCCAGGTAGTTGAAGGCCCAGGACAACTGGGCGTAGCCGCCGATGAGATGGGACGGCTTGAGGATCAGCCGGGTGAGGGAGTTGTGGATGCCGCCGCGCGCGCCGGTGGCCTCGGTCTTCGGCACGTTCACCGTGCGCTCCTGGGCGTGGTGCAGGTAGACCGTGCCGGCCGGCATCCGGTGCGAGACGACCGCGCGGGCCACGACCACGCCGTTGCGGTTGACCGCCTCGATCCAGTCGTTGTCGACGACGCCGATCGCCTCCGCGTCCTGCGGGGACATCCAGATGTTCTGGCCGCCGCGGGAGAGCGCCAGCATGAACAGGTTGTCCTGGTACTCGGAGTGGATGGACCACTTGTTGTGCGGAGTGAGGTAGCGGACCGTCACCTCCTTGGTGCCGTCCGGGCCCAGGCGCGGTTCGCCGAACAGCCGGTGCATGTCCAGGGGCGGCCGGTACACCGGCAGCGCCTCGCCCAGCTCGTGGATCCAGTCGTGGTCCAGGAAGAAGTGCTGGCGTCCGGTGAGGGTGTGCCAGGGCTTGAGGTGCTCGGTGTTGAGCGTGAACGCCGTGTAGCGGCGCCCGCCCGCCTCGCTGCCCGACCACTCCGGCGAGGTGATCACCGGCACCGGTGCCGCCTGGGTGTCGGCGTAGGTGACGCGCCTGCCCTCGTGATCGGCGGCGAGGTGGGCCATCTCCTGGCCGGTGCGTGCCTCCAGGGTGCGGAACCCCTGGGTGGCCAGGCGGCCGTTGGTGGTGCCGGACAGGGCGAGGATGGTGTTCGCCGCCTTCACGGCCGTGTCGAGGGACGGGCGGTCGTCGAACGCGACGCCGTTGAGCCGCCGCAGGTGCTCGACCTCCTCGTCCGGCTGCAGCGCGATCCCCTTGGCGGGCAGGCCCAGCCGCTCGACCAGGGGGCCGAGGGCGGAGAACTTCGCGCCGATCCTCGTGTAGTCGCGCTCCACGACCGTCAGGTTCGGCAGGGTCCTGCCGGGCACGGGGTCGCACTCACCGCGCTTCCAGTCCCGTACGACACCGCCCGGCTGGGCGATCTCGCCCGGGGTGTCGTGCTGGAGGGGCGAGGCCACCAGGTCCTTGCGCACCCCGAGATGGCCCTCGGCCAGCTCGCTCAGCCGCTCGGCCAGGGCCTTGAAGGTGTCGAAGTCGGTGCGCGCCTGCCACGGCGGGTCCACGGCCGGGGTGAAGGAGTGCACGTAGGGGTGCATGTCCGTGCTGGACAGATCGTGCTTCTCGTACCAGGTCGCGGCGGGCAGGACGACGTCGGAGAGCAGCGTGGAGGACGTCTGCCGGAAGTCCAGCGACAGCAGCAGGTCGAGCTTGCCCTCGGGCGCCTCCTCCCGCCACGTCA
Organism: Streptomyces sp. NPDC043726; assembly: GCF_056436565.1. Classification (NCBI taxonomy): domain Bacteria; kingdom Bacillati; phylum Actinomycetota; class Actinomycetes; order Kitasatosporales; family Streptomycetaceae; genus Streptomyces; species Streptomyces sp. NPDC043726. Next base: position 409,310 of record NZ_JBWKCI010000009.1, read on the forward strand.
CATCGCGCGGACGCTCCTCGGGCCGCGCCTCCTCGGCGCTCAGCGACGACTGCGTGCCCAGGAGGTGCTTGGTGAAGTACTCGGCGCCTTTCGCCGAGGAACCGAGCAGATTGGCCCGCCACAGGGTCAGCACCCGCGGCCAGTTCTCCGGCGCGTCCGGGTCCTCGCAGGCGAACTTGAGGGTGCCCGCGCGGAGTTCGGCCACCGCCTTCGCCACCGGGTCGCCGAACGCCTCGCCCAGCTCCAGCGGATTGCGGTCGAACGTCGGGTACGACGGCATCCACCCCGAACGCGCCGACAGCGCCAGGCAGTCCGCGCCCGTCATTCCCTCGAACCGGCCCTCGCCGAGCGGTGAGGCCAGCACGTCGGCGGTGAAGCGGTCGTAGCGCCACTGGTCGGTGTTGAGGAACCAGTACGCGGTGCCGATCATCTGGCGCGGCGGGCGGGACCAGTCCGAACCGGCCGCGAGGGTGGCCCAGCCGGTCACCGGGCGGCACTTCTCCTGGCCGACGTAGTGCGCCCAGCCGCCGCCGTTGCGGCCCTGGCAGCCGGTGAGCTGGAGCAGGGCGAGGAAGGCGCGGTAGATCGTCTCGGAGTGGAACCAGTGGTTCGTGCCCGCGCCCATGAGGATCATGCAGCGGCCCTTGGACCGCTCGGCGGTCCGCGCGAACTCCCGCGCGATCTTGACGCACTTGGCGGCCGGGACGGAGGTGTGCACCTCCTGCCAGGCGGGGGTGCCGGGCGCGTCCGCGTCCTCGTAGGAGGCGGGCCAGCTGCCGGGCAGGCCGGGCCGGAAGACGCCGTACTGGGCGAGGAGGAGGTCGTGGACCGTCGTCACCAGGGGGCCGTCCTGGCCGCCGAGACGGGTGGCGGGGACGCCTCTGCGCAGGACGTCTCCCCGGCCCTGTTCGGTGTCGAAGCGCGGGAGCAGCACCTCGACACCGGCCGCGATGGCGCTGCCGTACAGGCTCAACCGCGGCTTGATCGCACCGAGTCCGAGGTTCCAGTCGCCCTTGCCGGAATCCGTCCAGCGGAAGCCCAGGGAGCCCTTGGGGACGACCGCGCGTCCGGTGACCTCGTCGAGGACGACCGTCTTCCATTCGGCGCCCTCGCCGCTCTGGCCGAGGTCGGAGGCGCGCAGGAACTTGCCGGGGACGAGGGAGCCGTCCCGTTCGGTGAGCGTGACCAGGAAGGGCAGGTCGGTGAACCGCCGGACGTAGTCGGTGAAGAACGGCGTCTCGCGGTCGACGAAGAACTCCTTGAGGACGACATGGCCCATCGCGAGCGCCAGCGCGCCGTCCGTGCCGGGGTGCGGGTGCAGCCACTCGTCGGCGAACTTCGCGTTGTCCGCGTAGTCGGGGGCGACCACCACGACCTTCTGGCCGCGATAACGGGCCTCCGCCATCCAGTGGGCGTCCGGAGTGCGGGTGACGGGGACGTTCGAACCCCACATCATCAGGTAGGCCGCGTCCCACCAGTCGCCCGACTCCGGTACGTCGGTCTGGTCGCCGAAGACCTGCGGGGAGGCGACGGGAAGGTCCGCGTACCAGTCGTAGAACGACAGCATCGGGGCGCCGATCAGGGAGTGGAAGCGGGCGCCCGCCGCGTGGCTGACCATCGACATCGCGGGGATGGGGGAGAAGCCGGCGATGCGGTCGGGGCCGTACGCCTTGATCGTGTGGACCTGGGCGGCGGCCACGATCTCCACGGCCTCGTCCCAACTCGCCCGCACCAGGCCGCCCTTGCCGCGTGCCCGCTGGTAGCGGCGGCGCCGCTCGGGGTCGCCCTGGATGTCGGCCCAGGCGAGGACGGGGTCCTTCAGGCGCTGCTTGGCCTCCCGGTACAGCTCCAGCAGCACGCCCCGGACGTAGGGGTAGCGCACACGGGTGGGGGAGTAGGTGTACCAGGAGAACGCGGCCCCGCGCGGGCAGCCGCGGGGCTCGTACTCCGGGCGGTCCGGGCCGACGCTCGGGTAGTCCGTCTGCTGGGTCTCCCAGGTGATGATGCCGTCCTTGACGTACACCTTCCAGCGGCAGGAGCCGGTGCAGTTCACGCCGTGCGTGGAGTTCACGACCTTGTCGTGGCTCCAGCGGTCCCGGTAGAAGGCGTCCGCCTCGCGCCCGCCGGTCAGCGCGACGCTGTGCAGGTCCGGCGCGGGAGTGCCGGGCCGGAAGAACCGCCCGGCCTTCAGCAGCGCCGCCCCGGGCTCCGTGGGCGGTGTCTGGGTGTCGGTCACGTGCGCTCCCTTGCTTGCCCGTGATCTCGAACCTAGGGCGGCACCGGGGAGCGCACCTGCTGACGGCACCCGTACGGGTCAGGGCACGGGTGCGGGGACGGCTCAGAAGTCCGCGCGGCGCTCCCTCAGGAGCTTCCTGGTGCGGTCGGCGGAGGCGGCGCCCGTGGACATGTGGTCCAGGACCTCCAGATGGGCCGCGACCTCCGTGCGGGAGTCCAGGTACAGCGCGCCGGTCAGATACTCGGTGAACACCATGTCCGGCAGCTCGGGCTCGCCGAACCGGAAGAGGGTGAAGGGCGCGTACGTGCCGGGGTGCGGGCCGCGGGCGAACTCGGCTATCTGCAGCGTGATCCGGTCCCGCTCGGCGAACTCCAGCAGCTTGTCGAGCTGTTCGCGCATCACCGAGGGATGGATGCTCACCGGCCGCCGCAGCACCGTCTCGTCCATGATCACCCACAGGTGCGGCCGGTCCGGGCTCTCCAGCAGGCGCTGCCGCTCCATCCGCAGCGACACATGCCGCTCGATCATCTCCGGCCCGGTCTGCCCGATGGTGCCGGCCTCCAGCACGGCGCGCGCGTAGTCCTCGGTCTGGAGCAGGCCCGGGACGAAGTGGGGCTCGTACGAGCGGATGATCCGCGCCGCGCCCTCGAGGCTCACATACAGGCTGAACCAGTCCGGCAGGACGTCGTGGTACCGCTGCCACCAGCCCGGCTGGTTCGCCTCCTCGGCCAGCGAGACGAAGGCGGCCGCCTCCTCCTCGGGCACGCCGTACGTCTCCAGCAGCACCTGTACGTACGGGATCTTCAGGGAGACCTCGGCCATCTCCATCCGGCGGACCGTCGCCGAGGCCACCCGCAGGACCTTCGCGGCCTCCTCGCGTTTGAGCCCGGCCGCTTCCCGCAGCTCCTGCAACCGCTTGCCCAGCACCACCTGACCCACGGTCGGCGCAGGCCGCCGCTCACTCACGCCACGCCTCCCCTACGCGCCGAAGTACCCGTGCAGTCTGCCACGTTCCGCTTCCGCTCTCACGGGTTCGCCGGTGAGGCGCTCGCCACTGCCGGGACCGGCATTACCCGGGAGGTAATCGACCAGGTCGGGCGGGCGCGCGATCGTTGGGTCACCGGGCTCCGGGTCGGCGCACTCCGACCCGGGACCCGGGTTCCCGTACCGGCTCCTGTCCGACAGCTCCTACCCGACGGAGGGTGATTCGTCATGTCCGCGCACCAGATCGCCGTGCTCGCCCGGACCTCCGACCCGCAAGCCGTGCTGCGCCGCTTCCTCGCCCTCGACGCGGTGGTGACCGGCGGCAACGCCCTTGCCTACCTCGCCCTTTCCGGGCCGCTCGGGCGGCTGCTCGGGGTGGACTCCGCGCTGCTGCTCGGACTCGGCGCGTTCCTCGCCGTGTACGCCGGTGGCGTTGGCCTGCTCGCCTCGCGCGAGCGGCCCGGCACCCTTCCCGTGCGGGTCGTCGTCGAGGCCAACTTCGGCTGGGCCGCGCTCAGTCTGCTCGCCCTCGCTTTGTGGCTGTCGCCGACCGCGACCGGCGCGGTGTGGACCGTGCTCCAGGCGCTCACCGTGGCCGGGTTCGCCGTGCTGCAGCACATGGCGCTGAGGAACCGTCAGGGCAGCAGCGTCTGAAGGTATTTGACCGTCGCCGGGTCGGCCGGGAGCAGCGTCTCGATGGCCAGCTCGGCGACCGTCACGTCCATCGGGGTGTTGAAGGTGGAGATCGAGGAGATGAAGGACAGCGTCCGGCCCTCGTGCTCGATCTGCAACGGCAGCGCGAAGTACGGCACGGGTTCCTCCGGTTCGCTGCCCGCCCCGGTCTCCGGCACCGGGTATCCGGCCACCTCCTCGTACAGCTCGCGCAGCGGCTCCGAGCGGTGCAGCGCGATCTGCCGTTCCATCTGGGCGAGCAGATGGCCGCGCCACTCGCGCAGGTTGCGGATGCGCGGGGCCAGTCCCTCCGGGTGCAGGGTCAGGCGCATCGCGTTCAGCGGGGGAGCCAGCAGGTGCTCGGGGACGCCGTCGAGGAGCATGAGGATGCCCCGGTTGGCCGCCCGCACGTTGTACATCGCGTCCACCACGATGGCCGGATACGGCTCATAGCCCTGGATCAGCCGCTCCATGCCCGCGCGCACGGCGTCCAGCGCCGGGTCGTCCAGCGGGGTCTCCGGGTAGCGCGGGGCGTAACCCGCCGCCAGCAGCAGGGCGTTGCGCTCCCGGACCGGCACGTCGAGATGCTCGGCGAGCCGCAGGACCATCTCCTCGCTCGGCCGGGAACGGCCCGTCTCGATGAAGCTGATGTGCCGCGCCGAGGAGTCGGCGCGCAGGGCCAGCTCCAGCTGACTGACCCGGCGCTGCTCCCGCCAGGCCCGCAGGAGGGGGCCGACGCCCCGGTCGGTGGAAGTGACGGTCATATGACGACCGTAGACGAAGGAGCGCCGCATCCGGGCGGACCTCCGCGAAGGCACCCCTTCTGACCAGGGCTTCGGCCCTCGCTCTGTGGCAGTCTGGGAGCAAAGCCCGCAGCCCAGGAAGGAGCGGCGTCATGGCCGTCGAACCGTTGTCGCAGAAGGAGATCGAGGACCGGCTCGCGGAGTTGCCGGGCTGGTCGCTCGACGGTGACCGCATCGCCCGTTCCTACCGGCTGTCCTCGCACTTCGCGGCGGCCGCGATGGTCGTCCACATCGCCCGGGTCCAGGAGGAGCTCGACCACCACTCCGACCTCACGCTCGGCTACCACAGCGTCTCCCTCACCGTGAACACCCACAGCGTGGGCGGCGCGGTGACCGAGAAGGACTTCGAGCTGGCACGCCGGGTCCAGGAGCTGGCCGCGGGGCACGGGGCCGAGTGAGGGGCGCGTGCTCGACTACGACAAGGAAGCCGACGCCTACGACCTGACGCGCGGCGGCGAACCCCGGGCCGCCGCCGCGGCCGAGGCGGTGCTCGGGCTGCTTCCCGAGGGTGCCCGCAGCCTCCTCGACGTGGCCTGCGGCACCGGGATCGTCACCCGGCGGCTCGCGGCGGCGCGGCCCGCGCTGCGGGTGACCGGCGCGGATCTGACGTACGGGATGGCCCGGATGGCCGCGGCCCGGCTGCCCGGCGCGGTCGTGCTGGCCGACAGCCGCCGGCTGCCCTTCGCCGACGGGACCTTCGACGCGGTGACCAGTGTGTGGCTGCTACACCTGCTCGACCGGGGCGACGACATGGGTGCCGTGGTCGCCGAGTGCGCCCGGGTGCTGCGGCCGGGCGGGGTCTATGTGACCACCGTCGACAAGGCGGCCGCCCACGACGTCGGCAGCGACATCGACACCGTCCTCGCACCGCGCCCGCGCCGCGGCGCCCCCGACGCCGCGGCCCGGGTCGAGGCACGCGCCGCCGAGCACGGCCTGGAAGCCGTCGGCAGCGCGCGTTTCGCGGGCGTGGGCCAGGGCCGCAGCCCCCGTGGCACCGCGGCCGACCTGCGGCGCGGCTGGTTCACCCAGCTCGCGCCCGGCGACCCGCTCACCGAGCGCTTCGCCGCCGCCCTGGAAACCCTCCCCGACCCGGAGCTCCGCCGCCCCGACCCCGTGTTCAGCCTGCGGGCGTTCCGGAAGGCCGGGTGAAGTCCATGACCCAGTTGGTCAGCCAGGTCGCTCCGCCGTCGAGGGAGAACGCCTGCTCCCAGCGGGCGGCGGCCGGGGAGACACCCGACCAGACGAACCGCGCGCGCACGTCCTTGTTGTCGTGGGTGTCGTCGCCGTAGAACTCGCCCCGGTCACCGTCGAAGTGGCCGACGACCGGCGGGAAGAGCTTGCCGCTGCGGCTGGAGGACCAGTTCAGGGACCACTGCCGGGTCTCCCGGTCGAACAGGCGCAGAGTCAGCCCCTTCGCGCCCAGGTGCGGCATGTCGATCTCGTCGATGTTCGCGGCCCCGTCGAACAGGCTCCAGCAGCGCGAGGCGCCCGGGAACTCCTCCCAGTCGCCGGCCGGGTCGAGGAAGTCGGTGCGGCGGCGGTGGTGGACCACCCAGTCGCCGTGGAAGAAGTCGAAGTCGTGCGCGGTGCTCATGAGCGCCCTCCCGTGGTTCCCTCGGGCATCGAATCGGTCAAGTAGGCCTCCAGATCAGGGACTTCGGGTGCCAGCAGGTGCCGTATCCAGGCGTCCCGTTCGTGCTGGACCGGGGGCAGCTCCCAGACGCAGCCGATCCAGGGCCGGCCCGTCGGGACGAAGTGGGCGGGGTCCTGGTCCGGGCAGCCCAGCACCGGCTGGCCGGCCGCCGCGCCCCGGAAGTGCAGCACGTTGTCCCACACCCAGCTGTAGGCGTTGAGGTAGGCGCCGGTGTCCCCGCCCCGGTGCAGCACCACGAAGGTCGCGGGCGGGGTGTCGTCGGGCCCCGGCAGCAGCTTCGGCAGGATCGCGTACGCCGCCTCGGCGACCTCCGGCGCGATGCCGGCGGGGTCGGTGGTGACGTGGTAGCGCTTGATGCGGCGTCCCGCCACCTCGATCGGCGGTGGCACGGTCAACAGTTTCTCCGTGAAGGGCATGTGGGCACGTTAGGAGGGCTTCACTGACATCCTGTGTCAGTGAAGTCCAGCCGTCTCGTCTCGATCCTCCTGCTGCTCCAGACTCGGGGCCGGATGACCGCCGCCCAGCTCGCCGACGAGCTGGAGGTCTCCGTCCGCACGGTCTACCGGGACGTGGAGGCGCTGAGCGCGGCCGGAGTGCCGCTGTACGGCGACGCCGGGCACGCGGGCGGCTACCGCCTGCTAGACGGCTACCGCACCCGTCTCACCGGCTTGACCGCCGACGAGGCCGAGGCCCTCTTCCTCGCCGGGGTGCCGGGTCCGGCCGCCGAGCTGGGCCTCGGGTCGGTGCTGGCCGCCGCCGAGCTGAAGGTGCGCGCCGCGCTCCCGGTGCAGGCCGACCGGATCAGCAGCCGCTTCCACCTCGACGCCCCGGGCTGGTACACCGACGGCGACGAGACCCCGTTCCTCCCGGCCGTCGCCGACGCCGTCTGGAACAGCCGGGTGCTGAACGTGCTGTACCGCCGCTGGCGCGAGCCCACCGACGTCGAGCGCCGCCTCGAACCGTACGGCCTGGTCCTGAAGGCGGGCCGCTGGTACGTGGTGGCCGGGCCAGGGCCGCGCACCTTCCGGGTCGACCAGATCCTCGAACTGCACGCCTCCGACGAGGAGTTCGGCCGTCCCGACGACTTCGACCTCGCCGCCTACTGGGACCGCTACCAGCGCGGCTTCCAGGACCGCCTGTACCGGAGCGAGGCGGTGGTCCGGCTGGCGCCGGGCCGGACCCTCCCGAGGGCCCGTGACCTGCGGACCGAGCCCGACGGCTGGACGCGCGCCACCGTCCCGATCGAGTCCGTCGACCACGCCCACGGCGACTTCCTGCGCCTCGGCACGGACGTCGAGGTGCTCCAGCCCGCCGAACTGCGCACGAGGATCGCGCGTACGGTCGCCGAACTGGCCGAGAAGTACGGCAACTTCACGGCCTACGGCGGCGACTGAGGGGGAACGGAACCCGTCCGTCCTCCCAGGAGGTACGTCTCGTGCAGCACCCGCACAAGCACCGCAGACGCAGGGCCGTCCTGTCCGCGCTCGGCGCCACGGCCGCGCTCGTCGCCGCCGGGCTGACCGCGTTCACCGGCGCCACCCCGGCCGAGGCCGCCACCGCCCGCCAGGTGGAGGCGCTCGACCGGGGTGTCGTCAGCGTCCACACCGGCAGCGGCAACCTGGTCAGCTGGCGCTGGCTCGGCACCGACCCCGACAGCGTCTCCTTCAACCTCTACCGCGCCGGTACGAAGGTCAACGCGACGCCGGTCACCGGCTCCACCAACTACTTCCACTCCGGCGCCCCCGCGCACGCCGACTACACGGTCCGCGCGATCGTGAACGGCGTGGAGCAGGGCGACTCCGTCCACGCGATCCAGTTCCGCACCGGCTACAAGGACGTCCCGATCAGCCCGCCGGCGGGCGGCACCACCCCGGACGGCGTGGCCTACACCTACGAGGCCAACGACGCCTCCGTCGGCGACCTCGACGGTGACGGTGCCCTGGACCTGGTGCTGAAGTGGCAGCCCACCAACGCCAAGGACAACTCGCAGTCCGGCTACACCGGCAACACGATCGTCGACGGCGTCAGGCTCGACGGCACCCGGCTGTGGCGGATCGACCTGGGCCGCAACATCCGCTCCGGCGCCCACTACACGCAGTTCCAGGTCTACGACTACGACGGCGACCGCAAGGCCGAGGTCGCGATGAAGACGGCGGACGGCACGGTCGACGGCGGCGGCACGGTGATCGGCAGCGCCTCGGCCGACCACCGCAACTCCAGTGGATACGTCCTCTCCGGCCCCGAGTACCTGACCATGTTCAACGGGCAGACGGGCCGAGCGATGCAGTCCGTCGACTATGTCCCGGCGCGCGGCACGGTGTCGTCGTGGGGCGACTCCTACGGCAACCGCGTCGACCGGTTCCTGGCGGGCACGGCGTACCTGGACGGCGTCCGGCCCTCCCTGATCATGGCGCGCGGCTACTACACGCGGAGCGTCATCGCCGCCTGGGACTGGCGCAACGGCGCCTTCACCCGCCGCTGGACCTTCGACACCAGCTCCTCCACCAACGCCGGCAAGGGGTACGACGGCCAGGGCTCGCACAGCCTGTCCGTGGGGGACGTCGACAACGACGGCAAGGACGAGATCGTCTACGGCTCGATGGCCGTCGACGACAACGGCGCCGGTCTGTGGACCGCGAGGACCGGCCACGGAGACGCCCAGCACCTCGGCGACCTCGACCCCTCGACCTCGGGCCTGGAGTACTTCAAGGTCTCCGAGTCCACCTCGCAGCCGGCCGAGCTGTACCTCAACCCCGCGAACGGCAGCGTCCGCTGGCAGCTCGCCGCCTGCTGCGACAACGGGCGGGGTGTGGCCGGGGACGTGTACGCCGGGAACGACGGGGCCGAGATGTGGTCCGCGTCGGACACGAGCATCCGGGACGAGGCCGGGGCCACCAAGGGCCGTGAGCCGTCCTCCGTCAACTTCCTGTCCTGGTGGGACGGGGACCCGGTGCGGGAACTCCTCGACGGCACCCGCATCGACAAGTACGGCACCTCGTCGGACACCCGGCTGCTGACCGGCGCCTCGGTCCACTCCAACAACGGCACCAAGGCCACGCCGTCCCTGTCCGGCGACATCCTCGGCGACTGGCGCGAGGAGGTCATCTGGCCGACCAGCGACAACACGGCCCTGCGGATCTACTCGACGCCGTACGAGACCGGCACCAGGATCACGACCCTGCTGCACGACACGATGTACCGCACGGGTCTCGCTTGGCAAAATACGGCCTACAACCAGCCGCCGCATCCGAGCTTCTTCCTCGGCAACGGCATGCCCACGGCACCGCGTCCGGCGGTGTACGCGCCCTGAGCCCTCGGCGTCCTGCCCTCGTTGGGGGCAGGACGCCCTCCCATCAGCACGTTTTCATCACGAGGGCTCCACATTCCCCCCTTCACCAGGCAAGATTCAGTTCTCAACAGCAATTCCCTGGGGGGATCATGAGTCAGCAGTTCACGCCGCCGCCCATGCCCGGATACGGGCCGCCGGTCGCGCCCCCGCCGCAGAAGCCGCAGAACGGTTCGCGTACGGCCCTGATCGCCACGGCCGCCGCCGTGGTCGCCGCGGTGCTCGCCTCCGCCGTCACGGCCGGGGTCAGCGGCGGCGACAGCGAGGCCAAGCCCGCGCCCACGGTCACCGTCACCAAGACGGCTCCCGCCGCCGAGTCCGAGTCCGAGTCCGACGCGGACGCCGGGTCCGAGGAGCCGGCCGCCGAGGAGGCCGGCAGCGGCGACTCCTACAGCCTGAACGACACCGTCGCGTACGAGAACGACGTCGAGGTCAGCCTCTCCGGGTTCGGGCGCGGGGTGTCCAGCGAGTACGCGGCCCCGGAGAACACGCCCTACGTGAAGTTCACCATCAAGGTGGTCAACAACTCCGACGCGACCGTCGACGCCAACGAGATGACCGTCAACTGCGTCTACGGCGACCAGGGCAAGGAGGGCGAGGCCATCTACGACGAGGGCCTCGACGGTCTCCCCGACAGCAAGATCCTGGCCGGCCGGTCCCTCTCCGTCCCGTGGGCCTGCGAACTCCCGAAGAAGGAGACCTTCCTCCAGGTCGAGGTCGCGCCCGACTGGGACTCGGAGGAGTCCGTCTTCGCCGGTGACGTGAAGTGATGTAGCGACAGCGGAAAGGGCGCGCGCCGACGTACGGCACGCGCCCCTTCGGGCCGGTCAGTTCACCGTGCAGGACTGGTCGCCGACCTTGAAGGCGGTCGGTCTGCCGTTCGTGCCGGTCCAGTTGCCGGTGAAGCCGAAGCTCACCGAGGAACCGGCCGCCACGTTCGCGTTCCAGCCGACGTTCTTCGCCGTGACCGCCGAGCCGGACTGGGAGTGCTCGGCGTTCCACATCTGCGAGATCGTCTGGCCGTTCGGGAACGACCAGCCCAGGGCCCAGCCCGACCAGGCGCCGGTGCCGTTATTGGTCAGCTGGACGTCCGCCTGGAAACCGCCCTGCCACTGATTGGTGATCTTGTACGTCACCGCACAGGCGCCGGTCGGCGTCGGGTCGGGGCCGGGATCCGTGCCGCCTCCGCCGTCGGAGGAGTCGCCGTAGATGATCCCCCGGCCGTTGGTCGCGACATAGACCCGGCCGTAGACCCTCGGGTCACCGGTGATCGCCGCACCCGTCCAACCCCACTGGTGGGCGTCGTCGTTGATGCGGGTCCAGGTGGCGCCCTGGTCGGTGGAGCGGAAGATGCCGCGCACCCCGCCGATCTTCGCGCTGGTGTAGAGCGTCTGGTACGACGCCCCCGTGGCCGCCTTGCCGAAGCCGATGGTGTCGGCCTGCTCGACATTGGCCAGCTTGGTGAAGCTGGTACCGCCGTTCGTCGAGTGCCACAGCCCGTACGCCCCATCGCTCGCGCCGCCCGCCAGCCACACATCGCCCTTGCCGCCGGGCAGGGCCTTGAAGCGGACGCTGTCGCCGCTTGGCAGGCCGGTCGCGGCGGAGGCGGTGAAGGTCGCGCCGCCGTCCGTACTGACGTAGAACTTGCCGGACTTGAATCCGTAGAAGACGTTCTTGTCGACCCGGTCGGACTCGACGATCGCCCCCGCCGGAATCCCGGAGGAGGCGGTCCAGGAGGTGCCGAAGCCGGTCGCGTAGTGCACGCCCGCGCCCTGCGGGCTCCACACGAAGCGGCTGCCGTCGGACGCCGCCGCGACCGTGCCGCCGCCGCTGACGCCCGAAGGGTCCGTACCCGCGAACCAGTTGGCGCCGTTGTCGGTGGAGAACGCGATGTGCGGGCCGGAGTCCAGGTTGCCCACCCGCACGACCGTGTTCGGGTGGGACTCCGCGAAGTCCAGACTGGTCGTCGTGGTGAAGTTCGGCTGGGTGAACATCATCGACGGGACCTTGGTGAGATCGGTGTGCCGGAAGCCGCCGATGTCACCGAGGGCGCTGAGCAGCGGGGCGCCCGACGGGGGCGAGGCCAGGTCCTGGACCGCTGTCTCCTCCAGGCCCTGCACCATCGGCTTGATGGTGAACTGGCTTCCGCTGTCCCAGTTGGTGAGGTTCTCGGTGCCGTAGATCGTCGCGCCGGTGCCGTACATCATGCGGCCGGAGTCGAACGGGTCGATCTCCAACGCCTCCGTCATCCAGCCGAGTTTGGGTGTCTGCTCGGGCGGGCTGGGAGTGGCGTTCCAGGTCAGCCAGGGGGAGGAGGAGACGTCCATGGTGTAGCGGTTGGCGCGGTTGGGGTACGAGGTGTAGTCCCAGGCCTTCGTCCAGGTGGCGCCGGAGTCGGTGGAGCGGAAGATCTGGGTGTCGGGCCACCAGGAGCTGTACGCCGTGGCCATCACCGTGCCGGGGTCCTGCCGGTCGACGGTCAGCCCGCTGAAGCCGTAGTAGGTGTCCGCCTCCGCCACCGGGCTGATGTTCGTCCAGGTGCCCGTCGCCGTCGCGTACCGCCACAACTGGCCCTTGCCGCCGTCGTAGGGACCGCCCTTGTCGCTGTACGACAGATAGAGGTGGCCGTTGGTCGCGTCCAGCACGCCCTTGTGGGCCAGTTGGCCGGTCGGCTGCCCGGCGACCCGGGACCAGGTCGCGCCGGCGTCCGTCGAGCGGTACACCGAGTTCTGGAGGTCGGCGACCCCGACGTAGATCGTCCGCGTCGCGCTCCCGGAGGTGCCCGTGGACTCGTCGAAGGTGACCCAGACGATGCCCTGGTTGTCGGAGGCGTAGCCGCTGGTGTCGCTCGGATCCTGGGCGTAGTTCCCGACGTTGGGGAAGTTCGTCACCTGCGACCAGCTCGCGCCGGAGTCCGTCGACCGCCACAGGCCCTTGCCGCTCGGCGCGCCCAGATACAGCACGCTGTTCCTGTTCGGGTCGACCGCGAGCCGCTCGCCCATGCCCCGGCCCGGCATGTTGCCGCCCAGCTTGAACGGCAGGTCCGCCTTCCGCCAGCTCGCGCCCCGGTCCGCGGAGCGCAGCACGGCTCCGTTGCCCGGGTCCCAGCTGTTGGTGTACGTGCCGACGGCCGCGTACACCCGGTCCGGGTCGACCGAGTCGGAGGCGAGGCTGATGACACCGGTGTGGCCCCAGTCGTCCCAGCCCACCGAGTCGAGCAGCGGGGTCCAGGTCTTGGAGGACTCGACCCAGCGGTAGGCGCCGCCGATGTCGGTTCGGGCGTAGGCGAGGTTCTTCTCGGTGCGGTTGAAGACGATGCCGGGGACGAATCCGCCGCCGTCGATCCGGGCGTTCTTCCAGGTGTAGGTGTCGGCGGCGATCGACACCGGCGACTCGTCGGGCTCGGCCGCCAGCGCGGGCGGCGTGCCCGCGAGCAGGCCGGCCGCCAGCGCGAACACGGCCGTGAGGATGCGGGTTCTTCGCACGGGAGTCCTTCCGATGGGGGTGGATGGACGCGGGTAGGTGGGCAAGCGCTTTCCATGCAGAGTGAGAGGTGCCGGGCGACCCTCAGTGCGGGTGAGGGCCGCCCGGCCGGTAGGCCCCGCCGTCAGGTGGCGGGACCACGTACGCGGAACTCCTGGCAGGGGCGGGCTATTCGAGCAGCTCCGCGTACGAACCCATGGCCAGGGCGATGTCCGCCTGGGCCCAGAAGCGGTGGTACGTGAAGGACGGGACCGCGCCGCCGGCCAGGTAGGCCTCGATCTTCGACCAGGCCGGGTCGTCCTCGTAGAAGGTGCGGATGGAGTCGAACGTCGACGAGGAGTTGATCGCGTCGCCGTTCGGCATCGTGCCGGTCCAGCCGCTCGGGATGTAGACCGGGTCGTCGAAGCGGTTGTAGTCGGCGCGGTTCTCCGGGACGGCGATGCCGAGGGCGTCCTGGTGGTTGTCCCACATGCCGTCCAGCAGGGCCTTCGCCGTCGTCGCCGCCTGGGTGTCACCCGAGCGGTCGGCGTAGTACGTCAGGGTCTTGGCGTACGCGGCCGCCACCCCGACGTCGTTGGTGTAGTCGGCGACGGTGACGTGAAGTCCCGTGTTGGCACCGGGACTCGTGGCGTTCCAGGTGTCGGGCTGGCCCGACCACTGCAGCGTCGACGGGATCCGGTACGTGCCGTCCGGGTTGATCGTGGTGTGCGCGAGCGCCCAGTCGACCCACTTGTCGAGGACCGCCTTGGCGGACGCGTTGCCCGTCTGCTGGTAGTACTCGGCCACCCGCTCCATCGACCACGCCTGGAAGCCGAACCACTGGTTGGACGGCGGGTCGTGGTAGACGGGCTGCTGGTCGTAGTACATGCCGTAGAAGGTCGACTTCCCGGCCGGCGGAGTCGCGTAGCGGCCCGCCCAGCTGTTGGTCGCCCCGCCCGCGATCGCGCCCTCGCTGGACTGCAGCCAGCGGTAGAACTCGATCTGCCGCTCCAGGGACTTGGCCCAGTCCGCCTGTCCCGTCGCCGACTTCGGCTTCAGGTCGGCGTAACTCGCGAGCGCGTAGGCGGCCATCGGGTTCTGGTAGCCGCCGTGCGTGTGGCTGGAGCCGATGCGCCAGGCCCAGCCCGCCGAGGCGTCGGTGGCACCGCCCCAGGCGTAGTACCAGGAGAGCAGGTAGTGCGAGGAGTCCTTGCCGGTACCGGCCGGACAGGCCGCCGGACCGACGCAGTTGCCCACCTTCTTGAAGTACTTGTCGTACATCGCGTACCGCAGGTAGTCGCCCATCTTCGCGGCCTTGGCGACGGTCGCGGAGATGTCCCCGCCCTTGCCCTGCGCGTCCGCCCACTTGTCGGCCCAGTACGCGGCCTGCACCGCACGGGCGTCGGCGTCCGGGGCGTTGGTGAACTTCCACTGCTTGGCGTAGGAGGCGTCACCGGTGAACAGGTCCAGGTACCCGTTCTTGCCACCGTACTTGAACTGGTCGCAGGTCGGCTGCGGCACCGTCTCCCACACCGACTCCTGCACGCCGCGCTGGAAGGTGTTGATGTACGAGGGACCGGTGTCGGCCGGCCCCGCCTCGCACTTGCCGGGCGAGTTGCCGTAGCCGTAGACGTTGTCCACGTCCTGGAGCCAGTGCATGCCGTACACGTCGTCCGTGCCGTACGCGCTCTTCAGCTCGGCCGCGATCGGGTCCGGGCCGACCGACACCGAGGTGTCGAGCTTGGCCGGGTACTCGTTCGGGGTGTCCAGCTCCGGCGCGTAGGTCGCGGGTTTGGAGGCGTTGTAGAACGAGTTCGTCGGCTGGTCGGCGTGGGTCGGGATCATGTACTTCTCCATGATCTCCCAGGCCCCGTTGAACTTGGACCAGTCACCCGTGACCTTGCCGTACATGGCCTGCAGCCACAGGAGGTAGCTGTACGCCTCCGACGTGGTCTCGTGGCCGTGGTCCGGTGCCTCGACGATCAACGTCTCGACCGAGTGGTAGGGGATGCCCTCGGGGGAGAAGTAGCCGTTCGCCGGGTTGGTGATCTTCCCGTACAGCTCCAGGAAGCGGGCGTCGTACTCGCCCGACGCCTCGATCTGGGTGACGGTCACCGCGGCCTTGGCATGGCCGTTCGCGGTCGACTCGAAGGTCGCCGCGCCGGTCCCGGAGGAGTCGGCGGTGATGGTCACGCGCTGCGCCGTGTTCCAGTTCGACGGGGTGAAGACGAGCGAGGCACCGCCCGTCACCGACAGACCGGTGTTGCCGCTCGCGCGGGCGGTCGTGACGGTCACGTTGGCCGACGGCTGCGTCGACAGCTTGATGTCGTACGTGCCCGTCTCGCCCTGCTGCACGGCGAGTTGGTTGGTGGAGGCCACCACGGCCGGTCCCGAGGCGACCGTGATGCCGACCGGCGTCGACTCCGCGGACGCGCCCAGGCTGTCGTAGGCCTTCGCCAGCAGAGAGTGACTGCCCACGGTCAAGCTGGAGACGGAGAGCGAGTAGGGCGCGCTCGTGTCCGTGCCCAGCAGGGTGGTGTCGTCGTAGAACTCGACCTTGCTGATGGTGGCGTTGTCGGCCGCCGCGGCGGTGGCCGCGAGCGGTACCGCGTCGCCCTGCGAGTAGACCGCGCCCGCGGCCGGGCTGGTCAGCACCGTGATCGGGGGCTGGTGGGCGCCCGTGCAGGTGGTGCCGTTGATCGCGAAGGAGCTCGGTGCGGCGTTGGTGCCGCTGTAGCTGAACTGCGCCCCGGTGGAGACCGCGGCGCCGGCGGCGATCCGGCCGTTGTACGGGGCGTTCTTCACGGTGATGCTCTGGCCGGACTGCGACCAGGTGCCGTTCCAGCCGTTGCTGAGCCTCTGGTTGCCCGTGTAGGCGTACGTCAGGGTCCAGCCGTCGATCACGTCGGTGCCGCGGTTGGTGATCGTCACGTCCGTGGTGAAGCCGGAGCCCCAGTCGTTCGTCTTGTAGTCCACGCTGCACTGGAGCGGGGCCGCCTGGGCGGGGGTCGTGCCCGTCGCGAGCAGCGTGAACGGAAGTGCCAGAGCGGCGACGACGGCCGTCCAGGCGCGCCTCACCACTCTTCGTCTCCGGGGTGGGGGATGCATGTGCTGGTTCCTCCTTGCGGCTCGGAGAAGTCAAGGCTTGAACCAGTGGGAGCGCTCCCATAGTGAGGACGGGGGTGCAAGGGGTCAAGATGCTTGAAGAGTCGAAAAGATTCGACAGGCGGGCTTGGGCAAAAGTCGGCAACTCCCCTGTCCTTTGCCCTCACTTGGCGCTAACTTCGTTGACACCAGTGGGAGCGGTTCCATCACTCGGCGCGTCCGTCATGACGCGTCTGAGCTGCAAGGAGTCGCTCATGCGAGACATCCCGCGTTCAGAACTTTGAGCCGTTGCGTGAGCGTTCGAGCTTGTCACGAGCATGACCATCTCGACGCAAAGGGAACCCGCACTCATGAGTCGTACCAGAACAGCGATGCTCGCCGCCCTGGCACTGGTCGCCGGGGCCTCCGGGACCGCGCTGGCCGCCGTGCCGGCCGACGACGTCGGTCCCGCCGCCGTGCCCTGCACCGTCGACTACAAGGTGCAGAACCAGTGGGGCACCGGCTTCACCACCGCCGTCACGGTCACCAACAACGGCGCCGCCAAGAGCAGTTGGGCGGTGAAGTGGTCGTACGCCGGAAACCAGCAGATCACCAACGGCTGGAACGCCAGGATCAGCCAGAGCGGTACCGCCGTCACCGCGGCCAACGAGTCCTACAACGGCACCCTGGCCACCGGCGGTTCGGTCAGCTTCGGCTTCAACGCCTCCTACAGCGGCACCAACGCCCTCCCGACGACCTTCACGCTGGACGGCGTGACCTGCAACGTCGACGACGGTGGCGGCGGCACCGACCCGGACCCGGACCCGCAGCCGGGCACGCGGGTGGACAACCCGTACGCCGGGGCCAAGGTCTATGTGAACCCCGAGTGGTCGGCGAAGGCCGCCGCCGAGCCGGGCGGCAGCCGGATCTCCAACCAGCCGACCGGTGTATGGCTGGACCGGATCGCCGCCATCAACGGCGTCAACGGCGGCATGGGTCTGCGCGACCACCTCGACGCGGCCCTGACCCAGAAGGGCAGCGGCGAACTCGTCGTCCAGCTGGTGATCTACAACCTGCCCGGACGCGACTGCGCCGCCCTCGCCTCCAACGGTGAACTCGGCCCGACCGAGATCGACCGGTACAAGACCGCCTACATCGACCCGATCGCCGCGATCCTCGCCGACCCGAAGTACGCCGGGCTGCGGATCGTCACCACCGTCGAGATCGACTCGCTGCCCAACCTCGTCACCAACACCGGAAGCCGTCCCACGGCCACCCCGCAGTGCGACGTGATGAAGGCCAACGGCAACTACGTCAAGGGCGTCGGCTACGCGCTCAGCGAGCTGGGCGACGTGCCCAACGTCTACAACTACGTGGACGCCGGGCACCACGGCTGGATCGGCTGGGACGACAACTTCGCGCCGTCCGCCCAGCTCTTCAAGGAGGCCGCGACCGCCGAGGGCGCCACGGTCAACGACGTGCACGGATTCATCACCAACACGGCCAACTACAGCGCCCTGAAGGAGAACAACTTCACCATCAACGACAACGTGGCGGGCAAGTCCGTCCGTGAGTCCAAGTGGGTCGACTGGAACCGGTACGTGGACGAGCTGTCCTTCGCGCAGGCCTTCCGCAACCAGCTCGTCTCGGTCGGCTTCAACTCCGGCATCGGCATGCTGATCGACACCTCCCGCAACGGCTGGGGCGGCAGCGCCCGGCCCGCCGGTCCGGGTGCTACGACCTCGGTCGACACCTACGTCGACGGTGGCCGCTACGACCGCCGGATCCACATCGGCAACTGGTGCAACCAGTCCGGAGCCGGCCTCGGCGAGCGTCCGCAGGCCGCCCCGGCCGCCGGGATCGACGCCTACGTGTGGATGAAGCCGCCGGGTGAGTCCGACGGGTCCAGCTCCGCCATCCCGAACGACGAGGGCAAGGGCTTCGACCGCATGTGCGATCCGACGTACACGGGCAACCCGCGCAACGGCAACAACCTGTCCGGCGCCCTGCCGAACTCGCCGCTGTCCGGGCACTGGTTCTCCGCCCAGTTCCAGCAGCTGATGCAGAACGCCTACCCGCCGCTGTCGTAGGCGGCTGACGCCGGGACCCGGCCACGGCCGGGCCCCGGCACCTTCTCCTTTTGCGGTGACGGCAACAGCGTTTGCCTCCCTCCGGTGCGTCGGCGCACGCTGGCGGAATCCGGAGGAGAGGCTGACCCCCATGGCGCACGAGTACGCACCCGAGCACGGCAGGCACGGGCAGCACCACCACCACGACCACACGGACATCGACTGGGCCGCGATGGCCGAGCACCTCGAGACCCAGGCCGAGCTGTACACCCCGCTGACCGAGCACGCGCTCGCCTGGCTGGGCGGAAAGCAGTCCGAGCCGGGACTGATTGTCGACGCGGGCAGTGGACCCGGCGTCGTCTCCTGCCTGCTCGCGGACGCCTTCCCCGGCGCCCGGGTCGTCGCCGTCGACGGCTCCGGACCACTGCTGGAGCGGGCCCGCGCCCGGGCCGAGCGGCTCGGTGTCGCCGACCGCTTCTCGACGCTGACCGGAGATCTCCCGGACGTCATGGCGGAACTGGACTACCCCGCCGATCTGATCTGGGCGAGCTACAGCCTGCACCACCTCGGCGACCAGCAGGCGGCCATCGCCGCGTACGCCTCGCGGCTGGCGGTCGGCGGCACGCTGGCCCTCGTGGAGGGCGGGCTGCCGACCCGTTTCCTGCCGCGTGACTCCGGTGTCGGACGGCCGGGTCTGGAGGCGCGGATCGACGCGATGCAGGAGGACTGGTTCGCGGAGATGCGGGCGTCCCTGCCGGGGAGTGTCGCGGTGACGGAGGACTGGCGGGCACTGATGACTGCGGCCGGTCTGAGGCCGACGGGTACGCGGACGTTTCTGCTGGACCTCCCGGCCCCCGCGCCCGACCGGGCACGGGCGGTCGCCGCGGCTGCGTTCGGGCGCATCCGGGAGATCTTCCAGGACTCGCTCGACGCGGCGGATCGAGCTGCGCTCGACAGGCTTCTCGACCCTGACGACGAGGCGAGCGTGTACCAGCGGTCGGACTTGTTCGTGCTGGCTGCTCGTACTGTGCACACCGCGGTGCGTACGTCGTGATTCGCCGCGGTTCGTTCGTCCTCATCCGCGGCGCCGTCGTGGCTGGTCGCGCAGTTCCCCGCGCCCCTTTCGGGGCGCTCAACAGCCCTTTGTTCGCGCGTAGACGGTGATGCGCGCGCCCTGCAGAGCCTGGGTTTCGCACTCCACGAAGTAGCGGGCCAGTACCCGGCGCTTCGTCTGTTCCTCTGCGGTTTCGTCGACAGGCTGACCTGCCGGATCCCGGAGCGCTACGACCCGTTCCGCCGCCATCAGCCGGTCTCTGATCTCCGCTGCCGAAAGCTCCGTGCCGTACAGCGTGTGGGAGTCGGTCGGGGAGGCTCTCAGGGCCAGGTCTTGTTTGCCCTGGAGCGAGGTCGGGTCGGTGAGCGTCCATACCCTGCGGCGGGACGGCATGAAGAGGATCGCGTCGGCGTCCGAGTTCTCGATCGCCGTCGCTATCGCCGTGACGTCGTCCGTGCGGCTCTCGGGGGTGCGCAGGTGCAGGGTCGTCGGGAGCAGAAGCGGGACCACCAGAGCCGCCCACAGCACGCGGTGCGCGCGGAGCAGGCGGTCCAGGGCGGCCCCGAGCAGCAGGGCCGTGCCCAGGTGGCCGTAGAGGACGTAGCGGTCGACGTACAGCGGCCGGATCAGGGAGAGCAGGAGGAGGAGCAGGGCCGGGAGGGCGAGCAGGGGCAGGGCGAGGCGGGGGAGGGGGCCCTTGATCAGTGCGGTGCAGGCGATGCCGAGCAGGGTCACTCCGGCGAAGCCGAGGAGTGCTCCGGCGTCGGCTCCGCCGATCCAGGACACCTGTTCCGACTGGCGCGTGCTCAGCAGGGCCAGGGGGGTGAGGCCCGCGGCGACCGCGCAGAGCGTCGTGGCTCCGGCCCGGCGGGCGGACCGGGGCAGCCACACCAGGTGGGCCAGGGCCGCCAGGACCGCGAACTCGTGCAGCAGACACGCGGTCAGCAGTACGGCGCCGTAGCCGGCCCAGGCCCGGCGGCTCCCCTCGCGCACCGCGCCGAGCAGCAGGTAGGTCGCCCAGGCGACCAGCGCGCACACCAGCGCGTAGCTCCGGCCCTCCTGCGCGTACCGCTGCACCGGCGGGAGCAGGGCGAATACGAGCCCGGCGAGCAGCCCGGCCCGGGGTCCGGCCAGCCGCTGCCCGAGCAGAGCGACGAAGCCGGTCGCCGCGGCGGCCGCCAGCACCGAGGGCAGTCGGAGCACGAGCAGCGGGTCCAGGTCACCGGTCAGCCGGAACAGGCCGTGCAGGAACAGGTAGTACAGGCCGTGCACGGCATCGGCCTGGGTGAGCGTCGCCAGCAGGTCGGGCAGGTCGCGCCGCGCCATGTCGTACGACACCGCCTCGTCCCGCCACAGGCTGCCGCCGCGTCTCAGCCCCCACAGACCGAGGGCGAGGCAGAGGGCGACCGGCGGGAGGACCGGGCCGGCGGAGGGGCGCGGGGCGGTCCGTACGACGCGGACGCGCGGGGGCTCGTCGGGCAGGAGGACGGGCTCGGGTACGTGTGCGGTGGCGATGGCCGGCTCCGGTGCGGTGAGGGGAAGGTGCACCGACGAGTCCAGGCGCCGGGGGATTGTTGGGCAGCCCCGATCCGCGGTGCCCAACAATGCGCCGGGGGCCGGTTGTTAGCTTTGTCGTGCCGGCGAACGGGGGAGACGCGGATGGGACGCAGGGAGAAACCGCTCGACCCGGGGGAGGGGCCGGTCCAGCGGTTCGCGTTCGAACTGCGCAAGCTGCGTGACGAGGCGGGCGGTCTGACCTACCGCGCGATGGCGCAGCGCGCGGGCTATTCGGCGCCCACCCTGGCCGCCGCGGCGGGCGGTGAGCGGCTGCCGTCGCCGGCGGTGCTCACGGCGTACGTCCGCGCTTGCGGCGGCGAACCGGAGGAGTGGGCGCGGCGGTTGCGGGAGGCGCTCGCCGAGACGCGGGTCCCGGACGACCCCGACGAGGGGGGCTCGCCCTATCCGGGCCTCGCCCGCTTCGGGACCGGCGACGGGGACCACTTCCACGGCCGGGACGACCTGATCGGAGAACTGCTCCGGCGTACCGCCCGCGCCCGTTTCACGGCGGTCGTCGGAGCCTCGGGCAGCGGCAAGTCCTCGCTGTTGCGGGCCGGGTTGGTGCCCGCCCTGCGGGCGGCGGACGACCTGAAGCCCGCGGCGATACGGCTGCTCACGCCGGGCCCGCGTCCGGCCCGTACCCACGAGCCGCTGTTCACGCCGTACGACGCGCCCGGTGACACCCTCCTCGTCGTCGACCAGTTCGAGGAGCTGTTCACGCTCTGCGCCGACCCGGCCGAACGGGACCGGTTCCTCGGGCGGTTGCTCACCGCGACCGACCCCGCCTCCCGGCTGCGCGTGGTGATCGCCGTCCGCGCCGACTTCTACGGGCGCTGCGCCGAGCACGGTCCGCTCGCCGAGGCCCTGCGGGACGCGGCGCTGCTGGTCGGCCCGATGTCGCCGGGCGGGCTGCGCGAGGCCGTGGTCCGGCCCGCCGCCGCCCGCCGGCTGGTCGTCGAACGTGCCCTGACGGCCCGGATCGTCGCCGACGTGGCGGGCGAGCCGGGCGGACTGCCCCTGATGGCGCACGCCCTGCGCGAGGTCTGGCGCCGCCGCTCCGGCAAGGCCCTCACCCTCGCCGCCTACGAGGCCATCGGCGGTGTGCACGGCGCCGTCGCACACACCGCCGAGGCGGCCTACGCCACCTGCACCAACGCCGAAGCTGCCGTGGCCCGGGCGCTGTTACTGCGCCTGGTGCAGCCCGGCGACGGCACCGAGGACACCCGGCGGCCCGTCCCCCGCGCCGAGCTGGACGCCGACACGACCACCACCCGGGTGCTCGAACGCCTTGTGCGGGAACGCCTGTTGACCGTCGACGGGGACACGGTCGAGCTCGCCCACGAGGCCCTGATCGGCGCGTGGCCCCGGCTGCGCGGCTGGATCGAGGAGAACCGGCAACGGCTGCGCCTGCACCGCAGGCTCACGGAAGCCGCGCACGCCTGGGCGGAGTTGGACCGGGACGCGGGCGCGCTGTACCGGGGTATACGGCTGACCGAGGCACGGGAGGCCTTTGGGGACGGCGGCGACGGCACCGGACTGAGCCGCCTGGAACGGGACTTCCTCGTCGCGAGCGCCGACGCCCACGACGCCGGCCGGCGCGCCGCGTCCCGGGCGGCCCGCCGGCTGCGGGCCTTGGCCGGAGCCCTCGCGGTGCTGCTCTGTCTCGCGGTGGTCGCGGGGGTGGCGGCCTGGCGGCAGAGCGAGGTCAGTTCGCGGCAGCGCGACGAGGCCGAGGCCCGTCGGGTCGCCGAACTCGTCGACACCTTGCGGGACACCGAGCCACGCACCGCGATGCGGCTGGCCCTCGCCGCCTGGCGTACCGCCGACCTGCCCGAGACCCGCACCGCCCTGCGTTCGGCCGCGGCCCAGAGCGAACAAGACGCCTTCGTCCAGCCCGAGGAGGGCGGCCGCGTCCTCAACGCCCCC
Organism: Streptomyces sp. NPDC043726; assembly: GCF_056436565.1. Classification (NCBI taxonomy): domain Bacteria; kingdom Bacillati; phylum Actinomycetota; class Actinomycetes; order Kitasatosporales; family Streptomycetaceae; genus Streptomyces; species Streptomyces sp. NPDC043726. Next base: position 432,157 of record NZ_JBWKCI010000009.1, read on the forward strand.
GCCTGGCTCAGCGGGGACGGCCGGATCCTGACAACGGTCGTGCGGGACAAGGCCCTTCAGTGGGACGTGCCGAACCACCGGCGGCTGCGGTCGGTGCCGCTCGACGGGCTCTCCGAAGGCGTGCGTGACGTCAGCGACGACGGCCGCCACGTCGCGTACCGCACCCCCGGCGACCGGAACGGCCTGGTGATCGCCGGACTCGCGGACGGCAGTACGCACCGCCTGCCGACCGGCTCCTGGACCGACACCGAAGTCGCCCTCGGCTCCGACGGTGAAACGCTCTTCCTGCGGCGGCTCAACCGCGACGCGGCCGATGGACGGGCCACCCTGGAGCTGTGGGACGTCCGTCGGGAGCGACTGCTCATGCGCTACGACCGGGGCCACGACGACGGCGCCCTGCCGGTGCTCAGCCACGACGACCGGTATCTCGCCTGGTGCGCGCGGGACGGAGCACTGCTGCGCGTACTCGACAGCGCGAAGGGACGGCTGGTCACCGGGGACATACCGGAGACGACCGAACGGGCGCTGTGTCGAGGGGAACCGACCTTCACGCCCGACGGCCGGGCCGTGGCCGCCGCCACCCCCGGAGGGATCGTCAGCTGGGACTTCCGCGCCGGTCGGGAACGCCCCCGGCTGCCGCTCGCGGGCGGCGCCCACGCTGTGGAGTTCGCCGGCCCCTACGCCCTGGCCTGGGGCTCGGGCGCCTTCACTCTGTGGCGTACCGACCTTCCGGACCCGGTGGACGACAGCCCGCGCGTGCCGCTGCTCACCTATCCCGTCGCCGGTCAGACGATCGGGGACATCAGCCTGGACCCCGCCATGGGCGTCCTGCGCTACCGGGAAGGCGGACGGACCAGCACCGTCCGCACCCTCTCGCTGCACGGGCTGATGGACGACACCTGGCGGGGCCGGGCGGCGCAGCGCCCACCGCGCACCGAGGTCGCCGGTGTCGAGGCACTCGCCCGTGACCCCGACGGGCGCACCGCGCTGACCTCCGAGGGAGTGCTGCTGGAGGCGTCAACGGGCAAGCCACGCAAGGGAGTCAAGGGGATTCAAGGGGAGGACTTCCTGCGCGCGGCGGCCTTCAGTCCCGACGGACGCTTCCTCGCCGTCAGTGACTTCCAGGGCCGGGTGACCCTGTGGGACAAGCGGACCTGGCGCCGGACAGGCGTCCTGAGACCGGTGGGCTCCACGGTGAGTGAGGACACTCTGGCGTTCTCCGCGGACGGCTCACTCCTCGCGGCCGGCGCGCCCGATGGATCCGTGCATGTCTGGGAGACGGCGACACCGACCCTCCCACCGGCCGTGCTCCCCGCCGGGGACGGTCCACCGCTCGCCCTGCGCTTCACCTCCCGCGCCGGCACGCTGCGCGTCAGCACCCCGCATCTCGCCGAACGCCTCCTGCCGTTGACCCCGGACCGGGCCGCGGCCACCGTGTGCGAACGGGCCGACGGCGGCCTGACGAAGGCGCAGTGGAACCGCTGGTTCCCCTCGGCCGGGTACCGCTCCACCTGCGCAGGCGCTTGACTTCGAGAGCGCTCCAACTGATGGACTCCCCCGTACACACCGACACACAGGGGGAACGCACCATGACCACCGACTCTCCGGTCGCGCTCATCACCGGCGGCGGCAGCGGCATCGGCGCCGCCGCGGCACGGCAGTTGCTCCAGGCCGGGCACCGGGTGGCCGTCACCGGCCGGGGCGAGGCCCGGCTGCGCGGCTTCGCCGAGGAACTCGGTGATCCCGAGGGGCTGTTGACGATCGTCGGCGATGCGGCGGACTACGCGCAGATCCAGGGCGCCGTGCAGGCCACGCTGAAGGAGTTCGGCCGGATCGACACGGTCGTCGCCAACGCGGGCATCGCGACGCACGACTCGGTCGCCGAGGGCGACCCGGCCGGGTGGACGGAGATGGTCCTCACCAACGTCCTCGGCCCGGCGCTGCTCATCAGGGCCTCGATCGACGCCCTGAAGGAGACCCGGGGCCGGATCGTGCTGGTCGGCAGCGTCGCCGGGTTCGTGCCCACGGCGGGCAACATCTACGGCGCCACCAAGTGGGCGGTGACCGGGCTCGCCGAGAACACCCGGCGCGAGGTCACCGAGTGGGGGGTCGGCGTGACGCTGATCGCGCCGGGGCGGGTGGAGACGCCGTTCTGGGACAGCTACGGCAGCCTGCCGCCCGGCCATCTGCTCACCGCGGAACAGCTCGCCGACTCGATCGTCTGGGCGATCCGCCAGCCGGCGGGAGTCGACGTCAACACGGTCGTCGTACGGCCGATCGGGCAGCCCAACTGACCTGCCGGTGGGCGGCCCGTGACACACGGACCGCCCACCCGCACAACCGGGTCAGACGACGTCGAAGGCCGCCGGGTCCGGGCCGATCCGCCGGTCCTCGTTCAGCGCGCTGATCGCGGCCAGGTCCTCGGTGTCCAGGCTGAAGTCGAACACGTCGATGTTCTCCCGGATCCGGGACGGCGTGACGGACTTCGGGATGACCACATTGCCGAGCTGGAGGTGCCAGCGCAGCACGACCTGGGCCGGGGTGCGGTCGTGCTTCCGGGCGATCGCCACGATCGCCGGGACCTCCAGCAGGCCCTTGCCCTGGCCCAGCGGCGACCAGGCCTCGGTGGCGATGCCCTGCTCCGCGTGGAACTCGCGCGAGGCGTGCTGCTGCAGATGCGGGTGCAGCTCGATCTGGTTGACGGCCGGGACGATTGACGTCTCGCCGATCAGCCGTTCCAGGTGCTCCGGCAGGAAGTTGGAGACGCCAATCGCCTTGATCCGGCCGTCGGCGTGGAGCTTCTCGAAGGCCTTGTAGCTGTCGACGTACTTGTCCTTCGACGGCAGTGGCCAGTGGATGAGGTAGAGGTCGACGTAGTCCAGGCCGAGCTTGGCCAGGGAGGTGTCGAAGGCGCGCAGGGTGGAGTCGTACCCCTGCTCGGCGTTCCAGAGCTTGGTGGTGACGAAGACGTCCTCGCGGGGGAGGCCGGCGGCGGCGATGGCCTTGCCGGTGCCCTTCTCGTTGCCGTAGATCGCCGCTGTGTCGATGCTGCGGTACCCGGCCTCGAGCGCCGTGCCGACCGCCTGCTCCGCCTCGTCGTCCGGCACCTGCCAGACGCCGAAGCCCAGCTGGGGCATCTCGACGCCGTTGTTGAGGATGATCGGGGGGACCTTGCTGCTCACGAGCTCTTGATCCTTACGGTTGTCGTCAGGTGGTACTCCCATCGTCAACGATCACGGGCCGTGGTGCATTCCTGATCGCGGAATCCGTCCGCAGTATTGACCGTGGCCTGTCATGCGGCGACCCTCTTGTCTTGCCGTCGAGCGCGATGGTGAACGTCGTACACGTACATGAACCCCCCACTCGTACGACCGTCTTGAGGGAGCAGCCATGACCCCCACCCGCAGGACCCTGCTCGGCGCGGCTCTCGGCGGCGCCACCGCCGCCGCCGTCGGACTGCCCGCCGGCCCCGCCCACGCGGCCTCCTGGCAGCTGAAGTGGTCGCCCTCGGCGAGCCGCGACGGCCTCGGCGCCTTCGAGACCGTCGAGGACGACCGCGCCGGCTCGCACCCCGCCGGACAGCCGCACATCCGCCCGGAGGGCGACAACTGGCGGTTCACCATGCACATGGTGGACCGGGACACCTCGACGGACCGCCAGCGCCAGGAGGTCACCGGCCTGCGCACGTCGTCGAGCGGCTATCTGCGCTGGCTTCCCGGCCAGACCTGGCGGATCACGTACGGGATGTACCTCCCGAGTTCGCTGAAGGCCACGACCAGCTTCACGCACATCATGCAGATGAAGCAGCCCGGCACCGGAACCCAGCCGATCGTGATGCAGTCCCTGCGCCGGGTCGACGGCGTGCAGACCATCGAACTGCGGCTGCACATCGCCGACCTCCTCATCGGCCGGACCGCGCTCGCCCCACTCCACGACTCCTGGACCGACGTCGACTTCCAGATCAAGGTCGGCGACGGTACGTCGGGTTCGGTGCGCTGGATCCTCAGGAACGGCGGCACCACGGTGATCGACAGGAGCAGGACCGGAGTCGACACCTTCCTGGCCGACCGGGTGCGCCCCAAGTGGGGCATCTACCGTTCCCTGGGCGACACCTCGGGCTCGCTGCAGGACTGCCACCTGCTGCTGCGGAACCTCAAGGGCTACCAGCTGGTCTGAGGTCAGGCCCGGTACAGGGCCTCCACCTCGCCGGAGTAGGCCTTTTCGATCGCCCTGCGCTTCAGCTTCAACGACGGGGTGAGCAGCCCGTGTTCCTCCGTGAACGGCTGGGCCAGGATGCGGAAGGTACGGATCGACTCGGCCTGCGAGACGAGCGTGTTGGCGGCCACCACGGCGCGCCGCACCTCCGTCTCCAGGTCGGCGTCGCGCACCAGCTCGACCGCGCTCAGCGGCGGTTTGCCGCGCATGCCGAGCCAGTGCTCCACGGCCTCCTGGTCGAGGGTGACCAGGGCCGCGATGTACGGCCGGTCGTTGCCGACGACGATGCACTGGGAGATGAGCGGATGGTCGCGGACCCGTTCCTCCAGCAGCCCCGGCGAGACGCTCTTGCCGCCGGAGGTCACCAGGATCTCCTTCTTGCGGCCGGTGATGGTGAGATAGCCGTCCTCGTCCAGCGCGCCGAGGTCGCCGGTGGCCAGCCAGCCGTCGTGCAGGGTCTCGTCGGTGGCCTTCGGGTTGTTGAGGTAGCCCTGGAAGACGTTGGCGCCGTTCAGCCAGATCTCGCCGTCGTCCGCGATGTGCACGGTCATCCCGGGGATGGGCTGCCCGACGGTGCCGTACCGGGTGCGCTCGGGCGGGTTGGCGGTGGCGGCGGCCGTGGACTCGGTCAGGCCGTACCCCTCGTAGATGTGGACCCCCGCGCCCGCGAAGAACAGGCCCAGCCGTCGGTCCATCGCCGAGCCGCCGGACATCGCGTGCCGGATCCGCCCGCCCATCGCGGCGCGCATCTTGCCGTAGACGAGCTTGTCGAAGAGCTGGTGCTGCATGCGCAGGCCCGCCGAGGGTCCGGGGCCGGTCCCCCAGGCCTTGGCCTCCATGGCGTCCGCGTACTTCACCGCGACCTCGACGGCCTTCTCGAAGGCGCCCGCCCGGCCCTCTTTCTCGGCCTTGCGGCGGGCGGCGTTGAAGACCTTCTCGAAGATGTACGGCACGGCGAGGAAGAAGGTCGGCCTGAACGCGGCGAGGTCGGGGAGCAGGGCGGCGGCGTTCATCTGCGGCTGGTGCCCGAACCGCACACCCCCGCGGATCGCGGCGACCTGCACCATCCGGCCGAACACATGGGCCAGCGGCAGGAAGAGCAGGGTCGCCGCCTCGTCGCCCTTCTTCGAGTGGAACACCGGTTCCCAGCGCTCGATGACCGTGTCCGCCTCGTACATGAAGTTGCCGTGCGAGATGACGCAGCCCTTGGGGCGGCCCGTGGTGCCCGAGGTGTAGATGACCGTGGCGACCGAGTCGGGGGTGACCGCCTGGCGGTGCCGGTGGACGACCTCGTCGTCGAGGTGGGCGCCCGCGTCGTACAGCTCCTGGACGCAGCCCGCGTCGAGCTGCCACAGCTCGCGCAGGCGCGGCAGCCGGTCGATGACCGTGGCGATGGTCATCGCGTGGTCCTCGTGCTCGACGATCGCCGCCGTCACTTCCGCGTCGTAGAGCATCCAGAAGCACTGCTCGGCGGAGGAGGTCGGATAGACGGGCACCACCTGGGCGCCGATCGTCCACAGGGCGAAGTCGAACAGCGTCCACTCGTAGCGGGTGGGGGAGACGATCGCGACCCGGTCGCCGAACCGGATGCCCCGGGCGAGCAGCCCCTTGGCGAGGGCGAGCACCTCGTCGCGGAACTCGGCGGCGGTCACGTCCCGCCAGTTGCCCGCCTCGTCCTTGCGGCCGAGTGCCACGTGGCCCGGATCCTCCTGGGCACGCTGGAACACGACGTCGGCCAGTCCGCCCACCGGCGGTGCCAACGCCGACGGAGGGTTGGTGAACTCGCGCAAACCCCGCTCCCGCTCCCTTGTGACGCTCCGCGCAGGCCGTGAAAGCTACCCCACGCTCCGGACGGGCGGGAGGGGGCGGAAAAGTGCCGCGCCCGGGATCGGCACTGGTCAGTCACAGAAAATGCGCTCACATGGGGAAGGGTCGGACAGAAAACCGACGGTTGAGTAAGTTTCGGCGCCGTAATCTCCACGGAATCTGTACGACCTCGCTGAGCGGCCTCTGCGAAGTCCGCTGAGGTTCGCCGACGCCCCCAAGGGGCGCGGGGCGGTGACATGAGCGGCGCCGCCGCGGGGCGCGACCAGCCATCACGGGCCCGGGACGATCGGCGGCCATCGCGGCACTTTCAGCGGAGCGCCTAGCGCCGGTGCAGTCGCTCCCCGCCCGCCAGGATCGACGCCGCCAGGGCCTCCGCCGCCCCGTGCGCCGCCGTCCGCCGCTGGCCGTGGACCAGGACGAAGTCCACGCGTCCGAGCGCCGGCAGGCCGGACCGGTCCGGCATCCGCACCAGCCCCGGCGGGATCAGGCCCCGGGAGTGCGCCATCACCCCGAGACCCGCCCGGGCCGCCGCGATCAGGCCGTTGAGACTCCCGCTCGTGCACACGATCCGCCACTGACGGCCCTGTCGCTCCAGCGCCTCCAGGGCCAGCGCGCGGGTGATGCCGGGCGGCGGATAGACGATCAGCGGCACCGGCCGCTCGGGATCCAGCCGCAGCCGCTCGGCCCCGATCCACACCAGGCGGTCGTGCCACACCGGCTCGCCCCGCGGATCCTCCGGCCGGCGCTTGGCCAGCACCAGATCGAGCTTGCCCGCGGCCAGCTGTTCGTGCAGCGTCCCCGACAGCTCGACCGTCAGCTCCAGATCGACCTCGGGATGCTCGTACCGGAAGCCCTCCAGGATCTCCGGCAGCCGCGTCAGGACGAAGTCCTCCGACGCCCCGAACCGCAGCCGCCCGCGCAGTCGCGTGCCGGTGAAGAAGGCGGCCGCCTGCTCATGGACCTCCAGGATCCGCCGGGCGAAGCCGAGCATCGCCTCGCCGTCCTCGGTCAGCTCCACGGAGTGCGTGTCCCGCGCGAACAGCTGCCGCCCGGTCGCGTCCTCCAGCCGCCGCACGTGCTGGCTCACCGTCGACTGCCGCAGCCCGAGCCGCCGGGCGGCCTGCGTGAAGCTCAGGGTCTGCGCCACGGCCAGAAACGTCCGCAGCTGAGAGGGGTCGTACACCCTGTCGTACACCCCCCAAGGCTATCGCGGAACGTGATGACAGTCAGAGTGGTATGCCGGATTCCCGATCGCGGCCCCTCGGAGGACGATGGAGAGGGCACGAGCGTGCCCGGGAACCGGACGTACAGCGAAGTAGTGGAGCACAGTGAAACGCCTGCGTTGGCCGCGTTGGATGCCGATCGACCCGTACATCGTCCTGCTCCTCGGGACGGTGGGTCTCGCCGCGCTGGTGCCGGCCCGCGGGACCGGCGCCGACGTGGCCTCCGGCGCCTCCACGGCCGCCATCGCCTTCCTCTTCTTCCTCTACGGCGCCCGGCTCTCCACCCGTGAGGCGCTGGACGGACTGCGCCACTGGCGCCTCCACGTCACCGTCCTGGCCTGCACCTTCGTCGTCTTCCCGCTGCTGGGCCTGGCGGCCCGCGGACTCGTGCCGGTGCTGCTGACCGACCCCCTCTACCAGGGCCTGCTCTTCCTCACCCTGGTCCCGTCCACGGTCCAGTCGTCGATCGCCTTCACCTCGATCGCCCGGGGCAACGTGCCCGCGGCGATCTGCGCGGGCTCCTTCTCCTCCCTCATCGGCATCGTCGCCACCCCGCTGCTCGCGGCGAGCCTGCTGGGCGGCAACGGCGGCGGCTTCTCCGCCTACTCCGTCGTGAAGATCGTGCTGCAGCTGCTGGTGCCGTTCGTGGCGGGGCAGCTGCTGCGCCGCTGGATCGGCGGGTTCGTCGCCCGGCACAAGAAGGTCCTGGGCCTGGTCGACCGGGGCTCGATCCTGCTGGTCGTCTACACCGCGTTCAGCGAGGGCATGGTCCAGGGCGTCTGGCACCAGGTCAGCCCCGCCAGGCTGGCCGGACTGCTGGCCGTCGAGGCCGTACTGCTGGCCGTGATGCTCCTGCTCACCTGGTACGGCGCGAAGGCCCTGCGCTTCGGCCGCGAGGACCGCATCGCCATCCAGTTCGCCGGCTCCAAGAAGTCCCTCGCCGCAGGGCTGCCCATGGCGAGCGTCCTGTTCGGCGCCCACGCGTCCCTCGCCGTGCTGCCGCTGATGCTCTTCCACCAGATGCAGCTCATGGTCTGCGCGGTGATCGCCAAGCGCCGCTCGCACGACAGGGAAGCGGTCAATCCTCAGGCGCGGCCAGCCGCAGAGTCAAGAATCGCGGTCGGTACAGGGAGACGTTCCGGCTGAGCTGGGCGGCGGCCCCGGTGGTCTCCAGCCAGTTGACGTCGTAACTGAGCACGAGCCGCCCCTCGTCGCTCAGCTCGGGATGGGTCTGCGGGTTGTACGCGGCCACCTGTCCGTCCGGCAGCGCGGGACTGAAGTCCTTCGCGGGACCGTGCCAGGGCCCGGTGGGGGAGCAGGACCAGTAGGACGTCACGGTGGTCAGCCCGGCCGAGCCGGCTGCCATCGTGAACAGGACATAGGTCCCTTCGTCCCGCACCACCGAGAACGCGCTGCCGACCCCCGTACGCTCCCCGTCCCCGAGCACCGCGCGCGGCCGGACCCCCGCCGCCCACTCCTTCCCGTCCCAGTACTCCCAGGCCGCGGGATCGGCGAGCCCGCCCTCCGGCACCCGGGCCACGTACGCCCGCGAGACGGGGCGGGAGGCGGCCTGCCGGTCGTCGCCGCCGAAGACGTACGTCCAGCCGCCCTCCTCCACGAGCGTCGTCCCGAACAGCACCCGCCGGGCCGGATCGGCGACCGGCTGCTGGTCGAACACCTTCACCACCGACTCCACCCGCAGCTCCGGCAGGGACAACGTGGCGACCTCGGTGGCGGTCGGGACGCCGTAGATCCACGGCGCCTGACCGGTGGTCCGCACCCACAGCACCACCCGCAGCACGCGGTCCGCGGAACCGGGCGACCGGGGCTCCACGCGCGCCCCGACGGGCCAGCGCCACTGTCCGGGTGCCGGGTCACCGAAGAGGGGGGCGGGCAGGGTGCTCTCCAGCCGCCCGTCCCGCATGACGACCCCCGAGTTGCGCACCATCGGGGCCGCCGCGTCCCGCCAGGCGTAGGACTCGCCGACGGGATTGGGCGGCCCGTAGACCTGCCCCAGATAGGTGTCGGAGAAGAGCCACAGCACCCGCCCGTCCGGCAGCCGCACCGAGTGGGTGCCGTCCCCGCCGGTCCAGTCGTCCGTGCGGGAGGCGTCGTCGCCGTACCGGGCGAACTCCGCGGTGAGGCGCTCGTCGGCGGCCCAGGTCCGCACGGTACGGGCCGAACAGGCGTCCCCGCCCCCGCCCTCGTCCTCCGGAAGGGCGGTGAGCAGCACGGCGCCGAGCACCAGGGCCAGCAGCAGGCCGAGCCCGGTTCCCGTCCGCTGTCGTACCGTCGCGTCGTCGGACACGCTCCCGGACGTTAGTGGGCGACGCGCGTGGGGTCCATGGTGCCTCGCGAACGCGCCGCGCTCATGGGCCCGTTGATCGGGTTTCCCGGTACGGACGGCGCACGGGGGCTAACGTTCCGTCATGACCGCACCTCTCGCACTCGATCCCGCGCGCACCGCTCTGGTCCTCGTCGACCTGATGGACCGCATCGTCGCGCTGCCCCTGGAACCCCGGAAGGGCACGGACGTGCTCGCCACCTGTGCCGAGCTGGCGTCGGCCTGCCGGGCGGCGGGCGCCTCGGTGGCGCTGATCCGGGTGGAACGCCCGCACGTGGCCGAGCAGCCGCCCGGCAGCGCGCTGGCCGAGGGCCTGGCCCAGGAGGGTGACCTACAGGTGGTGAAGCGGACGATCGGCGGCTTCCAGGGCACGGGTCTCGACGACCTGTTGCGTCAACGGGGCATCAGGACGCTGGTGTTCGGCGGTATCGCCACCAACCTCGGGGTGGAGTCCACGGCACGCGCGGCGGGCGACCTCGGCTACGAACTGGTCTTCGTGGAGGACGCGATGACGGCGTTCACGGCGCCGGAGCACGAGGCCTCGGTCCGGCTGGACTTCCCCAGACTGGGCACGGTGGTGACGGCGGCGGAGGTGAGATTCGCCCCCTGACACGGCGGGGCCCCTCGGGCGCAGGGGGCGCTCCCCGCCGTTCGGGGCCCCGCCGCCGTGTCGCGGGGCAGGACCGGTCAGCCCTGGGCGGCCGCGGCCCGCAGGGCGATCCGGTCCTCGCCCGCGTACACGTTCATGGAGGCGCCCCGCAGGAAGCCGACGAGGGTCAGCCCGGTCTCGGCCGCCAGGTCCACCGCCAGCGACGACGGCGCCGACACGGCCGCCAGGACCGGGATCCCCGCCATCACCGCCTTCTGGGCGAGCTCGAAGGAGGCCCGTCCGGAGACGAGCAGGATCGCGCGGGACAAGGGCAGGTCACCGCTCTGCAGCGCCCGCCCGACCAGCTTGTCGACCGCGTTGTGCCGCCCCACGTCCTCCCGTATGTCGAGCAGCTCCCCGTCCTCGGAGAACAGGGCCGCCGCGTGGAGCCCCCCGGTCCGGTCGAAGACCCGCTGGGCGGCGCGCAGCCGGTCGGGGAGGCTCGCCAGCAGCTCCGGCTCGACGCGGACCGGGGGAGTGTCGGCGATGGGCCACCGGGCGGTGGTACGCACGGCGTCGAGGCTGGCCTTGCCGCACAGGCCGCAGGACGAGGTCGTGTACACGTTCCGCTCCAGCGTGATGTCGGGAATGACGACACCCGAGGACGTACTCACGTCGACCACGTTGTACGTGTTGGACCCGTCCGCCGTGGCCCCCGCGCAGTACACGATGTTCCGCAGCTCGGAGGCGGCCCCCAGCACCCCCTCGCTCACCAGGAACCCGGCGGCGAGCGCGAAGTCGTCCCCCGGGGTCCGCATCGTGATCGCGAGGGGCTTGCCGTTGAGCCGGATCTCCAGGGGTTCCTCGGCGACGAGCGTGTCCGGCCGGGTGGAGACGGCCCCGTCCCGGATGCGGATCACCTTGCGTCGTTCCGTGACTCGTCCCATGTCCCCATCAGCCCCGATCAGTTCCGGTTCTGGACGTGCTGGTAGCCGAAGCGGCCCTTGATGCACAGATTGCCGTGGGTCACCGGGTTGTCGTGCGGCGAGGTGACCTTCACGATCTCATTGTCCTGCACGTGGAGGGTGAGGTTGCAGCCCACTCCGCAGTACGCGCACACCGTGGTCGTCTCCGTCTGCGCCGACTCGTCCCACGTGCCCGCCTCCCGCATGTCGAATTCCGACTTGAACGACAGCGCCCCGGTCGGGCACACCTCGATGCAGTTCCCGCAGTACACACAGGCCGAATCGGTCAGCGGGGCGTCGTGCTCCACCGCGATCCGCGCGTCGAAGCCCCGCCCGGCCACGGAGATCGCGAAGGTGTTCTGCCACTGGTCGCCACAGGCGTCCACGCACTTGTAGCAGAGTATGCACTTGCCGTAGTCGCGCACGTACAGGTCGTTGTCGACCCTGGGTTCCTCGTTCAGCCGGGCGGCGTCCGGGCCGAACCGCTCGGGCTTGGCCTCGTACTCCTTGATCCACGCGGCGACCTCGGGGGTGGTCGACAGATCGACCGAGGAGGCGAGCAGTTCGAGGACGATCTTCCGGCTGTGCCGGGCCCGTTCGGTCCCCGTCCGCACCTCCATCCCGGCCTCGGCCTTCCGGGAGCAGGCCGGCACCAGCGTCCGGGCCCCCTCCACCTCGACGACACACACGCGGCAGGCGTTCTTGGGCCGCAGCGTGTCCCCCTCGCACAGGGTGGGCACGTCCTTCCCGGCCGCCCGGCAGGCGTCGAGGATCGTCGAGCCCTCCGGCGCCCGCACCGCCTCCCCGTCGAGGGTGAACTCCAGGAGCCGGCGCGGCACACCCAGCGGTATCGCGGTCATTCGTACGCCCCCAGTCGGTCGATGGCGGATTCCACGGCGTTCCACGCGGTCTGTCCCAGACCGCAGATCGAGGCGTCCCGCATCGCCCGGCCGACCTCTCTGAGCAGGGCGATGTCCTCGGCGGCTGCCGCGCCCGTGCGCTCGGCGATCCGGTGCAGCGCCTCCTCCTGGCGCACCGTCCCGACCCGGCACGGCACGCACTGCCCGCACGACTCGTCGCGGAAGAACTCGGCGATGCGCAACAGCAGCCGGGGCAGCGGCACCGAGTCGTCGAAGGCCATGATGACCCCGGACCCCAGCGTCGTCCCGGCTTCCCGCGTGCCTTCGAAGGTGAGCGGGATGTTCCTCTCGTCGGGCCGTACGAAGCCGCCCGCGGCGCCGCCGAGGAGCACCGCGCGCAGCCCCGGGCGCACGCCGGCCAGCTCCAGCAGCTCGCCCAGCGTCGCTCCGAACGGCAGCTCATAGATGCCGGGCCGCGCCACGCTTCCCGACACGCAGAACAACTTCGGGCCGGTGGACTTCGCGGTGCCGATCGCCGCGTACGCCGGTGCGCCCATGGTCAGGATCGGCAGCACGTTCACCAGGGTCTCGACGTTGTTCTCCACCGTCGGCTTGCCGAACAGACCCTTCTCCACCGGGAACGGCGGTTTCGAGCGCGGCTCGCCCCGGTAGCCCTCGATGGAGTTGAACAGGGCCGTCTCCTCGCCGCAGATGTAGGCGCCCGCGCCCCGCCGGATCTCGATGTCGAAGGCGTACCCCTGGCCGAGGATGTCGTCCCCGAGCAGCCCGCGCGCGCGTGCCTGCGCCAGGGCGTGCTTCAGGCGCCGCAGCGCCCTCGGGTACTCCCCGCGCAGGTACAGGTATCCCTGGTGGGCGCCCGTCGCGTACGCGGCGATCGTCATGGCCTCGACCAGCGCGTACGGATCGCCCTCCATGATCACGCGGTCCTTGAAGGTGCCCGGCTCGGACTCGTCGGCGTTGCAGACGAGGTAGTGCGGATGGTCGGGCTGGGACGCCGTCGCCTGCCATTTGCGGCCGGTGGGGAAGGCGGCGCCACCACGCCCGACCAGGCCCGAGTCGGTCACCTCGCGGATCACACCCGCCGGGCCCAGCTCGAAGGCCCGGCGCAGGGCGGTGTAGCCGCCGTGGGCGCGGTAGTCGTCGAGCGAGGCGGGGTCGACCACGCCCACCCGGCTCAGCAGGGTCAGTCCAGGATCCCCGGCCTGCGGCACCGCCAGCGCGGCCGGCGGCTCCTCGGGCGCCGAGTCGGGCGAGGTCGCGGCGAGCACGGCGTCGCGCACGGTCGTGGGCGCCGAGACGGCCGTACGCACCGGATCGCCCGCCCTGACCGCCAGCGCCGCCGGAGCCCGCTCGCACAGGCCGAGGCAGGGGCTGCGTTCCACGTGCACCCCGGGGCCGAGACCCGCCTCGACGCCCGCGCACAGCTCGGCCGCGCCCGCCGCCGCGCAGGCGAGGTCCGTGCAGACGTGCAGGACGGTGGCCGGGCGGGGCTTGACGGAGAACATCGCGTAGAAGGTGGCGACGCCGTACGCCTCCGCCGGCGGGACCGTCAGGCGGCGGCAGAGGTAGTCGAGGGCGCCGTCGCTGATCCAGCCGACGCGGTCGTTGATCGCGTGCAGCCCCGGCAACAGCAGGTCCCTGCGGTCCCTGGCCGCCCGGCCGCCCCTGGCCCACCTCAGGTCGGCGGCCCTCATCTCATCGCGGGCGGCGCCCTCCCAGGAGGACTCGGGCGGGCCCAACAGGGCGTCGACGGCCGCCCGTTCGTCGTCCGTCGGCTTGCTGTCGCCGAAGTGCAGGTCCACTTGCGTCACCTCACGATGGTCGCGACGGGGAGCTTCTCGATCCGGATCGCCGAGGCCTTGAACTCCGCCGTGCCCGCGATCGGGCAGTTCGCCTCGATCGTCAGCTGATTGGTGTCCACCTCGTCGGGGAAGTGCATGGTCATGAACGCGAGCCCGGGCCGCAGGGCGGTGTCGATCCACACCGGCGCGACGACGGATCCCCGGCGCGAGCTGACCCGGACCTCCTCGCCGACCACGACGCCGTAGCGCTCGGCGTCCTCCGGGCACAGCTCGAGGTACTCGCCCCGGCGCAGCGGAGAGGCGTAACCGCCGCTCTGCACGCCGGTGTTGTAGGAGTCCAGCCGTCGTCCGGTGGTGAGCCGGATCGGGTACTCCTCGTCCGTGAGGTCGACCGGCGGATCGTGCTGGACCAGGCCGAAGGGCGCGAGACGGCCCCTCCTGGCGGGGTCGGACTCCCACAACCGGCCGTGCAGATAGCTGGGTTCGATCCCCTCGGTGCTGGGACAGGGCCACTGGATGCCCTGGTGCTCCTCCAGGCGGTCGTACGTCATCCCGAAGTGGTCCGGGGAGACCGACCTCAGCTCGTTCCACACGGCCTCGGCGTCGGCGTACTTCCACTCGTGGCCGAGCCGGTTGGCCAGTTCGCAGAGGATGTCGATGTCCTCGCGGGCCTCGCCGGGCGGGGTGACCGCCGCCCGCACCCGCTGGACGCGCCGCTCGCTGTTGGTGGTGGTGCCGTCGGTCTCCGCCCAGCCGGCGGTGGCGGGGAGCACGACGTCCGCCAGTTCGGCGGTCCTGGTGAGGAAGATGTCCTGGACGACGAGGAAGTCGAGCGCCTTCAGCCGCCGTACCGCCTGCTCGCTGTCGGCCTCCGACTGCGCCGGGTTCTCGCCGATGCAGTAGACCGCCTTGAGCGTGCCCTCCTCCATCGCCTCGAACATCTCCGTCAGGTTCAGCCCGTAGTGCGGCTGGATGACGGTGTCCCAGGCCGCTTCGAACTTCAGCCGGGTGCCGGCGTCGAGGATGTCCTGGAAGCCGGGCAGCCGGTTGGGGATGGCGCCCATGTCGCCGCCGCCCTGCACGTTGTTCTGGCCGCGCAGGGGCTGCAGCCCGCTGCCGTAGCGGCCCACGTGCCCGGTCAGCAGGGACAGGTTGATCAGCGCGCGGACGTTGTCGGTGCCGTTGTGGTGCTCGGTGATGCCGAGGGTCCAGCACAGCTGGGCGCGCTCGGCGCGGGCGTAGGCGTGCGCCAACTCCCTTATGGCGGCGGCCGGTACGCCCGTGACCTTCTCCGCCAGGGAGAGCGTCCAGGGCTCGACGAGCGCCTTGTACTCCTCGAAGCCGGTGGTGGCCCGCTCGATGAACGCCTCGTTGGCCAGGCCCGCGTGGATGATCTCCCGGCCGATCGCGTGGGCCATGGGGATGTCGGTGCCGACGTTCAGCCCCATCCAGCTCTCGGCCCACTCGGCGGTCGACGTCCGGCGCGGGTCGACGGCGTACATGCGGGCGCCGTTCCTGATCCCCCTCAGCACGTGCTGGAAGAAGATCGGGTGCGCGAAGCGGGCGTTGGAGCCCCACATCACGATGACGTCGGTGTGCTCGATCTCCTCGTACGACGACGTCCCGCCGCCGGAGCCGAAGGCGGCCGACAGGCCGGCGACGCTCGGCGCGTGGCACGTCCGGTTGCAGGAGTCGACGTTGTTGGTGCCCATGACGACCCGGGCGAACTTCTGGGCGACGTAGTTCATCTCGTTGGTGGCCCGGGCGCAGGAGAACATGCCGAAGGCCCCGCGGTGGCGCTCGATGCCGCGGGCCGCGCGGTCGAGGGCCTCCTCCCAACTGGCCTGCCGGAACGGCTCGTCGCGGGAGTCGCGGACGAGCGGGTGGGTGAGCCGGGTGTAGGTCTTGGGTTGCCGTTTCCTCATGGGAAGCTCCTCATGCGGCGCTCCTCAGCGCGAGCAGGTCCGAGATGGCGTGCACGGTGCGCAGGGTGGGCACGTCCACGCCGGTGATCTCCGCCAACTCGACGACGGCCGCGAGGAGGACGTCGAGTTCGAGCGGCTTGCCGCGCTCCAGGTCCTGGAGCGTGGAGGTGCGGTGGTCGCCGACCTTCTCGGCGCCGGCCATCCGGCGTTCGATGGAGACGCCGATCTCGCAGCCGAGGGCCTCGGCGACGGCGAGCGTCTCGGCCATCATGGTCTCGATCACCTTGCGGGTGCCGCCGTGCAGGCACATCTGCCGCATGGTGGCGCGGGCCAGCGCGCTGATCGGGTTGAAGGAGATGTTGCCGAGCAGTTTGAGCCAGATGTCGTTGCGCAGATCGGGCTCGACCGGGCACTTCAGGCCACCGGCGATCATGGCCTCGCCGAAGGCGAGACAGCGCTTGGAGACGCTGCGGTCGGGCTCGCCGATGGAGAACCGGGTGCCTTCCAAGTGCCGTACGACCCCTGGGCCTTCGAGCTCGGTCGCCGCGTAGACGACACAGCCGATGGCCCGTTCGGGCGCGAGCACCGCACTGACCGCGCCGTCGGGGTCGACGCTCTCCACGCGATGACCGTCGTGGGGACCGCCGTGCCGGTGGAAGTACCACCAGGGGATGCCGTTCTGGGCGGCGATCACCGCGGTGGAGTCGTGCAGCAGAGGCTCGATCAGCGGCCCGCACGCCGCGTACGAGTTGGCCTTCAGACCCAGGAACACATAGTCGACCGGGCCGACCTCGGCCGGGTCGTCGGTGGCGTGGGCCGAGGCGGTGAAGTCGCCGCGCGGGCTGAGCACCCGCACGCCGTGCTGCCTCATGGCCGCCAGATGCGGTCCACGGGCGACGAGATGAACGTCGGCGCCGGCGCGATGGAGCGCGGCACCGACGTAGGCGCCGATCGCACCGGCGCCGAGGACTGCGACTTTCATACGGGGAAGCTCCGTTCGGTTCGAGGGATACCGCGGAGATGGCGCATCGCCGAATCATGGCGACATCATGTCGACGAAATATTGTCTACAGTATGCTCGTCGAGGCGACAAGGGTTCGGGCCGACCGTTCGTCGCGCGTTGGATACCGCTCATCGCATACGGTCGACGGATCGCTTTTCAACTACCCGCGCGCTTCCTACCGTTCGGGATCATGAGTCCCCCCGTCGCGCCCCCGGGCTGGAGCCGCTGGCTCGTTCCCCCCGCCGCTCTCTCGGTCCACCTCTCCATCGGACAGGCCTATGCGTGGTCCGTGTTCAAGCCGCCCCTGGAATCCGCGCTCGGCCTCAGTGGCACGCAGAGCGCCCTCCCCTTCCAGCTGGGCATCGTCATGCTGGGCCTGTCGGCCGCGTTCGGCGGCACGCTCGTCGAGCGCAACGGCCCGCGCTGGGCGATGACCGTCGCCCTGTGCTGCTTCTCCTCCGGCTTCCTGCTGTCCGCCCTCGGCGCGGCCACCGAGCAGTACTGGCTGATCGTTTTCGGCTACGGCTTCGTCGGCGGGATCGGCCTCGGCATCGGGTACATCTCACCGGTCTCCACCCTGATCAAGTGGTTCCCGGACCGCCCCGGCATGGCCACGGGCATCGCCATCATGGGCTTCGGCGGGGGTGCGCTGATCGCCTCGCCGTGGAGCGCCCGGATGCTGGAGTCCTTCGGCGGCGACTCCTCCGGGATCGCGCTGGCGTTCCTGGTGCACGGTTTGTCGTACGCGGTGTTCATGGCGCTGGGCGTCTTCCTGGTACGGGTACCCGAGGGCTCCCTGGGCGGTGTTGAATCCGCGGCTTCCGCCGCGGGGGCGCGGTCAACCCCCACCGGCCCGCAGGTATCAGCGAACCAGGCCGTCCGCACACCCCAGTTCTGGTGTCTCTGGGTAGTGCTCTGCATGAATGTGACCGCAGGCATCGGCATCCTGGAGAAGGCCGCCCCCATGATCACGGACTTCTTCGCGAACACGTCGACAACGGTGTCAGCCACCGCGGCCGCCGGCTTCGTCGCCCTCCTGTCCGCCGCCAACATGGCCGGACGCATCGGCTGGTCCTCCACCTCCGACCTCATCGGCCGGAAGAACATCTACCGCCTCTACCTGGGCGTCGGCGCGCTGATGTACGCCTCCATCGCCCTGTTCGGCGACTCCTCCAAGCCGCTGTTCATCCTCTGCGCCCTGGTGATCCTCTCCTTCTACGGCGGCGGCTTCGCCACGGTCCCCGCCTACCTCAAGGACCTCTTCGGCACCTACCAGGTCGGCGCCATCCACGGCCGGCTGCTCACCGCCTGGTCCACCGCCGGTGTCCTCGGGCCGCTGATCGTCAACTGGATCGCCGACCGGCAGGAGGAGGCGGGCAAGACCGGCGCGTCCCTGTACGGGCTCTCCTTCGTCATCATGATCGGCCTGCTGGTCGTCGGCTTCGTCGCCAACGAACTGGTCCGGCCCGTCCACTCCCGCCACCACATCCCCGCACCCCGCAAGGAGGCCGTCGATGTCGAACGACAGCAGCCAGAGTCCGCCTGACCGGCGCGGACTGATCGCCTTCGCCTGGCTGTGGGTGGGGGCACCCCTCTGCTACGGCCTCTACGAGCTCGTACAGAAGGCGACGCAGCTGTTCACCGGGTGAGCGTTCGAGAAGTGTTCGGGTGTCCGGGAGTCTGACGGAAGCCGACAACCCGGGCCGCCGTTTCCTGTGGCTTCACCTGCCGCCGTACCGGTGAGTCACTGATCAGACTGGTGCATCCCGCTACCCGAGGTTCAAGGGGATCACCAACCATGAACGGCACCCGCATCGCCGCCGTCGGCCACTATCAGCCCGCCAGGGTCCTCACCAACGAGGAGCTGGCGGGCATGGTCGACACCAGCGACGAGTGGATCACCACCCGGGTCGGCATCCGCACACGCCACATCGCCGGGCCGGACGAGCCCGTCGACGAGCTCGCCGGCCACGCGGCGGCGAAGGCGCTCGCGGCGGCGGGGCTCGCGCCGAGCGACATCGACCTGGTCCTGGTGGCCACCTCCACCGCCGTCGACCGCTCCCCGAACATGGCCGCCCGGGTCGCCGCCCGGCTCGGCATCCCCTCGCCCGCCGCGATGGACATCAACGTCGTGTGCGCCGGCTTCACCCACGCGCTGGCCACCGCCGACCACACCGTCCGCGCGGGCGCCGCGACCCGGGCGCTGGTGATCGGCGCCGACAAGATGTCCGACGTGACGGACTGGACCGACCGGACGACCTGTGTGCTCGTCGGCGACGGGGCGGGGGCCGCCGTGGTCGAGGCCTGCTCACCGGGTGAGCAGCCCGGCATCGGGCCCGTGCTGTGGGGTTCGGTGCCCGAGATGGGGCATGCCGTGCGGATCGAGGGAACGCCCTCGCGGTTCGCGCAGGAGGGCCAGAGCGTCTACCGCTGGGCCACCACCCGGCTCCCGGCGATCGCCCGGCAGGCCTGCGAGCGGTCCGGGCTCGCACCCGCCGACCTCGCCGCGGTCGTCCTCCACCAGGCCAACCTGCGGATCATCGAGCCGCTCGCGGAGAAGATCGGCGCGGTCAACGCCGTCGTCGCCCGCGATGTCACCCACTCCGGCAACACCTCCGCGGCGAGCATCCCGCTGGCCCTCTCCAAGCTCGTGGAGCGCGGGGAGATCTCCTCCGGCGATCCGGTCCTGCTGTTCGGCTTCGGCGGGAACCTTTCGTACGCCGGACAGGTCGTCCGCTGCCCCTGAGCTGGCCGTTCGTCCGGGTGTGACAAGGCCGATTCCCCCTCTCCCTGGCCTTTGTGCGGCGTAGACTGTAGACGAAAGACAATCCATACTTGCTGTCCGACGGCTCTGGAGGGGGACCGCGATGTTGTCGACAGGACTTCCGCAGGGGGCGGTGCCCAAGCTCGAACGGCCCGGGCCGCTGCGGGACCGTGTCTACGAGGCCCTGCTCGAACTCATCACCACCCGCGCGCTGCGCCCCGGCCAGCATCTGGTCGAGAGCGAACTCGCCGGTCATCTCGGTGTGTCACGGCAGCCCGTGCGCGAGGCGCTGCAACGCCTCAACACCGAGGGCTGGGTCGATCTGCGGCCGGCCCAGGGCGCGTTCGTGCACGAGCCCACCGAGGAGGAGGCCGACCAGCTCCTCACCGTGCGCACTCTGCTGGAGGCCGAGGCCGCCCGGCTCGCCGCCGCCAACGCCGGGACGGCCGGGATCGCCGTGCTGGAAGAGCTGTGCGCCGAGGGTGAGCGCGCGGTGGAGGCGGACGACGTGGACGGCGCGGTCGCGATGAACGCCCGCTTCCACGCGAAGGTCATGGAACTCGCGGGCAACGCCGTCCTCGCCGAACTCGCCGCGCAGGTCGACCGGCGGGTGCGCTGGTACTACACGCCGGTGGCCCGGCAGCGCGGGAAGCAGTCCTGGATCGAGCACCGTCGCCTGATCGCGGCGATCTCCGACCGGGACGAGCAGCGAGCCACCGAGCTGATGCGCGAGCACACCGAGCACACGCGGACGTCGTACCACGCGCGCCAGCGGTCGTGACCCAGTAGTGCGAGGGCCGTCCGCGCCGCCCTGCGAGGGCCGTCCGCGCCGCCCTTTGTCCTGTGAGTGGTAGAAGTCGTCAGTAATTCCTGCACAGATTCTTCCCAGCCACGGCAGCCGCTGCTACGTTCCCCTCGAAAGCCCGGCAACGGTGGCCGATTGAGGCGGGGAGGGGCACGTGAGACGGATGACGGCGCGACCCGCGAACGCCCATCAGGCCCGGCTGCTCAAGCTGTTGCGTGACGGGGGTCCCAACTCCCGGGCGCAACTGGGCGATCAGGTCGATCTGTCGCGGTCCAAGCTGGCCGTGGAGGTGGACCGGCTGCTGGAGACGGGCCTGGTCGTGGCCGACGGACTCGCCGCCTCGCGCGGTGGCCGGCGCTCCCACAACATCCGGCTCAACCCGGGGCTCCGCTTCCTCGGCGTCGACATCGGCGCGACCTCGGTCGACGTCGCGGTCACCAACGCCGAGCTGGAGATCCTCGGACACCTCAACCACCCGATGGACGTGCGCGAAGGCCCGGTCGCGGTCTTCGAGCAGGTCCTCGCCATGGCCGCCAAGCTGCGGGCGACCGGACTCGCGGAGGGGTACGACGGCGCCGGGATCGGCGTCCCGGGGCCGGTCCGCTTCCCCGAGGGCGTGCCGGTCGCGCCGCCGATCATGCCGGGCTGGGACGGCTTCCCCGTGCGGGAGGCGCTCAGCCAGGAACTCGGCTGCCCGGTCATGGTCGACAACGACGTGAACCTGATGGCGATGGGGGAACAGCACGCGGGCGTCGCACGCTCCGTGAACGACTTCCTCTGCGTCAAGATCGGCACCGGTATCGGCTGCGGCATCGTCGTCGGCGGTGGTGTCCACCGCGGTACGACGGGCAGCGCCGGCGACATCGGGCACATCCAGGCCGTACCCGACGGCAGGCCCTGTGCCTGCGGCAACCGGGGATGTCTGGAGGCCCACTTCAGCGGCGCCGCCCTCGCCCGGGACGCCCTGGAGGCGGCCCAGCAGGGGCGGTCGGCCGAACTCGCCGCGCGGCTCGAGGCGAACGGCGACCTGAGCGCCGCCGACGTCGCCGCCGCGGCCGCCGCGGGTGACGCCACCGCCCTCGACCTGATCCGCGAGGGCGGCGACCGCACCGGTCAGGTCATCGCCGGACTCGTCAGCTTCTTCAATCCGGGCCTGGTGGTGATCGGCGGCGGTGTGACCGGACTCGGCCACACCCTGCTCGCCGCGATCCGCACCCAGGTCTACCGCCAGTCGCTGCCCCTGGCGACCGGCAATCTGCCCATCGTGCTGGGGGAGTTGGGCCCCACCGCCGGAGTCATCGGCGCGGCCCGGCTCATCAGCGACCACCTGTTCTCACCCGCGTAACCGCACGCCTCCACACCCCGCGCAATCACCTCGTTACACGAGTCACTCCCGTACTGCGCCCTGCTTCGCCCTGCCCTGAACCGGCCCGCACGCCCGCCAAGGGGAGCCCATGGCACCAGAACCATCGCTGCTCAGCATGTCCGGCATCACCAAGTCCTTCCCCGGTGTCCGGGCCCTCGACGGTGTCGACCTCGACGTCCAGGCGGGGGAGGTGCACTGTCTGCTCGGCCAGAACGGCGCCGGGAAGTCCACCCTCATCAAGGTGCTGGCCGGCGCCCACCAGCCCGACGACGGCACCATCAACTGGCGTGGCGCACCGGTGACATTGCGCTCGCCCATCGCCGCCATGCGCCTGGGCATCGCCACCATCTACCAGGAACTCGACCTGGTGGAGCACCTGTCCGTGGCCGAGAACGTCCACCTCGGCCATGAACCGACGGCCGCCGGTTTCGTCGTACGACGCAGGAGCGCGCGTGAGTCGACCGCCGCTCTGCTCAAGCGGCTCGGTCACTCCGAGATCGACCCCGGGCGGCTGGTGGGAGAGTTGTCGGCGGCCCAGCAGCAGATCGTCTCCATGGCGCGGGCGCTCTCCCACGACGTACGGCTGATCGTGATGGACGAGCCGTCCGCGGCGCTCGACCCGGACGAGGTCGACAACCTGTTCCGGATCGTGGGCGACCTGACCGCCGACGGCGTGGCCGTCGTCTACATCTCGCACCGTCTGGAGGAGATCCGGCGCATCGGCGACCGGGTGACCGTGCTCAAGGACGGCCGGGCGGTGGCGGTCGGACTGCCCGCGAAGTCCACGCCCACCCGGGACGTCGTGGCGCTGATGACCGGCCGCAACGTGGAGTACGTCTTCCCCCCTCAGCCGGAGTCGGCGCCCACGGGCGCGCCCGTGCTCCAGGTCCAAGGGCTGTCCCGGGAGGGCGAGTTCGAGCCGCTGGACCTGGAGATCCGGCCCGGCGAGATCGTCGGTCTCGCCGGACTGGTCGGCTCGGGACGCTCGGAGATCCTGGAGACGATCTACGGCGCCCGCAAGCCCTCGACCGGCCAAGTCCTCGTCGACGGGAAGGCGTTGCGTCCGGGGAGCGTCCGCGCCGCCGTCCGCGCCGGACTCGGGCTCGCCCCCGAGGAACGCAAGGCACAGGCGCTGCTGATGCTGGAGTCCGTCACCCGCAATGTCTCGGTCTCCTCCATGGCCCGCTTCTCCCGCGGGGGCTGGATCGACCGCGGCGCCGAACTGGGCGCCGCGCGCGCCGCCACCCGCGAGCTGTCGCTGCGGCCCGACAACCCCGCCGTGCCCGTGCGCACCCTGTCCGGCGGCAACCAGCAGAAGGCCGTCCTCGCCCGCTGGCTGCTGCGCGGCTGCCGGGTGCTGCTCCTCGACGAACCCACCCGGGGCGTCGACGTCGGCGCCCGCGCCGAGCTCTACGCGGTCGTACGGCGCCTCGCCGACGAAGGCCTCGCCGTGCTGCTCGTCTCCAGCGAGGTGCCCGAGGTGCTCGGCCTCGCCGACCGCGTCCTGGTGCTGCGCGAGGGGCGGGTCGTGCACACCGCGCCCGCCCGCGACCTCGACGAACACCGTGTCCTCGACCTCGTCATGGAAGGAAGCCCGGCGTCATGACGCAGCACATGTCTCCCCCCAGGGACAGCGCCGACAAAGTACCGCCCGCGAGCGGATCCGGGGCGTGGCGTGGGATGTGGGCCCGCGCCGACGTCCGCACCCTGTCCCTCCTCGGCGTGCTCGCCGCGCTGATCGTCATCGGCGGCATCACCAAGCCCGACGAGTTCCTCGACACCCGCAACCTCCAACTCGTCCTCACCCAGGCCTCCGTGATCGGCGTCGTCACCGTCGGCATGACCTTCGTCATCGTCTCCGGCGGCATCGACCTGTCGGTCGGCGCGATCGTCGCCCTGGCCTCGGTGTGGGCGACCACGGTCGCGACCCAGGAGTACGGCTTCGCCGGCGTCCTGTTCACCGCGGTGCTCGTCGGCGTCGGCTGCGGACTGGTCAACGGCCTGCTCATCGCGTACGGCGCGATGGTGCCGTTCATCGCGACGCTCGCCATGCTGGCCTCGGCGCGCGGACTGGCCCTGCAGATCACCGACGGCAAGACGCAGATCGTCACCATCCCGAGCATCCTCGACCTCGGCGAGCGCGACGCCTACGTCCTCGGCGTCCCGCCGCTCGTCATGGTCTTCGCCGTCGTCACCGTCATCGGCTGGCTGATCCTCAACCGCACCACCTTCGGCCGCCGCACGGTCGCCGTCGGCGGCAACGCCGAGGCCGCCAGGCTCGCCGGCATCGACGTCCGCCGTCAGCGCCTCTACCTCTACCTGCTGTCCGGGCTGTGCTGCGGAATCGCCGCCTTCCTGCTGATCATCCTGTCCGGCTCGGGCCAGAACACCAACGGCAACCTCTACGAACTCGACGCCATCGCCGCCGCGATCATCGGCGGCACGCTGCTCAGCGGCGGCCGGGGCACCATCGTCGGCTCCGTGCTCGGCGTCCTGATCTTCACCACGATCACCAACATCTTCGCCCTGAACAACCTGCAGAGCGACGTCCAGCAGATCGCCAAGGGCGCGATCATCGTCGCCGCCGTGCTGGTCCAGCGCCGTACCGCGAGCACGACCTGAGGAAAGGGTTCACCGCCATGTCAGAGCTCACGAGCCGCAGAGGGCTGCTCTTCGGGGCCGCCGCCGTCTCCGCCGGCGCCCTGTTGACGGGGTGCACGAGCAACGAGTCCGACGACGAGCCGGCCGCGAACGACCAGCCGGCCGCCGACGACAAGCCCGGCAAGCCCGTCACCATCGGCTTCGCAGGACCCCAGGCCGACCACGGCTGGCTCAACGCCATCAACGACAACGCCAAGTCGCGGGCGAAGAAGTACTCCGACGTCACCCTGGAGATCACCGAGGGCTCCAACGACACCGCCGCCCAGATCGGCCAGATCGAGACGCTGATCAACAAGAAGGTCGACGTGCTGGTGATCCTCCCGGCCGACGGCAAGGCGCTCACCCAGGTCGGCCTGAAGGCGATGCGCGCGGGCATCCCGGTCATCAACCTCGACCGCATCTTCAACTCCCCGCAGGCGTACCGCTGCTGGATCGGCGGTGACAACTACGGCATGGGCCTGAACGCCGGTCACTACATCGGCGAGAAGCTCAAGGACAAGTCCGGCGCCCGGGTCATCGAACTGGCGGGCCTGGACAACCTGGAGCTGACCCAGCAGCGCACCCAAGGCTTCGACGACGCCCTGAAGAACTACCCCAACATCAAGAAGGTGGCCCGCCAGGCCGCCGAGTTCACGGTGGAGTCCGGGCAGGCCAAGATGGCGCAACTGCTGCAGGCTCAGTCCAAGTTCGACGCGCTGTGGAACCACGACGACGACCAGGGCGTGGGCGCGCTGCGCGCCATCGAGCAGGCCGGACGCGACGACTTCCTGATGGTCGGCGGCGCGGGCGCGCTCTCCGCCTTCCAGGCCATCAAGCAGGACGACGGGGTGCTCAAGGCGACGGTCCTGTACCCGCCGACGATGGCCGCCTCAGCGATCGACCTGGCCCGTGCGCTCGGCCAGGGCAAGGGGGTCGGTGGGCTGGCCGAGTTCGAGATCCCGGCCTCGCTGACCCTGTACTCCGCCGTCGTCGACAAGGAGAACGTCGACCAGTACATGCCCACCGGTTTCAAGTGAGCCGTGCCATTCCGAGGGCCCGCGCCGCGTTCCGTGGCGCAGGCCCTAGGTGAGCCACCCCCCGACGAAGCACGAGGAGGACATCCGCATGGCACAGCCGCAAGCGTCAGACGGTGCCGAGGCCGAGAAGCCGCCGCTGCGCGTCGGCATGGTCGGCTACGCCTTCATGGGCGCCGCCCACTCCCAGGGCTGGCGCACCGTGGGGCGCGTCTTCGACCTGCCCCGGCGCCCGGTCCTGGCCGCGATCTGCGGACGGGACGCGGCCGCGGTGCGCGCGGCGGCCGACCGGCACGGCTGGGCGGCGGCCGAGACCGACTGGCGGGCGCTGATCGCCCGGGACGACGTCGACCTCGTCGACATCTGCACGCCCGGTGACAGCCACGCCGAGATCGCGATCGCCGCGCTCGCCGCCGGGAAGCATGTCCTGTGTGAGAAGCCCCTCGCGAACACCGTCGAGGAGGCCGAGGCGATGGTCCGGGCGGCCGAGGAGGGCTACGAGCGCGGCCAGTTGGCGATGGTGGGGTTCAACTACCGCCGGGTGCCCGCGACCGCGCTGGCCCGCCGGATGGTCGCCGAGGGACGGCTCGGCCGGCTGCGGCACGTGCGGGTGACGTACCTTCAGGACTGGCTGGTGGACCCGGAGTTCCCGCTGACCTGGCGGCTGCGCAAGGAGCACGCCGGGTCGGGCTCGCTCGGCGACCTCGGCGCGCACATCGTGGACCTCGCCCAGTACGTGGCCGGCGAGCAGCTGTCCGGCGTCTCCGCGCTCACCGAGACCTTCGTACGACAGCGTCCGCTGGCCGGGGCGGCGCAGGGCCTGTCCGCCGCGGCGACCGGGGGCACCGGCGAGGTCACCGTGGACGACGCGGCCCTGTTCACCGCCCGCTTCCCCTCCGGCGCGCTCGCCTCCTTCGAGGCGACCCGTTACGCCACCGGCCGCAAGAACGCCCTGCGCCTCGAACTCAACGGCGAGCGCGGCTCGCTCGCCTTCGACCTGGAGCGGCTCAACGAACTGTCGTACCACGACGGTACGGAGCCCGGCGCGCACGCCGGTTTCCGCCGCATCCTCGTCACCGAACCCGACCACCCCTACATGGACGCCTGGTGGCCGCCGGGCCACGGCCTCGGCTACGAGCACACCTTCGTCCACCAGGCCCGCGACCTGGTCCACGCCGTCGCCGAGGGCCGCAGCCCCGACCCCTCCTTCGCCGACGGGCTCCAGGTGCAGCGCGTCCTCGCGGCGGTGGAGGAGAGCGCCGAGAAGAACTCCGTCTACACGCCCATAGCGGTCTGAGGAGGCCTCTGATCATGCCGCGCACCTTCACGCTCTTCACCGGTCAGTGGGCCGATCTGCCCCTGGAGGAGGTCTGCCGTCTGGCCCGTGACTTCGGCTACGACGGTCTCGAACTGGCCTGCTGGGGTGATCACTTCGAGGTCGACAAGGCGCTGAGCGACCCCGGCTATGTGAAGTCCAGGCATCAACTGCTCGACAAGTACGGGCTGAAGTGCTGGGCGATCTCCAACCACCTGGTGGGCCAGGCGGTCTGCGACACCATCATCGACGAGCGCCACGAGGCGATCCTGCCCGGCGAGGTGTGGGGCGACGGCGATGCCGAGGGGGTGCGGCAGCGGGCGGCCGAGCGGATGAAGGACACCGCGCGGGCGGCGGCCGCCTTCGGCGTCGACACCGTCATCGGCTTCACCGGCTCCGCGATCTGGCACCTGGTCGCGATGTTCCCGCCCGCGCCCGAGGCGATGATCGAGCGCGGCTACGAGGACTTCGCAGACCGCTGGAACCCGATCCTGGACGTCTTCGACGCCGAGGGCGTGCGCTTCGCCCACGAGGTCCACCCCAGCGAGATCGCCTACGACTACTGGACCACCCAGCGTGCCCTGGAGGCGGTCGGCCGGCGGCCCGCGTTCGGCCTGAACTTCGACCCCTCGCACTTCGTGTGGCAGGACCTGGACCCCGTCGGCTTCCTCTACGACTTCCGGGACCGGATCTATCACGTGGACTGCAAGGAGGCCCGCAAGCGCTTGGACGGCCGCAACGGCCGCCTCGGCTCCCACCTGCCCTGGGGTGACCCCCGGCGCGGCTGGGACTTCGTCTCCGCCGGACACGGGGACGTGCCCTGGGAGGACGTCTTCCGGATGCTGCGCTCCATCGACTACCAGGGGCCGATCTCGGTGGAGTGGGAGGACGCCGGAATGGACCGGCTCCAGGGCGCCCCCGAGGCGCTGACCCGCCTGAAGGCCTACGACTTCGAGCCGCCCACGGCCTCCTTCGACGCCGCCTTCGGCAACTGAGCACCGGCGCACCGCACCCGCCTGTCCAACCGGCCCCACTCCGGAGGCATTTCGTGCACAGGAACATTTCAACCGGCCGACTGGCGACGCTGGTCACGGGTGCGGCGCTGCTCCTCGGCTGCGTCTCGGGACCGGCGTCCTCCTCGGAAGCGTCCGCGGGGGAGCGGGTGCTGGTCTTCTCCAAGACGGCGGGCTTCCGGCACGACTCCATCCCCGCCGGCGTGGCGGCCATCGAGGAACTGGGCGCCACGGCCGGCATCACGGTCGACGCCACCGAGGACGCGGGCGCGTTCACGCACGACAACCTGCGCCGGTACGACGCGGTGGTGTTCCTGTCGACCACCGGCGATGTGCTCGACGGCGCGCAACAGCGCGCGTTCGAACGCTATGTGCGCCACGGCGGCGGCTTCATGGGCGTCCACGCGGCAGCCGACACCGAGTACGACTGGGCGTTCTACGGCGGCCTCGTCGGAGCGTATTTCCGGTCGCATCCGGCGATCCAGCAGGCCACTGTTGACGTCGAGGACCACGCCCACCCGTCGACCTCGCACTTGCCGACGGCCTGGAACCGGACGGACGAGTGGTACGACTACCGCTCCAGCCCCCGGGAACGGGTCCACGTGCTGGCCTCCCTCGACGAGTCGTCGTACACGGGCGCCACCATGAACGGCGACCATCCGATCGCCTGGTGCCACACCTACCAGGGCGGCCGTGCCTTCTACACCGGCGGCGGCCACGCCAAGGAGTCCTACGCGGACCCCGCCTTCCGGCACCATCTGCTGGGCGGGCTGCGCTGGACGACCGGCACGGCGCAGGCCGACTGCCGCCCGGAGAACGGCTACCGGCCGCTCTTCGACGGCACGGCCGCCTCCCTCTCCGGCTGGCGTCAGGCGGGCCCCGGCTCTTTCTCGCTGGGCGCCGACGGCACGCTCTCGACCAGCGGCGGGCTGGGCCTCCTCTGGTACGCAGGCCAGGGCTTCGGCGCCTACTCGCTGAAGCTCGACTGGAAGGTCGACGGAGACGACAATTCCGGTGTATTCGTGGGATTTCCGCCCTCGGACGACCCGTGGTCGGCTGTCAGCAACGGCTATGAGATCCAGATCGACGCCACGGACGTCCCCGAGAGGACCACGGGGTCGGTCTACGGCTTCCGCTCCGCGGACCTGGCCAAGCGTGACCGGGCGCTCAATCCGCCGGGGGAGTGGAACACGTACGAGATCCGCGTGGAGGGCGAGCGCCTCCGCGTCTGGCTCAACGGCGTGAAGATCAACGATTTCACCAACACCGATCCGGCCCGGAGCCTGCGAGACGGGCACGTCGGCATCCAGAACCACGGATCCGACGACCAGATGTCCTTCCGGGACATCCGGATCAAGGAGCTGCCCCTCAAGGGCACGTGAGCGACGGCGGGCGGGGGACGCCGGACCCCCGCCCGCCGTCTTCCACCCCCCACGGGTTCCGCCTTGACGGGGGTTTTCCGTACGACGAGGAGGCTGCTGTCCATGTCCGCGTCCTTTCCCGGAGCACGTGTCGGAGTGTGGCTGATCGGGGCGCGGGGCTCCGTGGCCACGACGGTGATAGCCGGTTGCGCCGCGATCTCGGCGGGCCTGCATCCGCCGACGGGCATGGTCACGCGGACCCCGCCCTTCACCGACGCCGCCCTGCCGCCGCTG
This sequence comes from Streptomyces sp. NPDC043726, assembly GCF_056436565.1. Classification (NCBI taxonomy): domain Bacteria; kingdom Bacillati; phylum Actinomycetota; class Actinomycetes; order Kitasatosporales; family Streptomycetaceae; genus Streptomyces; species Streptomyces sp. NPDC043726. Next base: position 461,523 of record NZ_JBWKCI010000009.1, read on the forward strand.
CCGTCGTTGGTCTTCGGCGGCCACGACACGGTGGACTGCCCGCTGCCGAAACGGGCGGAGGCCCTGGCGGCGGGAGGCGTCCTGCCCCCGGGCCTGCCGAGGGCGGTGGCCGCCGAACTGGCGCTGGCGGAGCGGGAGATCAGGCCCGGCGGCCCACTCCCCGGCGACACGCGGGACGAAGACGCGCTGATCTCCGCCTTCTCGGCCGACATCGAGGACTTCGTACGACGACTGGGCCTGACCAGAGCGGTCGTGATCAACGTGGCCTCGACGGAACCGGCGTCCACCGGCCCGGCGCTGCCACCGAGCGCCCTGTACGCGGCGGCGGCCCTGCGCGCGGGCTGTCCGTACGTCAACTTCACCCCCTCGACGGGTCTGCACCACCCGGAACTGGCCGCTCTCGCCGCCGACTCCGGCCTGCCCCATGCCGGCCGCGACGGCAAGACCGGCCAGACCCTGCTCCGGGCGGCTTTGGCCCCGATGTTCACCCAACGAGCGCTCGCGGTACGGGCCTGGTCCGGCACGAACCTCCTGGGCGGCGGCGACGGCGCCTCCCTCGCCGACCCGGCGGCGACCGCCGCGAAGAACGCCGGCAAGGAGCGGGTGCTGGCCGACGTGCTCCCGTCGCGCCCCGAGGGCGAGGTCCACATCGACGACGTCCCCGCGCTGGGCGACTGGAAGACCGCCTGGGACCACATCGCCTTCGACGGCTTCCTCGGCACTCGCATGATCCTCCAGACGATCTGGCAGGGCTGCGACTCGGCCCTGGCGGCCCCCCTGATCCTGGACCTGGCCCGCCTGGTCACCCGTGCCCACGAGGCAGGCCTCTCCGGCCCGCTGAGCGAACTGGGCTTCTACTTCAAGGACCCGGTGGGGCAGGGCCCGTCGGCCCTGGCGGAGCAGTACGGCGAACTGGTGCGCTTCGCGGGGCGGTTGGCGGCCGACGGTGCCGGAGGGCCTGCCGACTCGGGTGGCGCTGTGGGGAAGGAGCGGTGAGCGGGGGTATCGAGGGCACGACGGCGGGGGGCACGGCCCCTGAAGGCCGGGCTCTTCCGGGGCAAGGTGCGGGCGGCACCGCCGCACCTGCCGGCGCCGCGGCCCCTCCCTCAGCAGAGCCCACCGCCACCGCCTCCCTCCGATTCGGCTACGGCACCAACGGTCTCGCCGACCTCCGCCTGGACGACGCCCTCTCCCTCCTCGCCGATCTGGGCTACGACGGCGTCGGACTCACCCTCGACCACATGCACCTGGACCCCCTGGCCCCGGACCTCGCCGCCCGTGTCCGCCGCCTCGCCCACCGGCTGGACACCCTCGGCCTGGGCGTGACCGTCGAGACCGGCGCCCGCTATGTGCTCGACCCGCGCCGCAAGCACGGCCCCTCCCTGCTGGACCCCGACCCGGACGCCCGCGCCCGCCGCGTCGACCTGCTGGTGCGCGCCGTGCGGATCGCCACCGACCTGGACGCCCACGCCGTGCACTGCTTCAGCGGCGTCACCCCGGACGGCACCGACCCGGACACCGCCTGGAAACGCCTGGCCGAGTCCCTCGCCCCCGTCCTGGACGCGGCCGCGTCCACCGGAGTCCCTCTGGCCGTCGAACCCGAGCCCGGCCATCTCCTCGCCACCCTCGCCGACTTCCATCACCTCCGCCGTACCCTCGGTGACCCGGAACACCTGGGCCTCACCCTCGACATCGGCCACTGCCAGTGCCTCGAACCGCTCCCTCCGGCCGACTGCGTCCGCGCCGCCGCGCCCTGGCTGCGCCACGTCCAGATCGAGGACATGCGCCGCGGAGTCCATGAGCACCTGCCCTTCGGCGACGGCGAGATCGACTTCCCGCCCGTCCTCGCGGCCCTCGCCGAGACCGGCTACCAGGGCCTGACCGTCGTGGAACTGCCCCGCCACTCCCACGCGGGCCCCCACCACGCCGCACTCTCCCTCCCGTTCCTCCGCAATGCCGCCCCACCTCCGGGCGAGCCCCCCGCCACCTGAGAAGGGAGCACCCGATGACCCGCCCAGGCCCCACCACGGGCACCGAGGCGGCCGGCACCCAGGGCACCACCCTCGCCCTCACCCCGCCCGCCGAACTGCACGCCCGGCTCTCGGCCCGCCTCGCCGGAGCCGCCCGCGCCTGGCTCGACCCGGCCCTCGACGAAGCGGCCGCCCACCCCGGCACCCACGGACCCATCTCCGTCTGGGAGTTGCGCCTGGCCGAGGCCGGCCGCCGCTGCGGCTCCGAGCACGCCGACGCCGCCCGCGTCCTCATCCTGCACGCGGCCCGAGCCGACGCCGACGCGGTCACCCGCGTCTACTCCCAGGGCACCGGCGCCGAACGCCGCGCCGCCCTGCACGCCCTGCCCCACCTCGTGTCCGGCCCGGAAGCACTCCCGCTCGTCGAGGACGCCCTGCGCACCAACGACACCGGCCTCCTCACCGCCGCCGTCGGCCCCTACGCGGCCCGCCACCTCGACCCCCACCAGTGGCGCCACGCCGTCCTGAAGTGCCTGTTCACCGGCGTGCCCGTCAGTGCGGTGGCCGGCCTCGAGCGCCGCGCCCGCGCCGACGCCGAACTCGCCCGCATGCTCGGCGACTACGCCGCCGAACGCACCGCCGCGGGCCGTGCCGTACCCGAGGACCTGTACCGCGTCCTGGCCCTGACCGAACCCGACGCAACACCCCCACCGCACGGTTCGGCCCACCCCCACGGCAAGGAGTCCTGATGCGCATCTTCGACCCCCACATCCACATGACGTCCAGGACCACCGACGACTACGAGGCCATGCGCGCCGCGGGCGTCCGCGCCGTCGTCGAGCCCTCCTTCTGGCTGGGCCAGCCCCGCACCGCACCGGCCACGTTCTTCGACTACTTCGACTCCCTCCTCGGCTGGGAACCCTTCCGCGCCGCCCAGCACGGCATCGCCCACCACTGCACGCTCGCCCTCAACCCCAAGGAGGCGAACGACCCGCGCTGCCTGCCCGTCCTCGACGAGTTGCCCCGCTATCTCGTCAAGGACCAGGTCGTCGCCGTCGGCGAGATCGGCTACGACTCGATGACCCCCGCCGAGGACACCGCCCTCGCCGCCCAGCTCCAGCTCGCCGCCGACCACGGGCTCCCCGCGCTCGTGCACACCCCGCACCGCGACAAGGCGGCGGGACTGCGCCGCACCCTCGACGTCGTCGCCGAGTCCGCGCTGCCCATGGACCGGGTCCTGGTCGACCACCTCAACGAGACCACCGTCAAGGAGGCCAAGGACAGCGGCTGCTGGCTCGGCTTCTCCGTCTATCCCGACACCAAGATGGACGAGGAGCGGATGGTCGCCATCCTCCGCGCCTACGGCCCCGAGCAGGTGCTGGTGAACTCCGCCGCCGACTGGGGCCGCAGCGACCCCCTCAAGACCCGCAAGGTCGGCGACCTGATGCTGGCCGAGGGCTTCACCGAGGACGACGTCGACCGGGTCCTGTGGCGCAACCCCGTGGCCTTCTACGGGCTCAGCGGCCGGCTGAACCTCGACGTCGCGGCCCCCGACGCCACCCACCAGGGCAACTCCATCCTGCGCGGCGGGGCGTGAGCCATGCGCTTCCGGCACCCCGACGGCTCCACCGTCCACCTCGCCTACTGCACCAACGTCCATCCCGCGGAGACCCTCGACGGTGTCCTCGCCCAGCTCCGGGACCACTGCGAACCCGTCCGCCGCCGCCTCGGCCGGGACCGCCTCGGCATCGGACTGTGGCTCGCCAAGGACGCCGCGCACGCCCTGGTCACCGACCCCTCCGCACTGCGCGGCCTGCGGTGCGAACTCGACCGCCGCGGCCTGGAGGTCGTCACCCTCAACGGCTTCCCCTATGAGGGCTTCGGCGCCGAAGAGGTCAAGTACCGCGTCTACCGGCCCGACTGGACCGACCCCGAACGCCTCGAACACACCACCGCCCTCGCCCGCGTCCTCACCGGACTGCTCCCCGACGACGTCGACGAGGGCAGCGTCTCCACCCTCCCGCTCGCCTGGCGCACCCGCCCGACGGACTCCGCCCACACCGCCCTGCGCACCCTCGGCGAACGCCTCGACGCGCTGGAGGAGCTCACCGGCCGCTCCATCCGCGTCGGCCTGGAACCGGAACCCGGCTGTGTCGTCGAGACCACCGGTGATGCCATCGCCCCGCTCACCGCCATCGGCCATCCACGCATCGGCATCTGCGTCGACACCTGCCACCTCGCCACCTCCTTCGAAGATCCGCACACCGCCCTGGACGCGCTCGCCGCGTCCGGCGTCCCCGTCGTCAAATCCCAGCTCTCGGCCGCACTCCACGCCGAGCACCCGCACCTCCCCGAGGTCCGCGAGGCCCTCGCCGCCTTCGACGAACCCCGCTTCCTGCACCAGACCCGCACCAGCACCGCCGCCGGCCTGCGCGGCACCGACGACCTCGGCGAAGCCCTCGGCGGCCGGGCACTCCCCGAGGCATCGCCCTGGCGCGCCCACTTCCACGTCCCGCTGCACGCGGCCCCCGCCGCGCCCCTCACCTCCACACTCCCCGTCCTGAAAACCGCCCTGACCCGGCTCGTGGGCGGCCCGCACCCGCTGGTGCGCCATCTGGAGGTCGAGACCTACACCTGGCAGGCCCTCCCGCCCGAGCTGCGCCCGAGCACCCGCGCCCAGCTCGCCGACGGCATCGCCGCCGAACTCACCCTCGCCCGCGACCTGCTGACCGACCTCGGCCTGAAGGAACTCCCATGAGCACGAGCCCCCCACGGACCGCCCCCGGCGGCGGTCCCACCCCGCTCCTGGTCCTCGATGTCGTCGGCCTCACCCCCCGTCTTCTCGACCACATGCCCCACCTCAAGGCCCTCGGCCGCTCCGGCTCCCGCGCCACCCTCGGCACCGTCCTGCCCGCCGTCACCTGCGCCGCGCAGTCCACCTTCCTCACCGGCACCCACCCGTCGGAGCACGGCATCGTCGGCAACGGCTGGTACTTCCGCGACCTCGGAGACGTCCTGCTGTGGCGCCAGCACAACGGCCTGGTCGCCGGCGACAAACTCTGGGACGCCGCCCGCCGCGCCCACCCCGGCTATACGGTCGCCAACATCTGCTGGTGGTACGCCATGGGCGCCGACACCGACATCACGGTCACCCCCCGTCCGGTCTACTACGCCGACGGCCGCAAGGAACCCGACTGCTACACCCGGCCCCCGGCCCTGCACGACGAACTCACCGCCAAACTCGGCACCTTCCCCCTCTTCCACTTCTGGGGCCCCGGCGCCGACCTCGTCTCCAGCCAGTGGATCATCGACGCCACCCGCCACATCAACCGCACCCGGCACCCCGACCTGACGCTCTGCTACCTCCCTCACCTCGACTACGACCTGCAGCGCTTCGGCCCAGACGACCCCCGCTCCCTGAAAGCCGCCGCCGACCTGGACACCGCGCTGGCCCCGCTCCTGGACGACGCCCGCGCGGAAGGCCGTACCGTCGTCGCGCTGTCCGAGTACGGCATCACCCGCGTCAGCCGCCCCGTGGACATCAACCGCGCCCTGCGCCGGGCAGGCCTGCTGGAGGTGCACACGCAGGACGGCATGGAGTACCTGGACCCGATGGCGTCCCGTGCCTTCGCCGTCGCCGACCACCAGATCGCCCACGTCTACGTGCGCCGCCCGGAGGACCTCGACGCGACCCGGGCCGCGCTCCACGGACTGCCCGGCATCGAGCAACTCCTCGACGACGAGGGCAAGAAGGCCCACCACCTCGACCATCCGCGCTCGGGCGAACTCGTCGCCGTCGCGGAGCCGGACGCCTGGTTCACGTACTACTACTGGCTCGACGACGCCCGCGCACCCGACTTCGCCCAGCTCGTCGAGATCCACCGCAAACCCGGCTACGACCCGGTCGAACTGTTCATGGACCCGCTCGACCCCTATGTCAAGGTCAAGGCCGCGACCGCCCTGGCCCGCAAGAAGCTCGGCATGCGCTACCGCATGGCGGTCGTGCCCCTGGATCCCTCACCTATTCGCGGCAGCCACGGTCGCCTTCCGGCGAGCGACGACGACGGTCCGCTCCTCATCTGCTCCACCCCCCGTGCTGTCGGTGACCACCTCGCGGCCACCGGTGTGAAGTCGCTCCTGCTCCGACTCGCCGGTCTCACCTGAGGGATGAAGCCCTCAGGTCTGACTGGTCCCCAGTGAAGCACTCACCACTGACAACGCCCCGTCCTCACGAGGAGTTCCAGCATGAGCCGCATCACCCAGACCGATTCCGAACTCACCCACCGCCTCAGCAGACGCGGCATGCTCGGCGTGGCCGCGGGCGCCACCGCCGCGGCCCTGCTGGGCGCGGCGGCGACCCCAGCGGCCGCCGCCCCCGGGACCGCCGCCGACACCGCGGGCCGCGGCCGCCCCGTCCTGCCGCCCGGCCGGCTCGGCATCCAGCTCTACAGCCTGCGCGACAAGGTCTCCACCCTCGGCTTCGCCGCCGTCTTCGCCGAACTGGAGAAGTACGGCTACGACGAGGTCGAGTTCGCCGGCTACACCCAGGGCTCGGCCGGCCCGATCACCCTGGCCCAGCTCAGGCGGCTGGCCCGCAACCACGGCCTGAACCCGATCGGCAGCCACGTCGGCTACTACGCGAGCGACCCCAACGCCTACACCTTCGCCCAGAACCTCACCAAGGTCCTCGACGATGCCCAGGCCCTCGGCCTCAAGCACATCGGCACCGCCTCCGGGCCCTTCCGCTACGGCTCGACCGTCGACGCCTGGAAGCGGGCCGCCGAGGAGTTCAACACCTACGGAGCGGCGGCCCGGGCGCGCGGCATGAAGTTCTACCAGCACAACCACTCCGAGGAGTTCTCCTTCGCCACCGACAACCCCAAGGTCCGGCTCTACGACGTGCTGCTCGCCGAGACCGACCCCGACCTCGTCTTCCTGGAGATGGACATCTACTGGGCGTACTCGGGCCAGTTCCGCTTCTCCAAGCGCCCCGACGGCACGCCCGCGCCCTTCGACCCCCTCGACTACGTGCTCAGGCAGCCCCACCGCTACCCGCTCTTCCATGTCAAGGACGGAGTCAGCGACCCGGCGAACACCTACGGCTACCGCATGGTCGACGTCGGCGACGGGGACATCGACTACCAGCGGTTCATCTCCGGTGTGACCCGGCTGCGCGGCGAGCGGTTCGCCCACCACTGGCAGGCCGAGCACGACAATCCGACCGAGTCCTTCACCTTCGCCCGGCGTTCGAGCGAGCACCTGCACTCGCTGCGGGAGAAGTGCTGACGGTTCCGCACACCCACGCGTGAGGAGGCCCTCCCCGCAGCGGGGAGGGCCTCCTCACGATGCGCCGGGTCAGCCCACGGACCGGGGCACCGACGCCCGCCCCGGCTGCCGTAGCAGCAGGGCGATCGCCGCCGCGACCATGGACAGCCCGCCGGCCGGCGCGTAGGCGCCGTTGTAGTTCTCCCCGAAGTAGTCCGGGGTCAGCGCCGCGAACAACGGGTAGAACGCGCCGCCGCCGAAGCCGGCGAGGAAGGCGAAGAACAGGAACAGCCCTTCGCCCTTCAGCTCGCCGGCCCGGATCACCCCGAACTGGGCCAGGCCCAGCACGACGATGACGAACACGAGCGTCGCCTTGCGGCCCCACGTGTCGGACAGCCAGCCGACGACACCGCGGCCGATGCCGTTGACGGCGGCGTCCCTGGCGAAGTCGACCTGGAAGGAGATCCCGCGGGCGGGTTCTTGGCGAGGTTGCCCGTGCCCTTCTCGGCGCCCGCGTGCGTCGGCGGATCGACGTCCGAGGGCCACCAGTTCTTCGGGGGGCCCTGGAAGAAGAACGCGGTCGCGACGACCACGATCATGAAGATGAACGGCAGCGATCCGTACGCGAACCCGCCGTTGACGAACCCGGTCCGCGCTCCCCGCCGCTCGGGAAACCCTTGCCGACCATGTTGATGCAGGTCGCGTAGACCAGGCCGGCCCCGATGCCGCCGATGACACCGAAGCCGAGGATCGCCAGCAGGACGTTGTTCAGGTGAGACAGGGCCAGGAACCCCAGCAGACACATTCCGGAGCCGACGTACATGGCCCGGCGCGCCGTCAGGATGCCCTTCTCCCGCAGCCAGCCCGCCGGGAAGGGCTCCGCGGAGCCGTACGCGCATTCGAAGACGCTGTTCGGTAGGGACGGTGTGCGGCGTCGGGCGGTGCGGAGGAACTGTTCGCCGCGTACGGATCTGCTGTCATCTCAGGCCGTGTCCTCGCCGAGCGGTTGCGGGTTGGGCACGAGGCGCTTCTTGTCGTTGTCGCGTCCCGGTGGGCTGAGGAACAGGGCGACGAAGCCGGCGAAGAACGAGATGGAGCCGGCCAGGATGAAGGCGCCGTTGAGGCCCCAGGCCGCCACCACGACGGCTCCCATGCCGGAGCCGAGGCCGGAGACCAGCTTGGAGCTGTACACCATGCCGTAGTTGGTGGCGTTGTTGTTCTCCCCGAAGTAGTCCGCGGTCATCGCCGCGAACATCGGGAAGATCGCGCCGCCGCCGAAACCGGAGATCGCGGAGAAGATCAGGAACAGGGGCAGGTTCTTCATCTCGGCCGACCAGATGATGCCGAACTGGGCCAGGCCGAGAATCACACAGACGTACAACAGGCACTGCTTACGGCCGTACAGGTCGGAGAGCCAGCCGATGACGCCGCGTCCGGTGCCGTTGACGACCGCCTTGAGGGACATGGCGGTGGCGACGATTCCGGCGGCGAATCCGGCGTGCTCGCCGATTTCCACCTGGAAGGCGATGCCGAAGATGTTCACGCCCGAGGTGCAGGCGAGACAGAACCACATGAGGGCCACGCGGCCGGTCCGCCACGCCTCCACGGGGCTGTACTGGTGGACGGCCGGCGGGTTCCGCTCCAGGGAGCGGCGTGCCCGGGGGTCGTCCGGCGGGTTGAGCGGGTCGATGTGCGGCGGCCACCAGTTCTTCGGCGGGTCCTGAAAGAAGAACCCGGCCGTGGCCACCATCAGGGCGAGGAAGACGCCGACCGAGATGAGGATGACCCTGAAGTTGGAGAGGTCCATCACCGTGCTGAACAGGAAGACGAAGGGCACCGAGCCGTAGGCGAAACCGCCGTTGACGAACCCGGTCTTGCCGCCCTTGCGCTCCGGATACCACTTGCCGACCATGTTGACGCAGGTGGCGTACACCATGCCCGCGCCCATTCCGCTGAACATGCCGAAGCCGATGAAGGCGAGCAGCACGTGCGGCGCGTAGGCCAGGGACACATAGCCCATCAGCGTGCCCGCCGCGCCGAGCATCATCGCCCACCGGGCGGGCAGCTTGCCTGTCTCCCGCAGCCGTCCCGCCGGGAAGGCCACCGCGGCCTGGAAGAACACCCAGACGCTCAGCATCCAGAAGATGCTGCCCTCGGACCAGTGATGCGCTTGGTGGATCGTCTCCTCGGCGGACGCGAACGCGTATTCGGCCGAGGAGATGCCCATCATGCCCACCCAGGGCAGGATCACCATCCACTTGCGTTTGCGGCCCATGATGTCGATGTCGGACTCGCCGACGCGGTACACGCGTCCGTTCTTGTCGGTCACCTCCCGGTAGGCGGCGACCTGTGGAACGTCAGTGGTTGTCACGTTAGTTGCACCCCTTGCGTCGAAAGTTCTGGCCAGCGCCCCCTGTCCAATGCCTTTCGTGTGCGCACGGGTCCTGGGGTCGGCCGACGCGCACCGTCGGCCGACCCCCGCCAGGCCCGTCCACACTTAAACCCCCCCACAATCCCCCCCCGCCCCCCCCCCCGGGAATAAGGGCCCCCTTCAGGCCCCCCGGATTCT
>NZ_JBWKCI010000010.1:0-417637 GCF_056436565.1 Streptomyces sp. NPDC043726
GCCGGTGGCCGTTCATCTATGCGGGCACCATCCCGATGCCGGAGCAAACCCCCGGATCAGGTCGAACCCGTACACCACTTCCCTGGACGCAACCAGTGACGCGTTGAGTGGCCGTCAAAACTTCAGTCGCCTATCGGTTGTGGAACTCACCCGATCGTGTGGGGAGAAAGAAGATCTGGTCAACGCCTGGGATGAGGCATGGCAGCGAGCTGAACGGGATAGGCGCGGTCGAAAAGGGCATCTGGGCGAGTTCCGCGCTTTGCCAGCCGAGGTGAGGCAGTATGTTGAGCTCGGCATAGGTGAGATTTACAGCGTGTGTGAGCGCCACGGGGTTTCAAATGCCGAGATAGAGATGTATATGCGTCAATGCGCAGAGATGTCGCGCAAAACAGGGGTTCGTAGATTCTGGGGCGAGGCCCCCGAGTCTTGGAAGCAGTCCGTATCTCGGCCTTCCGGGGATGTGTCGGGAAAAATCGAAAGAGCTATATGGGGGGTGTTGGTGGAGACCTTCGGTGGAGCTGTAAATGGGGACCTATTGAACGGACTTACGAAGGCTGTACTTAGCGAGATTTCTCCATGCCGGGTGGCCGATGATGTCGGAGATTTAGAGCCCACTGAGTAGATATTTACCGAATACGTCGATGCGCAGGGGAGGTGGCTGTCCTTGGCGGGGCTCGCGAGTAATGACGGAGTACAGGAAGGGCGCTCGGTGGGAGATCTAAACGAGCAGAAACGGCGTAAACGGTGGAGTTGGCCTGAGAGGTGGCAAGTTGCACTGGCCGCGGCAGGTCTGTTGGTGGCGGTCATTGGCACGGTTGGACAGTACGTGCAGTAGCGCGGGCCACCCGCGAGTGCTGGTGGAACGTCACGGTCCCCCAGCTGTTCCCCCGCGGAGGGCAGGTCCCATCGATTCACCAGGTCGCGGAGGCGATGCAGGGTCAACTGTGAATCTGCCGGCTTTGCCCTTGGCGTCCTCGAGCTGGCGCACGCGCAGGGTTCGTCAAGGCATCGAAGCCGGGGCCGTCTATGGGCCGTCCCAAGGTGACCCACAACGACCAACGACGACAGACAACAAGAGCGCCTTTGCTGGTCAGGAAGGCAGTGCCTGTAGTCCACCGAGGTAGTCGAGCCAGAACGTCACTTCTTCGACGTGTGATCGACGCCTGAGCCGTTCGCCGGCGCCCCCGTTCCTGTTTCTCAGGGCGGGGGCGTCGTCGTATCGTGGGGGTACTGCTGTTCGAGAAGGGTTACGGGGATGTCCGAACAGGGCGACGGTGAGCGGGAGTTCGACATCAAGTGGGCGGATGCCGCCGACCACAAGGAGCCGTCCGCGCGGGCCCGGATGCTGGCCGCGCGCTGGAAGGAGAACCCGCCCGGGCCCGTGCCCTTCCGGGGCGATCCCGACCCGGTGCGGCACAGCAGGCGCCGGTCGTGGATGTCCACCGCCGTGGTGCTCGGCAGCGTTGCCGCGATCATCGTGCTGCTCGGGTACGTGAACCTCCGGGGACCGTACTAGAAAACGCCGCCGGACCGGAGAGCGCTCTTGTCAATACCCGTGCCTGCCAGGGGTGTTGGGCTGCATGATGTCGTTGAGCCCTTTGGGTGATCCGTCATCGGAGTCCGCGTCAAGATCGGTTGGTCAGGTGTGGCAGCAGCCCGTCCGCGCACAGCGATCATCTTCACGGCGATTCCCGTGGAGTACGACAAGGTCGAAGCGCATCTCACGCACGCCGGCGCGAAACGGGTGGCCGACCAGGCCGATCACGTCGTTCACGAGCTGATCGGCCTGGTGCCCTGGCGGGTCCACCTCGTCAGGACCGGCACCGGCAACACCGCCACCGCCACCTCGGTGAGCCGCCTGCTCACCGAGGTGAGGCCCGAGGTCGCGTTGTTCGTCGGTATCGCCGCGGGCCGGAAGGACGCCGCCCCCCGGGATGTCGTCGTCGCCGAGACCGTCTACGAGTACCAGCGGGGCAAGCAGTCCGCGGAGGGGTTCCAGGCCCGCCCCCGAAGCTGGGAGCCTCCGGCCGAGATCATCGGCACCGCCGAGCGGGTGGCCCGCGGGCTCGGCCCGCTGAGCACCTACACGATCCACTTCAAGCCGATCGCCTCCGGCGACACGGTGATCGACTCGCCGGCCGCCCCCGAGCACCGGATCATCCGGACCTTCTACGAGGACACCGCGGCCATCGAGACGGAGGGCGCCGGCTTCGCGAAGGCCACCCAGAGCCATGCCTCCAAAGGGCTCCAGTGGCTCCTCGTCCGGGGCATCAGCGATCTGGCGGACGGCGAGAAGAAGGCCTTGGAGGCCGCGAACACCCAGGAGCACGCCGCGCTCAACGCGGCCGAGGTCGCGGTCGGCGTTCTCCGCGCCCTCGACGTCGAGCCGCTCGCCCGGTCCCCCCGCACGCTGCCCACCCTGTCCCTGCGCCTGCCGGCGAGGGAGGGGAGGCCGCCTGCCGGGGCGGGGGCCGTGGCCGGGGCTGGGGCCGGGACTGGGGCGGGGTTCGAGCCCGGGTCCGGGTCCGGGTCCGGGGGGTCCGGGCCCGGGTCCGTGGCCGAGGGGGCGTCGCGGCCGGCTCCACCGCCGCGGAGGAGGCCAGTCGGCGCCGCGTGGGCGGGTCGGTCGGGTGTCCCGAAGGCGGGTCGGTCAGGCGCCTCGAAGGCAGGTCGGCGGCGGGTGGTCTGGACGGTTTCCTCGGTCGCCGCCGGCACCGCGCTCGCCGTCATCGCCCTCCAGTCGTGCGGGAACGGCCGCCCGGGCACCGGGGACGCCACACCGCTCTCCGCCTCCGCCACACTGCCGTCGTGCACGCAGGCGAACACCGTGCTGTACATAGCCGCCTCGGTCGACAAGTCGGAGCCGATGCGCAACGCGGCGGAGAAATACGGCCGCCGGACCGCCGACGGAAGATGCGTGGAGGTCCGGGTCGAGGACAAGAACTCGGGCGAGGCCATGCGCGCCCTCACCCGGGGCTGGGACGAGGACGACGGCAACCGGCCCGACGTCTGGGCTCCGGCCGGGTCCTCCTGGCTCGCGATGGCCCGGGCCGACGCCAAGGGCGAGGCCCGGGACCTGTTTCCCGAGCAGGCGAGTTCGATCGTGAAGAGCCCGCTCACCGTCGCGATGCCGAAGCCGATGGCCGAGGTGCTGGAGTGGCCGGAGAACGAGTTCACCTGGGGCGAGCTGGCCGACTGGTCGAGGAACGCCAAGGGCTTCTGGAGCGAGCGCGACCAGCCGAAGTGGGGCGACTTCAAGCTCGGCAAGACCAATCCCGGCTACTCCACCTCCGGGCTCAACGCGACGATCGGCGCCTTCTACGCCGCCACCGGCACCAGCGGCGAGCTGACCGAGGCGCGTCTGGACGACCCCGGGAACCGCGCGTTCGTCGAGAGCATCGAGCAGTCCGCGGTCCACTACGGCGAGACCACACTGACCTTCCTCGCCAATCTCCGCCGGGCGGACGAGACCAGCAAGCAGAAGGCCATGTCGTACATCTCCGCCGTCACGCTGGAGGAGAGCACCGTGGCGGCCTACAACGCCGGGCATCCGTGCGGTGCGCTCAGCAAGGACAAGGGCTGCGAGCAGACCTCCCCGCCGGACACGCCCCTGGTCTCCTTCTATCCGACGGACGGGATCCTCTACTCCGATCACCCCTACATCGAGCTGAACAGCATGAGCCCGGCGAAGCGGCAGGTGGCCGAGGACTTCCTCGCCTATGTGCAGAGCCCCGGAATCTTCGACGAGGTGTTCGCTCCCTACGGTTTCCGCACCCACGACGGAAAGGTCCGCGACAAGTCCCCCCTGCTCGACGAGAAGAGCGGAACCCTGCCCGAGACCAGGCTCGATCCCCTGTCCACGCCCCGGGAGGACGTCCTCAAGCACCTCCTGGACATCTGGCCCGCGCTGCGCCGGCCCACCAACGTGCTCCTTGTGATCGACACCTCGGGGTCGATGAACGACAAGATATCCGGCACGGGGGAGTCCAAGCTGGCGCGGCTGAAGCAGGCGGAGGCCGAGTTGTTCAGCGAGTTCACCGCGTCGGACCGGGTCGGGCTGTGGAAGTTCTCCGACGCCGAGGACCTGGGCGGCGATAAGGACTACCGGGAACTCGTGCCGATCGGTCCCTACCAGGGGAGGCTGACCGGCGGCACGCGGCAGAAGATGCTGGCCGAGAACTTCAGGGCCCTGGAGGCGGAGGGCGCGACCGGTCTCTACGACACCCTCGACGCCGCCACGGCCGCGATGCGCGAGGAGTACGACCCGAAGGCGATCAACGCGATCGTCCTGCTCACCGACGGGCGCAACGAGGACCACCGCAGCCTGTCGAAGGAGACGCTGCTGGAGCACATCCGGGACACCTCCAGGCCTCAGGTGCGGATCTTCACCATCGCCTACGGCAGCGAGGCCGACGATCTGGACCAGAAGGGCCGGACCGTCCTCCAGGAGATCGCGGACGCCGGGAGCGGGCAGATGTACGACGCCCGGCAGGCCGAGACGATCGAGCAGGTGATCACCAGCGTGATCTCCAACTTCTGAGCGCCTTCGGGCAGGTGCACACTGGCAGTGGGACGAGTGCCTGACTGCGCGGGGTGATGCAGATGCGGAGTCGCTTTGTGAGCGATCGGGGGCTGACCGCCCGGATGGGCGTCACGCTGTTCCTGCTGGGGCTGCTGTACGTGGTCTTCGTGGGCGCGCTGATCGTGCTGCTGAAGTCCTGGTTGCTGGTCGTGGTGGTCGCCGCGGGGTTCCTCGGGGCGCAGTACTGGTTCTCCGACCGGGTCGCGCTGTTCGCGATGCGCGGGCGGGTCGTGGAGCGGGAGGAGTATCCCGAGCTCCACGGGGTGGTCGACCGGCTGAGCGCGCTGGCCGACATGCCGAAGCCTGTCGTCGCCGTGTCCGAGATGGACATGCCCAACGCGTTCGCCACCGGGCGCAATCCCGATCATGCCGTGGTGTGTGTGACTACGGGACTGTTGCGTCGGCTGGAGCCGGACGAACTGGAGGGTGTGCTGGCGCACGAGCTGTCGCACGTGGCGCACCGGGACGTCGCCGTGATCACGGTCGCCTCGTTCCTCGGGGTGATCGCGGGGCTGATCGTGCGGTTCGCGTTCTACAGCCAGCTGTTCGGCGGGGGGCGGCGGGATCAGAACACCGCGGTCGTCTTCGCCGCTGTGATGGGGGTGTCGGCGGCCGTGTACGCGATCAGCTTCCTGCTGATCCGGGCCCTGTCCCGGTACCGGGAGCTGGCGGCGGACCGGGCGGCGGCGCTGCTCACCGGGCGGCCCTCGGCGCTGGCGTCCGCGCTGACCAAGGTCACCGGCGACATCGCCCGGATCCCGAGCAAGGACCTGCGCACGGCACAGGCCTTCAACGCGTTCTACTTCACCCCGGCACTGGGCCGCGAGCCGGGCTTCGCGCGGCTCTTCTCGACCCACCCGAGCCTGGAGCAGCGGCTCGACCAACTCGGTCGGATCTCCACCGAGTTGGGTGAGGCTGCGGCTCCCGGAGGGGCGTGAGCATGGGACTGCTGGACATTCTGCTCGGCCGTACGAGAGCCGTCGCGCCCGATCTGGACCGGCTCTTCGGGCTGCCCTCGGCGGCCGTGACCCTGGAGGCCGCCACCGGGTTCGTGCCGACCGGGAGCGGGGCGGTGTGCTTCGCGACCGTGGAGGGCGCCGCCTTCGAGCAGACGCACCGAGAGGTGCAGGCCCTGCTGGACGCGGACGCCGAGCGCGACGGACCGCCGGTGGGGCTGACGCGGGACACCTACGGTTACTCCTGGCTGGTCTCCGAGCGCACCCCCGACCAGCTCCCGCAGCTGGTCAACGACCTGCACGCGGTCAACAGCGCGCTGGAGGCGAACGGCTTCGGACCGCAGTTGCTCTGCTCCCTCGCGGGGTTCGGGAAGGCGGACCGGACCCTGGCCCTCGTCTACCTCTACAAGCGCGGCACCTTCTACCCCTTCGCGCCGCTGCCCGGAGAGGCGCAGCG
The DNA here is from genome assembly GCF_056436565.1 of Streptomyces sp. NPDC043726. NCBI lineage: Bacteria > Bacillati > Actinomycetota > Actinomycetes > Kitasatosporales > Streptomycetaceae > Streptomyces > Streptomyces sp. NPDC043726. Next base: position 5,996 of record NZ_JBWKCI010000010.1, read on the forward strand.
GCGCGACAACGCGCTCGAACTCAGGGTGAAGGCAGCGCTGGGTGACGATCTGCGGCTGGAGGAGGACCTCGGCCGCTGGTTCCCGGTATGGGGTGCCCCCGGGCTGTGACCCGGCCCCGCATGTTGGCCCCTACCTGTTGGCCTTACCTGCCGTTACGGCCGCGCTCCTGACGGCGGGCCTCCATGGGGCGTTCGCGGCGGTAGCGGCGCTCCCACTTGGCCTGCGTGTCTCGGCGGTCGCGGTAGGAGCGGTAGTCCGACGGCATCGCGCCGGAGCCGCCCGACCGAGGGGTCGTCGACGCGTTCCGCCCGTACTGGACGTACAGGAAGAGCACGGCGACGGCGGCGAGCCAGTAGAGGGGGTTTCCGAACCCCATGACGACCAGGACGACGGTCCCGGAAAGGACGATGGTGCCCATGACGGGCCTCCGTGGGCGTGGGTGATGTCGATGTGGGCGAAGGTGCCGGCCGACGGGGCGCTGGGGGCGGGGCGTCCGACCGTCGGTGCGTCGAGAGTAGGTCCAGCCTAGGAAGCCCGTCACTCGGCGTGCATCCCCTTTTCCATCGACCTAGAGTCGGATCCAGTGCGCAAACGGCGCAATACGGGACTTAAGGGGTGCCCCAGGATGAGCGATCTCTTCGTCATCGCCTACAACGACGTCGCCACGGCGAACCAGGTGCGCGAGAAGCTGTTCGAACTGTCCAAGCAGCACCTGGTGGAGCTGGAGGACGCGGTGGTCGTCGAGCGCCACCAGGACGGGAAGGTCAAGCTGCACCAGGCCGTGAACCACACGACGACCGGCGCGGCGGGCGGCGCCCTGTGGGGCGGGGTGATCGGGCTGCTCTTCCTGGCCCCGCTGCTCGGCGCGGCGGTGGGCGCGGCGGCCGGCGCGGCCGGGGGCGCGCTGACGGACACGGGCATCAACGACGACTTCATGAAGAACCTCAGCCAGAATCTGCGCCCGGGCGCGGGGGCGCTGTTCGTGCTGGTGAAGAAGGCCGCGAACGACAAGGTGATCCCGCAACTGACGCCGTACGGCGGCGAGCTGGTGCAGACCTCGCTCAGCAAGGCGGACGAGGACCACCTGCGGGAGGCGATCGCGGCGGCCACGAAGACGCCGTCGGAGTGAGCATCCCGCTTCCGGCGCCGCGTCCGGCCCTGCTTTGGGCGCCTACGTGTCCGGATCGGCCCTGAGCACACCGGCCGCCACCGCCGCGCACAGAGCCGCGTGGTCGGTGGCGGTCTGGTCGGCGTAGGCGAGGGCGAAGTCGGCGACGGAGCGGTCGAAGGTGTCGGAGCCGCCGAGGTAGGCGGCCACGGCGATCCGGTCGCCGGAGCGGGCGTGCGCGCGGGCCAGCGCGGTGCCGCAGAGTTCGGCGTACCGGCGCAGTTCGGCCGGGCTCATGCCGGCGACGTCGGCGGAGCCCTTCATGTCGCGCAGTTGGCGCCAGTAGTAGGCGCGGCCCTGCGGCCCGGTCATCCAGCCGAGGAAGATGTCCCCGGCCGCCTGCATCAGCCGCTGCCCGGTGACGATACGGCGTCCGGGATGGACGTACGGCCCGGTCGGCAGGTGCTCCTCCAGTACGGATCTGCGTGCCTCCTTGATCTGGAGGAACAGCGGGTCGTCGGCGTCGCGGCCGGTGAGCAGCACGATGAAGCAGCGGGTGCCGACACTGCCGACGCCGACGACCTTGCGGGCCGCGTCGACGAAGCGGTAGCGGTCGAGCAGCAGTCGGCGCTCCTCGGAGAGGGTGGACCGGTAGTCGCTGAAGATCTTGCGCAAGGCGGCCGTGTCGGGGGCGCCGGCCGGTTCGAGGAGTGGTGGGTCGTGGATGATGCGGCGCCGGCCGTCGACGACCTCGGTGAGCTTGCCGAGGGCGTGCAGGCTGGTGCGGCGGCGGGCGCGGGTGAGGGTGGACTCGACCTTGCGCCTGCCGCGGCCGGTACGGGCGAAGGGCAGCAGGCTGTCGGCGTCGATGCGCTCGTACCAGACGGCGAGTTCGCCGAGTCCCGCCAGGCGGCGCATCTGCGTGCGGTACGCGCGCGTGGCGGCGAGTGCGCAGCGGCGGACGTCGGACTCGCCGTGGCCGTTCTCGCGGGCGGCGACGGCGAGGCTGGCCGCCAGCCGTTTGACGTCCCACTCGAAGGGGCCGGGGAAGGTCTCGTCGAAGTCGTTGAGGTCGAAGAGTAGGGCGCGCTCCGGGGACGCGTACAGACCGAAGTTGAGCAGGTGCGCGTCGCCGCACAGCTGCACGGTCAGGCCGGTGTGCGGGACCGCGGCGAGATCGGCGGCGAGCACGGCGGCGGCCCCGCGCAGGAAGGCGAACGGCGAGGCGGCCATCCGCCCGTAGCGGATCGGCAGCAACTCGGAGAGCCGGTCGCGGCCCTGGCGCTCCAGCACGGCGACGGGGTCGGGCCGGTCGACGGAGGGCAGCCAGCGGGCGTGGGCGGAGCGCGGTACGCGCTTGCGGGCGTCCTTGCCGCGGCGGGCGCGGTCCTCGGGGGTGCTCATGGGCGGCGCCGGGCCGCGACCCGGCCTGTGCGGAACGACTCCATCGGGCCTCCCGGACCACGCTGTCGGCCACCTCCTGATCGCAGTGAAGGACGGAGGTGGGGCGGCCGCATGTTGCGGTACGGCGAACGGGTGACGGACCGGATTGTCAGTGGTGTCCGCGAAGATGTGGATACGGCGGTGATGGGCGGAGGTCGGGTGGCGGGGGGCGGACGTGGGGTCAGGGAGCGGGTCGGGCTTGAGGTCGGGCAGGGGGACGGGATTGGCCTCCGGCTGGGGGGCGGGCCGCGGGACGGCCTGGCCTCCGGCTTGGGGGCGGGCAGCGGGGCTGCAAGAGGGCAGGCAGCGGGTCTGGCATGGGGTCAGACGTGAGGTCGCGCAGCGGGACGGGCTTGGGATCAGGCATGAGGCCGGGCAGCGGGGACGGGCTTGGGATCAGGCACGAGGTCAGGCAGCGGGACGGGCCTGGCCTCCGGGTTGAGGGCGGGCAGCGGGGCTGCAAGAGGGCAGGCAGCGGGTCTGGCATGGGGTCAGACGTGAGGTCGCGCAGCGGGACGGGCTTGGCCTCCGGCTGGGGGGCGGGCGTGAGGGTCGCGCGGCGGATCGGGCTGGGATCAGGTATGAGGGCAGGCACGAGGTCAGGCTGCGGAGCGGGCATGGAGGTCAGGCGTGGGTGACGGCGGCGGGCGGTACATCGGGGCGGCCGAGCGGCGGGCCCGGCTCGCGGTGCGGCATCGGCTGGCCGGGGAGGCTCGGGCCGGGAGTCCCGAGGAGGTCGCCCGTGCGCTGGTGGCGCTGCACGGCACCGATCCGGCGTCGGTGTTCCTCGCCGTGGGGGCGCGGCTGGCGGAAGCGACGAAGACGGTCGGGGACACGGAGCGGGCCCTGTACGAGGACCGATCGCTGGTGCGGATGCACGGCATGCGGCACACCGTGTTCGTGTTCCCGACGAACCTCACGGCGGTGGTGCACGCCTCGACGGGACTCACGGTCGCCGCCCGGGAACGCGCCGCGCTGGTCAACGACATGGCGAAGGCGGGGGCGCCGGACGCGAAGTGGCTGCGGGAGGTGGAGGCCTCGACGCTCGCGGCCCTCGCGCGTCGCGGGCAGGCGACGGCGGCCGAACTCGCCTTCGACGAACCGCGGTTGCGGGAGCAGTTCGTGTACGCGGCCGGGAAGAGCTACGAGGGGGTGCACTCCGTCTCGTCCCGGCTGCTGCGGGTGCTGGGGGTCGAGGGGAAGGTGGTGCGGGGGCGGCCGCTCGGCTCCTGGACGTCGAGTCAGTTCCGGTGGGCGCCGGCTCCCGAGCATCCCGAGCTGGATCCCGGCGAGGCGCAGGCCGAGTTGCTGCGCCGGTGGCTGGCGGTGTGCGGGCCGGCGACGGAGGCGGACCTGAAGTGGTGGACGGGGTGGCGGGTGACGGAGGTACGGCGGGCGCTGGCCTCGATCGGGGCGGAGGCGGTCTCGCTGGACGAGGGCACGACGGGATACGTCGTCGCGGGCGACTCGGGACCGGGGCCTGAGCCTGGGCCTCCGTGGGCGGCGCTGCTGCCGGCGCTGGATCCTACGGCGATGGGGTGGCAGGGGCGGGACTGGTATCTGGCGCCGGAGCTGCGGGGAGCGCTGTTCGACCGGAGCGGCAACGTGGGGCCGACGGTGTGGTGGGACGGACGGGTGGTCGGGGGGTGGGCCCGGCGGGCGGACGGGGAGGTGGTGTTCCGGGTGCTGGAGTCCTCCGGGGTGGGGCGGGAAGGGATGGCGGCGATCTCGGCGGAGGCCGAGCGGTTGCGAGCGTGGGTGGGCGCGACGCGGGTGACACCGCGATTCCGGACGCCGCTGGAGCGGGAGCTGGCGGGGTGAGGCGGGGGGTGGGACACGCGGTCCGGCGCTTGCCGGGTGCCGCCGCGCCCACCCGTGCCGCCCCGCGGCACGACGGCCCGCAGCTAGGCGGGTACTACCGAGCCGCAGCTACACGTCACCTCGAGTAGCGCATCAGCGCTCGGACCATGTGGCACGTCGTGTCCGACGGCGGGTGTACGCCGATCTGTTCCGCCGTGTCGCGGATCGTCTCGTTGCGGGCCTGGTTGGGCATGTAGACGCCCGAGTCGAGCAGGGCTATGGCGAGGCGCAGGGCCTTGAGGCGGCGGTTGTGGGTGATGTACCAGTCACGCGGGCGGCCCGGGGGCAGCGGGCGCTTCTCCAGCGGCGCGTACGGCAGGTCCAGCAGGACAGGGCGCTTCGCGGTGGACTGGGTCGGCAACGGCTTCGGCTTCAGTGCGGCAGCGGGCACGGGCATCCTCCTGTCGCGGTCGGGGCGCCGTCGTCCGGACACTCCGGCGACACCCTCGAACACTGCTACCAGTGTACTGCCCACCACTGACATTCAGCAGTCCGCCAAATCCATCAAACTCCCTGGTGAGCAGGGTAATTGTCGGTCTGTCACGGCAGCTTCGGGTGGGGTTCCTGAGGACGGAAGAAATCGAACAGAGCCGATCCCCGGACCCACCGATTACCGTGGTGCGCATGGAGATCTGGATCAACCCCGCCTGTTCCAAGTGCCGCAGCGCCCTGACCCTGCTCGACGCCGAGGGCGCCGACTACACCGTCCGCCGCTACCTGGAGGACGTACCGACCGAGGACGAGATCCGCGCCGTACTCGAGCGGCTCGGCCTCGAACCGTGGGACATCACCCGCACCCAGGAGGCCGCGGCCAAGGGACTGGGGCTGAAGGACTGGGCGCGGGACGAGGACTCCCGGGAGCGGTGGATCACGGCCCTCGCCGAGCACCCCAAGCTCATCCAGCGCCCGATCATCACCGCGGAGGACGGCACCGCGGTCGTGGCCCGCACCGAGGACGCCGTACGGGACGCGCTGTCCCGAAAGTGACGTACCCCTACGGTTGTTGAGACTTCGTCGCTCGGGGTGAGCACAACCTCCGCGCGCTATTACCCTCCGCCGCCATGACCTTCCAAGATCATCGAACGCCGTACGGCCCACCCGCCCCGCCGGACCCGCAGGCCGCTTGGGCGGCCGCCGTGACGGGCAGCGTCCTGGCCGTAGCCGTCTTCGCCGGTTCCCTGCTGCTCCTGGGCCGTGGCGGAGAGGACACCGCGGCGGCCTCGGAGTCGTCCGCGAGCACCACCCCGGAGCCGCCCCCACCCCGGCGGGACTGCCGACCGTGCCGCCGGGGTCGTCCGGAGTCTTCGAGCGGTTGATGACCGTGCGGTCCGTCGTGTTCGCCAACGGGCAGTGGGGCGACGGCTCCGAGAGGTGAACGGCCCCCGGCTCCGGAAGGCTGCCGAGCCCCGGCTCCACCCCAACTCCCTTGTGATGCACGTCACTTCGGTGACTCCTGTAACCGCTGAGTAACTTCGTTCGGTATCTCGTACATAGCGGCGTACAGCTCCCCACCTCCCAGGAGGCGCGTATGTCACGCAGGAGAACACTCAGTACGAAGAAGAAGGTCGCGCTGCTCGTCAGCGCGGCGACCGTCGCGGGCGGTGGTGCCTTCGCCATGGCGGCCACCTCGAACGCCGCGCAGTCGCCGAAGTCGGCCGCGGAGTCGAGTGTCTGCCAGGGCCTCGCCACCGCGCTCGGCAACAACGAGCGGTTCATCGAGGGCCAGAAGGCGAACCCGGACGCCCAGTCGCAGGCCCGCATCGCCAACCGCGAGGCGGTCATCGCGCAGATCAAGGTCCAGCAGGAGGCGTCCGGGTGCGTCGTCGGGGAGTCGGCTCAGGGCTCCCAGGCGGCACAGCCCGCCGCGCCGCCCGCCCAGGGCCAGCAGTCGGCGCAGCCCTCGCAGCCGGCCCAGCCCGCTCAGCCCTCGCAGCCGGCGGACCAGGCCGGCGCCGGGGAGCAGGTCTGCAACGGCTCCACCGTCACCCTCTCGGGTGAGGGCGGCGCCCCGGCCGCGTCCAGCAACCAGTTCCCGGCCGGCACCAAGCTGAAGGTCACCAACCTGGACAACAACAAGTCCACGACGGTGGAGGTCACCTCGGTGTCCGGCTCCTGTGTCCTGCTGAACAACGCGGCCTTCGAACAGGTCCGTGAGCCCGGCAAGTTCCTGATCCGCCGGGCAGTGATCGAGAAGGTGGGGTGAGTCTCGGACCGCCGAGCCGCATCACGTGTCCGGCCCTGCCGCTCCCGACCAGGAGCGGCAGGGCCCGCGTATATGCGGACCCGCCCCCTCACACCGTGAGTCGCGCCACACCACCCCCAGGTAACACGGGGTTCACATTCGAGCAATGACCGGGAAATCGCCTGTTGACAGGCTCGCGGGCATCAAGCGCGGCGCCCCAGTGCCGCAGCGCCGCAGCACCCGCAGTGCGCCTAGAGACCCACCCCGAAGGATGTGTCCCGTGACCTTCAAGGCTGAGTACATCTGGATCGACGGCACCGAGCCGACGGCCAAGCTCCGCTCCAAGACCAAGATCATCGCGGGCTCCCCCGCCGGTCGCGACGCGCTGCCGATCTGGGGCTTCGACGGATCCTCCACCAACCAGGCCGAGGGCCACGCCTCGGACTGCGTGCTCAAGCCGGTCTACACCTGCCCGGACCCGATCCGCGGCGGCGACGACATCCTCGTGCTCTGCGAGGTCCTGAACATCGACCTCACCCCGCACGCCACGAACACGCGTGCCGCGCTGGCCGAGGTCGAGGCGACCTTCGCCGCCCAGGAGCCGATCTTCGGCATCGAGCAGGAGTACACGTTCTTCAAGGACGGCTACCCGCTCGGCTTCCCCAAGGGCGGCTTCCCGGCCCCGCAGGGCGGCTACTACTGCGGTGTCGGCGCCGACGAGATCTTCGGCCGTGACGTCGTCGAGGCCCACCTCGACAACTGCCTGAAGGCCGGTCTCGGCATCTCCGGCATCAACGCCGAGGTCATGCCCGGACAGTGGGAGTTCCAGGTCGGCCCGCTGGCCCCGCTGGAGGTCTCCGACCAGCTGTGGGTGGCCCGCTGGCTGCTCTACCGCACCGCCGAGGACTTCGGCATCGCCGCCACCCTCGACCCCAAGCCGGTCAAGGGCGACTGGAACGGCGCCGGCGCGCACACCAACTTCTCCACCAAGGCGATGCGCGAGGGCTACGACGCGATCATCACCGCCTGCGAGTCCCTCGGCGAGGGCTCCAAGCCGCTGGACCACGTCAAGCACTACGGCGCCGGCATCGACGACCGCCTGACCGGTCTGCACGAGACCGCCCCGTGGGACAAGTACTCCTACGGCGTCTCGAACCGCGGCGCCTCGGTGCGTATCCCGTGGCAGGTCGAGAAGGACGGCAAGGGCTACATCGAGGACCGCCGTCCGAACGCCAACGTCGACCCGTACGTGGTGACCCGCCTGCTGGTGGACACCTGCTGCTCCGCCCTGGAGAAGGCCGGCCAGGTCTGATCCGCAGCCTCCCGGTAAGGGGCGCCCGCCGACCAGGCGGGCGCCCCTTCTGCGTATCGTGCGCTGCCATGGAGATCGACTGGGGGAATCTGGAGCACGCCTACGGCTCCGCCGAAGACGTGCCCGGGCTGCTGCGGGCCATGGCGTCCGAGGACGCGGAGGTGCGCGAGCAGGCGATGCAGGAGCTGGTCTCCTCGCTGTGCCACCAGGGGACCGTCTACCCGGCCTCGGTCCACGCCGTACCGGAACTGGCCCACCTCGCCCTGGAGGGCCCCGGCCACCGCACCGACCTGCTGTGGCTGCTCGGCGGCATCGCGGACGGCGACGGACGGGCCGAACTGCGCGCTGCCGCGCGACGGGCCGTGGCCGTCGAGCTGCCGCCCCTGTCGCACCTCGCGCACGACACCGACGCGCGGGTACGGGACGCCGTCCTGCTCCTCATCGCCGCGTGCGGCCAGGAGTACGCGCTCCCGCTGCTCCCCCTGCTGCGGGCCCGGCTCGCCGAGGAACCCGACCCGGAGGTGCGCGGCAAGGTCGTGACAGCGCTGGCGCTGCTGGACGCCGGCGACGGCGGCTGGCGGCACGCCCTGCTCGCCGACCTCGAGCCCCGGGTGCGGATCGCGGCGGCCGAGGACCTTCTCCGTACGGCCGAACTGCCGCTCCCCGCTGACCTGGTGGACGCCGGCGCGCGGGCGTACGCCGAGGACCCGCACGAGCGGTACGGCGGCTACTGGCCCGTCCCCTACGCCCCCTTCACCGACCGGCTCCTCGACGACCCCGACGCCGCCGTCCGGGCCCTGCGTCAGGGCGTACCGCTGGCCTTCGAGATCGTCGGGCGCTGGCGGGACCGCGAGGCGGACGTCCTGCCGTGGCTGCCGCCCGAGTTGGATTCCTGGGAGCTGCAGGATCTGGCCCAACTGGTCCGCGAGCTGCCACCGGAGCTGCACGCGCGCGTACGGGAGCTCGCACGGCCCTACCTCAGCGGCGACCCGCTCATGCGGGCGGCGGCGGTCACCGCGCTGGCCCACGCGCGGGCACCGGAGGCCGTCGAGGAGGCCGTACGCCTGATCGAGGAGGACTCCGGAGCGGCGCCCGGGCCGTACAACGTGTTCCGGGCGGCCGTGGCCGCGGCCGATTCCTTCGGGGCCGACGCGCTGCCCGTGGCCCGGGCGGTCGCGCGGAGTGTGGCGCGGCGGCCCGAGCACATCTCGCCGTACCTCATAGGGCTGTTGAAGAGGTACCCGGAGGTGGCGGCGGAGATCGTCGACGAACTGGCCGCCCTGGTGCCGCGACTTGAGGGCGGGTACGCCTGGAACGCCGTGTCCGTGCTCGGGCGGCTCGGTCCGGCCGGTGGGGAGACGGCCGAGCGGGCGCTGCGGGAGGCGACCGGGGTCGACCACCCCGACCTGCGGCTGCGTGCCGCCGTGGCCCATCACCGGGTGAGCGGGGAAACGGAGTTGGCCCTGACCGTGCTGCGACGGGAGCTGGAGCGGGGCGAGTCGTCGTGGCCCGCGGGCCGCGCCGGGAAGCTCGGCCCCGCGGCCGCGCCCCTGCTGCCGCTCATCGAGCCGTTCCTCGCCCCCGGTCGGGTGGCGTCCTACCGGGCCGAGGCCGCGCTGGCCGTGTGGCGCATCACCGGCCGGACCGAGGACACCGTCGAGCTCATCGCCCTCGTCCTCGCCTCGGCCGAGCGGTTCCACCCGCGGGAGCTCGACGCCGTGAAGGCGCTCACGGAGATCGGTCTCGTCCCCCGGTTCGCCGTGCCTGCGCTGCGGCGGGCGGCCGAGTCGCCGTGCCGGGTCGCCTCCGGCCTCGGGGTCGGCGAGGGCCGCCACCTCGACTGCACGGTCCGGGACGCCGTACGGGCGCTGCTGGCCACGGCGGACGTGACCGACTGAGGAATGTCGCGACCCCCCGTTTGATCTGCTGACGGCAGAGTGCTGTTCCCTCACCCGTCCCGGCCGGGCAGAGTCACCGGTATGAGACTTCTGATGCTGGGCGGTACGGAGTTCGTGGGGCGGGCCGTCGTGGAGGCGGCCGTCGGGCGCGGGTGGGAGGTGACCGTCTTCCACCGGGGGCGGCACGAAGCACCGGACGGGGCGCGGGTGTTGCACGGTGACCGCCTGGCCGAGGACGGGCTCGCGGCGCTGGCCGAGGGCGAGTGGGACGTCGTCGTCGACACCTGGTCCGGGGCACCTCGCGCGGTGCGCGACGCGGCGCGGCTGCTGCGGGACAGGGTCGGGCGGTACGTCTACGTGTCGAGCTGCTCGGTGTACGAGTGGGCCCCGCCCGCCGGATACGCCGAGGACGCCACCGTGGTGCCCGGAGCGTCGCCCGACGCCGAGCACACCGAGTACCCGCAGGACAAGCGCGGCGCCGAACTGGCCGTCCTCGACGCCTTCGGCGCGGAGCGTTCGGCGCTGGTGCGGGCGGGGCTGATCATCGGGCCGTACGAGAACGTGGGCCGGCTGCCCTGGTGGCTGAACCGGATGGCCCGCGGCGGCCCGGTACTGGCCCCCGGACCGCGGGACATGCCCCTCCAGTACGTCGACGGCCGCGACCTCGCCGACTGGATACTCGGCGCCGCCGAACAAGGGCTCAGCGGGCCGTACAACCTCATCTCGCCCTCCGGGCACGCCACCATGGGCACGCTGCTGGACGCCTGCGCGGCGGTCACCGGCGGTACGGCCGAACTGCGCTGGACCGAACCGCAGGTGATCCTCGACGCCGGCATCGAACCCTGGGTGCAGCTGCCGGTCTGGGTTCCGCCGGGCAGCGACATGCACGACGCGCTGCACAGCGCCGATGTGTCGAAGGCGGTCGGGACGGGCCTGCGCTGCCGGCCCGTCGAGGAGACGGTCGCCGACACCTGGGCCTGGCTCCAGGACCTCGGCGGCACCGCGCCGCAGCGCGTGGACCGGACCGCGAAGGGACTGGACCCCGAGGTGGAGGCGAAGGTGCTGGCCTCGGCGGGGGGTGTACCTGGCACCACCCCCTGAGCGGGGTCCTCGGCCCCGTGACCCGGTCACCCGGCTCGTCCAGACTTACGGCATGACGACGACAGAGACGAAGAGCGGCAGCCGGGCCCGGGGCATGGTGACCGCGGCAGTGCGCGGACTGGGACTCTCACTGGTGCTGCTGCCGGGGGCGGTGCTCTGTTTCACGCTCACCCTGGTGTCGATCGCGCTGATCCCGATCGGAATCGGGCTCCTCACAACGCCCTTGATGATCAGTACGGTTCGGGCGTTCGCGGACTGGCGGCGGGTGCTGGCGGCCCAGTGGGGCGGGGTGAGGATCCCGTCGGCGTACCGGCCGATACCGAAGGGCGCGAACCCCTGGACCCGTACCTTCGCGCTGCTCCGCGACCCGGCGACCTGGCGGGACCTGCGGTGGCTGCCGGTGGACATGACGGCCGGGTTCGTCACCGCGCTGCTGCCCGCGGTGCTGGTGCTGTACCCGCTGGAGGGGTTCGCGCTGGCGGCCGGGCTGTGGCGGGTCATGACGGGCGGGCCGTACGGCGAGTACGGGCCGTACTGGTACGGCTTCGTGCCGGTCAGCGACCAGACCTCCGCGTTCGGCGCCGCCGCGCTCGGCGCCGTCCTGCTCGTCCTCGCCCACCGTTACGCCGTGAGCGCCTTCCAGCTCCACTTCCGGCTCACCAGGGCGATCCTCACCCCCAGCGCGGCCGAACTCGCCGAGCGTGTAAGGGTGCTGACCGAGACCCGGCGGGACGCCGTGGACACCTCGGCGGCCGAACTGAGGCGCATCGAGCGGGATCTGCACGACGGGGCGCAGGCCCGGCTGGTCGCGATGGGCATGGACCTCAGCACGATCGAGCTGCTGATCGAGAAGGACCCCGAGCAGGCGAAGCAGCTCATTGCGCAGGCCCGCAAGTCCTCCGTCGACGCCCTCGCCGAACTGCGCGACCTGGTGCGCGGGATCCATCCGCCGGTCCTCGCCGAACGCGGACTCGGTGACGGCGTACGGGCGCTCGCGCTGCGGCTGCCGACGGCCACCGAGGTGACCGTGGAGCTGTCCGGGCGGGCCGAGGCACCGGTGGAGTCGGCCGCGTACTTCGCCGTCAGCGAGGTCCTCACCAACGCCGTGAAGCACTCCGGCGCCGACCGGATCTGGGTCGACCTGCACCACCGGGACGGCATGCTGCGCGTCACGGTCACCGACAACGGCCAGGGCGGCGCGGTGATCGGCGCCGGGTCCGGGCTGGCCGGGGTGGAACGCCGACTGGGTACATTCGACGGCGTCCTGGCCGTCAGCAGCCCCGCGGGCGGTCCCACCATGGTCACCATGGAGATCCCTTGCGCGTTGTCCTAGCCGAAGACCTGTTCCTGCTGCGGGACGGACTCGTCCGGCTCCTTCAGGCCTACGACTTCGAGATCGCCGCCGCCGTCGAGAGCGGCCCCGAGCTCGACAGCGCGCTGGCCGAACTGGAGCCGGACGTCGCCGTGGTGGACGTACGGCTGCCGCCCACGCACACCGACGAGGGTCTGCAGTGCGCGCTGCGGGCCCGCCGGGCGAGACCCGGCCTTCCGGTGCTGGTGCTCTCGCAGCACGTGGAGCAGCTGTACGCGCGGGAGCTGCTCGCCGACGGGGTCGGCGGAGTGGGGTATCTGCTCAAGGACCGGGTGTTCGACGCGGAGCAGTTCGTGGACGCCGTACGGCGGGTGGCGGCCGGCGGCACCGCGATGGACCCGCAGGTGATCCAGCAGCTACTGACCCGGCGGGCGGCCGAGGACCGGCAACCGCTGGACCGGCTGACCCCGCGGGAGCGGGAGGTGCTGGAGCTGATGGCGCAGGGCCGGTCCAACGCGGCCATCGCCGCCCAGCTCGTCGTCACAGAACGGGCCATCGCCAAGCACACCTCCAACATCTTCGCCAAACTGGACCTGGAGGTCTCGGACGACGACAATCGCCGCGTCCTGGCGGTTCTCGCCTATCTGGACCAAGGGCGCTGAAATGGCAAGCCCCGAAGGGTAGTTGCCGTGAAATTTCTGAGACTGCTGAACACCTCTGGGACTTCGTCCGTATGGAACGGAGCCGCTTCACTCCTGTCGGGCGCCTCGCTGCCCCGCAAGGAAGTCAGAGGAGTTCCATGGGACGCAACACACGAAAACGCCGTACGCCGCTGGCCACCAAGGCCATAGCCGCATCGGCGGCCCTAGCGCTCGGTGGGGGCGGGCTGATCTGGGCGAACTTCTACGCATCCGCGCATGAATCGGGCACGGATCAGAACCGGACGAGGTCGGCCGCGGCGCAGATCGCCACGATCGACTGTCCCGACGTCGGCCAGCAGCTGACCAGCGTGCCGGACCAGGCCCGTGGTGAGGTCGACGGGGAACTGGCCACCCTGGACCAGCAGATCACCGAGGCCTACCAGCGGCTCGCGACCACACGCGCCGCCCAGGCGGGAGACGCGAGCTACGTCCAGAACGCCATCCTCCAGCCGCTCAAGGACCGGCGGAAGGCGATCATCGACCGGATCCAGCTGGAGATCAACCGCGTCGGTGGCAGTGCTTCCGAGGACCTGGACAACCTGTCCGGGTGCACCGGCACACCCGCCGAGCAGCCGCAGACCAACGACGGCGAGGCCGGCCAGGGCCAGGACCAGAACGGCGACGGCCAGGACCAGGGTGCCGGCCAGGACCAAGGCGATGGTCAGGACCAGGGTGACGGCCAGGACCAGGGTGACGGTCAGGACCAGGGCAACGGCCAGGGCGGCAACGGCCCGACCGCGGACGACTTCGTCGACATCACGCAGGTCCAGGCGAACGCCCAGCCCGGCGTCGGCGCCAACGGTCTGCGGGCCAACGGCCGGTCCGGCTCGCGGGGCACCTTCACCACGAAGTGCGGCACCAACAGCAACGACAACCACAACACCGACAACGTGATCGTGGCCCCGGGTGTCAGCAACGGCGCCCACCACCTGCACGACTACGTCGGCAACCAGAACAACGACGCGTTCGCGAGCGACCAGGAGCTGGCCGGGGCGCAGACCACCTGCCAGAACCAGGGCGACCGGTCGTCGTACTTCTGGCCGGTGCTGCGTCTGCAGGACGGTACGCAGGACTTCGACCAGAACAACGCCGGCGGTGGCACCGAGGGCAACGTGGGCAAGATCCTCGAACCCGTCCAGGCCCAGCTGAAGTTCGTCGGCAACAAGCGGGGCAAGGTCGTCGCGATGCCGCAGGCGCTGCGGATCATCACCGGTGACGCCAAGGCCTTCGTCAACGGCAACGCCAACGCGAACGTCAACTGGAGCTGCACCGGCTTCGAGAACAAGGTCCAGCTCGAGGACAAGTACCCGATCTGCCCCCAGGGCAGTGACGTGGTCCGCACGACCAACTTCCAGAGCTGCTGGGACGGCCAGAACATCGACAGCGCCAACCACCGTACCCACGTGGCGTTCGTCCAGGCCGACGGCACCTGCGCCAACGGCTTCAAGGCGATCCCGCAGCTCCAGGTCCGGCTGGTCTACGACGTTCCCGCCCCGACCATCGAGAACGGTCAGGTCGTGAACCCGTACGCGGTGGACAGTTTCCCGGAGAACCTGCACAAGCCGATCACCGACCACAACGACTTCATCAACTTCTTCTCCACGAGGCTGATGAACAAGATGGTCAACTGCATCAACAACGGCCAGCGCTGCCAGTGACGCCATGAGGAAGGCCGGCGGTGAGAACCTCTCACCGCCGGCCTTCGCGCGTGCTCACGTGCTCAGTGGTCCGAGGAGTGCTCCTCGGAATGCCCGCCGGTGTGGGCCGTGTGGTCCGTGCCCTCCTCGAGGTCCCCGCCGAGGGTCTCGCGCAGCGCGGTCAGGGTGCTGGTCTCGTCGCCGACGGCCACCCACTTGCGGCCGACCAGGTAGTGACCGCCGTAGTCCTTCGCGCCGTTGATCCACTCGCGCTGGCCGCGGTCGGTGGCGAAGGTGGCGAGGATGAACTTGCCGTCGCCGGCCTTCGCTCCGCTGTCCTTGCAGATGGCCTGGCGGATGTCGTCGGCGTCGATCTGGATGTCCGGCGCGCAACTGACCTCGGCGGCGAGCTGCTCCAGGCTGCCGGACGCCGTCTCGGGCACGTCCTGCCCCTCGTCGGAGCCTCCGGAACCACACCCCGCGAGCACGAGCGCCGCGATCACCGCGAGCACCGGTCGGGTCACCTTCATCTGTTCCTCCTACAGGGGCCTCCCGATGGATACGGCTCCCGCGCGCTGAGCGCTCAAAATACCGATGCTCCCGTGCACGCGCGCGTGCGAGAGTGACGCCCGTGGACCAAGACTGGGAAGACCGCGTGAGCGCCGCCTGGGCGAGCTTCGACGACTACGCCGAGGAGGAGGCCGCCGACTTCCGGGCCGTGATCGACGCCCTCGTCGCCGAACTCCCGGACGGCAGCCCGCTCGGCCCCTTCGAACAGGCCTGCGCCTGGGACTCCACGGGCCACTCCGACAAGGCGGTGCCGCTGTACCGGGAGGCCCTGGAGCGGGGTCTGTCCGGGTACAAGGGCCGCCGGGCGAAGATCCAGATGTCCAGCTCGCTGCGGAACACCGGGCGGGCGGAGGAGGGCGTCAAGCTGCTGACGCCGGAACTGGACGCGCCCTCGGACGAGTTGGACGACGCGGTACGGGCCACCCTGGCGCTGTGTCTGTCCAGCCTCGGCCGGGACCGGGAGGGCCTCTCCCTGGTGCTGGGCGCGCTGGCGCCCCATCTGCCGCGCTATCAGCGGTCGATGGCGAACTACGCGCGGGACCTTATCGAGCCCGGGACGTGAGTCGAGCCCGGGACGTGAGTCGAGTCCGGGTGTGGGTCACCCGGGTGGCGGTGACCAACCAACGGTTCGCTCGTTTGGCTGGACGTGCAGTCACAGGATGTCGCCCCGCGCCCCACACCCGCCTCCGACCCCGTCGTCGACGTCGAACAGGCCGAGGCGGCGCTCGTCGAGCACTACCCCCGTCTGGTCCGGCTCGCCTACCTGGTCCTGCCCCCGGGCCTCGGCCGCAACCGGCGCGTCCTGACCGCCCACGCCCTCACCCAGCGGGCCCTGCCCCGGGGCCGGACGTCCACGCCCGTGATCCCGGCGCAGTCGACGGGCCGTGAGGGAGACCCCGGGTACGCCTTCGTGCGGCTCCAGGTGGTGCGCACCGCGCTGGAGGCGGGCCTGCCGCTGACGTTCAGGGCGTGGCCCAAGCGGTCCCAGCTTCCGCCGCTGCTGCCCCAGGTGCGGGGCCTGCGGCTGTTCCCGCGCTCGGGCGGCGCCGACGAACTCGCCCTGGACCAGCGGCTGTCGGCCCTGTCCGGCGCGGCGCGCGCGGTGTACGTCCTGCGCGGCCTGGAGAAGCTCCCCGACGGCGACGTACGCGAGGTGCTGACGGCGGCCGGGGTGCCGGACGTGGACGCGGCACTGGAGCAGGCGGACACCGTCGAGGCCCAGTACGCGCTGCTCGACTCCCCCGAGTTCGACCCCTGTTCGCTCCAGGCCCGGCCCACCGATCTGATGCGCCGGCGTCAGCACATGAAGGCCGCGCTGGTCGCGGGGGCCGCCCTGGTGGTGTGCGGGGCGCTGCTCGGGCTGCCCGGCGAGGGGTGGGGTCCGGACGGCGCGGCGGCTCCGTCGTACGCGAAGAACCCGGCCGCCGAGGCCGCGCTCGACCCGAGCCGGCTGACGAAGGTGGCGCCGGCCGCCTGGCAGACCGCCTCGCGCACCGACTTCTCG
Source organism: Streptomyces sp. NPDC043726 (assembly GCF_056436565.1). Classification (NCBI taxonomy): domain Bacteria; kingdom Bacillati; phylum Actinomycetota; class Actinomycetes; order Kitasatosporales; family Streptomycetaceae; genus Streptomyces; species Streptomyces sp. NPDC043726. Next base: position 22,625 of record NZ_JBWKCI010000010.1, read on the forward strand.
GTCTGGCCCGCGCGCGGCGAACTCACCGCCGACCGGGCGCTGTTGCGCCGCGCCCTGGCCGTCTGGGCGCGCCCCAGTGAGCGCGTCCGCGTCTCGGTCACCCCCGGCACCCCCTCCGGCGGCCCCTCGGGCCCGCCGCAACTGCTGTACGCGGGCGTGGTCGACAACGCGCGCGTGGTGATCCTCTACGACGGACTGCGCATCGCCCGCTACGCCGAGCCGAAGGACGGCACGGCCGGTGCCGCCATGGACTTCGCGCGGGTCGACGGCGCGACCGGCGCCGAGGCGAGCGCCGTGGTGCTGGGCCGGTCCGACGGCAACGTCCGCTATCTGATGGCGCCGTGGGTGAAGAAGGCGGCCGAGCGGGATCTGCTGAAGCCGTCCTCCGGGGCGATGGCGCTCACGCTGACCGAGGGCGTGACCTCGCCGCTGGCCAGTCCGGCCGCGCAGGAGTCGAACTGCACGTCGTGGAACGTCCTCCAGGTGACCGACGACAGCGGTACCCGCGTGCTGTCGGACCTCGGCGAACTGGTCCCGGCGCGGCTGACCACCGGGCGGCCGGGCTCCGCCAAGGACGCCTCCGGCGCGGAGGAACTGCGCACCTGGGCGCCGTACGCCTGCTCGCTGGCCGCCGTGCGGGTGCAGGGGGTGCGGACGGTGAACGCCTGGGAGTACGCCCACCAGCCGCTGCCGGACGCGAGCGGCACCGCGGACTGGGTGTGCACCCGCGCGGAGACCTGGCGGGGCGGCGGCACGCGTGTGCTGGCGCAGTTCCGCACGCCGGGCGGTGCGTACGGCGCGGTGGCGGCGAAGGCGGAGAACGTCCCGGCGTGCGGTCCGCGGGATCCGCATGTGCTGGCCGGAGTGCTGTGGAAGGCGCAGGGCGGGTCCTGGTACCTGCTGGCGGCCGGCAGCCGGGACACGGCGTCGGTCCGCACGACGGGCGGGGTGGAGGCCTCGGCGCAGGGCTCTTTGCTGACGGCGGAGACCGAACAGGGCGCGCAGGCCGAGCTGAAGGGGACGCTGGAGAGCGGACGGGCGATCAGCGGACTGCGCTGAGTCCTGTTCCGGAAGTCGGTGCACGAGGGTTCCCCTCGGACTTACCCGTCAGTACATTGACGCCATGTCTAACAAGCAGGCCCGGGTGCCCCTACCCGTCGAGGACGAGCGCATACCGCTCAAGGCGCGCAAGGTGTCCTTCTCGTGGGAGGACACCCCGTTGCACTGGGTGCCGGGGGACCCGTTCACCACGCACACCATCAACGTGCTGCATCTGCTGCTGCCCGCCGGTGAGCGGTGGTTCGTGCACGTGTACAAGCAGGTCCTGCCGTACATCCGGGACGAGCGGCTGCGCGAGGACGTAATCGGGTTCATCGGCCAGGAGGCGATGCACTCCCAGGCCCATGACGAGGTCCTGCCGCACCTGCGGGAGCTGGGGCTCGACCCGACGCCGTACATCGCGCAGGTGGACTGGTTCTTCGAGAAGCTGCTCGGGGACCGGACCCTGCCGCCGGGACCGGCCCGCCGCTGGTGGCTGATGGAGCGGGTCGCGCTGATCGCGGCCATCGAGCACTACACCGCCTTCCTGGGCGACTGGGTGCTCAACGCCGAGGAGCTGGACCGGCGCGGTGCCGATCCGACCATGCTGGACCTGCTGCGCTGGCACGGCGCCGAGGAGGTCGAGCACCGCTCGGTGGCCTTCGACCTGTTCATGCATGTCGACGGCGGCTATCGGCGGCGCGTGCGGACCTGGGCCCTGTCCTTCGCCGCGCTGGTGTTCCTGTGGCAGCGCGGGACCCGCTTCTTCATGGCGAACGACCCGACCCTGCCGGCCGGCAAGGCGAGCTTCAAGGCCTTCTACCTGCGCGGCCGGCGCGGGGTGCTGCCCACCACCGGGGACATGCTCCGCTCGATCCCCACCTACCTGAGCCGGACGTACCACCCCTCCCAGGAGGGCTCCACCGAGCAGGCGGTCGCGTACCTGGCCTCCTCCCCCGCCGCGCTCGCCGCCGAGGCCGCGCAGGAGGGCGCCAAGTGATGCCGCGACTCGGAACGGTCCTCGTCGTCACCGGGGCCGCGCTCCTCACTCGGCGCGCCCTGCGCCGCCGCATCCAGGGCTCGCCGCTGTGGCCGATGCCCGCGCTGGAGGAACCCACCTCCGGGCGGCCCCGGTCCCGGGCGCTGCGGCTGCTGGTGACCGCGCACGAGAAGGTCGCCGACGGTGTCGTACGGCTGCGGCTGGAGGGCCACGACCTGCCGCGCTGGGAACCCGGCGCGCATCTGGACCTGGTGCTGCCCTCGGGGCTGGTCCGGCAGTACTCGTTGTGCGGGGACCCGGCGGACACCTCGTCGTACACCGTCGCCACCCGGCTGGTCCAGGACGGGCGGGGCGGTTCGCGCGAGGTGCACGAGCAGCTGGCCGAGGGCATGGAGCTGGAGGTGCGCGGGCCGCGGAACCGGTTCCCGCTGGTCGAGGCGGAGTCGTACGTCTTCGTGGCGGGCGGCATCGGGATCACGCCGATCCTGCCGATGCTGCGGGCCCTGCCGGAGGGGGCCGGGTGGCGGCTGCTGTACTGCGGGCGGTCACGGGAGTCGATGCCGTTCGTGGACGAGCTGGAGAAGCTGGACCGGGTGACGGTCGTCACCGGGGTGCCGGATCTGGACGCGCTGGAGGTGCCGGAGGGCGCCGCCGTCTACTGCTGCGGGCCGGAAGGGCTGATGGCGGCGGTCGAGGCGCGGTTCCCGCGGGTGCACTTGGAGCGGTTCACACCACGTGCCACCGCGCCGGGGGCCGCCTTCGAGGTCGAACTGCGGCGCAGTGGACGGACGGTGACCGTGCCGGCGGGCTCGTCCGTGCTGGCCGCCGTGCGCGAGGAACTGCCGGACACGCTGTACTCCTGCGAGCAGGGGTTCTGCGGGACCTGCCAACAGCGGGTGCTGGAGGGCGAGGTGGACCACCGGGACGAGCTGCTGACGGACGCGGAGCGTGACGACTCGATGCTCATCTGTGTCTCGCGGGCGCGCGGTGAGCGTCTGGTGCTGGACATGTGAACACCCTTGGCCGGTGCGGCCCGTTCTCGGGCCGAATCCGATCGGTAAGGTGTTCGTATGACTACCGGGGTACGCCGCAGAATGGGCGTCGAGGAGCGACGGCAGCAGCTGATCGGCGTCGCCCTCGACCTCTTCAGCCGACGCTCGCCCGACGAGGTCTCCATCGACGAGATAGCGTCGGCCGCGGGCATCTCCCGTCCGCTGGTCTACCACTACTTCCCCGGCAAACTCAGCCTGTACGAGGCCGCGTTGAAGCGGGCCTCGGACGATCTCGCGTCCCGGTTCGTGGAGCCGCACGAGGGGCCGCGGGGGGCCCGGCTGCTGCGGGTGATGCGCCGCTTCTTCGACTTCGTCGACGAGCACGGACCCGGCTTCGCGGCGCTGATGCGGGGCGGCCCGGCGGTCGGCTCGTCCACCACGAACGCGCTCATCAACTCCGTACGGCAGGCCGCGTACGACCAGATCCTTGCGCAGCTGGGCATCGAGGACCCGCCCGCGCGGCTGGAACTGGTCGTCCGCTCCTGGATCTCGCTCGCCGAGTCGACGGCGCTGATCTGGCTGGACGGCCGGCGCATCCCGCGCGAGGAGCTGGAGGTCCAGCTCGTGCACGACTTCGCCGCGCTGGCCGCCGTCAGCGCCGCCCACGACGAGGAGATGGCGGCGCTGCTGCGCCGCATGCTCCAGGACGAGCCGGCCGACGGCCTGTTCAGCGACCTGGCCGCCCGGCTGATCGCGCTGGCGTCCTAGCGGTCCCGGACTGGTACTCGGCCCTGCGACAACCGGCCTAGTACTCGGCCTTGCGATAGGACGGGTCGAGGTCGCGGACCTCGGCGGAGACGTGCATGCGGTAGCCGTCCTCCGGCTGGACGAACTTGCGCAGCAGTTCCACCGCCGCCTCGGTCAGCTCCGCCTTCGTCTCGTCGGTGCGCCCGGCGAGCAGGCCGATCGAGACGTGCACGAGGCCGTGGCCCTCGATGTCGTCACCGACCGCCACGTCCTCACCGCGCACGACCTGCGTCTTGCACGCCTCGATACGGGCGGCGGCCTTCTCGACGACCAGCTGGTTCAGCGCGGCGGCGAACCCCTCCCAGTCGACGTCGTCGCGCCCGGTACGGGTGACGAGGATCTGCGGCATGGGCACTCCTGTTCTACGGCGGCAACAGGTCTCACCCTAGTCGCAGTGCCAGCATCGCGATGTCGTCCTCCCGGTCCTGGCCGAAGCAGCCGAGCAGGGTGTCGCACAGGGCGGCCGGCGCCGGTGGGGCCGCGGCGGCGGCCGTGCGCAGTTGTTCCATCGATACGGCGAGGTCGATGCCGCGGGTCTCGATCAGGCCGTCGGTTACCATCAGCAGGCGATCGGTGGGGGCCAGGGAGATCTCGGTGGGCTCCGGCCGGTTCAGGCCGAGGCCCAGCAGCGGGCCGCGCACCTTCACGTACTCGGCCTCGCCGCCCTCGCGCACGATGAGCGGCGGGATGTGCCCCGCGTTGGCGATCCGGGCGCGCCCGGTGGCGGGGTCGGCGAGGACCAGGCAGACCGTCGCCGTGACCTCGGGGTGGTAGTGCGTGAGCATCCGGTCGAGCCGCTCGGCCAGCTCCCGCGGGTCGCCGTCCTCCACGCAGTAGGCGCGCAGCGCGTGCCGGATCTCGACCATCACGGTGGCCGCCTCCAGCGAGTGCCCGACGACGTCCCCGACCGCGGTGAGCACACCGCTCGGGGTGCGCAGCGCGGCGTAGAAGTCCCCGCCGATCTCGGTCTCCCGGGACGCGGGCACGTACCGCACGACCAGGTCCACGCCCGGCAGCCGGGGCAGCCGGTGCGGCTCGGGCAGGAAGCTGCGCTGGAGGGTGAGCGCGATGTGCCGCTCCGCCTGGTACATGAGCAGCGGCTCGGCGGCGAAGGCGGTGGCCTGGGCGAGCCGGAGCAGCGACGCGGTGTCCCGCGGGGTGCGGCGCGCCGGGGTGGCGACGCACACCGGGGTGTGCCCCTCCTTGGTGAACGCCAGCACCAGCCGGGCGTCGTCCTGCCGCCCGGGACGGAAGAACCCGGCGGGCCACAGCGGGGCGGGCACGACCGTGCTGTGCACCCGGGTGCGCCCCTTGGCGATCCGGGAGACGAGCCGTACGACCGCCTCGTGCGCGCTCGCGTCCGGCATCATGAGCCGGCTGCGGGAGGTGCCGGTTGCCGTGTCGCCGTCCGGGCCGAGCACGAAGACGACGGCGTCGGTGCCGGTGAGCCGGGCCGCGCCCTCGGCAGCCGCGTCGGCCAGCTCCCGCGGACAACGGGCCGCCTGCACGGTGACGATCGCCTCGGACAGCAGGGTCAGCCGGTGCGCGAGCAGTTCGAAGTCACCGCGCCGACGCGCCCCGCGCACGGCGGCCCGGACGACGGCCTGGATCTCCTGGGGTTCGGCCGGCACGGTCAGATAGGCGTCGCCGCCCGCGTCCAGGCCCATGCACCGGTCGTGCGGGCCGACGGCCGCGGCGGAGAAGTGGACGACGGGCAGGGTGGCCGTGGAGGGACGGGCCCGGACCTGGCGGCACAGCTCGAAGCCGCTCATGTCGGGCAGCCCGACGTCCACGAGGGCCACGTCGGGCAGCGCGCCCTCCTGCAGCCGCGCGTCCAGCTCGACGAGCGCCTCCCCGCCGCTCGCCACGGGCACCACGCGATGCCCGGCGCGCCGCAGCACGGCGCCCATGGCGTACCGGTTGGCCGCCACGTCGTCCACGACCATGACGGTCGTCGGGCCGGGCCCGTCGTCGTAACCGTTCATCTCCGGCCGCTCTCATGGCGTGGAAAACGGGGTGGAGCGGACCCCGCAGGGGGCCCGCTCCACCCAACTTAGTGCGATGTCAGCCGATTCGGGAGAAGACCGCGACAGTGCGCCCCGGAACGGCGAAGGTCCCGGTTTCCTTCTCGTACGACGACGTCCTGACGATAGGATCCGCGCCCTTCTCCTGCACCTGGTGCAACGCGTAACCCTTCCCGGCCAGTTGCGTCACCCGCTGCTCCTGCCGCTCGGGCGTCGCGTTGAACACGATCACGAGGTCGCCGAGCGTCATGGTGATCACGCCGGGCGTCTCGTCCGTGCCGGACAGCGGGAAGGCGAGCTTCGACTGCACCTGCTCGGCCGAGTCGAGCGAGAACACACCCTCCGTCGACCGGATCCGCAGCAGGTCCCGGTAGGCGGCCGAGGCCCCGTCGATCTGCTCGCAACCGACCTTCACCGTGCTCAACAGCGGTGTGGCGTACGGCCACTTGGACTGGTTGTCGGCGGCCATGGGCAGCCCGCGCCCGAAGCCGTTGCCGTCGGCGCAGTTCCAGTGGATGGCGTTGAACCAGTCGCCGCTGTCGTAGGAGTTGCGGTCCAGCGACTTGGAGCGCAGCAGGTCGGTGCCCGCCTGGGAGAGCGCCGGGCCCTGCGAGAGGGTGGCGGTGGCCATGGCGAGGACCTGCATCCGGGCCCGGTCGTCCGCGCTCGCCGTGGCGGGCAGCTTTAAGGCGAGGGCGTCGAACAGGGACTCGTTGTCGTGCGCGTCGGCGTAGGCGAGGGCGTCGCCGGGCGCCTCCGCGTATCCGGCGGGCTGGCCGTTGTAGTCGACCTCGGCGCCCTTGACCTGCTTGCCGCTGGTGTCGGTGAACCGGTAGTTCGCGAGGTTGCCGGACAGACCGACCTTGATCAGGTCCTGGTAGTGCAGCAGACGGGCCTTCTGCTCCGCCTCGGTGCCGTTGTTCTCGGAGGAGTTGGGCTCGTTGTAGAGGCCGGACGCGAAGCCCTGGACACCCGGGTCCTCGTCGAAGGGCCCGCCGCCGCGGACCGCGTCCCGGGCCCGGTCGGAGAAGGTCGCGATGCCCGTCCCCGCCATGTTCTTCTGCGTGGCCTGGGTGAAGCGGGCGTCGTCGGCGACCTCGCCGAAGTTCCAGCCCTCGCCGTACAGGATGATCTTCTTGCCGTCGACGCCGTCCTTCTCCAGGGTCAGCGCGTCGAGGGCCTCGCGGACGGCGAGGATGTTGGCCTTCGGGTGGTGGCCCATGAGGTCGAAGCGGAAGCCGTCGACCTTGTACTCCTTGGCCCAGGTGACGATCGAGTCGACGACCAGCTTGCCCATCATGGCGTTCTCGGTGGCCGTGTTGGCGCAGCAGGTGCTGTTGGCGACCGAGCCGTCGGCGAGGAGCCGCTGGTAGTAGCCGGGCACGATCCGGTCCAGGACGCTCGTCGCGGCCTGGCCGCTGGCGGCGGTGTGGTTGTAGACGACGTCCATGACGACCCGCAGGCCGTCCTCGTTGAGCGCCTTGACCATCTTGCGGAACTCGACGTTACGGGTGGTGTCGTCCGGGTCGGTGGAGTACGAGCCCTCGGGGACCGTGTAGTGGTACGGGTCGTAGCCCCAGTTGTAGGCGTCCTTCGCGGCGATCTTCTGGACGCACTCCTGCTGCTTGTCGGAGTCGGCCGCGAAGGAGGCCAGGTCGCAGTCCGTCGTCGCCTGGTCGGCCTTCTTCTCGGGGATCGTGGCGATGTCGAACGCGGGCAGCAGATGGACGTACGACGTCCCCGCCTCGGCCAGCTTGCGCAGGTGCCTGGAGCCGTCGCTGAGCTTGTCGGTGAAGGCGAGGTAGGTGCCCTTGTGGGCGGCCGTCCCGTCCTCGACCGAGAAGTCCCGGACGTGCAGCTCCTGGATCTGCGCGTCCTTCAGCGGCACCGCCTTCGGCTTGGTGTACGTCGACCAGCCCGCCGGGGCCAGGGACTTGTCGGCGAGGTCGACGACGAGGCTGCGCTCGGAGTCGGCGGTCAGGGCGAGGGAGTAGGGGTCGGTGACCTTGTTGGTGACGACCTGGCGGACGCTGGGCGCCCACACCTTCACGACGTACCGGTAGGGCTTGCCCTTCCAGGAGGCCGGGCCGGTGACGGACCAGACGCCGGTGCGGGCGTCGCGCTTCATGGCGACGGTGGAGTCGCCGAGCTCCAGCTTCACCGACTGCGCGGTCGGCGCCCAGACGGACAGCGTCGGACGGCCCTTGGCGAACGTCGGCCCGAGGTCGGCCTTCGTCGCGTCGTAGAGGTCGTCGAGCACGCCGCCGATCTGCACGCCGGTCGCGGCGAGCACCGCGCCGTTGGCCGCGCGCTGGGAGGCGACGACCTGGCCGCGCAGGGCCTCACGGACCCGCTCGCGGTCGCGCGGGTCTACGGTCCAGGCGGTGTACGACTTCAGGTGCGGGAACCGCGCCTTCTGGGCGTCGGTGAGCGACGTCTTCGACAGCCGGAGCCACCGCTGGTCGGCGCCGGTCAGGGTGCCGTTCTCGACGGCGATCGATCCGGTGCGCGAGGAGAGCAGCTGGGTGGAGGCGGCCGCGTCCGAGCCGTTCCAGGCGACCGTGTTCCGGTCGATCCAGACCGCCTTGGAGGTGGTCAGGTCGAGCGCGGCGGCACTGCCCGCGGGCTGCGGCAGCAGGTACTTCTCCTGGCCGTTCAACAGCCACACCTCATGCCCGTTGGCCGTGAGGTCCAGCGACTGGTCGGCGGGGAGATCCTTCTCGTCGCCCTTGTGCAGGATGTAGCTGAGGCTGGTGGCACCGTCGGTGAGCGGTACCTCGAAGACCGCACCATAGCTGTCAGTCTTCACCGGCTTCAGGGGGTTCGACCACTCGGTGGGGTTCGCGGCACCCGTCCAGACGTGCAGACCCCAGCCGTCGTAGGTGCCGTCCGCGCGGTGGTAGTGCAGTACGGCCTTGGACTTGTCCTGCGCCGGGTACTCGGGCCGCTCGGTCCTCACCTCCTCCTTGCCCTGCTCGATCCAGATCTCACCGGACTTGGTGACATCGATCGTGCGGTCGATGGAGACGTCCTTGTTGCCGTCCTTGTCGATGACCAGGAAGCCCACGTTCGAGGCGCCGGGCTTGAGCTTGACGTAGGCGAAGGCGCCGTAGGCGTCCCGGCCGACGAACGGGTGGCTGTCGGGCCAATTGGTGGACTCGCCGTCGGCGAGGTCGCCCCAGGCGTACAGGCCCCAGTTCGCGTAGTCGCCGTCCGTGCGCTTGTAGTGGACGATCGCGTAGTCCCGGGAGGAGGCGGTGGGCGTCTCCTCGGCGGGCGGGGTGCCGGTGGTGCTCTGCGCGAGGGCGCTCGCGGTGCGGCCCGCGGAGTCAACCACGACCGCCTTGTAGCGCAGGGCGGTTCCGGCCGGTACGTCCGCGCCGACGACCTGCGTGACCTTGTACGGGGCGTGGTCGGCGGAGCCGAGGGTGCGCCACTTGCCGTTGCCGACCTGGGCGGCGAAGACGACGCGGTTGAGCCGGCCGCCGTCGACGTCGGCGGCGATCTCGACCGTCCCGGTGGCCCCGGCGGCCGGGGCCTTCAGGGTGATCGTGGGCTTGGCGGCGGGGGCGGGGAGCTTGCCGTCGGCCTTGAGGACGATCGCGGAACCGGCCGGGACGGTGACGGTGATCTTCTTGTCGGCGTCGGAGGTCACGGCGGTGCCGGTGCCGTAGACGCCCTTGAAGCGCATGCCCGCGGAACCGGTCGCGAAGGTGGCCGACTTCGCCTCGGAGGCGTTGTTGAAGGCGACGACGTACTCGGTCTTCGTCCGGGCGTCGGTGCGGGAGAAGGCGTAGACGCCGGCGCCGTCGGCCGCGTAGCGCTCGGTCTGGACGCCGTCCGCCAGGGCCGGGTGGGCCTTGCGGAGCTTGGAGAGCGCGCTGATCTGCCGGTAGAGCGGTGCGCTCGGGTCGTAGGCGTCGCTCGCGTGGGTGCGGTCGGTGCCGATCTGGTCGTCGTCCAGGTAGTCGGCGGTCTTGGAGGCGAACAGGGTCTGGCGGGCGTCCTTGTCGCCGCCGGCGCCGGTGTAGCCCTGCTCGTCGCCGTAGTAGACGACCGGGTTGCCGCGGCTGAGGAACATCAGCTCGTTGGCGAGCCGGTCCTTGGCGAGCAGTTCCGCGTCCGTGGCCTTGGGGTTGTCCTGCTTCAGGAAGTACCCGATCCGGCCCATGTCGTGGTTGCCGAGGAAGGTGACCTGCTCGTACGCGTTGGCCTTGTCGGTCGTGTACTTGTAGTCATCGGCGAACAGGGACGCGAGCCGCTGCGCGCTGCCGCCCTGGGAGGCGTACTGCCGGGCCGCCTCCTGGAAGGGGAAGTCGAGCGTGGCGTCGAGGCGGCCCTGGGTGACGTACGGGGACGTGATGCTCGTGTCGGCGGAGTACACCTCGCCGAACATGAAGAAGTCGTCCCGGCCCTGCCGGGCCGCGTACTCGTCGAGGGCGGTCGCCCACTGGGTCCAGAACTCCAGGTTCACGTGCTTGACGGTGTCGACGCGGAAGCCGTCGATGTCGAAGTCCCTGACCCAGCGCTGGTAGATCTTCTCCATCCCGCGCACGACCTCGGGACGCTCGGTCCACAGGTCGTCCAGGCCGGAGAAGTCGCCCTGTTCCGAGCTCTCACCGGCGAAGGTGGAGTCGCCCCGGTTGTGGTACATCGTCGGGTCGTTGAGCCACGACGGGACCTTGTCGGTCGTGGTCGTCCTCGGCGTGCGCGGGAAGGAGTCGGCGTCGACCTCGGGGAAGTCGCGCGTGCCGTCCGCGTAGTCGGCGTCGTCGAAGGGCTCGCCGTCCTTGGTCAGGTACGGGAAGGCGCCCTTGGAGAGGTAGTCGTAGGACTTCTCCTCGTAGTCGACGACGTCCGCGGTGTGGTTGGTGATGACGTCGAAGTAGACCTTCATGCCCTTGGCGTGCGCCTTGGAGATGAGGTTCTCCAGGTCCTGGTTGGTCCCGAAGTGCGGGTCGACCTGGGTGAAGTCGGTGATCCAGTAACCGTGGTAGCCGGCCGAGGCGTTGTTCCCCGTGCCCTGGACGGGCCGGTTCTTGAAGATCGGGGCCATCCAGATGGAGGTGGTGCCGAGGCCCTTGATGTAGTCGAGCTTCCGGGTCAGGCCCTTGAGGTCGCCGCCCTGGTAGAAGCCCTTGTCGGTGGGGTCGTAACCGGTGCTCAGGCGCGAGCCGGTCAGTCCGCCCTCGTCGTTGCCCCGGTCGCCGTTGGCGAAGCGGTCCGGGAGCACGAAGTAGAACTGCTCGCGGGTGGCCTCGTGGCGGGCGGGTTCGGCCGCGAGCCGGGCGTCGGACGGGGGCGCGGGCGGGGTCTCGGCCCGCGCCGCGAGCGGCTGGACGAGCGCCGCGGCCAACGCGGTCACGGTGACCGCGGCGACCCGTCCGGCCTGCGCGGTGCGGCGCCTGGGCGGCGCCGGCCATCTAGGTATCACTGACGTGAACTCCTTGCGATACGGCTCTGTTGGGTCCGACCCCGCGCGACCGTATCGCCGCCGTAAGCGTTACAGCAAGAGTCCTGAAATGATCGGTAAGAACTTTCAGCCGCTGAGGCCGGTCCGCCTCAGCAGCTCGACTTGCCCGCGTAGATCGCCAGCGCGGTGTTGGAGCCGAGCGTGGCCGAGAACTGACCACTGGAGTTCACGGTCACCGTGGTGTTGTTCTGCACGTTGCAGTACGTGCCGGCCGGGAGCGAGGTCTGGTAGGTGCGGGTCAGACTGCCCGACTCGTGGTTGATGGCGACGTAGCCCTTGGAGCCGCGGCCGAAGGCGATGGCGTCGGCGCCGTTGTCCCACCAGTTGGTGACGGCCTGCCCGCGGGTGGCGTTGCGGAAGGCGACCATGCGCATGATCTCGGGCCACTTGTGCTGGCACTTCCAGCCGTCCTGCCAACAGGCGTTGACGGTACCGCCGTTGGGCGGCCCGGCGTCGATGTCGGACCACTCGTAGGCGGAGTTGATGTCCGGGGCGCCGTAGGGGTAGGCGAGCATGAAGACGTTGGCCAGCGTGTAGTTGGCGCCGTCCTTGTAGTTGAGCGTGGAGCCGTTGCGCTCGGTGTCGTGGTTGTCGACGAAGACACCGGAGACGGAACTGCTCATGTAGCCCCAGCCCTCGCCGTAGTTCTTCAGGTAGGCGAGGTTCTCGTTGTTGAAGACGCGCTTGAGGTCGTAGGCGTAGCGGAACTCCTGGACGTCGCCGTTGCCCGTGTACTCGGTGGGCTGGACGGCCTCGCCGCTGCCGTAGATGGCCTCCTGCTTCCAGTACACGCCCGGGTTGGTCAGCCGGGACTTGATGTTGGCGAGGTCGGCGGCCGGGATGTGCTTGGCCGCGTCGATGCGGAAGCCGTCGACGCCGAGGGAGAGCAGGTCGTTCATGTACCCGGCGATGGCGCCGCGGACGTAGGACTCACCGGTGTCGAGGTCGGCGAGACCGACGAGTTCGCAGTTCTGGACGTTGGCGCGGTCCGCGTAGTTGGTGATCTGCGCGGTGCAGTTGTCGAAGTCGAAGGAGGAGTACAGGCCGGGGTAGTTGTACTTCGTGTACGACGATCCGCCCGTCCCGGTGCCGCTGCCCGCGGACATGTGGTTGATGACGGTGTCGACGACGACCTTCACCCCGGCCGCGTGGCAGGTGCTGACCATGTTCTGGAAGGCCGTACGGTCGCCGAGCCGGCCGGCGATCCGGTAGCTGACCGGCTGGTACGAGGTCCACCACTGCGCGCCCTGGATGTGCTCGGCGGGCGGGGAGACCTGGACGTAGCCGTAACCGGCGGGGCCGAGGGTGTTGGTGCACTCCTTGGCGACGGAGGCGAACTTCCACTCGAACATCACGGCGGTGACGTCCTTGGTGCCCGGTGGGGAGGCCTGGGCGGTGCCGGCGGGGGCCAGGACGGCCGCCGCGGCGGCGACCGCGGTGGCGGTCGCTGTCCATCTCGATATCACGTGGGGGCTCCTTGCTCGACGGCCGGGCGTCTTTGCCCGGCGCCGGCGTGAACGTACCGCTGACGAAAGGTTTACAGCAAGGGGCTTGAAACTCACAGCAAGAACTTTCACCGGTTGTCTTGACGTGCCCTTCTCAACTGCCGCACGCTCACGGCTTGTTGAATCCCTTACCTCAGTTTCCGGAGCCGCACATGACCGACAGACACCACCCCCCGGGTGTCCTGCGCCGGGCCGCCACAGCCGCGGCGGCGGGTGCGCTCGCATTGGCGGGTGTGATCGGCCTGCCCGCCTCCCCCGCGCAGGCCGACGCCACGACCTCCGGCGATGTGATCGCCAACCTCTGGTCCTACAACTGGGACTCGGTGGCCTCCGAGTGCGCGGACGTGCTCGGGCCCAACGGGTACGGCGCGGTGTGGGTGGCCCCGCCCGCCGAGTCGCTGAAGCAGACCGACTACTACTGGTGGGACGTCTACCAGCCCTACTCGTACGAACTCAGCGGCCGCTTCGGGACGGCGGCCGACTTCGCCTCCATGGTGGACGCCTGCCATGACGCGGGCGTGAAGGTGTATACGGACGCGGTGATCAACCACACCGCGGCCCAGACCGGCACGGGCTACAACGGCACGACGATCAGCAACAAGTACGACACCCCCGACTGGGACCCGGACGACTTCCACACCTCAGCCGAGTGCGCCGACTCCGACCTGATCATCGACGACTGGTCGAACCTCACGGAGATCCAGAACTGCGAACTGCTGGGCCTGCCGGACCTGGAGACGGAGGACGACGACGTCCGCTCCGGCATCGCCGCCTACCTGAACAAGCAGCTCGCGCTCGGTGTGGACGGCTTCCGGATCGACGCGGCCAAGCACATGCCGGTGGCCGACCTGAACGCGATCCGGGCGAAGCTGGCCCACACGACGGCGGGCGCGGAGCCGTACGTCTTCCAGGAGGTGTACCCGGGTTCGACCCCGGCGGCGTCGGACTACTACGCGGCCGGTGACGTCCTGGACTTCGCCTACGCGAGCAAGCTGAAGTCGTCGTTCCAGGGCAATGTGAGCGACCTGGAGTCGCTGCCGTCGTCCGGCGTGCTGCCCCCCGCCAACTCGGTGTCCTTCGTGACGAACCACGACACCGAGCGCAACGGCCTGCACATGTCGTACAAGGACGGGGACACCTACCGGCTGGCGAACATCTTCCAGCTCGCCTACAAGTGGTCCACGCCGACGGTGTACTCGGGCTTCGAGTTCTCCTCCTCCGACCAGGCGCCGCCGAACTCGAACGGCTTCGTCACGGACACGAACTGCGCCGGCGGCTGGTACTGCCTCCAGCGGGACACCGCGATCACCGGCATGGTGAAGTGGCACAACGCGGTCGGCTCGGAGTCGGTGGCCAACTGGTCCACCAAGTCGTCGAACGTCATCGGCTTCAGCCGGGGCACGGCGGGCTTCATCGCCCTGAACAACGGCTCGTCTGCGGCGACGTACACCTTCGCCACCGGCATGGCGGACGGCACGTACGCGAACGTCGTCGACAACGGCGCGACGACGGTCACGGTGTCGGACGGCAACGCGAGCCTCACCATCCCGGCGAAGAGCGCTATCGCCTTCTACGACGGCGAGTTCATCCCCTGCGACACCGCCTGCGAGGAGCCGGACGACGGCACCTCCATGGTGACGGCGACCTTCAACGCGTACGCGGCGACGACGGCCGGACAGGACGTGTACGTGGTCGGCTCGATCGCGGCGCTGGGCGGCTGGGACACCGCGAAGGCGGTGAAGCTGTCGTCCTCCGGCTACCCGCTGTGGTCGGGTGCGGTGAGCGTGCCGGTGAACACGTCGTTCGAGTTCAAGTACCTCAAGAAGGACAGCGCCGGCAACGTCACCTGGGAGTCGAACGCCAACAGACCCGCCTCCACGACCACTTCGGCGGTCGGGTTCACCAACTCCTGGAACGTGGCGAGCGCCAACGCCACCGACGTCACCTTCAACGTCACGGCCACGACCGACTGGGGCACCGACGTCTACGTGGTCGGCTCCATCGCGTCCCTCGGCTCCTGGAACACGGCCGACGCGATCCCCTTGTCATCTGCTTCCTACCCGACCTGGAGCAAACTGGCGATCGTCCCGAAGAGTACGACCTTCGCGTACAAGTTCATCAAGAAGGACAGCTCAGGGACCGTCACCTGGGAATCCGGCACGAACCGCTCGTACACCACGGGCAGCTCCTCGGGCTACAGCACGACCGACACCTGGAAGTGACACCGCCCTGACCTGCCCCGTAGAGGCCGCTCGTTCAACGGGCGGCCTCTTCGATCTCGGCCAGCAGGGTGCGGACTTCCCGGATGCGGGGGTGCTCCGGGTGCAGAGACCGCTCGCAGTCGCTCAGCGCCCGGCGCGCCGCCGCTTCCGCCTCGCCTCGGCGTGCCAGGCCGTGCAGCGCCTCGGCCGTGACGAGGTCCAGGCTCCCGCTCTGTCCCCGTTTCCGGGGCGGGGTGATGCGGCGCGCCTCGGTGAGCGCCTCTTCGTACCGTCCCTGGCCGTTCAGGCTGCGCACCAGGCCGCAGTGCAGGGAGGCGATCGCGCTGGCGTCGGCGCGCGGGAGGTTGCCGCGGGCGATGGCCTCGGCCTCCTCGTACCGGCCCTGCCCGCACAGCACTCCGGTCAGGTTGGAGAGCACGGACAGCTCGATGTTCCACACCTCCGCCAGATACTTGAGCCGGTTCAGGTCGCGCAGGATGGCGAGCCCTTCCGCCTCGGCGTCGGTGAAGCGCTCCTCCTGCGAGAGGACCACCATGCGGTTGTTGCGCACCAGCATCTGGAGTTGCCGCTCCCGCGGCCCGGTCTCCTCGCGCAGCTCCGCGGCGAGGGATTCCAGTTCGGCGAGCACCCGCGCCCCGCGCCCGTGCTCGCACGCCGCGGCCGTCGCCAGGGCTCTGGCCTGCCACTCCAGCAGGCGGCGCCGGTCGCTCCCGCGCACCCGCGCCGCCTCCGCCGCCAGCTCCCTCGCCTCGGCTTCGAGCTCCTCGTACGCGCCTTCCTCCCAGAGCCGGTCGAGGCGCTCCAAGGCGGCGGTCTCCCGTGCGCGGTTCCGGATCATCCGTGCGATTTTCACGAGCCGAGAGACTACGTGAACGGAACAGGGCCCGTTGCCTGTTGAGGCAACGGGCCCTGGGCCGGCGGGACGGGGTCAGGCCGTCGTCCACCAGGCGGTCGTGTCCGACGGGAGCTTGGCGTCGCCGTCGACCTCTGCCACCTCACCGCTCGCGAGGAGCAGGCGGCCGTAGGCCGGGGTCGTCACCGATTCGCCGGTGGTGTTGGCGACGCAGACGAACTCGCCGCGGCGGAAGGCCAGGACGCCCTCGGGGGCCTTGAGCCACTCCACCGTGTCACCGGCGCCCAGGTCGCGCTCGGCGCGGCGGACGGCGAGGGCGGTGCGGTACAGCTCCAGGGTCGACTCCGGGTCGCCCGTCTGGGCCTCCACGCTCAGGTCCGCCCAGGTCGCGGGCTGCGGGAGCCAGCTTCCGCCGCTGCCGAAGCCGTAGGACGTGCCCTCGCGGGTCCACGGGATCGGGACCCGGCAGCCGTCGCGGAAGCCGTCCTGGCCCTCGCCGCGGAAGTAGGCCGGGTCCTGGCGAACCTCGTCGGGCAGGTCGACCACGTCCGGGAGGCCCAGTTCCTCGCCCTGGTAGACGTACGCCGAGCCCGGCAGCGCCAGCATCAGCAGGGTGGCCGCCCGCGCCCGGCGCAGGCCCAGCTCGCGGTCGCCCGCCGTGCGGATCTGGGTGCCCAGGCCGGGCGGGTTCGCGAAGCGCGTGGCATGCCGGGTCACGTCGTGGTTGGACAGCACCCAGGTCGCGGGGGCGCCCACCGGGCGCATCGCCTCCAGCGTGCGGTCGATGACCGTGCGCAGCTCCGCCGCGTCCCACTCCGTGCCCAGGTACTGGAAGTTGAAGGCCTGGTGCAGCTCGTCGGGGCGGACGTAGTTCGCCGTGCGCTCGACGGTCGGGGTCCACGCCTCGGCCACGAAGATGCGCTCGCCCGCGTACTCGTCGAGGATCGTCCGCCACTGACGGTAGATCGCGTGCACACCGTCCTGGTCGAAGAACGGCATGACATCGTTGCCCAGCAGCTTGAGCTGATCGTGGGCCCCGAGGTCGGGCAGTCCGTCGGCCTTGACCAGGCCGTGGGCCACGTCGATGCGGAAGCCGTCGACGCCCATGTCCAGCCAGAACCGCAGGATTGAGCGGAACTCGTCGCCCACGGCCGGGTGTTCCCAGTTGAAGTCGGGCTGCTCCGGGGCGAAGAGGTGCAGGTACCACTCGCCGTCCGCGACCCGGGTCCAGGCGGGACCGCCGAAGATCGACTCCCAGTCGTTGGGCGGGAGTTCGCCGTTCTCGCCCTTGCCGGGGCGGAAGTGGTAGCGGTCGCGCAGCGGGGAGCCCGCCCCGTCCGCGATGGCCCGCTTGAACCACTCGTGCTGGTCGGAGGAGTGGTTCGGGACCAGGTCGACGATGATCCTCAGGCCCAGCCCGTGGGCGTCCCGGATCAGCGCGTCCGCGTCGAGCAGGTTGCCGAACATGGGGTCGACGGCCCGGTAGTCGGCGACGTCGTAGCCGGCGTCGGCCTGCGGCGAGGCGTAGAAGGGGCTCAGCCACACGGCGTCCACGCCGAGGTCGCGCAGGTACGGGAGTCGGGAGCGTACGCCTTCCAGGTCACCCATGCCGTCGCCGTTGCTGTCGGCGAAGCTGCGCGGGTAGACCTGGTAGATCACCGCGTCCCGCCACCAGTCGCTGCGCTTGGCATTGGCGGGGTTCGGGGCCGGGGCAATGGCGGAGTGCTGCTGGCTCATGGCGTCCTTGGTGCGTAATGGAGTCATCAGGTCGGATGAGTGACGAGGCGGTCGCGGTGACAGCGGGGTCGGATGGCCACCGCGACCGCCTCGGGTTTCTGGGGGTGAGGGGGCAGCGCCCGCCGAGGCGGCGCTCAGCCCTTCGTGCCGCCCGCGGTGAGCCCGGTCACCAGGTTCTTCTGCACGAGGTAGAAGAACGCGGAGACCGGTATCGCGATCAGAACGGCCGTGGCCGCCATGAACTGGCGCTGGGCGTCGTGCTCACTGACGAAGGTCTGCAGCGCCACGGCGAACGTGTACTTGGTGTCCGACAGCATGAACGTCGACGCGAACGCGACCTCGCCGAAGGCGGTGATGAAGCTGTAGAAGCCGGCCACCGCGAGTCCCGGCCTGGCGAGCGGCAGGATCAGCCGTACGAACGTGCCGAAGGGGCTCAGTCCGTCGACGCGCCCGGCCTCGTCGATCTCGAACGGGATGGTGTCGAAGTAGCCCTTGAGCAGCCAGGCGCAGTAGGGCACCGCGGTCGAGCAGTAGACCAGGATCAGGCCGAGGTAGCTGTCGATCAGCTGCAGCTCGGACATGATCTGGTACATGGGCACGATGAGGACGGCGATCGGGAACATCTGGGTGACCAGGAGCACCCACATGAACTTCTTGTAGCCCGGGAAGCGCATCCGCGAGACCGCGTACCCGGTGGTCGCGGCGATCAGCACACCGATGACGGTGGTGCCGAGCGAGACGATCAGCGTGCTCCACAGCCAGTCGAAGAAGTTGGTGTTCTGAAGGACGTGGGAGTAGTTGTCCAGCGTCATCTTCCCCCAGATCTCACCGGGGTGGAGGTAGTCGTCCTTGTCCGGGCCGAGGGACAGGAACACCAGCCAGGCGATCGGGAAGAGCGCGATGAGGCTCGCGACGATCAGGATGCCGTGCGAGGCGACCGAGGCCGCGAGGCTGCGCTCGCTACGGCGGCGCACCTGGCCCGGAGAGGGGGCCATGCGGATCTCCTTCTTCGCTTCGGCGGAAGTCTCAACGGTAGTACTCATGGGAACTCCTGCCTCAGATCGCGAGCTGCTGGTCGTCATTGCGGTTCAGCCAGCGGCGGTAGAAGGAGGTGAAGACGATCAGGATGGCGAGCAGCAGCATGCCGTAGGCGGCCGACTGCGCGAAGTCGCGCGGCTGCTGTCCGAAGCCGAGGTAGTAGGCCCAGGTCACGAGGATCTGCGCGTCCGGGGCGGTGTCGCCGAACAGCAGGAAGATGATGGCGAACTGGTTGAACGTCCAGATGATGCCGAGCAGGATCACGGTGGAGCTGACCGAGCGCAGGCCGGGCAGGGTGACGTAGCGGAACTGCTGCCACTTGCTGGCGCCGTCCATCTCGGCGGCCTCGTACAGCGTGGTGTCGATGGACTGCAGTCCGCCGAGCAGCGAGAGCATCATGAACGGCACACCGCACCAGGTGTTGACCATGATCGCGGCGAACCGCTGCCAGAAGGTGTCCTCCAGCCAGGCCGGGGTCGGCAGGTGCAGGAACTCCAGGCCGGAGTTGATGACGCCGCCGTCGGCGAGCATGAAGCGCCAGCCGAAGACGGTGACGAAGGTCGGCACGGCCCAGGGCAGGATCAGGATCAGCCGGTACAGGGTGCGGCCGCGCAGCTTCTGGTTGAGCAGCAGCGCGAGGCCGAGGCCGAGGGTGTAGTGCAGGCCGACACAGGCGGCCGTCCACACGATCGTCCAGATGAAGTGCGACCAGAACCGCTCGTAGGAGGTCTCGCCCCACAGGATGTCGGCGTAGTTGTCGAGGCCGATGAACTTGTAGGTGGCCTCGATCTCGTTGACGCCGATCGTGCGGGCCGTGTTGAGGCTGTTGGCGTCCGTGAGCGTCAGATAGAAGCCGTAGGCCAGCGGGTAGAGCACGAGGACGCCGAGGACGACGACCACCGGCGTGATCATCGCGTAGGCGTACCAGTGCTTCTGGTAGGCGCGCTTCAGACGCTGGCCCAGCCCGGGCCGCGGCGCGCGGTCACCGTGGCGCTTGCCGGTGGCGCGGTCGATGGCGACTGTCATGGTTCTCGACACCTTCTGGAGGATCAGGGGATGGGCCAGGCCACAGGGCTGTGACCGCCGGGTCCCTCCCCCCTTGCAGGCGGGACCCGGCGGTCACGGGCTGACTACTTGCTGAAGTCCGGCACCAGCTTGGCGATGGCGGTCTCAGCGCTGCTCAGGCCCTCGTCCAGGGACTTCTTGCCACCGGCGATGGCGAGCAGCTCGGTGTCCACCGGGCCCCACAGGGAGCTGTACTCGGGCAGCGCCGGGCGCGGCTGGGCGACGGCCAGGACTTCCTGGTAGCCGGCGATGCCCGGGTCGGCGACGACCTTGACGCTGTAGGCGTCGTCACGCGTGGGCAGCGTCGAGTTCTTCAGGGCGATGGTCTCCTGGGCCTTCGCGGAGGTCATGAAGTTCACGAACTTCAGGGCCGCCTGCTGGTGCGCGGAGTCGGAACCGGCGTAGACCGAGAGGTTGTGGCCGCCCGTCGGGGCGCCCTGACCGGCGGAGCCGGCCGGCACCTTGGCGATCCCGAGGTTGTCCTTGTCCTTGAAGGCCGAGCCCTTGTAGAAGTTGGTGATCTCCCACGGGCCCTGGATGATCGAGGCGACCTTGCCGCTGACGAACGCCTCCTGGATGTGGGCGTAGGCGTCGGCGGTGGTGTCGGCCTTGTGCAGGCCCTTGCCGTCGAAGAGGTCCAGCCAGGTGCCGTAGGCCTTCTTGGCCTCGGCGGAGTTCACAGTGATCTTCTTGGCGTCGGCGTCGACGGTGTCGGTGCCCTCGCCGTGCAGGAAGGACTGGGCGTAGTAGGCCTGGGTGGAGCCCCAGTAGCCGTCGACGCCGGTCTTCTCCTTGATCGTGGCGGCGGCCTTCTTCAGGTCGTCCCAGGTCTCGGGGGCCTCGACGCCGGCCTTCTCGAAGAGCTCCTTGTTGTAGACGAACGCCAGGGTGTCCGTGGTGAAGGGGACGCCGTAGGTCTTGCCCTCGTACTTGGCCTGCTCGATCAGGTTGGACTTGAACTTGCTCTCGTCAGCGAGCGCCTCGGTGCCGTCCAGCGGCAGGAAGAAGCCCTTCTTGGCGAAGGCGGGGGTCCAGCCGACCTCGGAGCGCAGGATGTCCGGCGCGCCCTTGGAACCGGCGGCGGTGTCGAACTTGTTCTGCGCCTGGTCGAAGGGGACGTTGACGTACTTGACCTTGATGTTCTTGTTGGCGGCCTCGAACTCCTTGACCAAGGCCTGGTACGTCGGCGCCTCATTGGTGGCGTTGGAGGTGTCCCACCAGGTGATGGTGACCGGACCGTCGGCCTTGTCGCCGCTGTCGCTGTCTCCGCCGCAGGCCGTCGCCGCGAGGGCGAGGGACGCCACCAGCGCGGTGGCCGCTATGCCACGCCGCATGAGTTCTCCTTGAGGGTGAAAGCCCGTGTGGTGCAGGAGCGGCCCCGTCTGCCGTCCCTGCCTGCAGGGGGCAGTCCCGCCTGCCACCTCTGCTGTCTTGCCGACTGCGCCGTTGCGGCCGCCGGGCGTCGTGAACGTAACAGCGTTGTAAGCGTTCCGAAAGACCTTGCAGAAAAAAAGTGCAAGGCATCACCGAAGTTACCCGCGCGTGACCTCCCGGCGACTGCCATGAGACCGTTGTTCTGCGGGGTTGAGCGGGCATGGACCGTGTTGTGCAAGACTCTGCAAGCTCTTGCCATCCGTTTCATGAGGGGACGCCATGTCGCAGCAAGGCGCGTCGCGCCGGTCAACCGCCCGCACCCGGCGTCCGATTGGTGTGCAAGGCGAGATACGGCCGGTACAGTCCAGTGCCGTGACCACACGGCTTGCGGACATCGCTGCGCAGGCGGGGGTGAGCGAAGCGACCGTCAGCCGCGTTCTCAACGGCAAGCCCGGCGTCGCCGCCACCACCCGCCAGTCCGTGCTGGCTGCCCTCGACGTCCTGGGCTACGAGCGCCCGGTGCGTCTGCGGCAGCGCAGCGAAGGCCTGGTGGGCCTGATCACCCCGGAGCTGGAGAACCCGATATTCCCGGCCCTCGCCCAGGTCATCGGGCAGGCGCTGACCAGGCAGGGCTACACCCCGGTGCTCGCCACCCAGACCCCCGGCGGCTCCACCGAGGACGAGCTGACCGAGATGCTCGTCGACCGCGGGGTCGCGGGCATCATCTACGTCTCCGGACTGCACGCGGACACCACGGCCGACATGCAGCGCTACGAGCGGCTGCGCGCCCAGGGTGTCCCCTTCGTCCTCGTCGACGGCTTCTCCCCCAAGGTGCAGGCGCCGTTCATCTCCCCCGACGACCGGGCCGCGATGACGCTCGCGGTGACGCACCTGGCCTCGCTGGGGCACACCCGGATCGGCCTGGCGCTCGGCCCGAAGCGGTTCGTCCCGGTCCAGCGGAAGATCGATGGCTTCGTCCGCGCGATGCAGGACCAGGTGGGCCTGGCGGCGGAGGTCATAGAGACCGAGCTGGTCCAGCACTCGCTGTACACCCTGGAGGGCGGTCAGGCGGCCGCCACGGCACTGATCGACCGGAGCTGCACCGCGGTGGTCTGCGCCAGCGACATGATGGCGCTCGGCGCCATACGGGCGGCCCGGCAGCGGGGGCTCCAGGTCCCCACGGACATCTCGGTCGTCGGTTTCGACGACTCCCCGCTGATCGCCTTCACCGACCCGCCGCTGACGACCGTCCGCAAGCCGGTGCCGGCGATGGGCCAGGCCGCGGTGCGGACGTTGCTGGAGGAGATCGGGGGGACTCCGGCACCGCACAGTGAGTTCGTGTTCATGCCGGAACTGGTGGTGCGCGGTTCGACCGCTTCTGCCCCTGGGGACCGAAATCGTCCTTAGGGCGGAGGCTGAACGGCCCGGTACCGTGCACCCGTAGGACAGCGCGGCCTCCGTTCGTGGTAGAACGTGCGACCGGAACGAGACCAGGGGATGATCGGTGGGGGAAGGCTCTTCTGGCAGACTCTGTGCCTATGGGTGAGACGACCGTGACCGAGCTGGAAGACCGCACACAGGCGGCCGTTCCGCACCCCGTCACGGCGTCGGAGAGGCCGGGCCTGCTGCACCGGATGCGCGCCCCGCGCCGGCCCCGGCTGTGGTTCGAGATCCTGCTGATCGCGGTGAGTTACTGGACGTACTCACTGATCCGCAATGCCGTGCCGGAGCAGAAGTCCGAGGCGCTGCGCAACGCCGACTGGATCTGGAAGGCGGAGCAGACCCTCGGTTTCGCCGTGGAGCAGTCGGTCAACCACGCCGTGAACTCGGTGTCTTGGTTGATCGTGGGCATGAACTACTACTACGCGACGCTGCACTTCGTGGTGACGCTGGGTGTCCTCGTGTGGCTCTACCGCAGTCATCCCGGGCGCTACGCGGCGACCCGCATGGTGCTGTTCGCGACCACCGGTGTGGCCCTGCTCGGTTACTACCTGTATCCGCTCGCTCCGCCCCGGTTGATGACCGGCGGCAACTTCATCGACACCGTGCTGGTCCACCAGACCTGGGGCTCGATGGCCTCGGGCGACCTGAAGAACATGTCGAACCAGTACGCCGCGATGCCGTCGATGCACATCGGCTGGTCCCTGTGGTGCGGCCTGACCATCTTCGCCCTGGCCTCGGTGCCCTGGGCGAAGGTCCTGGGCCTGCTCTACCCGGTGGCCACCCTGGTGGTCATCGTCGCCACCGCCAACCACTTCTGGCTGGACGCGGTCGGCGGCCTGCTGTGCCTCGCCTTCGGCTACGCGGTGGCACGGATGTGGTACGGCGCGTTGCCGCACGCCCTGCCGCAGGCGGCCCCGCCGAAGGGCACGCGGCGGCCCTCGCCGTGGGCCGGCAAGCTCAGGCGCTGAACCGGAATCCGCCGAGCTGGTAGTCGAGCCCGGCACGGAACTCCAGGCGCGGCACGGCCGCCAGCAGGTCTGCGTACAGCTCGACGGGCACCTCGTACACGCCGGCCAGGAGCAGCTCGTCGTCACCGCGCGGGAACAGGTCGCGCACGCGCAGGATCTCCTCCCGGGTGAGCGGCGTCTCGTGTGCGGCCAGGTCGTCGGTCTCCCAGCCGATGAGCTCCCAGCCGAGCCCGTCGGGATCGGCCCCGCCCCCGTTTTCGATCATGGTCCTACCGTATCCGGGGGTCACGCCCGGTAGAACAGCTCGTCCACATCCGGCGTTCACGCCCCGTAGAACAACTCGTCCACCACGCTCCGGGCACGCCTTGCCGTGCGGCGGTAGTCGTCGAGCATGTCGCCGACGCGGCCGGGGCCGTAGCCGAGGTAGCGGCCGACGGCGGCCAGTTCTCGGGGGTCGGAGGGGAAGGTGTCGCCCGCCCGGCCCCGGACCAGCATGACCGCGTTGCGGACCCGGGTGGCCAGGACCCAGGCCTCGTCCAGGGTGGCCGCGTCCGGCGCGGAGATCAGGTCGGCCGCCGCTGCCGCCGCCAGGGCCGCCCGGGTGCGGGTGGTGCGCAGGGACGGCTCGGCGGCGCCGTGGCGCAGCTGGAGGAGCTGGACCGTCCACTCGACGTCCGAGAGGCCGCCGGGGCCGAGCTTGGTGTGGAGCTTGGGGTCGGCGCCGCGCGGGAGCCGTTCGGATTCCATCCGGGCCTTCAAGCGGCGGATCTCGCGGACCGCGTCGTCGGCGAGGCCGGACGCCGGGTAGCGCAGCGGGTCGATCAGTTCCAGGAAGCGGCGGCCGAGGTCCTCGTCGCCCGCGACCGTCTCGGCCCGCAGCAGCGCCTGCGACTCCCACACCAGTGACCAGCGCCGGTAGTAGGCCTCGTACGACTTCAGCGTCCGCACCAGCGGGCCGGACTTGCCCTCGGGGCGCAGATCGGCGTCGATGAGCAGGGGCGGGTCGGCGCTCGGGATCTGGAGCAGCCGTCGGGTCTCGGCGACGACGCGGTTCGCCGCCTTGGCCGCCTCGTGCTCGTCGACGCCGTCGCGCGGCTCGTGCACGAACAGCACGTCCGCGTCCGAGCCGTAGCCCAGCTCGTGACCGCCGAAGCGGCCCATGCCGATGATCGCGAACCGGGTGGGCAGGGTGTCGCCCCAGCCCTCGCGGACGACCGCGCGCAGGGTGCCGGCCAGCGTCGCCGCGGTCAGATCGGAGACGGCGGCCCCGACCCGGTCCACCAGCGCGCCCTGGTCGGCCTCCGCAGGCTGGGCCTCGGTGCCGTAGGAACCGACGATGTCGGCGGCGGCCGTACGGAAGAGTTCGCGGCGGCGCACGCCCCGGGCCGCCGTGACCGCCTGGGCGCCGCCGTCCGCGCGGCCGACCGCGGCGAGGATCTCCTGTTCCAGGTGGGCGCGGGAGCGGGGCTCCAGGCCGCCGCCGTCACCGTCGCCGAGCAGGGCCACCGCCTCGGGGGCGCGCATCAGCAGGTCGGGGGCGAGCCGCCCGGCGGACAGCACCCGCGCGAGGTTCTCCGCCGCAGCGCCCTCGTCGCGCAACAGCCGTAGATACCAGGGGGTCTTGCCCAAGGCGTCCGAAACCTTGCGGAAGTTGAGCAGGCCCGCGTCGGGGTCGGCGGAGTCGGCGAACCAGCCGAGCAGCACCGGCAGCAGGGTGCGCTGGATGGCGGCCTTGCGGGTGACGCCGGAGGCGAGCGCCTCCAGGTGGCGCAGGGCGGCGGCCGGGTCGGCGTAGCCGAGCGCGACCATACGTTCGCGGGCCGCCTCGCTGCTCAACCGGGCCTCGCCGGTGGCGAGTTGGGCGACCGCGTCGAGCAGCGGCCGGTAGAACAGCTTCTCGTGCAGCCGTCGTACGACGGAGGCGTGCCGCTTCCACTCGCGGTTCAGGTCGGCCACCGGATCGCTGCGCAGGCCCAGCGAGCGGGCGATGCGGCGCAGGTCGGCGTCGTCCTCGGGGACGAGGTGGGTGCGGCGCAGCCGGTACAGCTGGATGCGGTGCTCCATGGAGCGCAGGAAGCGGTAGGCGGCGTCCAGTTGGGCGGCGTCGGTGCGGCCGACGTAGCCCCCGGCGGCGAGCGCCCGCAGCGCGTCCAGGGTGGTGCCGCTGCGCAGGGAGGCGTCGGACCGCCCGTGCACCAACTGCAGGAGCTGTACGGCGAATTCGACGTCCCTGAGTCCGCCGGGGCCGAGCTTGAGCTGGCGGTCGAGTTCGGCGACGGGGATGGTCTCCACCACCCGGCGCCGCATCTTCTGCACGTCGGCGACGAAGTTCTCCCGCTCGGCGGCCTTCCACACGAGGGGCTGGAGTGCGGCGACGTACTCCTCCCCCAGCTCGATGTCGCCGGCCACCGGGCGGGCCTTGAGCAGGGCCTGGAACTCCCAGGTCTTCGCCCAGCGTTGGTAGTAGGCGAGGTGGCTGGAGAGAGTGCGCACCAGCGGGCCGTTCCTGCCCTCGGGCCGCAGGTTGGCGTCCACGGGCCAGATCGAGCCCTCGACGGTCGTCTCGGAGCAGATCCGCATCATGTGCGAGGCGAGCTTGGTGGCCGCTCTGAGGGCCTTGGTCTCGTCGGCACCCTCCGCGGGCTCGCCGACGAAGATGACGTCGACGTCGGAGACGTAATTGAGCTCGTGGCCACCGCACTTGCCCATCGCGATCACCGACAGGCGGCACGCGGAGGCGTCCTCGGGGGCGGCGGCGCGGGCGATGGCGAGCGCGGCGCGCAGGGTCGCGGTGGCGAGGTCGGCCAACTCGGCCGCGGACTGGGCGACATCGGTGGTGCCGCACACGTCCCGGGCGGCGATGGACAGCAGACAGCGCCGGTAGGCGACGCGCAGCGAGACCGGGTCGGCGGCCTCGGCGAGGCCCCGCTCGAACTCGGCGACTCCGGGGTGCAGATCCCGCGGCTCGTAGGTGACCAGCGCCTGCCAGTCGCTCGCGTGCCGGGCGAGGTGGTCGGCGAGCGCGGCGGACGCGCCGAGCACCCCGAGCAGCCGGTCCCGCAGGGGCTTGGCCGCTATCACGGTGTCCAGCAGCTCACGGCCGGACTGCGCTTCGAGCAGGCGTACGAGACCGTGCAGGGCGAGATCGGGATCGGCCGTCGCCCCGAGCGCCTCCAGCAGCACCGGGTCGTCGCGTACGGCGGTGAGCTCCGGGCTCTCCAGCAGCCGCTCGGCGGCGCTCGGATCGGTGAAGCCGTGCCGCAGCAGCCGTGTGAAGGTACTGCTTCTGCGCCCCGGCGCCGTCATCCTCGGCCTCCTGTCGGATCAAGGTCGTACGCGATCGAGCGTAACCGGAGTGATTGCGACAAGCGCCGATGAGTTCAGGGGGTGGACAGGGTCTTCCCTTGTATGAGCGACCACGCGATGGAGCCGCGGACCACTCTCGACGCCCGCTACAGCGACGGGACCGCCGAGGCGAGGCCCTGGGCGGAGGCGCTGGCGATGCTGTCGGCGGCGGAACTGTTCTGGATCTCGACGGTACGGCCGGACGGGCGGCCCCATGTGACCCCGCTGCCCGCGGTGTGGTCCGAAGGCGCGCTGCACTTCTGCACGGGCCCGGAGGAGCGCAAGGCCCGCAACCTGGCCGGGAACCCGCGGGTCGTGCTGACCACGGGCACGAACACCTGGGACGAGGGCTACGACCTGGTCGTCGAGGGCGAGGCGGTCCGGGTGACGGACGAGGCCCGGCTGCGCAAGCTGGCGGCGGCCTGGGAGGCGAAGTACGGCGACTTCTGGGCCTTCGAGGTCCGGGACGGGTGCTTCCACCACGGAGCGGGACACGCTTTCGTGTTCTCGGTGGCGCCGCGGACCGTTTTCGGCTTCGGTAAGGGTGAACCGTTCAGCCAGACCCGTTGGCGATTCTCCAGGGAGGACCAGCAATGGACTTCACGCTCGAAGTGATTCCACTGCCCGTGAGCGACATCGACCGAGCCAGGGACTTCTACCGGGACAAGGTCGGCTTCCACGTCGACATCGACCAGGAGGTCATGCCGGGGATGCGCATCGTCCAGCTGACGCCGCCGGGCTCCGGCTGCTCGATCGCCCTCGGCGACAACCTCTGGGACGAGTCGCGGGGCCAGGCCAAGCCGCAACCCGGTTCGTACCAGGGGCTGCAGCTGTGCGTGGCCGACATCAAGGCGGCGCGGGCGGAGCTGGTGGACCGGGGCGTGGAGGTGTCGGAGCCGGTCCAGTACACGCCCGACGACGGCGCCACGTTCATGTACTTCAAGGACCCCGACGGCAACGGCTGGGCGATCCAGGAGTACCGCGTCCGCGGCGACAAGCCCCTCCACCAACACCTGTCGGAACAGGCCGGCTGAGTTCCAGGTCCGCCCGCTCCGGGTGAACGGGCGGACCTGAAACCCGCGGTGCCTGAGGGACGCCGTGTACCGGCGCGGTGCGCTGTTGTGAGTCGCCCCGGAAGACGCATCAGCGTTTCGTGCCGGTGAGTTCGTGGGGAGCGGTATGCCCTGAGCCCACCGGAGGGGCCCTTGAATTGTTTTGGGCCGGAATGGGCGTGCTGCCCCACCTTCCGATCAATCCCGGCCAGTGCCAAACTGAGCCTCCTCACGAGTGCGGGGAACACTCGAAAGAGGGGGGAATCATGCCGATCGAAAAGGGCGACCTCATTATCGGCGACGGACCCGATGTGTATTACATCGAGAACGACAGGCGTCGCCTGGTCCCTGATTACACGACATTACTGGCGCTGGACTCCCGGGGCTGGGACGCCGTAAAACACGTACTGGCGGACGAACTGCTCGCCGTCGAAATCGGTCCGCCCATTCCGTCGCTTGCGAACGGCAGTCTGCTCATCGGCGCCGACGGAAAGGCCTTCCTGGCCCGGCGCGGGCAACTCCATCCCGTCCCCGACGCGGCCACGCTCGCGCTGTACCCGCGCCACCGCGCCGCCCAGCTGCGGCCCGGGGACTTGCAGCTCTTCCCCTCGCGCCTCGGCGAAAGACTGCCCAGCGTCCACGACGTGAGCGCGGAGGTGCTGGCCATCGACACCTACATCCGCTCCCTGGCGCCGCTGCCCTACCGGGACGACACCGACGAGGCCGGTCCGGTGGTGAAGCGCCCGGGTGTCACCGAGGTGGACGGTGTGGCGGTCGAGGTGTCGGAGCAGCGGATCCGCATGTCACGGCGAGTCACCAACTTCGTGGAGATCAACCCCATTCCGGACGTCATGTGGGCGGGTGCACTCGTCACCGGGGCTTCGGTGGGCCCCGGCGCGCTGGCCCCCATTCCGCTGCGGCGCCACCCCGGCTGGATCACGGTCGCGACAAGCCTCACCAGCCCCGCTCCGAAGTCCCGGTCCCGTCGGTTGAGCGAGCCGTCGTTGCGCGCCTACCAGGACGCGCTGGCCGAGCTGATCCACGAGCTGGATCCGCAGGACAGCGCGGCGGCCATTTCCTTCCAGCTGGAGAAGATAGACACCCTGGAAGAGGGGATGCTCCGGTTCGGTCTCAATCTCAAGGGTTCGGGTTGGGGAGTCGACGCCAAAGCCCAGCTGAATACCCGCGCGAGCCGGAGCACGACCTTCGGCTATTTCTCTCAGTCGTACTACCAGGTCACTTTTGACCCCGACGGATCACCGCCCCGGTTCTTCGCGGACGATGTCACCCTGGACCAGGTAAAGGCCTATTGCGGCCCCGACAACCCGCCGTGTCATATCGCCACGGTGACCTACGGCAGGATGCTGACATTCCTGGTGGACAGCGAGGCCACCAGCTTCGAGGTCAAAGCCGCGCTCAATGCGAGCTGGGAGTCGGCCGTCTCCGGCACGGCCTCCCTGAGCGGGGAGCACAGGAACACCCTGTCGCGCAGCTCGGTGACGGCGGCGGTGCTGGGCGGATCGAGCGGTGTCGTCGGGGAGGTCATCACCAACCCGGTCGCGGGCCTCGTGCCCTGGATCCAGGGGCAGCTGGCCGTGAACAGGGATGTGCCGGTGGCGCCGATCCAGTACACGGTCCGCTACTTGGCACCGCCGCACAACCTCGTGCAGGTCTCCCGCACGACCGACGTCGTCCGCATCGTCGACGCGAACGTGTACGGCGGACGGGAGGCCGCGGGCACCTACAAGGTCGGTGAGGGCGACGGCAGGGGGCCGGTGGCCACCGGGATCCGGGTGAACAGCGGGGACGAGGTCACGTTCACGGCGACCGGACGGGTCTGGGCGGGATGGATGTTCATCGGCGCGACGGGACCGGAGGGCATCAGCGGCCCGCCCAAGTCGTGGTACCCGCTCCCCGGCGGCGAGGGCGTACGGGGCTCCATGCTGATCGGCGGCTACGACAACGGCAGCTGGTTCCCCATCGGTTCGGGCACCCGGGTGCAGGTGCCCCCCGAGTCGGACGACTGCGAACTGTGGTTGCGGCTCAACGACGACGACATGACGAACGGCGACGGTGAGTTCGACGTCACCGTGTCGGTCCGCCGACGTCTGCCGACCATTCCGGCGATGGCCCAGTAGCCGGCGCGCGCTGGGGGCCGACCGTCCCTGAACGTCAGCCCCCGGCGCCCGGCGCCTACAGCACCGGCAGGTTCTTCCGCAGCTCGAAGGCCGTGACCTCCGAGCGGTACTCCTCCCACTCCTGCCGCTTGTTGCGGAGGAAGAAGTCGAAGACGTGCTCGCCGAGGGTTTCGGCGACCAGGTCGCTGTTCTCCATGAGGGTCAGGGCCTCGCCGAGGTTCTGCGGGAGGGGCTCGATGCCCATCGCGCGGCGCTCGGCGTTCGACAGGGCCCAGACGTCGTCCTCGGCGCCCGGCGGGAGTTCGTAGCCCTCCTCGATGCCCTTGAGGCCGGCGGCCAGCAGTACCGCGTAGGCCAGGTAGGGGTTGGCGCCGGAGTCGATGGAGCGGACCTCGACGCGGGCCGAGCCGGTCTTGCCCGGCTTGTACATGGGCACGCGGACCAGCGCCGAGCGGTTGTTGTGGCCCCAGCAGATGTACGACGGCGCCTCGCCGCCCGCGCCGGCCGTGCGCTCGGAGCCGCCCCAGATGCGCTTGTAGGAGTTCACCCACTGGTTGGTGATCGCGGAGATCTCGGCGGCGTGCTTGAGCAGGCCGGCGATGAAGGAGCGGCCGACCTTGGAGAGCTGGTACTCCGAGCCCGACTCGTAGAACGCGTTGCGGTCGCCCTCGAAGAGCGAGAGGTGGGTGTGCATACCGCTGCCCGGGTGCTCCGAGAACGGCTTCGGCATGAACGTGGCCTGCACGCCCTGCTCCAGCGCCACCTGCTTCATGACCAGCCGGAAGGTCATGATGTTGTCGGCCGTGGACAGCGCGTCGGCGTAGCGCAGGTCGATCTCCTGCTGGCCCGGGGCGCCCTCGTGGTGGGAGAACTCGACCGAGATGCCCATCGACTCCAGCATGGTGATGGCCTGGCGGCGGAAGTCCATGCCGACGTTGGTCGGGGTGTGGTCGAAGTAGCCGGAGTTGTCGGCCGGGGTGGGGCGGGAGCCGTCCAGCGGGCGGTCCTTGAGCAGGAAGAACTCGATCTCGGGGTGGGTGTAGAAGGTGAAGCCGAGGTCGGAGGTGCGGGCCAGGGCGCGCTTGAGGACGTAGCGCGGATCGGCGAAGGACGGGGAGCCGTCCGGCATCAGGATGTCGCAGAACATGCGGGCCGTGCCGGGGGTCTCCGCGCGCCAGGGCAGGACCTGGAAGGTGGAGGGGTCCGGCTTGGCGATCATGTCGGACTCGTAGACCCGGGCGAAGCCCTCGATGGCGGAGCCGTCGAAGCCGATGCCCTCGTCGAAGGCCTGCTCCAGCTCGGCCGGGGCCACGGCGACGGACTTGAGGAAGCCCAGCACGTCCGTGAACCACAGGCGTACGAACCGGATGTCGCGCTCCTCCAACGTACGGAGCACGAACTCCTGCTGCTTGTCCATCTTCCGCTTCCCCATCCTTGCTGGTCAGGCCGCCTGTTCCGCGC
Organism: Streptomyces sp. NPDC043726; assembly: GCF_056436565.1. NCBI lineage: Bacteria > Bacillati > Actinomycetota > Actinomycetes > Kitasatosporales > Streptomycetaceae > Streptomyces > Streptomyces sp. NPDC043726. The sequence goes on from NZ_JBWKCI010000010.1 coordinate 54,160, forward strand.
ACCGCGGGCGGGCGGTCGGGCACCTGAGCATCACACCACAAGACCGTTTCGAGCGCGTTGCCGACCTTGATCGGCAAGCCGACCTCGGCCTGAACGCCCGGCGTGCCGAGGGTGTACGGCTCTGCCGCCCATCTTGCCTGCTCGGACTGACATCCGTAATGCCCGGCCGTCGACAATGCCCGGCCATGGAGGCTGTGGCGCGTGGGCGACCGCCGACAGGGAGCTTTAATTTGCATCTCAGATGCAAGTTTTAATAGCGTGCCGCCCAGCGCGGTGCCCGTGCCGTCCGGCCGGCGCCGTCCGGTCGAGCGCCCGAAGGAGCCCCGATGCTGTCCGAACCGTCCGCAGCCACCGTCCGAGCGACCCTCCCCGCCGTGGCCGCCTCCCTGGACGAGATCACCGATCGCTTCTACTCCGGGCTGTTCGCCGCCCGCCCCGACCTGCTGCGGGACCTCTTCAACCGCGGCAACCAGGCCGCAGGCACCCAGCGCCAGGCCCTGGCCGGTGCCGTCGCCGCCTTCGCCACGCACCTGGTCGAGCACCCGGAGCGGCGGCCGGACGCGATGCTCGCCCGTATCGCCCACAAGCACGCGTCCCTCGGTGTCACGCCGGAGCAGTACGCGCTCGTCCAGGAGCACCTCTTCGCCGCCATCGCCGGCGTCCTCGGCGAGGCCGTCACCCCCGAGGTCGCGGCGGCCTGGGACGAGGTCTACTGGCTGCTGGCGAACGCGCTGATCGCACTGGAGAAGCGGCTGTACGAGGAGTCCCGCGAGCCGGGCTGGCGGCGCTGGGAGGTCGTGGAGCGGGTCCCGGAGACCCCCGACGTGATCACTCTCCGCCTCCGCCCCTCGGACGGCGGCCCGGTGGCGGACTTCCGCGCGGGCCAGTACGTCTCGGTCCGCGTCGAGCTCCCCGACGGCGCCCGGCAGATACGGCAGTACAGCCTGTCCGGGGCGCCCGGCTCGACGCTGCGGCAGATCAGCGTGAAGCGGGTGACGGGTGACGCTGGGGCGGGTGACCCTGTGACGGGCGAGGTCGTGGCGGGCGAGGTCTCCGACCACCTGCACGCGTGCGTGCAGGAGGGCAGCGTCCTGGAACTCTCCGCCCCTTACGGCGACCTGGTCCTGGACCCGGCCGACGACCGCCCCCTGCTGCTCGCCTCCGCGGGCATCGGCGTCACCCCCATGACCGCGATGCTGGCCCAGCTCGCCCAGGACGGCCACGCCACCCCGGTCACGGTCGTCCACGCCGACCGCTCCCCCGCCACCCACGCCCTGCGCACCGACCAGGAGACCTGGGCGGCCAAGCTCCGCGAGGCGAGTGTCCACTTCTGGTACGAGCAGAACGCCCCCGAGAACGCCAGGACCGGCCGGACCGACCTCACCGACATCGCCGTAGCGCCGAACACGCACGCGTACCTGTGCGGCCCGCTCCCCTTCATGCGCGCGGTACGCGCGCAGCTGCTGGAAAAGGGCGTACGAGCCGCGGACATCCACTACGAGGTCTTCGGCCCGGACCTGTGGCTGGCGCGGGAGGGTTAGGCCCTGCTCACAAGGCCCTGCTCACACCTGCGGCGCCCGTCCGATCTCCAGCAGGAGTGGGCCCGTCGGTGAGGCCACCATGTCGGTGACGGTCAGTGGGTCCAGGGAGGCGAAGAAGGCCTCCTGGGCCCGGCGCAGGGCGCCGCGCAGGCGGCAGGCGGACACCAGGGGGCAGGGGGTCGGGCCCTCGCAGTCGACGACGTCGCCGTCGCCCTCGAAGGAGCGGACCACCGCGCCCACCGACGCGGTGCGGCCCTTCTCCGTGAGGGTCAGGCCGCCGCCCCGGCCGCGGCGGGCGTCGACCAGGCTCTGGTGCTGGAGTTCCGCGACGACCTTCGCCGCGTGCGTGTACGGGACGTCCATGTCCTCGGCCACCTCGCGGGTGGTCGGCGTGGAGCCTTCGGACACGGCGAGTCGCATGAGGATCCGCAGGGCGAGGTCGGTCGAGCGAAGCAGCCGCATACCGGAAGCGTAGATAATGCGCATCTGCGCTTCAAATTATTCGCGGAACAGCTGTCGAGTGGCTGTCGATTCCGTTGCGATCCGGCCCATTCCTGTGCCCTCCCTTCGAGACGCCACTGCTTCCCCATTACGATCAGCGGACCCGACCGTCCCTTTCCGCAGAAGGACATCCGCCATGGGATCCGCCAAGAAGAGCAACGCGGCGCGCAAGGCCCGCATAGAAGAGATGCGGCGCGCCGAGCAGGCTCGCGAGCGCCGCAACCGGATCCTCACGATCGGCGCCAGCGTGACGGTCGTCGCGGCCCTGGTCGTCGGCGCCGTCGTCCTCGTGCAGACGCAGGGCGACGACGACACCGCGTCCGACTCCAAGACCACGGGCTCCCTGGTGGCCGGTGCCGACGGCGTGAGCACCTGGCAGGGCGGCAAGCTGTCCCAGACGCACGTCGAGAAGAAGGTGACCTACCCGGTCCAGCCCCCGGTCGGCGGCGACCACAACCCGGTCTGGCAGAACTGCAACGGCGACGTCTACACCGAGGCCGTCGCGAACGAGAACGCGGTGCACTCCCTGGAGCACGGCGCGGTCTGGGTGACGTACACCAGCAAGGCCAAGAAGGCCGACGTCGACGCGCTCGCGGCGAAGGTGAAGAAGACGCCGTACACGCTGATGAGCCCCTACGAGGACCAGAAGTCGCCGATCATGCTGTCGGCCTGGGGCGCGCAGCGCACGGTGACGAGCGCGACCGACCCGAACCTCGACAAGTTCTTCGAGAAGTACGTCCAGGGCGAGCAGACGCCCGAGCCGGGTGCCGCGTGCACGGGCGGTAAGGCGGAGTGATGAAGCACGTCGGCTGGATCGCCGGTAGCGCGGCGGCGGTCCTCGTCGCGGCCGGCGCGATCACGTACGCCGTGGCCCAGGACGGGGGGTCCGAAGCGACCCCCACCGCCGACTCCGCGGACGCCGGGTTCGCGCGGGACATGGCGGTGCACCACCAGCAGGCCGTGGAGATGTCGTACATCGTGCGCGACCGCACCGACGACACCGAGGTGCGGCGCCTGGCGTACGACATCGCGCAGACGCAGGCCAACCAGCGCGGGATGCTGCTGGGCTGGCTCGATCTGTGGAAGCTGCCGAAGGTGTCCTCGGACGCGCCGATGACCTGGATGGACATGGGCGGAATGGCCTCCGGCGAGGACGGCGCGCTGATGCCCGGGATGGCGACGAACACCGAGATGAAGAAGCTCGGGACGCTGAACGGCAAGGCGGCGGAGGTCTTCTTCCTCCAGCTGATGACCGCCCACCACAAGGGCGGCATCCACATGGCCGAGGGCTGTCTGGAGCGGTGCGAGGTCGGGGTGGAGAAGCGGCTCGCCCAGACCATGGTCAACGGCCAGGAGTCGGAGATCCAGCTGATGGCGGGCATGCTCGCCGACCGCGGCGCGAAGGCCCGGCCCTAGTTCCCCTGTGGTGGGGCGGCCCACATACCCTCACCACCCCATCGCGTCGCTCTGACGATTACACTGGGCGCGTGCCTCAACTTCGCCTCGCCCTGAACCAGATCGACTCGCGCGTCGGTGACCTCGCCGGGAACACCGAGACGATCCTCCGCTGGACCCGGCACTCCGCCGAGCAGGGAGCGCACCTCGTGGCGTTCCCGGAGATGGCGCTGACCGGGTATCCCGTCGAGGACCTGGCCCTGCGGACCTCCTTCGTGGAGGCGTCCCGCGCGGCCCTGCGGACGCTCGCCGCCCGGCTCGCCGAGGAGGGCTTCGGGGAGCTGCCGGTGGTCGTCGGCTACCTCGACCGCTCCGAGACGGCCCAGCCGAAGTACGGCCAGCCCGCGGGCGCCCCGCGCAACGCGGCGGCGGTGCTGCACGGCGGCGAGGTGGTCCTCACCTTCGCCAAGCACCACCTGCCGAACTACGGCGTCTTCGACGAGTTCCGCTACTTCGTGCCCGGCGACACCATGCCGGTGGTGCGGGTGCACGGCGTGGACGTCGCCCTCGCCATCTGCGAGGACCTCTGGCAGGACGGCGGCCGGGTGCCGGCGGCGCGGTCTGCCGGGGCCGGGCTGCTGCTCTCCATCAACGCCTCCCCGTACGAGCGCGACAAGGACGACACCCGTCTGGAACTGGTCCGCAAGCGCGCCCAGGAGGCCGGCTGCACCACCGCCTACCTCGCCATGATCGGCGGCCAGGACGAGCTGGTCTTCGACGGCGACTCGATCGTCGTCGACGCGAGCGGTGAAGTCATCGCGCGGGCACCGCAGTTCGCGGAGGGCTGTGTGGTCCTCGACCTCGACTTGCCCGCGGCCTCGGCGGACGCCCCGACGGGCGTCGTGGACGACGGTCTGCGGATCGACCGCCTGGTCCTGTCCGAGGACCCGCTCCCCGCGTACGCCCCAGAGCTGACGGGCGGCTACGCGGACCGCCTGGACGACGACGAGGAGGTCTACTCGGCGCTGGTCGTGGGCCTGCGGGCGTACGTCGCCAAGAACGGCTTCCAGTCGGTCCTGATCGGCCTGTCCGGCGGCATCGACTCGGCGCTGGTCGCGGCCATCGCCTGCGACGCGGTGGGCGCGCAGAACGTCTACGGCGTCTCGATGCCGTCGAAGTACTCCTCGGACCACTCCAAGGGCGACGCGGCGGAACTGGCGCGCCGCACGGGCCTGAACTTCCGCACGATCCCGATCGAGCCGATGTTCGACGCCTACATGTCGTCGACGGAGCTGACCGGCCTGGCCGAGGAGAACCTCCAGTCCCGGCTGCGCGGCACGCTGCTGATGGCGATCTCCAACCAGGAGGGCCACATCGTCCTGGCGCCGGGCAACAAGTCGGAGCTGGCGGTGGGGTATTCGACGCTGTACGGCGACTCGGTGGGCGCGTACGGCCCGATCAAGGACGTCTACAAGACCTCGGTCTTCCGCCTCGCCGAGTGGCGCAACCGTTCGGCGGCCGAGCGCGGCCAGACCCCGCCGATCCCGGAGAACTCGATCACCAAGCCGCCGAGCGCGGAACTGCGCCCCGGCCAGGTCGACACCGACTCCCTGCCCGACTACCCGGTCCTGGACGCGATCCTGGAGCGCTACGTCGACCGCGACGAGGGCGCCGACGTCATCGTGGCCGCCGGTTACGACCCGGCCCTGGTCACCAAGACGCTGCGCATGGTGGACACGGCGGAGTACAAGCGCCGCCAGTACCCGCCGGGCACGAAGATCTCGGCGAAGGGCTTCGGCAAGGACCGACGGCTGCCGATCACGAATGGGTGGCGGGAGACGGCGTAGCCGAAAGGAGGGCCAGAGCAATCTGGCCCCCCTTCCCGTTCAGGAGCGGGCCAGAGCAATCTGGCCCCCTTCCCGTTCAGAAGCGCAGCGCCTCCGCCTCCCGCGGCACACCCCCGGCGACGACCAGTTCCCGTCCCGCCACCGGCCCCCGGCGCCGGTCCACCGCGTACGCCGTCCCGGCCACGCCCAGGCCCAGCACCGCGAGGGCCGCGCCCGCGAGCGCCGGGGACGTCACACCGAAGCCCGCGGCCAGGGCGAGCCCGCCGATCCACGCGCCGCCCGCGTTCGCCAGGTTGAAGGCGGCCTGGTTCGCGGAGGAGGCGAGGGAGGGGGCCGCCGAGGCCTTCTCCATGACCATCAGCTGGAGCGGGGACCCGGTGACGAAGGCCGCCATGCCGAGCAGGACCACCCCGAGGGCCGCGCTCCACGCCGTGGACATCAGCACCGGGAACAGCCCGAGCACCAGCGCCAGCGAGGCCAGCCCGCCGAACAGGGTCGCCCGCATCGCGTGGTCCGCCAGGCGTCCGCCCAGCAGGTTCCCGGCGGTCGCGCCCACGCCGAACAGCGCGAGCAGCAGTGTCACGCTGGCGTCCGCGTACCCGGCCGCGTCGGTGAGCATCGGTGTGATGTAGCTGTACGCCGCGAACAGCGCCCCGAAGCCGGCCACCGTCGTACCGAGGGCCAGCCAGACCGGCAGCGACTTCAGCGCGGCCAGTTCGCCGCGCAGGCCGGCGGCGGGGGACGCCTGCGGGTGCTCGCGCGGGATCAGCAGGAACAGCGAGACGATCGCCGCCACCCCGATCGCGCTCACCCCGAGGAAGGTCGCCCGCCAGCCCAGGTGCTGGCCCATGAGGGTGGCGACGGGGACGCCCGCGATGTTCGCGACCGTCAGCCCCAGGAACATCAGGGACACCGAGCGGGCCTTGCGCTCCGGCGCGACCAGGGTCGTCGCCACGACCGCGCCGACGCCGAAGAAGGCGCCGTGCGGCAGGCCGCTGAGGAAGCGGGCGGCGAGCAGCGAGCCGTTGTCGGGGGCGAGGGCGGACAGGGCGTTGCCGGCCACGAAGAGCACCATCAGGCCGATCAGGACCTTGCGGCGGGACATGCGGGCGGTGACGGCCGCGAGGAGCGGGGCGCCGACGACGACGCCGAGGGCGTACGCCGAGACCAGGTGGCCGGCGGCCGGGATCGAGATGCCGAGGTCGGCCGCGACGTCGGGCAGCAGGCCCATCATCACGAACTCGGTGGTGCCTATGCCGAATGCGCCCACCGCGAGGGCGAGCAGGGCGAGGGGCATGAAGGGGCCGTACCTTTCGGGAGCGGGGTTCCGTGCATCATATGTTCACGCACGGAACAAAGTCTCCCCGGCCCAGTATTCCAGGCGGTTACGACGAGGTGTCGACCTTCACACGGGCCGCCACCGGCAGGTGGTCGCTCCCGGTCTCCGGCAGCGTCCACGAGGTGACCGGCTCGATGTCCCGCACCAGGATCTGGTCGATCCGCGCCATCGGGAACGACGCCGGCCAGCTGAACCCGAAGCCGCTGCCCGCCGCTCCCTGCGTGGAGCGCATCTGGGAGGTGACGGCGTTCAGCGCGCGGTCGTTCATCGTGCCGTTGAGGTCGCCGAGCAGCACGCTGCGGGGCAGCTTCTCGGCGGCGATGGCCTCGCCCAGGGCGTCGGCGCTCTTGTCGCGCTGGCGGGCGGTGAAGCCGGCCTCCATCTTGACCCGCACCGAGGGCAGGTGGGCGACGTACACCGCGATCTCGCCGGACGGCGTGCTGACGGCGGCGCGCATGGCCCGGGTCCAGCCCAGCTTGATGTCGACGGCCTTCACCCCGCTCAGCGGGTACTTGCTCCACAGCCCGACGGTGCCCTGCACCGAGTGGTACTTGTAGGTCGACGCCAGTGCCTTCTCGTAGACCGGTACGGCGGTCGCGGTGAGTTCCTCCAGGGCCAGCACGTCCGCGCCGGAGGCGGCCACGTCGCGGGCGGTGCCCGCGGGGTCGGGGTTGTCGGCGTTGACGTTGTGGGTGGCGATGGTGAGGTCGCCGCCTGAGGAGGTCTTGTGGGTGAGGAGCCCGCCGAAGAGGTTCAGCCACACGACGGCGGGCAGGACGACCGCGATCAGCGCGGTGGCGGACTTGCGCACCAGGCCCAGCAGGATCAGCAGCGGGACGAACAGGCCGAGCCAGGGCAGGAAGGTCTCGGTCAGGCTGCCGAGGTTGCCGATGGCGTTGGGGATCTGCGCGTGCAGCAGCATGACGAGGGCGAGGAGTACCGCGAAGACGGCGGTGACGATGCCCCGGCGCCAGATCCGCGGGTCACCGCGCCAGCCGGTCAGCAGCCGCTCCAGCAGACGCCGGAACCGGTTTCCCCGGCGCTCGGGTCCCGAGCCGCCGCTGTCCGTCTCCGTCATGTACGCCTGCTGCGCCATACCGTCGCCTCACTGCCTGCCGTGCACACCATCGTCCCCCGCTGTTACGACCCTAGGGGATGATCGGTTCTCTTCCTGCCGTCCCATGACGGCCGTACGGGCACAGGGACGTACAAGTCGGCTTCGGGAGTTCCGCTTGCCGACGCGGAAAGCGCGCTCTGTGACGAAACGCGCACATCCGCTACGCGGGAGGCGAACTGACGGGCGATGAGCTGACGGGCCGTAGGCCTTCGAGGAGGGTGTCGACGATCTGTTCGGACAGGCCCTCGGGGAGGTCGCCGTCCGGGTGGAGGACCGCGCGGACCAGCATGGGGCCGACGAACAGGTCGTTGAGCAGTTCGACGTCGATGTCGTCGCGCAACTCGCCGTTAGCCTGGCCCCGGCGCAGCACCTCGATGCCGAGCCGGCGCCGGGGGGCGACGACGTTGGCGTGATACGCCGCCCACACCTTGGGGCTGGACTTCATCTGGGCGTGCACGTTGTGCAGGATCGCCGAGGAACGGCTCACAAGTCCCCGCTGCCGCAGCGATTCCAGCAGGACGACGAGGTCGTCGCGCACGGAGGTGCCGGGCAGTTCGGCGTCGGGCGGTTCGGCGGCGCGCACGACGTCGGCGAACAGCTCCTCCTTGCCGCTCCACCGGCGGTAGATGGCGGCCTTGCCGACCCCCGCGGTGCGGGCGATGCGCTCGATGGACAGCTCGGCGAGCGGCACGCCCTCCTCCAGCAGCTTCACCACGCCCTCGATGATGGCGCGCTCCACGGCCTCGCTGCGGGGGCGGCCGCGGACCGGGCTGGGCTGACTGTCGGCGAGGTTCACGTGCGTGCGTCCCTTCTGTGTCCTGGGGATTCTCCCCTACGGCTGTCCCTCCTCGGCCCGGGGCGGCTTCCCCGGCAGGAACAGTCCGACGACGATCGCGCCGATCACGGCGACCGCGGCGCCGCCGAGGGCGGTGATGTGCATGGCGTGCAGGAAGGCGTCGTTGGCCTGCGCGACCAGGGTTCCGGGGCTGTCGAGCTTCGCGGCGACGGCGAGCGTGGACTCGATGGACTCGCCCGCGGTGTGGCGCAGCCCGGGCGGCAGCGCGGTGAGGTCGTCCTCGATCGAGGAGCGGTACGAGGTGGAGAGCACCGAGCCGAGGACCGCGATGCCGAGGGCGCCGCCGACCTGGCGGAAGGTGTTGCTGAGCGCGGAGGCGGAACCGGCCTTCTCGCGGGGCAGGGCCTGCATGATGACGACGCTGACCGGGGTCATGATGTGCGCCATGGCGGCGCCCATGAGGAAGAAGACGACCTCGAGGATCCAGATCGGGGTGTCCGCGTCCAGGGTGGCGAAGGCGCCGAGCGTCGCGGCGATGAGGGCCATCGCGGCGGTCGTGGTGGCCCGGTAGCCGAAGCGGTCCACCAGCAGCCGGGCCCGGGGCGCGAAGATGAGCTGGGCGGCGGCGAGCGGCAGCAACAGCAGACCGGTCTCCAGCGGGGAGTAGCCGCGCACGCTCTGGGTGTAGAAGACGGAGAAGAAGGTCACGCCCATCAGCGCGAAGAAGACGAGCGCGATGGCGGCGATGGCGGCCGAGAAGACCTTGTCGCGGAAGTAGGTGACATCGATGGACGGATGGTCGCTGCGCTTCTCGAACACCACGAACGCGACGAGGACGGCGAGTCCGGCGCCGATGGCCGCCAGCACGGTGGCGTCGGTGAAGTCGGCCAGCTCGCCGCCCCGGATGATGCCGTAGACGAGCAGGACCAGGCCGACGACGGACAGGGTGACGCCGACGGGGTCGATCCGGCCGGGGTTCGGGTCGCGGGAGTCGGGGACCAGCCAGATCATCAGCGCGAGTGCGAGCAGCACGATCGGCACGTTGATGAGGAAGACCGAGCCCCACCAGAAGTGGTCGAGGAGGACGCCGCCGGTGATCGGGCCGATGGCGATGGCGAGGCCGACGCCGCCCGCCCAGATGCCGATGGCCTTGGGCTGCTCGTCCCGCTCGAAGACGTTCATGAGGACCGCGAGGGTGGCGGGCATCACGAAGGCGGCGCCGAGGCCCATCACCGCGCGGAAGCCGATCAGCTCGCCCGGCGATCCGGCGAAGGCGGCGAGGGCGGAGCCGATGCCGAACACGACCAGCCCGCCGAGCAGGACCTTCTTGCGGCCGAGCCGGTCGCCGAGCAGACCGGCGCTGAACAGCAGGCCCGCGAAGACGAGGGTGTAGGAGTTGATCGCCCACTCCAGCTCGCTCTGGGTGGCTCCGAGGCCGGTCGGAGCGGGGGTCGAGATCGTCTTGACCGCGACGTTGAGAATGGAGTTGTCCAGGACGATGATCAGCAGACTCAGCATGAGCACGCCGAGGATGGCCCAGCGACGACGGTGTACCGCCTCCGGTATCCGGGTCGCGGGAGGAGCGGATGTAGTCATGCCGTCCACGCTAACCCCTTTACGATACGAGACCGATCCGTATCGTAATTCTCTTACCCGGCTCTTACGCCGCTCGAGCGTGACCGGGGTCCCCCTAGCCGCGCCTGGCACGAGGTGCCACCATGGAGGGGATCCGGGGACGCCGTCAGGGTGCCTCGAGATGACGTAAGGAGCCGTTGCCATGACGCAGCTTTCGGCTGCCCAGACCACGCCCTCCGGCGGCAGCAAAGCGCTGTACGGGGGGAAGGGCACCCGCCGCATCACCGTTCGCGACATCGCCCTCGCCAAGGAGCGCGGCGAGAAGTGGCCCATGCTCACCGCCTACGACGCCATGACCGCGTCCGTGTTCGACGAGGCCGGCATCCCGGTCATGCTCGTCGGGGACTCGGCGGGCAACTGCCACCTCGGGTACGAGACCACCGTGCCCGTCACGCTCGACGAGATGACCATGCTGTCGGCCGCCGTCGTACGGGGCACCTCGCGCGCCCTGATCGTCGGCGACCTGCCCTTCGGCTCCTACCAGGAGGGCCCGGTGCAGGCGCTGCGCTCGGCGACCCGGCTGGTGAAGGAGGCCGGCGTCGGAGCGGTGAAGCTGGAGGGCGGCGAGCGCTCGCACCGCCAGATCGAGCTGCTGGTCGAGTCGGGCATCCCGGTGATGGCCCACATCGGCCTGACCCCGCAGTCCGTCAACGCCATGGGCTACCGCGTCCAGGGCCGCGGCGAGGAGGCGGCGGCGCAGCTGCTGCGGGACGCCAAGGCGGTCCAGGACGCCGGCGCCTTCGCGGTCGTGCTGGAGCTGGTCCCGGCGGAGCTGGCGGCCGAGGTGACGCGGGTGCTGCACATCCCGACGGTCGGCATCGGCGCGGGCCCGGAGACCGACGCCCAGGTCCTGGTCTGGACGGACATGATGGGCCTGACCGGCGGCCGGGTCCCCAAGTTCGTCAAGCAGTACGCGAACCTGCGCCAGGTCATGGGCGACGCGGCCAAGGCGTTCGCGGAGGACGTCGTCGGCGGAACGTTCCCGCTGGAGGAGCACTCCGTCCACTAAAGCCACAGCGGTACAGAAGCAGCCCGCCGATTTCCCCCGTCGGCGGGCTGCTGCCGTTTCGGCGCGGACATCGACAGCGGCTGGTCGGTGGTCTGTCGGCGGGTGTCGGCGGCCTGTCGGTGGTTTGTCGGTGGGGCCTGACACCTTCGTTGCCATGACACGCATCGACAAGAACCCCAGCGGCGCCGGGAGCGCCGTCACCGTGCGGGGGTTGGTCAAGCACTACGGCGAGACCAAGGCACTGGACGGCGTGGACCTGGATGTCCGCGAGGGCACCGTGATGGGGGTCCTCGGGCCCAACGGCGCCGGCAAGACCACCCTCGTCCGGATCCTGTCCACCCTGCTCGCCCCGGACTCCGGCCAGGCCACCGTGGCCGGCTACGACGTCGTGCGCCAGCCCCGGCAGCTGCGCCGGGTGATAGGGCTCACCGGGCAGTACGCGTCCGTGGACGAGAAGCTCCCGGGGTGGGAGAACCTCTACCTCATCGGCCGGCTGCTCGACCTGTCCCGCCGGGACGCCCGCAAGCGGGCCGACGAGCTGCTGGAGCGGTTCTCCCTCACCGAGGCCGGGAAGCGGCCCGCCGCCACCTACTCCGGCGGTATGCGGCGCCGGCTCGACCTGGCCGCCTCGATGATCGGGCACCCGGCGGTGCTGTACCTGGACGAGCCCACCACCGGGCTCGACCCGCGCACCCGCAACGAGGTGTGGGACGAGGTCAAGACCATGGTCGGCGAGGGCGTCACCGTGCTGCTCACCACCCAGTACATGGAGGAGGCCGAGCAGCTCGCCTCCGAGCTGACCGTCGTCGACCGGGGCACGGTCATCGCCAAGGGCGGCATCGACGAGCTCAAGGCCAAGGTCGGCGGGCGCACCCTGCGCGTCAAGCCGGCCGACCCGCTGCAGCTGCGTCCGCTCGCCTCCCACCTCGACACGCTCGGCATCACCGGGCTCGCCAGCACCACGGTGGACCCCGAGCGGGGCTCCCTGCTCGTGCCGGTCCTCAGCGACGAGCAGCTCACCGCCGTGGTCGGCGCGATCACCGCGCGCGGGATCACGCTGTCCTCCGTCGTCACCGAACTGCCCAGCCTGGACGAGGTGTTCCTGTCGCTCACCGGCCACCGTGCCAGCGCCCCGCAGGACGCCGTACCCGCCGACGACCGCGAGGAGGTCGCCGTATGAGCGCCACCACCGCCACCACCACCGCCGCCCTCAACGCCGACGTCCGGATCCCCTTGCGGGCTCATCTGCGGCACACCGGGGCGCTCGTCCGGCGCAATCTGCTGTGGATCCGGCAGGACCCGGAGTCGATGTTCGACGCCATCCTGTTCCCGATCGTCTTCACGCTGCTGTTCGTGTACGTCTTCGGCGGCTCCATCGGGCAGTCGCTCGGCGGCGGCCAGGAGGAGTACGTGCAGTACGTGATGCCCGGCATGCTGGCCATGATGGGCATGACCATGGCCCAGGGCGTGGGTACAGGCTTCAACACGGACTTCAACTCCGGTGTCATGGACCGGTTCCGTTCCCTGCCCATCGGCCGCGGCTCCGTGCTCTTCGCGAAGATCGCGGTGGAGCTGATGCGGATGCTGTTCGCCACCTGCGTGCTGATGATCGTCGGCGTGCTGGTGGGCTTCGAGATCGAGAGCTGGGGCGGCCTGCTGGCCTCCGTCGCCCTGTCCGTGGCCTTCGGCTCGGCGCTGATGTGGGTCTTCCTCACGCTCGGCGTCGTGATGAAGAACGCGCAGTCCGTGCAGGCGATGGGCTTCCTGGTGCTGATGCCGCTGCAGTTCGGCTCGTCGATCTTCGCGCCGACCCAGTCCATGCCGGGCTGGCTGCAGAACTTCACCGACTACAACCCGCTGTCCTGCCTGGCGGACGCCGCCCGCGGACTGATGATCGGCGGTCCGGTCGCCCACGACCTGTGGCTGACGCTCGGCTGGTCGGCGCTGCTCACGGCGATCATGGCGCCGGTCGCCATCCACAAGTTCCGTACCAAGAACTGACCGGTGACGGTCATACGAGGGCGGCGGCCTCCTTCGCGGTGAGGCTGCCGCCCTCGGCGTACCGGGCCTCGTACGCCTCCTCGTCGAGGACCGCGCGCACCGCGGCGACGGCCCGGTCGCGGCACTCGCGCTCCAGAGTGGAGTTCTGGTGCCCGGTCGGCCACAGCGCCTCGGCGGCGCCGAGACAGCGGGCGGCGTTCTCGGGCTCGCTCCCCGCCAGCGCGACGGCGGCGATGACCAGGCACGCCGGGCCCAGCTGCGGGGCCATGGCCTGCGACAGCGGATCCTCCGCCAGCTCCAGGGCGCGCCGGAGCTTCTCCCGGGCCTCCTCGTGGTGGCCCTCCAAGGCGTCCATCCAGGCCTCCCCGCTGAGGATGAAGGCGTCGAAGACATGGAAGTGGGCGAGGCCGAAGTTCTCGCGCAGCAGCCGGATCTGCTCGCGGGCATCGGTGGTGCGGCCGGTGATGCTGAGCCACCCCGCGAGGATGACCCGGCTGAACGGCATCGCCTCGTTGTGCCCGCCGTCCAGGGCGTCGATGACCTCCCACAGCAGGCGTTCGCCCCGCTCGCCCTGCCCGGCCTCCAGCAGCGCGCTGGCCAGCCGGGCGGTCAGGACGGCCTCCTGGGCGCGGGCGCCGAGCCGGCGGGCCTCCTCGATGGCCGCCTCGTAGTCGGCGGCGGCCTCCAGGTAGGCGCCCTTGCGCTCACGGGCCTCGGCGCGCGCGGAGAGCGCCTCGGCCCTGCCCCAGGCGTCGCCGAGCCGCTGGTAGATCGTGAGCGACTCGTCGGCGTCCCGGGCGGCATCCGCCGCGCGCTCGGGGCGGTTGGCGAGGAGGTTGGCGCGCATCTGGAGGGTGGCGGCGAGTTCCCAGTCGTAGTCGGGGGTCCGCCGGCAGGTCTCCACGGCGGCGTCGAGGATCGTGGCGACCCGCTCCATGTCGCCGGTGAGCATCACGGCGAAGATCGCGAGCAGTCCGGGGCTGCGGCAGGTCTGCGGCAGGCCGGGTTCGTAGGTCTCGGCGATGATGTGCAGCTTGCGCTGGGCGGTCGGGTTCTGCCAGGCCTGCAACTCGGTGTCCATGCAGGCGAGATGGGCCAGATGGACCCCGCGCCGGGCCTCGGTCAGCACCTCGCCGGTGTACGGCGGTGGCTCGGCGGTGCAGCGCCGCCACACCGGCTCGGCCGGCCGGACCGGCTCGGCGAAGGGATTGGGGCCGAGCGCCATCACCTCCGCGCACCAGCCGCGGGCCTCGAACCGCAGGTCGCGCATCTGCCAGTACCAGGCCAGCGACAGCACCAGGGTCAGCGCCTCCTGCTCGTCGCGTTCGGCGACGGCGTGCCGCAGCGCGGTGCGCAGGTTCTCGTACTCCCGCTGGAGCCGTTCGACGGCGTCCAGTTGGCCGGGGCCGCGCAGCAACGGGTCGGTGGTGCGCACGAGTTCGCGGTAGTACGTCAGGTGCGCGCGCTCGGCGCCGGGGCGGCCCCCGGACTCGTCCAGGCGTTCGCCCGCGTACTCGGCGACGGTCTCCAGGAGCCGGTAGCGCATCGCGCCGTCGCTCGACGGGGCGGCCACCACCAGGGACTTGTCGACGAGCGAGCCGAGCGCGTCCAGGGCGGCGGGACCGCACACAGCCTCCGCGGCGGGCAGGTCGCAGCCGCCGGCGAAGACCGACAGCCGGCTGAGGACATCGCGTTCGTCCGTGTCGAGGAGGTCCCAGGACCAGTCGACGACGGCGCGGAGGGTCTGCTGGCGGGGCAGGACGGTCCGGCTGTCGGAGGTGAGCAGCCGGAAGCGGTCGTCGAGCCGGTCGGCGATCTGGCGGGGTGTGAGCATGCGCAGCCGGGCGGCGGCCAGTTCGATGGCCAGGGGCAGTCCGTCGAGCCGACGGCAGATCTCGGCGCAGGCCTCGGGGTCGTCCTCGACGCGGAACCCGGAGCGGGCGGCGGCCCCCCGGTCGGCGAGCAGCCGGAGGGCGTACGGCTGGGGCAGCGGCTCGACCGGGCGCAGCACCTCGCCGGGGACGCCGAGGGGTTCGCGGCTGGTGGCGAGGACGGTCAGGCCGGGGCAGCGGGCGAGGAGGTGGTCCACGAGCCGGGCGGCGGCGTCGACGACATGCTCGCAGTTGTCGAGGACGATCAGCATGCGGCGCCGGGCGCAGTGCTCCACGAGCCGTTCGACCGGGTCGTCGTGGCGTTCGCCGACGCTGCGCAGTTCCTCGGCACCGGCGCCGTACAGCACGGTCTCGCGGGCGCCGACGGCGGTCAGGACGGCCTCGGGGACGTCGTCGGGATCCTCGACGGGCGCCAGTTCGGCCAGCCAGATGCCGTCGCGGGCCGCGTCCTGGAGGGTCTCGGCGGCCTCCTGCGACAGCCGGGTCTTCCCGGCGCCGCCGGGGCCGAGCAGGGTCACGAGCCGGGCGGCGCCGAGGTCCCCGCGGATGGCATCGATGTCGGTCTCCCGGCCGACGAAGGAGGTGAGCCGGGCGCGCAGGTTGCCGAGCTGGGCGGGCGCGGGCGCCGGGGAGAGCAACTCCTGGTGCAGGGCGGCCAGTTCGGGCCCGGGGTCGGTACCGAGCTGTTCGGCGAGGGCGTGGCGTACGTCGTCGTAGGCGGCCAGTGCCTCGGCGGGGCGGCCGAGGTCGCGCAGGGCGCGCAGCCGCAGGGCCTGGAGCGGCTCGTCGAGGGGGTGGCCGTCGCACAGCGCGGTCAGCTCCGGCAGCGCCTGTTCGGCCTGGCCGAGGGCGAGGGCGGCGGTGTGGCGGGCGCGCAGGGCGTCCAGGCGGCGGGTCTCCCAGCGGGCCGCCTCGGCGGTGCGGTCGGGGAGGTCGGCGAGGGCGGGGCCGCGCCACAGGGCGAGGGCGTCGTCGAGGACGCCCGCGGCCTTGGCGGGGTCGCCGTCGGTGAGGGCGCGGATGCCGTCGGCGGTGAGCCGCTCGAAGCGGTGCAGGTCGATGTCGTCGGCGCCGGCGGCGAGCCGGTAGCCGCCCGCCACGGACTCCACGGTGTCGGCCCCGAGCCCGCGCCGCAGCCGCCCGACGAGTGCTTGCAGGGCGCCCGCGGCGTCGGCGGGCGGGTCCCCGTCCCACACCTCGTCCACGAGCACCTGGACGGGCACGGTACGCCCGCCCCGCAGCGCGAGCACGCACAGCAGCGCACGCAGCCGGGCCCCGCCGACGGGGACGGGCGTGCCATCGGAACGGAGGGCCTGGGTGGTGCCGAGAATGCGGTAGCGCACGGGGTCCATTGTCTCTGGTGCGGTGGGCGGATGGGCCGGGGGAGTCACAGCGTGGCCTGCTCCACCTCCAGGGTGACCAGGACACCGCGGTCCGAAAGGCGGCGGCCGTCCGGGGAGTCCTGTTCCCGGAACCACTTCGGGCAGACCTCGACCGGCCGCAGTGACCGCTGCCCCGGCACCGGCTCCCAGGTGGGCGAGCCGCCGGTGCGGGCGTACTCCTGGGTCACGATCCGGATGTCCCGCACCCGCCCGGTGACCTCCGGCCAGCGCGCCCCGTGCGTCTCGACCGTCAACAGCCCGACCAGCCGGATCCAGTCGCCGGGCCGCTCCTCGCCGAGGTCCTGGGGGGCCACCGTGTCGACCGGGTCCTCGTGCAGGGCCACGGTGAGTCCGTTCCCGTCGTGGAGGACCCGCACGCCGTCCACGTGCGCCACCTCCCCGACGACCTTGGACACGTGATCGTCCCAGTCACCGCCGGAATCGCCGAGCAGCAGCTGCCAGCTCACCTCGTCGCCGAGCGAGAACGGCTCGCCGCAGCACTCCATCTGCCAGCTCGCGTAGAACACCTGCCACAGCCCCATGCCCCCACCTTCTACGGAACCCATGCCCCACCGCGAGACGTTTTCCCGGTGCGCCCGGTACCGTCGGGCGCCTGCCCGACCTCTGCCCGACCGTTCAGGGAGTTCCATGACCGCCACCACCGCCCGCCCCAGCGACCGGCGGCTGAGCCCTGTGTTCATCGGGATCCTGGCCGTCACGGCGGTGACCGGATGGGCCACCTGGACCGGGTTCGCCGAGCAGCCGGGCGTCGCCGTGTTCCTGTTCGTGACGGCGGCCTGGATCGTCTCCCTGTGCCTGCACGAGTACGCGCACGCCCGCACGGCCCTGCACAGCGGGGACATCACGGTCGGCGCGAAGGGCTATCTCACCCTGAACCCGCTGAAGTACACGCACGCCCTGCTCAGCATCGTGCTCCCGGTCCTCTTCGTGATCATGGGCGGGATCGGTCTGCCCGGCGGAGCCGTGTTCATCGAGCGCGGCCGGATCCAGGGGCGCTGGAAGCACAGTCTGATCTCGGCCGCCGGACCGCTGACGAACGTGCTGTTCGCCATCGTCTGCACGGCGCCCTTCTGGCTCGACGCGCTCGACGGCGTCCCCGCGGACTTCAAGTACGCGCTGGCCTTCCTCGCCCTGCTCCAGGTGACGGCGGCGATCCTGAACTTCCTGCCGGTCCCGGGCCTGGACGGCTACGGCGTGATCGAACCCTGGCTGTCGTACGACGTCCGGCGTCAGGTGGAGCCGTTCGCGCCGTTCGGCCTGCTGTTCGTGTTCGCGCTGCTGTGGCTGCCGCAGGTCAACGGCGTGTTCTTCGACTTCGTCGACGCGATCCTGCGGGCGCTCGGGGTCAGTGAGCTCGACACCGCGTTCGGCTGGGACCTCTACCGCTTCTGGTAGGCCTTGGCGCGCTTGAGGTAGTACCAGCACATGTTCGACGACAGCCCCGCCAGCAGCACCCAGACGACCCCCAGGAAGCTGCCCTGCACGAAGGAGACGACGGCGGCGGCCACCGAGAGGACGCAGACGATCAGGGCGTAGACGGCAAGGCGGGGCATGGGACGGGTTCTCCTGTCGGGGGACACTGCTCGGGCACCGACCAGTGTCCCCCATCCCCTCACACGTCCGTGATGCGGAGTCCCGCGTGCGCCTTGTAGCGCCGGTTCACCGAGATCAGGTTGGCGACCAGGGACTCGACCTGGTGGGCGTTGCGCAGCCGGCCCGCGAAGATGCCGCGCATCCCGGGGATGCGGCCGGCCAGCGCCTGCACGATCTCCACGTCGGCGCGCTCCTCGCCGAGCACCATCACATCGGTGTCGATCGCGTCGATCGCGGGGTCCTCCAGCAGCACCGCCGACAGGTGGTGGAAGGCCGCCGTGACCCGCGAGTCCGGCAGCAGCGCCGCCGCCTGCTCCGCCGCGCTGCCCTCCTCCGGCTTCAGCGCGAAGGCGCCCTTCTTGTCGAAGCCGAGCGGGTTGACGCAGTCGACGACCAGCTTCCCGGCGAGCTCCTCGCGCAGCGCCTCCAGCGTCTTGCCGTGGCCCTCCCACGGCACGGCGACGATGACGATGTCGGCGCGCCGGGCGCACTCGGCGTTGTCGGCGCCCTCGACTCCGTGCCCGAGCTCCCCGGCGGCGGCCTGGGCGCGCTCCGCGGCCCGGGAGCCGATGATCACCTTCTGGCCGGCCTTGGCGAGCCGGTAGGCCAGGCCCTTGCCCTGCGGCCCGGTCCCGCCGAGCACGCCGACGACGAGCCCGGAGACATCGGGAAGGTCCCAGGGGTCCTTGGCGGGGGCCTTCTGTGCAGCACTGTCGGTAGAGGTCATGGCCCGACTTTACGTCCGCGCCGGAGGCCCCCCGGTACAGGACCGGCTCAGGTGAGCCGCGTCACGGGCACCCGCCGGAACACGATCCGCTCGTAGGCGCCGAAGTCGCCCGTCTCGTACAGCAGTCCGACGGTGTCGTCATCGACGCGCACCAGGTCGGAGTAGGCGGCGGGCAGTCCGTCGACGGTGACGCGGGGGCACCAGGTGGTGCCGGAGTCGGTGGAGACCCGGATCGTCATCAGGGCCCGGCCGGCGGGGAAGGCGGGCCCGGAGAAGAGCAGCAGGTCGGGGTCGCGGAGCTGGAGCACGCTGGCCTGGCAGACGGGTCCGTCGAGTCCGGCCTGCGGGCGGAAGGGGTGGTGGAGGGTGCAGCCGCCGTCCTCGGAGTGGGCGTCGGCGCGGTTGCCGGGCGACGGGGAGTCGTTGCGGGTGTTGAAGTAGACGCGGCCGTCGGGGAGTTCGGCGGCGGTGGTCTCGTTGGCGTTGACGTAGCCGTCGGTGTTCTCGTCGAGGTAGCCGAGCGTCCAGGTGACGCCCCGGTCGTCGCTGAGCAGACAGTGGCCGCCGTTGTACTTGGCCTCGGTGCCGGTGTCCGTGCCGGCGGGCGGGAGGCTGTGGTTGGCGGGGACGACGACCCGGCCGGTGCTCAGCTGGACGGCGTGGCCGGGGGTGGTGGCGTACCAGCGCCATCCGGGCCGCTTCACGGACTCGGTGATCTCCATCGGGCTGCTCCAGGTGACGCCGTCGTCATCGCTGTGCTGCACCCAGACCCGGCGCCCGTCGGCCTCCGGGACCTTGCCGCGCAGGATCAGGTCCTCGCTCGCGGAGGCGGCGGAGCGGACGTGGACGAGGAGGATCCGGCCGGTGTCCAGGACGACGGGGGCGGGGTTGCCGGAGAGGTCCACGCCGTTGCTGGCGGCGACCTGCAGCGGGCCCCAGGTGCGGCCGCCGTCGGTGGAGCGCTTGAGCACGATGTCGATGTGCCCCCAGTCGTGGGACGACTCGACCCGCCCCTCGCAGAAGGCGAGCAGCGTGCCGGCCCGGGTGGCCACGACGGCCGGGATCCGGAAACTGGCGTAGCCCTCACGTCCGGCACGGAAGGGGACGGAGGCGGACAGGGAGGCGGGCAGGGGGGTGGCGGATGCTGGCATGTCGTACTGCTTGCCCAGGTTGGGCGAATTCATGGTGAACCGCCGGTCAAGAGTGGCTTCGTACGGCAGGATGCGGGTCCATGGACGCCGTACGGGTCGCGCTGCTGCGCGAAGTGCTCGCCGGGACCGAGTGGTTGGGGGCCACCCGGCGGTTCGCGGGCGTACTGCGGGGCTCGGTGGTCTCGCACGGCGGCGGGCTGCTGCTCGTCGGCACCCCCGGGTACGAGCCGTGGCATCTCGCGGCCCATCTGGTGGACGAGGCCGCGTGGTCGGGCACGCCCGAACTGGCCCCGACGCTGGTACGGCACGACGCGCGCCCCTCGGACCCGGCCCACCTGTCGGTCGGCCTCGGCCGCCTCGCCGCCGCCCGCCGCGGCGAGACACTCCTGGTGGTGGCACCGCAGGGGCCGGGCGCGGGGGTGTCGGCGCAGGGGCCGGGCGCGGGGGTGCCGGCGCAGGGGCCGGGCGCGGGGGTGCCGGCGCAGGGGTCGGGCTCCGGGCTGTCACGGCAGGCACCCGACGCGGGGGCATCACTTCAGGGGCCCGGCGCGGGAGCGCCACGGCAGGGGCCCGGCGCGGGGATGCCGCAGGGGTTCGGCGCCGGGATGTCACCACACGGACCGGGTGCCGGGATGTCACCGCAGGGACCGGGCGCCGGGATGTCACCGCAGGGACCGGGCGCCGGGGCGCTCCGGCAAGGGCCCGGCGCGGGGACGCCGCAAAGGCTCGGCGCCGGGATGTCACCGCAGGAGCCCGGCGCGCACCTGCTGGAGCGGGTGCACGACGCGCGGCGGGCCGGGGCGACCGTGCTGGCGCTCGGGCCCGGTGAGGGGGACCTGGTGGCGATGGCGCACGAGTCGCTGGCGGTGCCGGAGGGCACGGACCTGGACCTGGACACCGTGCAGCACCTGGTGAGCGCGGCGGCCGGGGAGAACTCCGTCCCCACGCCCCGCGCACCCCGCCGCTTCCGGGACCGGCTCTCGGCGCTGGCGGACCATCTGACGGCCCCGCCACCGGCGCGCTGGTGACCCTGACCGGGGAAAACGGGTTGCCAGGCTCCGGCAGCTTTGCGGATCATGGCACCTCGTGGCCTCTTTCCTCCCCGACCTCACTCCTTGGCGTGCCTCGGCCGACTTCCGGCGGCTGTGGCTGTCGGGGCTGATCTCCACCTTCGGCAGCTTCCTGACGTTCGTGGCGCTGCCGGTGCAGATCAAGGAGCTGACCGGCTCGGCGGCGGCCGTCGGGGCGATCGGCGCGGTGGAGCTGATCCCGCTGGTCGTCTTCGGCCTGTACGGCGGCGCCCTCGCCGACGCGCTGGACAAGCGGGGCCTGATCGTCTGGACGGAGGCCGGGCAGGGCCTGCTGAGCGCGGCGCTGCTGGTGAACGCGCTGATGCCGGAGCCCGCCGTATGGCCGCTGTACGTCGTCGCCGCCCTGTCGTCGGCGCTGGTGTCCGTGCAGCGCCCCGCGCTGGACTCGCTCTGGCCCCGGATCGTGGCGCATGAGCACCTTCCGGCGGCGAGTGCCCTCAACTCCTTCCGCTGGACGCTCGGCGGGGTCGCGGGCCCGGCGGTGGCGGGCGTGGTGGTGGCGTACGCGGGGCTCGGCTGGGCCTACGCGGCCGACCTGCTGACCTTCGTCGTCTCGGTCGTACTGATCCTTCCGCTGGCCTCCTCCCCCGCGTCCCACGAGGCGGCGAAGCCGTCGCTGAAGGCCATCGCGGAGGGCGCCCGGTACGCCTGGAGCCGCAAGGAGCTGCTGGGCACCTATGCCATCGACCTCGCCGCGATGTTCCTGGCGATGCCGCTGGCGCTGCTGCCGTTCCTGGCGGACGAGCTGGACGCGGAGTGGTCGCTGGGGCTGATGTACGCGGCGCTGCCGTTCGGGGCGCTGCTGGTGAGCCTGGCCAGCGGCTGGACCGGGCGGATCCACCGGCACGGCCGGATGGTGGTGCTGGCGGCGGCCGGGTGGGGCGTGGCGATCGCGGCGGCCGGGGCCTCCCGCAACGTCTGGCTGGTGCTGCTGTTCCTGACCCTGGCCGGAAGCTGCGACATGGTCAGCGGGATCTTCCGCGGGATCATGTGGAACCAGACGATCCCGGACGAGCTGCGCGGCCGGCTCGCCGGGATCGAGCTGCTGTCGTACTCCGTGGGACCGACCCTCGGCCAGGTCAGGGCCGGTGGTCTCGCCGCGTGGTGGGGCGTGCGGGCGTCGGTGTGGTCGGGCGGGCTGCTGTGCGCCGGCGCGGTGGGGCTGCTGGCGCTGTGCCTGCCGAAGCTGATGACGTACGACGCCCGCACGAGCGAGCACTTCGCGCGGGTGCGCGAACAGCGGACGGCGGCTCAGGCGTCGGCGGCCGCGGAGGGGTGATCAGCCGTCCGCCCCCGCACGCGATCAGCCGCCGTCGGTCCCCTTCGGCGCGTCGTGCCACTTGGGGTCGTTCTCCCACTGGAGGTTGCGCTCGCGGGCGGTCTCCATCGCGTGCTCGGCCTCCGGACGGGAGGTGTACGGACCGAAGCGGTCCTTGCCCGGGCAGTCCGGGCCCTCCTCGACCTTCTTGTGCTCCAGGCAGTAGTACCACTCGCCCGGCTTGCCGGTGGTGCGCTTCTTGAACATGGCCATGACCTGCTCCTCTCGCCAGGGACATGTTCCCCCACGACGGCTCGTTAGACTCGCTGGCATGTCTGGCCAGTCGCTGCTCGTACCAGGGGAGCTCTCTCCCACCCGTTCCGTACCCGGAAACATCCGCCGTCCCGAGTACGTCGGCAAGCCCGCGCCGACGCCGTACTCGGGCCCCGAGGTGCAGACCCCGGAGACCGTCGAGGCGATGCGGATCGCCGGCCGGATCGCCGCGCGGGCGATGGCCGAGGCCGCGAAGCTGATCGCGCCCGGCGTCACCACGGACGAACTGGACAAGGTGGCGCACGAGTACATGTGCGACCACGGCGCCTACCCCTCCACGCTCGGCTACCGGGGCTTCCCCAAGTCCCTGTGCTCCTCGCTCAACGAGGTGATCTGCCACGGCATTCCGGACTCCACGGTGCTGCGCGACGGCGACATCATCAACCTCGACGTGACGGCGTACATCGGCGGGGTGCACGGCGACAACAACGCGACGTACCTGGTGGGTGACGTCGACGAGGAGAGCCGGCTGCTGGTGGAGCGGACCCGGGAGTCCCTCGAGCGGGCGATCAAGGCGGTCAAGCCGGGCCGCCAGATCAACATCATCGGCCGGGTGATCGAGTCGTACGCCAAGCGCTTCGGGTACGGCGTGGTCCGGGACTTCACCGGCCACGGCATCAACTCGTCGTTCCACTCGGGTCTGATCATCCCGCACTACGACAGCCCGCACGCGACGACCGTGATGCAGCCCGGGATGACGTTCACGATCGAGCCGATGCTGACGCTGGGCACGCACGAGTACGACATGTGGGACGACGGCTGGACGGTCGTGACGAAGGACCGCAAGCGGACGGCACAGTTCGAGCACACGCTGGTGGTCACGGACACCGGGGCGGAGATCCTGACGCTGCCGTAGCGAACCTCTGGTTTCGGCCCGCTCTCTTCGGAGGGCGGGCCCTTTTTCGTTCGGGTAGGTTTTTACCGACAGCGCGTCGGAAACTTTACCGACAGAGGGTCGGAAAGACATTGACTTAGGTAAGCCTAACCATAGAAAATCTGGGCCATGGACTCCTTCTCGACAGTCATCCGCACCGCCTCCCATGAGCAGCACGTGGAGGCGGAGACCTCGACGTTCATGAGCGACCTGCTCGGCGGGCGCCTCGGCGTCGACGCGTACGCGCGCTACACCGAGCAGCTGTGGTTCGTGTACGAGGCGCTGGAGACCGGCGCGGACCGGCTGGCGTCGGATCCGGTGGCGGGCCCGTTCATCCAGCCGGAGCTGTTCCGGCTGCGGGCGCTGGAGCGGGACCTCGCCCACCTGCGGGGCCCGGAGTGGCGTTCCGGGGTGTCGGCGCTTCCGGCGACGCGGGAGTACGCGGACCGGGTCCGGGAGTGCGCGGTGACCTGGCCGGGGGGCTACATCGCCCACCACTACACCCGCTACCTCGGCGACCTCTCCGGCGGCCAGATCATCCGCGACAAGGCGGAGAAGACCTGGGGCTTCGCGAAGAAGGGCGACGGCGTCCGCTTCTACGTCTTCGAACAGATCGGCAACCCGGCGGCCTTCAAGCGCGGCTACCGCGAACTCCTGGACGCGGTCCGGGCGGACGACCTGGAGAAGCAGCGGATCGTGACGGAGTGCAAGCGGGCCTTCGCCCTGAACACGGCGGTGTTCCGCGCGCTGGGCGAGGAGTTCCCGCTCAGCGCCTAGTGTCTGCTCCGGGCGCTCAGCGCTCCAGGAACACCCGGCCGCCGATCTCCACCCAGCCGCCCGGCTGGGGTGCCGTCAGGATCTGGGAGCCCATGCCCTGGGTGATGTTCAGGGCGCGGCCCAGTTGTTCGGTCAGGAGAAGGGCCGCGGCGCCGGTGGCCTCGTCCTCGTCGATGCCGTCGTCCCGGCCGGGAAAGGCGCGGGCGCGGATACGTCCCGCGGCCTCGTCCGCCCACGCCCAGGCATAGATCCACTCGCCCTTCGGCGGCACGGGCAGGGCGTCGACCTCGGCGGCCGTCGCGTACTGGCGCAGCGTCCGCGGCGGCGCCCACTCCGCGCGCGCCTCGATCCAGCTGAACTCCCCGTCCAGCCTCGCCCCCACGACCCCCGCGGGCGTGACCAGCTCCGGCACGTCCAGCAGCCAGGCCGCGCCCACACAGGGGTGACCGGCGAAGGGCAGCCGCAGGGTGGGGGTGTAGATGTCGATGACACCGCGCTCGGGGTCGTCCACGAACACGGTCTCGCTGAAGCCGAGCTTCCCCGCGAACTCCTGCCGCTCCGCACGGTCCGGCAGCACCGAGCCCTCACGCACGACGCCGAGTTCGTTGCCGTATCCACCGTTCGGCGCGCAGAAGACACGGAGCACGTCGTAGTCAGTCACTAGGGCATTCAAGCATCACGGGCGCGGCGATGCCGTCCCAGGTCACGGGCCCGCCGGGCACGGGCCATGTGCGGTCCGCTTCCTCCATGGCCAGGACCACACTGGGCGGGGTCCGCCCTTCCGCGAGTGCCGCCACCGCTCGGTCGTGGCCGTCGAGGAGCAACCAGCCGTCCAGGAAGGTGACCCACCACAGGAGCACGGGCGCCAGCGTGCCCTCGCGCGCGTGCTTGCGGTACGCCTTCACCCGTGGGGCGTCCGGCGCCGAGAGGCGGCGCAGGGGCAGCACGCCGTTCCAGCCGCCCCCGCAGTACAGCTCCAGACTGCCGCCCGGCCAGTCCCGTACGAACTCCTCGCTGTGCCACACGTACGGCGGGAACTGTCGTCGCTCCCGTACCTCCCAGCGGCCGTCGCACAGCGGGGTCCAATCCGAGTCCTCCAGCCACGACGTGTACCGGTGCGGCCAGTTGCCCGGGTCGCGCATCAGCGCCGAACGGATCGGCGGCAGCGGTGAGCGGTAGCCGTCGAAGCGGTGCATCGCCAGGTCGCGGCAGCACCCCGTGCCGTCCGCGCGGCCCAGCAACAGCGGGCGCTCGCCCTGCCGCAGCAGCATCCGCCCGCCGTCCGTCGCCTCGAAGCGCAACGCCGGCGGGCCGGGGCGGCCCTGTACGTCCAGTACCAGCCGCCCCGGCCCCAGCAGTTCCCGGTGCCCCCTGTTCACGGGGACAGTTCTACGCCTGTGTACGCCGCCTGCGCATCGCGAATACGACGCCCGCACCCGCCGCCACGGTCACCGCGGCTGCCGTGCCCAGTGCGCCGACTGGTACGTCCGAGCCGGTGGAGGCGAGTCCTCCGGTGACGCCGCCGGTCGTCGAACCCGTCGTACCGGTCGAACCCGTCGTACCCGCACCGCCCGTGGAGCCAGAGCCGGATCCGGTCCCCGAGCCATCGTCGCCGCCGTCCGGGAGTTCGGCGTCCTCCGTCAGGGCCACCGACATGTCCACCGGGTCCAGTTCGGTCCCGGCCGTGTAGAAGCCGCCGAAGGCCTTCGCGCCCGTGGTGGTCAGGGTCGCGGTGACGTCGTCCAGGGTGATGACGTCATCCTTCGCCGTCAGGTCCGCGGAGTCCGCCGTCAGGTCGGCCAGGACCACGTCCTCGGAGGTGTCGCCGAGGCTCGTCACATCGGCGGTCAGCTCGCCGGAGCCGCCGTCGAGCGTCACCTGGAGGCCGGTCAGGGTGAGGTCGAGGCCGAACTCGCCGTTCGCCTCATGGCCCTTGAAGTTCACCACACCCTCGAAGGCGGCGGAGAGGGTGTCGGCGTCGGTGTCGTAGTCACCCGTCGCGTCGACGAAGGTGAACACGCCGTTGTCCGCCGCCTGCGACGCACCGCCCGAGGTCGTGATGTCGCCCTTGGCCACCCCGTCCACGACATACGTGCGGAAGGACTCCTTCACGCCCCAGCCGAGCGTGCCGTCGGCGATGTCCCCGGCGGCGGGAGCCTCAGTGGCCGTGGCCGTGGCCGTGGTGGAAGGGGAGGCGCTCGTGAACATGGACGTCGAGGGGGACGGCGTCGCGCTCTGGGTCGCGCTCGGCGTGGCCGAGGGGGTGGCGCTCGGCGTCGCGGACTGCGTCGCCGTGGGCGTCGGGGTCGGGGTCGGGGTCGGGGACTGGGGCGCCGTCTTCTGGAGCACCGTCAGCGGGTCTCCGGCCGCGCCCTCGTAGCTCGCGCTGCCGAAGACGTCCGCCGCCTCCTTCGTCAGCTTGGTCGCCATGTCCGTCATCGCCCGGGTGACCGTCACGTCGGCGAGCGGCACGTCGTCGGTCGTCGTACCGCCCTTCGTCACATCGGCGGTGATCTCGGCGGCGGCGCTGTCGAACCGCACGTCGGACAGGGCGATCTCGAATCCGTGCAGCTTGGACTCGATCTTCAGGGCGCCCTTGAAGCCGAGGTCGACGGTGTGCGCGGTGGAGTCGTAGCCGCCGCTGCCCTCCGTGAAGGTGAACGCCCCGTTGTCCGCGGCCTGCGAGGCCCCGTCCGTGGCGGTGAAGCTGCCGGCCGCGAAGCCGGTGACGTAGGTGCGGTAGGACTGCTTGATGCCCCACGTCAACTCATAGCCGCTGAGCGGGACTTCGGCGGCCGAGGCGGTGGTCGCGGCGAGGGCGGTGGCGCCGAGGGCGGCCGCCGTGGCGACGGCGGCGGCGAGGGCGAGGGGACGGCGGGCGGATCTGGCGGGCATGGCCGGGGGTTCTCCTAGCGAGAGTGGAGAGGGTCCCCTCCTGGCGAGAGTGGAGGTGGTCCTCTCCTGGCGAGAGTGGAAGAGGGTCAGTTCTTGCGCCTGCGGGCGGTGACGAGGGCGGCGGCTGCGGCCACCAGGACCAGACAGCCGGCCGCGACACCGAGGGGCAGGGCGAGGGGTGCGCCGTCGTCGTCGGTCGCCTTCGCGACGGGTTCGGCGGACGGCTCGGCGGGATCCGAGGACTTCGGCGACGGGCTCGCCGTAGGACCGCTGCCCAGGTCGGGAAGGGCGGGCAGTTCGGCGTCCGCGGTGGTGGCCACGGCCAGGGACACGGGGTCCATCTCGGTGCCCGGCTGGTACATCCCGCCGAAGGCCTTGGCGCCGCGCGCGGTGAGTTTCGCGGGGGCCTCGGTGAGCTTCGCGAGGCCCTTCTCGGACTTCAGACCCTTCGCCGTGAAGGTGACCAGCGGGACCTTGGTGCCGGTGAAGTCGGGGGTGACGACATCGGCGTAGAGCGTGCCCTTGCCGTCCTCGACGGTGACGCGGATCTTGCTCAGCCTCAGGTCGAGGCCCTGCTCGCCGGTGAAGCGGACGGCGCCCTTGAAGCGGGCCGTCAACTCCCCGCTGCTGTAGGTCCCTTCGCCCGCGGGGAAGCGGAAGAGCGCTCCCCCGTCCTGGGCGCCGGCGGACAGCGTCCACTTGCCGTGGGCGATGTCGCCGGTGACGTACTCCCGGAAGGTGCGGCGCACGCCCCAGTCGACGGCGCCGTCCTCGATCGCGCCGCCCGAAGTCTTTTTGTTGGCCGGGGACTTGGACTTGGCAGGGGACTTGGTGGCGGTGGGCGTGGGTGACTCGGTCACGGCGGCCGGCTGGACGTCCGCCGACAGGCTCACCGGGTCCAGCGCGGTCCCGGCCGTGTAGTAACCGGCGAAGGACTGGGCGCCCTGGGCGGTGAGGGTGGCGGGGAGGTTGTTGAGTACGACGGTGTCGCCGCCGCCCGTCATGTCGATGCCGCCCAGCGAGAGGGAGGCGAAGGGCACCTGGCTGGACGTCGTGACCGTCCCGGTGCCCTTCGCCTTGCTGGTGACGTCCACGTAGAGGGTCCCGGCTGAGCCGGAGATCCGGACGGTGGGGCGGCTGATGGTGAGGTCGAGCTGGTAGCTCCCCGAGTCCGTCTGGTGGCCGAGGAAGTGGACTCCGCCGGAGAAGGACGCGGTGAAGGCACCGGTGCCGCCGTCGTAGCCGCCGGTGGCCGAGTGGAAGCGGAAGCTTCCGGTGCCGACCGTGGCCGCGCCACCGGTCAGGGAGTAACCGCCGTTCGCGATGGGGCCGGTGACATAGCTCTGGAAGGAGGACTTGATGCCCCAGTCGAGCCGGCCGCCCTGCACGGTACGGCTCGCGGCGTGTGCGTCGGCCGTCGGGAGCAGGGCTCCGAGGACGGCCAGGAACAGCGCGGCGAGCAGGCCGTAGAGGCGTCTCGGCAGGGGTGGGGACATGGGTGACCTCCGGGGACAGCGAGATCCGGCCAGGGTCCGCTGACTTCTGGCCAGGTGAGGTAAGGCTAACCTAAACTACGACCGCTCCGATCGGGAGGTCAGGAACCGGACTCAGCCGAGTCATCAGCTGAGCCACAGGAAAAGGCGCACGTCAGACGGGCGCGGAGAGGAACGGCCGACAGTGCGACGCTTGCGCACACGACTGGCGGGAGCACTGCTGGCGGTGCTCGCCCTGACGACGGCGACGGGGTGCGGGGGCGGTGCCAGTGCGGCACCCGCCGCGCACACGGCTGCCGACCGGGTGGAGCCCCTCTCCCCCGCGCCCACCCCCGAGCTGCCGGTCACGGTCGGTTCCGCCGACGGCGAGCGGGTGACCGTCGAGAGGGCCGCGCGGATCGTGCCCCTGTCCGGCAGCCTCAGCGAGATCGTGTTCACGCTCGGGCTCGGTGACCGGGTCGTCGCCCGTGACATCACCGCCACCTTCGCGCAGGCCGAGAAGCTGCCCGTGGTGACCCGGGGTCATGACGTCTCCGCCGAGAGCGTGCTCTCGCTCCGGCCGGACCTCGTGCTCGCCGAGACCAGCAGCGGGCCGGCGGAGGCGATGGAGCAGATCCGCGCGGCGGGGGTGCCGGTGCTGGTGGTGGACCCGGCGCGAGGTCTCGCCGACGTCGGCACGCGGATCCGGGCGGTGGCGGAGGCGCTCGGCGTACCGGCGGCCGGTGAACGCCTCACGATCCGCTCGGAGGACCGGATCTCGGCCGTACGCGAGGACGTTCCGCGCGTGAGCGAGAAGCCGCGGGTCGCCTTCCTGTACCTGCGCGGCTCGGCCTCCGTCTATCTCATCGGCGGCAAGGGGTCCGGGGCTACGTCGCTGATCGAGGCGGCGGGCGGGGTGGACGCCGGTGCCGAGTCCGGGCTGACGAAGGACTTCACCGCGATCACCAGTGAGGCGCTGGTGAAGGCCGCGCCGGACGCGATTCTCGTGATGTCCAAGGGACTTGAGTCGGTCGGCGGGATCGACGGGCTGGTGAGGATCCCGGGCGTCGCGCAGACCCCGGCCGGGATGGACCGGCGAGTCGTGTCCGTCGAGGACGGGGTCCTCCTCAACTACGGGCCGCGCACCGACCAGGTGCTCGAGTCGGTCGTCGAGCAGCTCTACAAGGACGGTTCCGCGTGAGCGTGACGGAGAAGGCGGCGGCCGCGCAGTCGGAGACCGCACCGGCGCACCGGCCGCGTACGGCGGCCTGGTTGCTGACCGTTGGACTGGTGGTCGCGCTGGTGGTGCTGGTGCCGGTCGCGGCCGGGATCGGGGCGTATCCGGTGCCGGTCGGGGAGGTGCTCTCGTCGGTGCAGCACCGGATCGGGCTCGGGGGCGCGGAGTTGGACCGGGTGGCGGAGTCCGTGCTGTGGAACGTGCGGTTCCCGCGGATCGTGCTCGCCCTGCTCATCGGGGCCTCGCTGGGCTGTGCCGGGGCGCTGATGCAGGGCGTGTTCGGCAACCCGCTCGCGGAGCCGGGGGTCATCGGGATCTCGTCCGGGGCGGCGGTGGGCGCGGTGGCGTCGATCGCGCTGGGCCTGAACTTCCTCGGCACGTGGACGGTTTCGGTGGCGGCGTTCGTGGCCGGCCTCGCGACGGTTCTGCTGGTGTACGTCATGTCGCGCTCGGGGGGCCGTACGGAGGTCGTGACGCTGATCCTGACCGGGATCGCGGTGAACGCGTTCGCGGGGGCGGTGATCGGGCTGTTCCTGTTCTTCGCGGACGCGGCGGCGATCCAGCAGATCACGTTCTGGCAGCTGGGGTCGTTGTCGCAGGCGACCTGGCCGAAGGTGCTGGCGGTACTGCCGTGCGCGGCGCTGGGCCTGGTGGTGGCCCCGCTGTACTCCCGCCGCCTGGACCTGCTGTCGCTGGGCGAACGTCCGGCGCGGCATCTGGGGGTGGACGTCGAGCGGCTCCGCATCACCCTGGTCTTCGTCATCGCGCTGCTCACGGCGGCGGCGGTGAGCGTGTCGGGGATCATCAGCTTCGTGGGCCTGGTCGTCCCGCACCTCCTCCGGATGGCGGCGGGCCCGGGGCATCGGTTCCTGGTCCCGGCGAGCGCGCTGCTGGGAGCGGTGGTGCTGTTGGCGGCGGACTTGGCGTCCCGCACGCTGGCGTCTCCGGCGGAGCTGCCACTTGGTGTTCTTACGGCCCTTCTTGGCAGCCCTTTCTTCTTCTGGCTGCTGCGGAGGACTCGGCGGCGGCAAGGGGGGTGGGCGTGAAGGTCGTATGCCGGGTGCGGGTGCGTGGGGGCGGCATGGGTGGGGTGGGCGTGAAGGTCGTATGCCGGCTGCGGGAGCGTGAGGGCGGCAAGGGGGGTGGGGGTGAAGGTCGTATGCCGGGTGCGGGTGCGTGGGGGCTGGTCGCGCAGTTCCCCGCGCCCCTGGGGAGTCGACCTCGCCGTCAGTTGCACAGCACGCACCCTCTCCCACACCGCCCAAACGCCAAGCCCTCAGCCTTCACCCGCACCACTCATCACGCAGCCCTTCATCATCACCCGCCCACCTGCTGTCCCGCCCTATCACCACCGGCCTCCTCTTTCCCGCCGCAACGGCGCTCAGCCCCCACTCCGCCCCCGGCGGTGCCGAACCCCCTCAGCCGCCCCCTCCAAGGACCCCGCCCATGAGACTCCTCCGTACCCGGCCCACTCCCCCGCACCCCGCCTCCCCCGGTGACACCCTCGCCGAGGCCGAAGACCTCCGGGTGCGTCTCGGTGGTCGCGAGGTTCTCCATGGCGTGGATGTCAGCGTCCGTGCCGGGGAGTTGCTTGCCCTCGTCGGGCCCAACGGCGCCGGTAAGTCCACGTTGCTCGGGGCGCTCGCCGTCGACATCCCGGCCGTCGGTGGAGTCGTGCGGGTTCACGGCCGCCCCGCCACGGAGTGGTCCGCGCCGGAACTCGCCCTGCGCCGCGCGGTCCTGCCGCAGTCAGCGACGCTGACCTTCCCCTTCTCCGTCGAGGAGGTCGTCAGGATGGGCCGGGCCCCCTGGGCCACCCTCGGCATGGAGGACGACGACGCCGCGGTGGCCGAGGCGATGAAGCTGACCGAGGTCGTCGAATTCGCGCCGCGTCCGTTCAACGCGCTGAGCGGCGGGGAGCGCGCCCGCGTGGCCCTCGCCCGCGTCCTCGCCCAGCGCGCCCCGCTCCTCCTGCTCGACGAGCCGACCGCCGCCCTCGACCTGAAGCACCAGGAGTTGGTCCTGCGCCTGTGCCGGGAGCGGGCGGAGGCGGGCGACGCCGTCGTCGTCGTACTGCATGACCTCGGTCTCGCCGCCGCCTACGCGCACCGCGTGGCCGTCCTGCGCGCCGGTGAGGTCGCCGCCGACGGCGTACCGGCCGAAATCTTCTCCGACCAGCTCCTGTCGGAGGTCTACGACCAGCCCGTCGAGGTGCTCCCCCACCCCCGCACGGGCGCCATCCTGGTCAATCCCCGAAGAAGCCTCTGATTTGCTGAAGGGTGTTCAACTTCCAGCCCGATCCGACCGCCCTCCACCGTCCTCCACCGTCCTCCAGGTCACGGTGTGGCTGCTGTACCTGATCCCGGCGCTCGCACTCTTCTTCGCCCCGGTAGGGTTCGCCTCCGGGAAGGGGAAGGTGAAGGAACCCGATGAGCACGGATCGCGGCCTGCGAAGGCTCCGCAGTCTTGACCGGAGGGTGCTGATAGCGGCCTCTGTGACCGCTTTGTCGTTGACGGCGAGCGGGTGCGTCGTGGTGCACGGGGAACGAGAGTTGATCCCCGCCGCCTCGCAGGCCGAGGCCGCCAAGGCCCTGAAGGACTTCACCGCCGCCTACAACGCGGCGGACGAGGCCTACGACAGCTCCCTGGACGCCGACCATGTCACCGGCGCGCTCGGTGACATCGACGAGGCGCGGCTGGAGGCGGGCCGCGCCAACAGCCCGGACGGCAACGCCGGGCACACTCCGCTGGCGTTCACGGACGCCGAGTTCACCATCCCCAAGAAGCCGGGCTGGCCGCGCTGGTTCCTGGCCGACGCGCAGGCCAACCGCGGCGGTGACTCCCGCTGGCTGCTGGTGTTCACCCGGGACAAGCTGGACGCGCCGTGGGAGGTCGCGTATCTGACGCTGGTGGCGCCGGACGACCTGCCCGAGTTCAAGAAGGACAAGGACGGCTGGGCCGAGGCGGTGGACGCGAACTCCAAGGAGGTCGCCATAGCGCCGGGCAACATGAGCAAGGACTACGCGACCTACCTCCAGGGCGGCGGCGCGATCTTCGCGGACGGCAGCCACACCTCGGACTGGCGGGACAAGCGCGCGAAGAACGCGGAACGGCCGGGCCTGGTCACGCAGTACATCGACGAGCCGCTGACCGAGGGCGACTACGCGCCGCTCGCGCTGCGCACGGCGGACGGCGGGGCGCTGGTGTTCTTCGCCACGCACCACTTCCAGAAGCAGACGGCCGCGCCGGGCACGTCGGTGCCGACGCCCAACAAGGACGTACTGGCCCTGACGAAGGGTGAGATCAAGCAGTCGCTGACGATGGAGTTCGTCTCGAACGAGGTGGCGCTGGACCCGAAGAGGGGTTCCGGGCAGGTGTCGGTGCTGGGCCGGATCGAGGGCCTGACCGGCGCGAAGGGCGAGTAGCCCGCGCCCTCCGGTTCAGCGGCGCGAGGGCCAGGCCGCCTGCGCGTGGTCGGGGCCCTGCCCCGCGTGCCGGGCGCCGGCGTCGGTGAGGACCTCCAGCAGGCTGAGCGGGTCCGGGAGCGGATGCTCGGGCCCGCGGACCCAGCGCACGCCCTGGTCGTCGCCGGTGAGGCGGGCGGGCGGCACGAGGACGTACGAACCGCGGCAGTGCCACCGTAGGCCCGGATGCTCGTCCATCGTCTCGGGGTGGCAGTCCAGTTCGCAGGGCCACCACTCGTCCTCGTCCTCGGGGGTGCCCCGGGTGAGGGTGAAGAAGAGCATGCGGCCGGCGTCGCTCTCGGCGACCGGGCCGACCTCGACGCCCGCGTCGAGGAGGCGGCCGAGGGCCTCGCGGCCGGCTTCCAGGGGGACGTCCAGGACGTCGTGGACCATGCCGGTGGCGGTGATGAAGTTGGCCTGCGGCTGATGGCGGGCCCAGCGCTCGATCTGCCCGCGGTCGGTGGTGGACTGCGTCTGCCAGGCGAACGACACCGGGTGCTGGGCGGGGGTGGGACAGCCGACGCGGTCACAGGAGCAGCGATAGCCCGGGGCGGGGTGGGCGGCGGGGGCCAGTGGCAGTCCCGCCGCGGCGGCGGCGAGCAGCAGGCCCTCACGACCGCCGTCGTCGGCGGCCTGCTGGGGGCGGCGGCCGCGCAGCCACCGGGAGAGTTTGCCCTGCGGGCCTCGGTCGCCGAACTCCGCGCTCATCTATCCCCTCGCCTCGCTGTCGTGCGGAACAGCATGCCTTATGGTCCCACCATCCTGCGCTCCGGGGGGCCGGAGCCGACAACAGGGGTAGGTGGGACGAGCCCGGGATCGAGTGTCATTGCACGCTTTGACACGATTTACGGCCCTACGGTGTCGCCATGGTCACCTGGACCGGACTGACCGCCTCCGTGGCGTGCGCGGCCTGCCTGATCTCCCCGGCCCCGCTGGAGTGGGGCCGGGCACCGCTGACCATGGACGCGCTCCCCCGCATCACCTACGTCGCCCATCGCGGCGGCGCCCGCGAGGTC
Organism: Streptomyces sp. NPDC043726; assembly: GCF_056436565.1. Lineage (NCBI taxonomy): Bacteria > Bacillati > Actinomycetota > Actinomycetes > Kitasatosporales > Streptomycetaceae > Streptomyces > Streptomyces sp. NPDC043726. The sequence goes on from NZ_JBWKCI010000010.1 coordinate 88,524, forward strand.
CCCGAGAACAGCATGGCGGGCCTGACGGCGGCTTTCGCGCGCGGGACGGCGCAGGTGCTGGACTTCGACACCCGCGTCCTGCGCGACGGCACGCCGGTGGTCCTGCACGACCCGACCCTGGACCGGACGGCCCACGGCACCGGCGAGGTGCGCGCGCTGGACGCCCGCGCCTGGTCGGCCGTACGGCTGCGGCCCGCCCGTTCGCTCCCGGGGCGCTGGAGTCCGGAGCGCCCGCCGACGGTGGCGGAGGTGCTGGACCGCTTCGGCGGGCGGATCGTGCTGATGCTGGAGGCGAAGGAGCCGGGGAGCCTGGGCCGTCTCGCCGCGCTGATCCGCGCCCGGCGCCTGACCCGCTCGGTGCTGGTGAACACGAACGACCCGGAGGTGGCGCGGCGCGCGGACCGCCTGGGCCTGCTCACACAGCTGTGGCGCTCGGCGCGCCAGCTGCGCACGGACCGCCCCGCCGCGTGGCGGTCCTACGTGGACGTCCTGGACGTGGACCACCGGGCGCGGGACGCCGATCTGCGGCGGGCGGTGCGGTCGGGGATCCCCCGGGTGTGGGCGCACACGGTGGTGACCCCGGCCCAGCGGGACCGCGTACTGGCGCTGGGCTGCGACGGGGTGATCACGGACGCGCCGGGGCGGCTGGCGCGGACGGCGGTCCGGTCAGGTGTTCGGCGGCGTGTTCAGCGGGGCGTTCAGCGGGGCGCGATGCCGTGGAGGGCGTAGTCGACGAGGGTGTCGGTGTACTCGTAGGAGATGGGCCCGGTGTACTGCAGCCAGCGCTGCGCGACGGGTGAGACGAACAGCTCCAGCGCGATGCGCGGGTCTACGTCCGGGCGGACGTCCCCGCTGTCCTGGGCGGCGCGCAGGCGGTCGGCGTAGAGCTGGAGCGAGGGTTCGAGCATCCTGGCGACGAACTGCCGCCCGAGTTCCTCGTTGACGACACCCTCGGCGGCGAGGGCGCGGGAGGGCACCTCGAAGCGGGGGTCCTTGAGCTCGTCGACGGTGGCGCGCAGCACGGCCTTGAGGTCGGCGGCGAGATCACCGCTGTCGGGGATGGCGTACGGCTCCTGCCCCGCCTCCCGGGTCACCTGCTCGCCGAGGTCGAGGAAGGCCTCCATCAGCACTTCCGCCTTCGACGACCACCAGCGGTAGATCGTCTGCTTGCCGACGCCGGCGCGGGCGGCGATGCCCTCGATGGTGGTCTTGGGGTATCCCACCTCGGCGACCAGGGCGAGGGCGGCGTCGTAGATGGCGCGGCGGGACTTCTCGCTGCGGCGAGTGGAGTCGGGGGCGAGGTTCTTGGCCATGGGTCGAATTTATCAGGTTGACAAGACGGAACGTCTCGCTGGAGCCTGTAGATGTCATGAAACCGAGACGATACGTCTCGGCTTACGTTGGATGGCGGAAGGAGCCGACGATGTCGCGAGGCGGAGCCGGAAACATGCTCGGAGTGGGCGGCACCCGAAGGAACCTCGGCCGTGACGCGCTGCGCGGCGGCGGCCGGGGCGAGCGGGTGGGCGGCGCCCAGGACCCCCAGGCGCGGAAGCGGGAGCTGCTGCGGAAGCTTCAGGAGCGGCGCGGGGAGGAAGGCGGGGCGGACGAGTAGGCCCCGCCGCCGGCTACCCGGTCTGTCACTGGCCACCCGGTCTGTCAGTGGCCACCCGGTCTGTCACTGGGCGGCGGCCGGGGGCCAGGGGTCGCCCCAGTCCGCGTCCCGGGCCGCCTTGTAGAGGTCGCCGTGGCGTTTGGTGACGGTGGTCCGGGCGAGGGCGGGGTCCGTCTCGCACAGGTCGAGGAGGACCTGGCCCTTGCGGATCTGAGGCTTGCGGACGACCCGGGAGGGGGCCGGGGTGACCGGGAAGCGGGCGGCGGCGACGTAGGCGAACTTCTCGTCCTCGTAGGCGAGGGAGCCACCCTTGATCTTGCGGTGCAGGGAGGAGCGGGAGACGCGGGTGGCGAAGTGGCACCAGTCGCTGCCGGGGGTGATGGGACAGCCGGCGCTGTGCGGGCAGGGGGCGGCGATGTGGAACCCGGCGCCGATCAGGCGGTCGCGGGCCTCGATGACGCGGGTGTACCCGTCGGGGGTGCCGGGTTCGACGATGACGACGGCCTGGGCGGCGGAGGCGACGGTGTCGACGAGGGAGTCGCGGTCCTGTCGGGTGAGCTCGTTGAGGACGTAGGAGACGGTGACGAGATCGGTGCTCTCGATGGAGAGCGCTGATCCGATACGAGAGCGCTGCCAGCGGACGTCGTGGAGTTCCGGGTTGGCGGCGGCGAGCTCACGCCCGAGGGCGAGGGCGGGCTCGGCCCAGTCGAGGACGGTGCTGCGGCGGGGAGCGGGCCAGGTGGCGTTCACGGCCCAGGTGGCGGCGCCGGTGCCGCCACCGACGTCGACATGGCTGCTCGGCGCCCACTCAGGGGCGGCCTCGGCGAACGCCTCCAGCGCGGCGCGGACGGCGCCGAAGGTGGCGGGCATGCGGTAGGCGGCGTACGCGGCGACGTCGGCACGGTCCCGCAGGATGGGCGCGTCCGTGGGCGTCGCCCCGCGATAGTTGGCGATCAGCCGCTCGACGGCGGCGGAGGCCTGCCGAGCCGGAAGACCGTCGAGGAGCCCGGCAAGGGCGGTACGCAGAATCTCGTCCGAGGCAGCAGGCGCGTTCACCCACCGATTCTAATCTCGCCCCCGCCGGCCCTACCCGTCCCATCCTCCAGGGGCCGGCCGCCCCTTCGACCTCGCTCTCAGGCTGAATTCCGCCGCGCCGGGGTTTTTCAGCCCGTCCGGCGTTTGAGGACGAGGCCCGTTCAGGGCCGAAGCGGGGGTCTGGGGGCGCAGCCCCCAGGGATGGGACGGGTAGGGGCGGCGGGGGCGAAACCCGTGCCCCGCGTCAGCGTTCCCGCACCGCCCGCGCCACCCGCGACGCCGCCGCCGCTCGCGGCCTGCTGTCCGCTGCCCGCCGCCGGGGATGGACCGTGTTCGCCAGGAGCACCAGAAACGTGTCCGTGGCCCGGTCCAGGACCAGCATCGTGCCGGTGAACCCCGTATGGCCCGCCGCCCCCCGCCCCGCCAACTCCCCCATGAACCACTCCTGGTCCATCGCGAACCCCAGCCCCGGCGGCGTCAGCAGCAGCTCCACGAAGTCTGGTCCCAGGATGCGGGCCGGACCGTAGGAGCCCCCGGCGAGCAGCGCCCGGCAGAACACCGCGAGGTCCCGCGCCGTCGAGAACAGGCCCGCGTGCCCCGCCACCCCGCCCAGCGCCCACGCGTTCTCGTCGTGCACGACGCCCCGCAGCATGCCCCGCTCGGCCTTCGCCCACGGCCGCCGCTGGTCCTCCGTCGCCGCGGCGCCCGGATACGGCCCGAAGCGGGTCGCCGTCATGCCGAGCGGCCGGGTGATGCCGTCGTGAACCAGGACGTCGAGGCCGCGCCCGGTGATGCGCTCCAGGACCTGTTGCAGCAGCAGGAGGTTGACGTCCGAGTAGCAGTACGTCCCCGGCACCCCCACCGGCACCTCCGCCCGCAGCCGGGCCCACCGCTCCGCGTCGTCGGCGCAGTCGTACAGCGGAACCTCCGGCCGCATCCCGGACGTGTGCGTCAGCAGCTGCCGTACCGTCACCCCGTGCCGCGCCGCCCCGCGGAAGTCCGGGAGATACGCCCCCACCTCCGCGTCGATCCCGAGCGTCCCCCGCTCGATCTGCTGCACCGCGGCCACGGCCGTGAAGACCTTCGTCAGGGACGCCAGGTCGAAGGCGGTCCGCACCGTCATCGGGACGCGGGAGGACACGGGGAGCTCCACCCCGGCGTCCTTCTGCGGGTCGTACGAGGCGTATCGCACCGCCCAACCCGCCGCCTCCTCCACGGCCACACAGGGGCCACGTCCGGCGATCACCACGGCCCCCGCCGCCCAGGGCCGCTCGCCCGTCGTGAGGGCGTGGACCTCGCGGACCAGGTGGGCGAGTTCCTCGGGGTCGAGGCCCGCCCGTTCCGGAGTGTCGCCGCGCAGTCTCGGTGCGCTCAGCTCCCCGCTCCCTCCACGCTCGCCGCCGTGTCCCCACGCTTGTTCCAGGGACGGCACATTCCCACGAAGCAGGCCGACGCCACCAGCGCGGCGGCCAGTTGGACCACCGCCATGGGTACGGCCGTGTCCTCCCCGGCGACCCCCACCAGGGGCGAGGCGACCGCGCCGATCAGGAAGGACGAGGTACCCAGCAACGCCGACGCCGAACCCGCCGCCTGCTTGGTGCGCAGCAGCGCCAGGGTCTGGGTGTTGGGCAGCGTGACGCCCATGGCCGACATCAGTACGAACAGCGCGGCGGCCACCGGCACCAGGCCCACCTCGCCGAACACGCCCGCCGACATCAGCAGCAGCGCCGTGGCGGCCAGCAGCACCACGCCGAGGCCGACCGCGAGCACCGAGTCCAGGCTCACCCGCCCGACCAGCACCTTGCCGTTGATCTGGCCGACGATGACCAGCCCGATGGAGTTCAGGCCGAACAGCAGACTGAAGGTCTGCGGGGAGGCGCCGTAGATCTCCTGGATCACGAAGGGGGAGGCGGCGATGTACGCGAACAGCGCGGCGAAGGCGAAGCCGCCGGTCAGCATGTAGCCCGCGAAGGCGCGGTCGGCGAGCAGCCCCCGCATCGAGCGCAGGGCCTCGCCGACGCCTCCCGAGTGCCGGTCGGCCGGGTCGAGGGTCTCCGGCAGCCGGGCCCACACCACGCCCGCCAGCGCCACCCCGACCACGGTCAGGACGACGAACACGCCCCGCCAGTCGGTGACCCGCAGGATCTGGCCGCCGATCAGGGGCGCCACGATCGGCGCGACGCCGGAGATCAGCATGAGGGTGGAGAAGAAGCGGGCCATCGCGACGCCGTCGTAGAGGTCGCGGACGACCGCGCGGGCGATCACGATTCCGGCGGCGCCCGCGAGCCCCTGCGCGAGCCGGAAGGCGACCAGGAACTCGACCGTCGGCGCGATGGCGCACAGGGCGGTGGCGAGGACGTACACCGCGAGGCCGATCAGCAGCGGGCGTCGGCGGCCCCAGCGGTCGCTCATCGGGCCGACCACGAGCTGGCCGAGCGCCATGCCGGCGAGGCAGGCGGTGAGGGTGAGCTGGACGGTCGCGGCGGGGGCGCTGAGGGCCCCGGTGACCTGCGGGAGGGCGGGCAGGTACATGTCCATCGCCAGCGGGGGCGTGGCGGTCAGCCCGCCGAGGACGAGGGTGACCAGCAGACCGGTACGCCGCATGGCGCGGGCGGCCGGTTCCGCCTTCGGTACGGCCGCCTGCGTTTGGTTCGGTATGGATGCCCTGGACGCCCCGGTGTCGGGCATGTGCCCCTCCCTCTTCTCACGATGCCGCCCCTATGCTCTCAGCTCGAACACAGTGCCGAGGGTCACTACAGCAAGGGTGGGGTTCGGGGATGAGTGAGCAGAAGGTGCGCTGGGGGATCCTGGCGACCGGGGGGATCGCGGCCACGTTCACGGCCGACCTGGTGGACCTGCCGGACGCCGAGGTCGTGGCGGTGGCCTCGCGGTCGCAGGCGTCGGCGGACGCGTTCGCGGAGCGGTTCGGGATCGGGCGCGCGTACGGCGACTGGGCCGCGCTGGCGGCCGACGAGGACATCGATGTCGTGTACGTCGCCACTCCGCACTCGGCGCACCGGGTCGCCGCGGGCCTGTGCCTGGAGGCCGGGCGGAACGTGCTGTGCGAGAAGGCCTTCACGCTGAACGCGCGGGAGGCCGAGGAGCTGGTCGGCCTCGCGAAGGCGCGCGGGAGCTTCCTGATGGAGGCCATGTGGATGTACTGCAATCCGCTGGTCCGGAAGCTGAAGGCGCTGGTCGACGACGGGGCGATCGGCGAAGTGCGCAGTGTGCAGGCCGACTTCGGGCTGGCCGGGCCCTTCCCGCCCGCGCACCGGCTGCGTGACCCGCTGCAGGGCGGGGGCGCGCTGCTCGATCTCGGGGTCTACCCGGTGTCGTTCGCGCAGCTGCTGCTCGGGGAGCCCTCGGACATCGTCGCGAGAGCGGTGCTCTCGGACGAGGGCGTCGATCTCCAGACCGGAGCACTGCTCTCCTGGGAGAGCGGCGCTCTCGCTTCGGTGCACTGCTCCATCATCGGCGGTACGGCGACCTCGGCGTCGGTCACCGGCTCGCACGGCCGGATCGACATCCCCTACGGCTTCTTCTTCCCGGACCACTTCGTCCTGCACCGGGACGGCCGCGACCCGGAGCGGTTCGCCGCCGACCCGGCCGACGGCCCTCGCGCCAGCCTGCGCCACGAGGCCGCCGAGGTGATGCGCGCCCTGCGGGCCGGGGAGACGGAGTCCCCGCTCGTCCCGCTGGACGGCACCCTCGCCGTGATGCGGACGCTCGACGCGATCCGGGACCGCGTCGGCGTCCGCTACCCGAGCGAGACGGGCGAACCCTCGGGCGAGACGGGCGAACCCTCGGGCGAGACGGCGCTCACGCCGGCTTGAGCCCCGGCTCCCCCACCTCCGTCACGAAGGACGCGGCCGTCGTGACCGGCGCCCCCGGCGTGGTCACGTACGGCACCGTCCGGAAGTCGGCCCGCGCCTGCCGCTCGTCCAGCGCGACGGTCACATAGCCGCGCCGGCCGTTGTAGAACTTCAGGTGCGGGTTGGCGGTCATGTAGGTGTCCCAGTTCGCGGGCTTGTCGGCGCCGTCCCGGCCGCTCGCGATCGAGGTCGCCACGATCTCCGTGCCCCGGATCCGCGAGGCCGGGTCGTCGAAGTCGTCCTTGATGTCGAAGGCGTACCCGACGTGCACATCGCCGGTGAGCACCATCAGGTTGTCGACGCCCGCGGCCTCGGCGCCGTCCAGGATCCGGCGGCGGGAGGCGCGGTAGCCGTCCCAGGCGTCCATCGAGACCCGGGAGGGCTCGACGAGGTCGAACTTGCGCTGGGAGAAGACGACCTGCTGCGGGACGACGTTCCACAGCGCCCGCGAGGACCGCCAGCCGTCCAGCAGCCACCGCTCCTGCGTCTCACCGGTCATCGTGCGCGCCGGGTCGTCGACCTCGGGCCCGGGCACCTTGGCGCCGTCGCCCTGGGCCTGGTTGGAGCGGTACTGCCGGGTGTCGAGCACGTCGAACTGGGCGAGCCGGCCCCACTTCAGGCGCCGGTAGAGCTGCATGTCGGGGCCCTCGGGGAGCTGGGGGCGGCGCAGCGGCTGGTGCTCCCAGTAGGCGCGGTAGGCGGAGGCGCGGCGCAGCAGGAACTCCTCCGGCGGGACGCTGTTCTCGGGGCTGTCGTCGGCGTAGTTGTTCTCGGTCTCGTGGTCGTCCCAGGTGACGACGAAGGGGTGCGCGGCGTGCGCGGCGCGCAGATCGGGGTCGGACTTGTAGAGGGCGTAGCGCAGCCGGTAGTCCTCCAGGGTCAGCGTCTCCCGGTTGAACAGGGCCGGCAGGACGCGGTCGGTGTAGTTGCGGTTGCCGCCGACAGAGTTGACGGCGTACTCGTAGAGGTAATCGCCGAGGTGGAAGACGACGTCGACGTCGTCGGCGGCGAGATGGCCGTACGGGGTGAAGTAGCCGTCGTGGTACGCCTGGCAGGAGACGGCGGCGAGCTTGAGCCCGGAGCCGCGGGCGCCCGGGGCGGGGGCGGTGCGGGTGCGGCCGGTCTCGGAGATCCAGGAGCCGACCCGGAAGCGGTAGTACAGGACGCGGTCGGTGTCGAGGTGGCCGACCTCGACGTGGACGGTGTGCTGGAACTCGGGGTGCGCGGTGGCGGTGCCGCGTCTGACCGGGCGGCGGAAGTTCTCGTCGCGGGCCAGCTCCCAGTGCACGGTGACGCGCTCGGCGGGCAGTCCGCCGTCGGGCTGGTAGGGGGCGGGGGCGAGGCGGGTCCACAGCAGGACCGAGCCGGGCAGCGGGTCGCCGGAGGCGACGCCGAGGGTGAACGGGTTCTCGGTGATCTTCCGGGCGTCCAGCTCGGCGGCGCCCGCGACCCCGGCCGTGGGCAGGTTCACCGCGAAGGCGAGCGCGGCGGCCGCGCCCGTGACCGTGAGGAAGCGACGGCGGCCCAAGTGCCGGGCCGCCGCGCGCAGTTCGGGGGCGTGCTGTGACTGGCGTGCGTCGAGTGTCATCCGGTCCTCCCCTGACGAAATGAATGCACCAGGCATTGGAGTGGCCGGGGACGACTCTCGATTGGCGCGTACACAACACCCGGATGGCGGACGGATGAGTTCCGGATGGCGGACCCTCCCGTACGCTGCGGGGCCATGAATGCGAAGCAAACTGACAGGCCGAGGACCGCCGTGGTGACCGGGGCCGGCTCCGGCATCGGGCGCGCGGTCGCCGTGGAGCTGCTGCGCGCGGGCTGGTCGGTGGCGCTGGCGGGCCGCCGCACCGGGACCCTGGAGGAGACGGCGGCCCTGGCGCCCGAGGGCGCCGCCCTCGCCGTACGCACGGATGTGGCGCGGCCCGAGGAGGTCGCCGCATTGTTCGCCGCCACGGTGGACCGGTTCGGGCGGGTCGACCTGCTGTTCAACAACGCGGGGACGTTCGGGCCGGGCGGGGTGCCGGTGGAGGAGCTGCCCTACGACGCCTGGCGGCACGTGGTGGACACCAACCTCAACGGGGCGTTCCTGTGTGCGCAGGCGGCGTTCCGGCAGATGAAGGAGCAGGACCCCCGGGGCGGCCGGATCATCAACAACGGGTCCATCTCCGCCCATACCCCCCGCCCGCACTCCGTCGCCTACACGGCGACCAAGCACGCGCTGACGGGCCTGACGAAGTCGCTGTCACTGGACGGGCGGCCGTACGACATCGCCGTCGGGCAGATCGACATCGGCAACGCGGCCACCGACATGACGGCCCGCATGCAGACGGGGGCACTTCAGGCCAACGGCGAGGTGGCGCCGGAGCCCGTGATGGACGTGGCCGACGTGGCGCGAACCGTCCGGCACATGGCCGAGCTGCCGCTGGCGGCGAACGTGCAGTTCGCGACGGTGCTGGCGACGGCCATGCCGTACGTGGGACGCGGCTGAGCCAGAGCTGAGGAACGCCGAAGAACTCAGTCTCCTCAACTTGCACAATCGGAATTTGACCGTCCGCACCATTGCGGCCGGTCGGCGGCTTATGCTCAACTCTCCTCCACAAGAGCTTCACAGTTGGAGTGGAGGGCTTCCGGCCACACCGAGGGGGGAGACGGCAGCCGTCCGACGGCGCGGGTTGGGGGTGGACCTCGCGCGGGACCGCGGGGTACGCACCGCGCCGTCGACGGCTGCCGTACGACTCTCAGCAGGTTCACATCCCTTCTCAGCCCGCACCTATCCCTTCCTCACGGCCGCACAACATTCCGTCCCTACCTTGAGGCCGCGCCCACAGCGGGCGCCAAGAACCTTCGAGGAACGGGATGTTTGGCATCTATCTCAAGCGCGAGCTGAGCCGGCGCAAGAAGGCGGCTCTGGTCGTCGCACTGGGTCTGGCGCTCGGAATCGCCCTCGTCATCACGGTCAACTCCGTGTCGGCGGGCATGCAGCAGGCGCAGGACAAGGTCCTGCAGTCCCTCTACGGCCTGGGCACCGACATGACGGTCACCAAGGCCAGATCGGCGCCCAGCGACAACGCCTCGGGCGGACCGAGGTTCGAGTTCGACGCCAAGTCCGACGAGGACGAGGAGCAGAGCTCGGACCGGGTGATGACGCAGGGCGGTGAGGCGCTCAGTGCCTCGCTCGTGACGAAGGTGGCCCGGCAGAGCGGGGTCGCCAACGCGGTCGGCGCGCTGACCCTGAACGTCACGAAGGTCGACGGCTCCTTCACGCAGGGCCAGGCGCAGTCGCAGTCCCAGGGCAGCCAGTCCCAGGGCGGCCCCGGAGGCACGGGCGGCTCCGGCGCCACCGGCCAGCCGCAGGTCCAGGGCGGCGGCGCCTCCTTCGACGTCAACTCCTACTCCGTCGCCGGCGTCGACGTCACCGACCAGGACCTCGGCCCGCTGGCCGGCTCGCAGATCACCTCCGGCAAGACCTTCACGGCGACGCAGACCAGCGCGAAGGTGGCGGTGCTCAGCAAGTCGTACGCGAAGGAGAACGAGTACAAGGTCGGCGAGACCTTCAAGATCTCCGGGACCAAGTACACGATCATCGGCATCGCGACCCCGGAGAGCAGCGAGTCGACGACCGACGTCTACCTGCCCCTGAAGCAGGCCCAGACGCTGGGCGACGCGAAGAACAAGGTCACGACGATCTACGTCAAGGCCACGGACTCCCAGCGGATCGACGCGGTCAAGTCGACGATCCAGAAGAACATCTCCGGTACGACGGTTACGACGTCCGCGGATCTGGCGGAGACGGTGTCGGGGTCCCTGTCGACCGCGTCGAACCTCGCGTCGAGCGTCGGCAAGTGGCTGTCGGTCGCGGTACTGGCGGCGGCGTTCCTGGTCGCGGGCCTGCTGACGTCGTCGGCGGTGACGCGCCGGGTCCGCGAGTTCGGCACCCTGAAGGCCCTGGGCTGGACGTCGGGCCGGGTCACCCGCCAGGTGGTCGGCGAGGCGATCGTCAGCGGCCTGGTGGGCGGTGTCCTCGGTATCGCGGTCGGCCTGGCGGGCGCCTACACGGTGACGGCGATCAGCCCGACCCTGGAGGCTCAACTCGGCTCGACGGGCGGCGGCATGGGCGGCGGCCCCGGTGGCGGCGGCATGGGCGGCGGCCCCGGCGCCCAGCAGTCCTCGAACGCCCTGGAGGTGGCCCTCACGGCCCCGGTCAGCGCGACGACGATCGCCCTGGCGGTGGGCCTGGCGGTGGCGGGCGGCCTGATAGCGGGCGGCTTCGGCGGCTGGCGAGCATCCCGGCTCCGCCCGGCGGACGCACTGAGGCGAGTCGAGTAGCAAGCCTCGGCTGCAACTCCCAGGGGCGCGGGGAACTGCGCGACCAGCCCCCACGAACCCGCACCCGGCGAACCACCCCGAACACCCCCCCAGGAGCCCCCATGTACGACCTCAGAAACGTCACCAAGCGCTACACCCGAGGCAAGGAAACAGTCCTCGCCCTCGACGGCGTCGACCTCACCATCGCGGACGGCGATCAGCTCGTCATCCAGGGACCGACCGGCGGCGGCAAGTCCACGCTGCTCCAGATGATCGGTGGCCTCGACCGCCCCTCCGAGGGCAGCGTCATGCTGGACGACGTCGACCTCGCCACCGTCAGCGAGGCCCGGCTCACCCGCCTGCGCGCCGAGAAGATCGGCATCATCTTCCAGGCGTTCAACCTCATCCCCACCCTCACCGCCCAGGAGAACGTGGAAACCGCGCTCGTCCCCCTCGGCGTCAGCCCCAAGGAGCGCCGCGAACGGGCCGCCGAGGCGCTGAACTCCGTCGGCCTCGGCGAACGCCTCACCCACGTACCGTCGGAGATGTCCGGCGGCCAGCAGCAGCGCGTCGCCATCGCCCGCGCCCTGGTCAAGCGGCCGAAGGTGCTGCTCGCCGACGAACCCACCGGCAACCTCGACGAGGGCACCCGCGACGACATCATGGCCCTGCTGGAGGGGCTGTGGCACGAGTACGGGCTGACCTTCGTCATGGTCACCCACGATTCCTCGATCGCCCGCCGCGCACCCCGCCTCGCCACCATCAAGTCGGGCCGGATCACCCTGACGGAACGGCAGGTGACGTACTAGAGGAAGGGCCGCTCACCGCCCCAGGATGCCGTCGATCTCGGCCAACTGGGCTGCGGTGAGCGGCCCTTTCGCCATCGCCCCCGCGTTCTCCTCGGCCTGCGCGACCGTGCGGAACCCCGGAATCGGCACCGTGTGCGGACTACGCGCCCAGATCCAGGCGAGCGCGCCCTGGGCAGGCGTACGGCCGCCGCTGGTCAGGATCTCCCGGATCGCCTCCACCCGCTTCAGCCACTCGGGATCCGCACCGGACCCGGCCGCGAAACCGGGCAGCCAGGCCGGAGGCGCGTTGCGGATGTCCCCCGCGTCGAGCGCCTGCCCCGCCGTCCGCCTCCCGCTCAGCAACCCCATCGCCAGCGGACTGCGGTTGACGCTCGCGAGTCCGAACTCCGCGCAGAGCGCCAGCATTTCGGGTGCGTCCTGCAGCACGTTGAGCCGATGCTGTACGGCCGCGCAGTGGGCGCCCTCCGCGAAGACGGCGGCGCGGGCGGGGTCGTCGGTGCTCCAGGCGTAGGCCCGGACGAGCCCGTCGCGCACGAACTCCTCGCACATGTCACGGAGTTCGGCCGCGCGGTCGGGGTCGGCCTCCGACAGGTGCAGCTGGTAAAGGTCGACGTAGTCGGTGTCCAGGCGCCGCAGCGAGGCGGTCAGGGCGCGACGGGCGTAGGCCGGGGAGTCGTCGCCGCCGGTGAGGGTGCGGGTCTCCTCGTCGAAGACGTTGCCCCACTTGGTGGCGACGATCACGTCGGCCCGGCGCCTGCCCAGCGCACGGCCGAGGACGCGCTCGCTGTGCCCGGCGCCGTAGGTGTCGGCGGTGTCGAAGAAGGTGACGCCGAGGTCGAGGGCGCGCCGGATCGCCCGTACCGACTCCTCGTCGTCGACCCGGCCCCAGCCCAGCGGCTGTCCGTCCGGGTCGGTCCACTCACCGCCGATGGCCCAGCAGCCGAAGCCGAGGGCGCTGACGTCGATTCCGCTGCGGCCGAGAGGCCTGAGGTTCGTCTCCATTGCGTTCATGGCTGCAGACGCTAGGAGTTGAAGCCCACTTCAGGGCAAGTCCCGGCGCGGAGAGGGAACTTCAGAGCAAGTCCGCGCGCTGAGAGGGAACTTCAGGCCTGGCCCGTCTCGAAGCGGCGGATCTTGCCGTCGTCGTCGACCTCGAAGCGCCAGCGGGTGCGCATCTCGCCCCAGGTGTCGTTGCGGTAGCGGGCGAGGAGGGCGTGGCCGCCGTCGGACTCCCGGTCCACCTCCAGGTGACCGTTGGAGGAGAAGATCTCCCGGTCGATCCAGTCGTCGAGGTCACGGTCGGTGCCGTCGTCCGCCATGGTCGCGTCCGGGGTGAGCAGGTCCATGAAGGCCTGCCGGTCGTGCGCGTTGACGGCGGCGACGAAGTCCCGGACGGCTGGGTCGCTGAGGTTCTTCGGTTGGATCGTCATGACCGTCAGACTCACATCGCTCCCGGCACCCCGCCACCCGAACGGCGGCCCGGGCAGGCCCCTCGGGTGTGCGGGGTGCGACGGTGGACACGCGGGAGGGGACTGTTCCTGCTGTCTGTTACGGGAGACACCGTGAGCTCTTACGACCGACGTGATCTGGGTCTGCTCCTGCTGCGGCTGGGTGCCGGCGGGGTACTGGCCGCGCACGGCGCGCAGAAGCTGTTCGGCTGGTTCGGCGGAGGAGGTATCAAGGGCACCGGGCAGTTCATGGAGTCCGTGGGATACCGGCCCGGCGAGGCGAACGCGAGGATGGCCGGCCTCGCCGAGGCGGGCGGCGGCACCCTGCTGGCGCTGGGCCTCGCCACCCCGGCGGCGGGCGCGGCGGCAGCCGGCGCGATGACCGGCGCGGCGGCGGTGCACACCCCGAACGGCTTCTTCAACGCGAGCGGCGGCTACGAGTACGCCGCCACCCTGGGCCTGGCCGCGGCCGGCCTCGCGGTCAGCGGCCCGGGCCGACTCTCCCTGGACCACGCGCTCGGCCATGTCTTCGACCGGGGCTGGATGGTCCCGGTGGCGCTCGCGGCGACGGCGGCGGGGACGGCGGTCGTCGTCGGCATGCGCAACAAGGCGTTGCGCGAGGAACGGGAGGGCGAGCAAGTGGCCCTGTTCGAGGACGAGTTCAAGAGCTGAGGATGTGTGGCCGGGGTTCGCCAAGGAGGGGTTGCCCTGGCCGGGGTTGCCCTCGCCGGGGCTTCCCTGACCCGGGGCTTCCCTGGCCCGGGCCTCCCTGGCCCGGGGCTTCCCTGGCCTGGGGCTTCCCTGCCCCGGGGCGCTGTCAGTGGGGCGTGACAGTCTCGGCGTATGACTGAACAGACCGCCACGCCTCCCGCGACCGACCTGTGGTCCGGCATCGACGAGCTGTACGCCTGGCTGGACGCGAACCGTCCGGTCGACGGCCGGGAGGGCCTGCTCCTGCGCATGCTGAAGCTGTCGGAGGAGGTCGGCGAGGTCGCCGAGGCGGTGATCGGGGCGACCGGGCAGAACCCCCGCAAGGGCGTCACGCACACCTGGGACGACGTACAGGCGGAACTGTGCGACGTCGTGATCACGGCCCTGGTCGCCCTGCGCACGCTGACGCCCGACACCCGGGAGGTGTTCGAGGGGCATCTGGCCCGGGTGCGGGAGCGGTCGCTGGGGTCGGGCAGACCCTGATGCCCCCATGCTTCAGGAGCAGCAACTCCCGCCGCCTGCGTCGTCGTAGAGCCCGGAGCCCCCGCACACCCCGGTCGCGGGCAGTGTCAGTTCGATCCGGCGGGCCGCCTCGGCGTCGCCGGCCAGCGCCGCCGCGATGGAGCGGACCTGTTCGTACCCGGTCATGGCGAGGAACGTCGGGGCGCGGCCGTAGGACTTCATGCCGACCAGGTGGATGCCCTGCTCCGGATGGGAGAGCTCGCCGACGCCGTGCGGTGGGACGGTGCCGCAGGAGTGGACGTTGGGGTCGATGAGCGGGGCCAGTCCGACGGGGGCCTGGAGGCGTTCGTCGAGGCCGAGGCGGACCTCGGAGAGGAACGACAGGTCGGGCCGGAAGCCGGTGAGGACGAGGACTTCGTCCACCGGGTCCAGGCGGCGGCCGTCGTCGGCGATCAGCACGAGCCCGTCCGCGACCCGTTCGACCGCCCGGATCCGGAATCCCGTCGCCGCCTCGGCGTGCCCCTCCTCCACGGCGGCCCTGGCGCGCAGCCCGAGGGCGCCGCGGGCCGGGAGCAGGTCGGCCTCGCCGCCGCCGTACTGGGCGCTTCCGCGGCGCAGGACCCATACCGCGTGGGCGCCCGGGAGGTCGGCGAGCGTGGCGAGGGCCGTGAACGCGGAGGCGCCAGAGCCGACGACGGCGGTGCGGCGGCCCTCGTAACGGGCACGGATGGCGGGGTCGCGGAGGTCGGGGACCCGGTAGGAGATCCGGTCGGCCGCCGCCCTCTCGCCCAGCGCGGGCAGCCCGTCGGCGCCCATCGGGGCCGGGCCGGACCAGGTGCCGGAGGCGTCGAGGACCGCTCGGGCCGTCAGCCGGTCCTCGTGGCCGTCGGCGTGGGTGACGTGCACGGTGAACGGCTGCCCGGAGCGCCCCGCGTCGACGACCCGGTCGCGCCCGGCGCGGGCCACTCCGGTGACGGCGACGCCGTAGCGGACCCGGCCGCCGAGGGCGTCGGCGAGCGGCTGGAGGTAGCGGTCCGCCCAGTCGCCCCCGGTGGGATAGGCGGCACCGTCGGGGCGGACCCAGCCGGTGGGGGCCAGCAGCTTCTCGGCGACCGGGTCGACGAGTTCGGCCCACGGGGAGAACAGCCGGACGTGCGCCCACTCGCGGACCGCGCTGCCCGCGACCGGGCCCGCCTCCAGGACCAGGGGTTCCAGTCCGCGCGCGGCGAGGTGCGCGGCGGCGGCCAGGCCCACGGGACCGGCTCCGATGACGACGACGGGGTACTCAGCCATGACAGCTCCATTGATTCGACATCTGTCGATACAGCACCCACCCTGCCCCTTGATTCGAAGTGTGTCAACATAGACACATGCCGAATCAGGACAGCGCACTGGACGTGGAACCGGGACTGGAAGTGGAACTACTGGAGACGGTCGGCACCGAAGCCGTCCCCTGCTGCCCGCCCCTCACCGAGCGCCCCCTGAGCACGGACGAGGCCGAGCGCACCGCCCGTATGTTCAAGGCGCTCGGCGACCCCGTACGGCTGCGGCTCTTCTCACTGGTCGCCTCGCACGAGGGCGGGGAGGCCTGCGTGTGCGACATCTCCGACGTGGGCGTCTCCCAGCCGACCGTCTCCCACCACCTGAAGAAGCTGAAGGAGGCAGGCCTGCTCACCTCCGAGCGGCGCGGCACGTGGGTCTATTACAAGGTCGCGCCCCAGGTCGTCGCGGCGATGGCGCGGATGCTGGCCCTACGCTGACCGCCCTGCCCCGACCGGGCCCTGACCGCCCTGCCCTGACCGCCCTACGCCACGAAGGCGTCGCCAGACGTTCGCGCCGACGTCGCCACACCCCCGCCCGACATAGGCCAGCATCTATGCCCCCGGGAACCCCGGAACGCTTCGGAGGGGACATGGTGCGACATCGACGGCCCAGGCGACGCCCCCGCCTCGGCCTGGTGCCGGTCGGCGCCGTCGTCACGGCGGCGGGCGTGGCCGTCGCGGGCGGGGCCTGGTTATGGGCCTGGACGGAGGACGATTCGGGCGGCCCCGGGAGTCGTACGGCCGCCAGGGCGCCGGCGGATCCGCGGATCCGGTGCGCGGCGCGGGGGCAGGTGTCGGGGTCGGGTTCGAGCGCCCAGGACAACGCGATGAAGTACTGGATGGCGCAGTACCAACGGGCCTGTCCGGGGGTACGGATCGCCTACAACCCGGTGGGATCGACCGCGGGTGTCTCGCAGTTCATGCGGGGCGTCACGGCGCGGCGGCACCGACGGCGCGCTGAAGCCGGCGGACCTGGCGCGCACCGGGCCGGTGTGCGGGGGCGGGCGCGCGGTCAACCTGCCCACTGTGGGCGGCCCGATCGCGGTCGGCTACAACCTCTCCGAGGTGGACGACCTGGTCCTGGACGCGCCCACGCTGGCCAGGATCTTCGACTCCCGGATCACCCGCTGGAACGACCCCGCGATCCGCGCCCTCAACCCCGGCGCCCGCCTGCCCGACCTGGCCATCCAGTCCGTGCACCGCTCCGACGGCTCGGGCACCACCCAGAACTTCACGGCCTACCTCTCCGCCGCCGCGTCACGGGAGTGGCCCTACCCGGTCTCGAAGTCCTGGCCGGCCGAGGGCGGCAACTCCGCCGACGGCTCGCAGAACATGGCGAGCGAGATGACCGGCACGCTCGGCTCGATCGGCTACGTCGAGCTGTCGTACGCCACGAAGGGCCGCATCCCGACGGTCCGGATCGACACGGGCGCGGCGGAGCCGGTCGCCCCGAGCCCCAGGACCGCCTCGGCCGGGATCGCCGGGGCGCGGATCACCGGGAAGGGGCGGGACCTGGCGCTGCGGCTCGACCACGCGACGCGGGCGCCCGGGGCGTACCCGATCGTCCTGGTCACCTACGAGGTGGTCTGCGCCGAGGGCACCCCGCCCGACACGCTCCCGGCCCTGAAGTCGTTCCTGTCCTACGTCGTCAGCGAGGCCGGTCAGGAGATCCTCCCCGGCATCCACTACGCGCCCCTGCCGGAGAAGGTCGCGAGCCGGGTGCGGGCGGTGGTGGGGGACCTGTCTTAGCAAGCCTGGTTTCTTAGGCGGCCTGTCTTAGGGGCCCGTGAAGGCCTGTCTTAGGCGGCCTGTTTTAGGCGGCCGTGACCACCGTCGGTACCGGCTTCAGGATGTCCCGCACCCGGTGCAGGCCGTCCCGGTCGACGGCGTACCAGACCCAGGTACCCCGGCGTTCCCGGGTGAGCAGTCCCGCGTCGGTCATGACCTTCAGATGGTGGCTGACGGTCGGCTGCCGCAGCCCCAGGCAGTCGGTGAGATCGGCGACGCAGGCCTCACCGGCGGGTGCCCGCTCGATGAGCCGGAGGAGCTGCAGCCGGGTCGGATCGGCGATGGCCTTGAGCACGGCGGCCAGCCGCTCGGCCTCGTCCCGGTCGATCAACAGGCGGGCCAGGGACGATGTGTGAGCTTCCGGTTGGTCGGCGGCGAGCTCCGTATCCCCAGGAGAGACGTTCATCCAACCACCATAGGGCGGTTCCGCCGTACCCTTCGAACAGGGTTGCCCGACCCACGAGTTGTTCACCCACGGTTCACCTTGGCTCCGGCGCGTCCGCTCGCGGCGGACTCCTCGCGCCCGCACTCCAGCCGGTATCCCATGCCCCGGATCGCGTCGATGGTGCACCGGCTGCCCGCCTCGTCCCGGAGCTTGTTGCGGACCCGGCGCACATGCACGGTGAGCGTGTTGCTGTCGAGCTTGTCGGCGCCCCACAGCGCCTTGGTCAGCTCCCTTCGGCTGACGACCTTGCTGGGACGTTCCATCAGATAGCGCAGCAGCAGGAACTCGCGTACGGGCAGGGTGAGCGAGCGCCCGCGGACGTACACGTGAAAGCCCTCGACGTCGAGCTCGATGTCCCCGACGACCAGCATCCGCGGGGCGGCTCCGGCCCGGGCGCCGAGGGTGAGCAGCGGCAGGATCTCCTCGGCCCGGTAGGGACGGGCGACGAAGGCCACCGCGCCCGCCGTCAGCGCGGCGGTGGCCTCCGCGGCGCCCTCCGCCCCGGCGCCCACGATGACGGGCACCGGGTGCAGCCGGGCGATCAGCTCGGTGACCGCGGCGGCGCCGACGACCGGCAGCGGCGCGGCGAGCAGCACGGCCCGGGGGCGGCGGGCGCCGACCTGGAGCAGGGCCTCGGCGCCGTCGTGGCAGACCAGGGTCCGCACGCCCGCGCTGAGGAAGCGGGCGGTGACGTCCCGGGCGAGCTCCGGGTCGGGTTCGGCGAGCAGCAGGTCCGGTGAACGGCTGTCGTCGGAACCGGCGGTGGACGAGGACTCCTTCGGCCCTTGCACCTCCGTCGGTCCGGGTGCCTCGGTCGGTCCATGTGCCTCGGTCGGTCCGTGTGCCTCGGGTGTCACCCGTCGTACTCCTTCACGTGGACGCGCAAAGGGGCGCGGAGCGGAGGGACCTCGGACGGGACATCGGGTCAGCCGAAGCGGCCGGTGATGTAGTCCTCGGTGCGCTGGTCGGCGGGGTTCTCGAAGATCTTTACGGTGGTGTCGTACTCGACGAGCCGGCCGTGCCGTACGCCCTTGTCGTCGACGTCGGCCGTGAAGAAGGCGGTGTAGTCGGAGATTCGGGCGGCCTGCTGCATGTTGTGCGTGACGATGACGATGGTGAAGTCGGCCGCGAGTTCCGCCATCAGGTCCTCGATGCGGGCGGTGGCGATCGGGTCGAGCGCGGAGCAGGGCTCGTCCATGAGGATCACCTCGGGCCGGACCGCGATGGCGCGGGCGATGCACAGC
Source organism: Streptomyces sp. NPDC043726 (assembly GCF_056436565.1). Taxonomy (NCBI): domain Bacteria; kingdom Bacillati; phylum Actinomycetota; class Actinomycetes; order Kitasatosporales; family Streptomycetaceae; genus Streptomyces; species Streptomyces sp. NPDC043726. The sequence continues at coordinate 107,580 of NZ_JBWKCI010000010.1, forward strand.
CGCTGCTGCTGACCGCCGGACAGCGCAAGGGCGTTGGACTTCAGCTTGTCCTTGACCTCGTCCCAGAGCGCGGCGCCGGTGAGCGCCTCCTCGACGAGGTCGTCCATGCTGCCCTTCATGCCGTTGACCCGGGGCCCGTAGGCGATGTTGTCGTAGATCGACTTGGGGAACGGGTTCGGCTTCTGGAACACCATGCCGATGCGCCGGCGCACTTCGATGGGGTCGACGTCGGCGTCGTACAGGTTCTCCCCGTGGTAGGCGACCTTGCCGGTCACCCGGGCGCCGGGGATGAGGTCGTTCATGCGGTTGAAGCAGCGGATCACGGTGGACTTGCCGCAGCCGGAGGGCCCGATCATGGCGGTGATCTGGCGGCGTCCGATGAGCATGCTGACATCGCGTACGGCCTGATGGTCGCCGTACCAGATGTCCAGGTCGGATATCTCGAACACCGGGTCGTTCAGGGACGGTTCGGGTCGGCTGCGGCGGCGCTTTCCGAGGGTGACGGCGAGGGCGTGGGCTTCCTCGCCCTGTCCGGGGACGGCGTTTTCGGTCATCGGTATCACCAGCGCTTAGTGAAGCGGTTGCGCAGCCAGATCGCGGCCGCGTTCATGAGGAGGAGAAGGGCCAGGAGGATGACGATCGTGGCGGCGGCGAGGTGGCGGAACTCCTCGCGGGACTGGCTGATCCAGTTGAAGATCTGGATGGGCAGCACGGTGTACGAGCTCTCCAGACCCTCCGGGTTGAACGCCACGTAGGTCACCGCTCCGAGCAGCAGCAGCGGCGCGGCCTCGCCGATCGCCCGGGACAGGGCGAGGATCGAGCCGGTGGCGATGCCGGGCACGGCGGCGGGCAGCACCTGCCGCCAGACGGTCTGCCACTGGGTGGCGCCGAGGGCCAGCGAGGCCTGCCGGATGGACTGCGGTACGGCACGGATCGCCTCGCGCGAGGCGATGATGACGACCGGCAGCACGAGCAGCGACAGGGTGAGTGAGGCCGTCAACACGGTGGTGCCTAGGGAGAGTTCGCGGGCGAGGAGGCCAAGTCCCAGGATGCCGTAGATGATCGAGGGCACGGCGGCCAGGTTCTGGATGTTCAGCTCGATCATGCGGTTGTACCAGCGGTTGGGGTCGGCATACTCCTCCAGGTAGATCGCCGCCATGATGCCGGTGGGCAGGCAGAACAGGGCGGTGAACGCGATCACCCAGATCGTGCCGAAGATCGCGGACTGGGCGCCGGCGCGCTCGGGCCGCCGGATGGAGGGGAAGTTCTCCCACAGCCGTGAGTCGAGCCGCGGCCAGGCCTCCACCAGCACGTAGGTGATGAGGACGCCGAGGAAGACGATGCCCACGCCCAGGCAGCACAGCAGCAACAGCCGGAAGGCGCTCTCGGCGGGCCGGAATCGGGGGCCCGCGAGCTTGCGCGGGGCGGCGTGGGAGGGCGGTTCGGTGACCCGGATCTCGGTGGTCATTCGTACACCTCCCGGTACTTGCGGACCAGCCGGATGCTGATCACGTTCATCACGAAGGTGATGAGGAACAGCAGGGACCCGACGGCGAAGATGGTCTTGTACTCGAAGGACTGCACCGGGACGTCACCCATGCCGGCCTGGGCGATGAACCCGGTCATGGTCTGCATCGCCTCCAGCGGGTTGGCGCTGAGGTTGGCGGTGAGCCCGGACGCGATGGCGACGATCATCGTCTCGCCGATGGCGCGGGAGATGCCGAGCACGCAGGCCGCGACGATGCCGGAGAGCGCGGCGGGCACGACGACCCGCACGGACACGATCCGCTTGCCGGAGCCGAGCGCGTAGGCCCCGTCCCGCAGCGACTGCGGTACGGCGGCCATGGCGTCCTCGGAGAGCGAGGCGATGGTCGGGATGATCATGACGCCCATGACCAGGCCCGCGGACAGGGCGTTCTGAAAGTCGGGCCCGGTGCCGCCCGGCCACCAGTCCTGGAGCCGGGGCGTGACGAAGTTGAGCGCGAAGAAGCCGTAGACGACCGTGGGCACACCGGCGAGGACTTCGAGGGCGGGCTTGAGCGCGGCGCGGACGCGCCGACTGGCGTACTCACTCAAATAGATGGCGGACCCGAGCCCCACGGGCACGGCGACGACCAGCGCGATCACCGTGATCAGCATGGTGGCGCCGAGCAGGGGCAGCACCCCGTACTCGGGGGTGCTGAAGAGCGCGGTCCAGTCGGTGCCGAAGAGGAACTCGCCGAAGCCGACGCGCTCGAAGAAGTCGACGGTGGGCGGGATGAGCGAGACGACGATGCCGATGGTGGTGGCGACGGAGACCAGCGCCGCGACCAACAGCAGGCCCTGGATGACCCGTTCGCCATAACGCGGCTTGGCCCGCCGCAGGGACGGTGTCCCTGCGGGGGCCTTGAGCGTCGGCGAGGTCACTTCACCGATTCCTTGAGCTTGTCGAGGTCGGCCTTGAGCTCGGTCTCCTGCTCACTGTTGAGCGGAATGAACAGGGCGTCCTCGGCGATGGCCTTGTGGTCCTCGACGTAGTACTCGACGAACCCGAGCACTTCCTCACGCTCGAGGGCCTTGGCGGAGGGGTAGATGAACAGGGGCCGGGCGAGAGGCGTGTAGGACCCGTCCTGGGCCGTCTCGACACTCGGCGAGACACACCCTTCACCGCCATCGACCTGAAGGGCTTTCAGCTTGTCGGAGTTCTCCTCGAAATAGGAGAACCCGAAGTACCCGAGCCCGCCGGGAGACCCGGCAACGCCTTGGACGATGACGTTGTCGTCCTCGCTGGGCGAGTAGTCGGTCCGGGAGGCCCCTTCCTCCCCGTTGATCTCGTCGGTGAAGTAGTCGAAGGTGCCGGAGTCGGTACCGGGCCCGAACAACTTCAGTGCCTCGTCAGGGAACTTGGGATCGACTTGGTTCCAGTTGCTGACCTTGGAGTCGGGCTCCCAGATCTTCTTGAGCTGCTCGACGGTGAGGCACTCGACCCAGTCGTTCTCCTTGGGCACGACGACGGTGAGGGCGTCGTTGGCGACCTGGAACTCTTCGTAGGTGATGCTGTTCTTCTCGCAGGCCGCCTTCTCCTCGTCCTTGATGGGACGGGAGGCGTCGGAGATGTCGGTCTCGCCGTTGCAGAACTTCTCGAACCCACCACCGGTGCCCGAAGTACCCACGGTCACCTTCACCTTGGGCTGCTCCTCGGCGAAGAGCTCGGCGGCGGCGGTGGTCAGCGGCGCGACGGTACTGGACCCGTCGACCTTGACCGACCCCGACAGTTCACTTCCCCCGGCGCCTCCGCCGGCACCGTCCCCGTCCCCGTCGTCATCGCCACCGCAGGCGCTCACCGCCAGCATCACAGCCGCCATCAGAGCCAAGGGCGCCTTGGCCCGGCGCAACAAATGAATGTCCACGTGACTCTCGATCCTCGTGTCCGCCGGCTTGCCCGGCCGCGTGGCTTGGATCGAAGCCCGCCTATATGAACTCTCCGCGTATGGGTCGCCACCCGAATGTGAACGATAGTCAGCTATCTATATAGACAGATCTTGTTCCATCATCACGGAAGGGTCACTTGAGCTGCGGCGATGTTGTTCACTTGCAAGTCACGGTGGGTGGGGGGTGGTTGGGGGGGGTGCGCAAGCGGAAGGCGGGCGGATTCAGGCGCCCTCTTCGTCCCCGCACAAGCAGCGGACGACATGGGTCACGTGCTGCACATTGCCCACGGAGTTCCATGTCCCGGGGTTGCCGGTGCCTTTGGAGCCCGTAGTCCGGGCGCACTGGTGGTACCAGCGTTCACCGCTGCTGGCCGTTTCCCCGCGGAAGTCCGGACTTTGGGTGATCCAGCGGGCTGCTTCCCGGGTGGCGCCGGTTTCGCCGCGGTTTTCGGCCCGGAACCTGGCGAGCAGGAAGGAGCGGTCCGTGGTGTACCTGAGCAGTCCGAACGGCGATCGGGCGCCATCGGCGGTTGCCCTGCCGATGTTCCGGGCGGGCAGGGTGCCGTAGTCCCCGTACAGGGTGAGGGGCGCGTAGGGCCGCCGCTGACCCGTATCTCATGCCAGGCGTCCCAGTCCGCGCGATCCGCATCGCCGCGGTCTCGGTCCAACAATCCGTCGACGTTGTCCGGGAAGGCGCCGGAAAGCACGGCGATCGTGCGCCAGGAGGCGAGGGGCACAAGCATGTCGAGCGCGCGCAGTGCTTCTTTGCCGGCGTCGGGGCGGCTGGGGAGGACGGTCTGGAGGTCGAGGAGAAGATCCACCGGTATCGCTTCCGAATGTGTCCTGTCCAGCAAAGCCATGGCGTGTTCGGCGAGTTGGTCGTTCCAGGCGCCGGGCATCCGGATGCGGACGCCGAGTCCGTTGCCACCCGAGCGGGCGCCGTCCATGGCGGCGGCATGGTGGGAGTCGGGTAGATCCGGGTCGGTGACCGGCCGGAGCGGCGTGTGGGACCAGTAGAAGGGGAGCAGGTCCGCGTAAGGGCTCTCGCCGAGATCGGCGTAGGGCGCATCGAGCCATGCGGGGCTGTGCTTCTGCACGGAGGCGACGCGTAGTAGTTCCTTGTCCACCGCTTGTTCGAGCTGGTCGGGGCTTTCGGCGGTGACAACGGGCAGGGTCCACAACGGGGTTGTCCGGTCACGGACCCACGGGGACAGGTCCTTGACCGCGGACACGGCGTGAACCCGCACCGGTAAGACAGGTATGTACACCGACCCGGACATGGCGGCCCCCTCCACACTGCCCCGCAACGGTCTGCGACCAGCGTGAGCTGGAGGGTTGCGGGCCGAAAGGGCGCAATCCGGTCACGTGGTGCGGTGCGTGGACCGGTTTGCGGCGGCAAGGCATACGCCGGTTAGCGGAGGTCTTCCAGGAGAAGGTCGAGTGCCGACTCCTCGTGGAGGGCAATGCCCAGGGCTTCCATGGCGGGGGTCAGTTCGGCATCCCATACGGCTTGCACGGGCGGGCCGGTGAGGAGGAGCTGCGGGGTGCCGTGTACCTGGGTTCGGGTCGCGAGGTATTCGTAGTCCGTTGCCCTCATGCGCCAGGGGTGCGCGCCGTACTGGTCCATCACACGGTTGGCCAGTGCGATGCCGGGCCAGTCGAAGTCACCGTGGTAGGCGAAGGCGCACCCGGCTGCGGCCAGTGCGTCGAGGAGGGTGAGGACGACCGTCGCCGCGCTCCCCGACGTGCAGACCAGCGGCTCGGCGCAGCCTGCCTCGGCGGCGGCTTCGACCACCCGGGGGTTCTCGCAGACGTGGATGCGGGCTCCGGCCGGCATCTGCAGGTGGAGGGCGCGCAGTTCACGCAGGGTGAGGTGGGTCTCCAGGTGGTGGTCCGCGCGTTCTCGAAGGGTTCTCTCGCCCCAGGTCGTGCCAGTCGGTCGTAGGCCGAAGGTGAGCACCGTGCTGGACACTTCGTCCGGTGTGACCGAGGCGAGGCGCCACAGGGCGCGGCGGCCCGGTGCGTCGACGGGGAGTTCGACGCCGGTGGCCAGGGCGATACCGCGCAGGACCAGGCGGGCGAGCAGGGTGCCGTCGTCCAGGCCGTGGGCCGAGCCGGTGGCGCGGGTGGCCAGTTCGCCGCGGCCCCAGACGGCGGGGGTCGGTTCCGCGTTCGTGCCGGGGAAGAGCATGGCCAGCGTCCGGATCGCCTGGTCGAGGATCGTGGTCGCGGTGGGGCCGTCCTGGCGGGTGACGGTGCCCGCGCGTCGTATCTCCTCAAGCCATCGGGCCGTCCAGGGCTGGGTGGCCAGCGATGTGTTCGCGATAGCCGTCTCCGCGCCGGACCACACTCCGGCCCGCTGTGCCGCGGCGGCGTCCCGGGCGGCTCGGCGGTCGGTGAGGGCCGGGCCCAGTGCCGCCAGCGTCTCGGCCAGGCCGCGGCCGGCCGCGCTGGCGCGCAGGCGGGCGTCCAGGTCAGGCAGGCGGATCGTGGCGGTGGAGACGGTGAGTGCTCTGCCCAGCAGGAGGGAGAGGGCCTCGCGTTCGGGTGCGTCGAGGTTCTGGAGTTTGATGGTGCCGGTTGGCTGCAGGCCGTTGCGCTCGAGGCGGGTGCGGGCGGCCGTCCAGAGGCGGGCGAGGCCGGGCCGGTTGATGAAGGCCAGTGTCTCGGCGTTCAGGGGTGTCCTGTCCAGCGCTCGAGGGCTCGTCATACCGACACCAGCAGCGCTCGGGGGCTTGTCATACCGACACCAGCCGCCTTTGCCGCCCGTTCCACATGTAGTGGAGGGTCGCCACACCTCTGACATGGGGATCACGCAGGCACTCGTAGATGTGCAGGGACGGCACATCGGGCCAGTTGCCGATCAGGCGTTCGCTGGTGAGGACGAAGTCGAGGTCCAGGTCGACCAGGATGCGGCCAAGGCGCGCATGGGTGGGTTCGTCGACCTTGGCGAACGCGTCGTCCAGCAGGATCAGCCGCGGCGCGTCGGGAGCTGTCTCGGCGAGGCTGGTGAAGTGGGCGGCCGCGGCGGCGAAGAGGACCAGGTAGGACAGGACTCGCTGTTCGCCCTGGCTGAGTCCGGTGCGGCCGGAGAGTTTGCGGCGGCTGCCGGGGGCGGCGTCGTTGACCACCCAGGGCGTGAAGGTGAACCAGTCCCGGTAGTCGAGGGCCGTGCGCAGGTGGGCCGCGTAGCCTGTGCCGGGGTCGGCGCGGCGGGCGTCCTCGATACGACGCTGGAGTACGTCTCGGAGCTGGTCGGACTGTTCGTGGGTGCGCAGGCCGGACGGGCTGCGCAGGAGGTCGACCGCCGCTTTGACGTCGGCCTCCACGCCGTCCGCCAGTTTCCAGTCGAGCGTGACGCCCAGACCGTGTGACGTACGGACCGTGGACAGGGTGCCGTTCAGAGCGGCTACCAGGGCGCCCGCGGACAGGACCTGGGCGGAGAGATGGTCGCCGAGCTCTCCGGTGAGGAAGCGCTGGAAGACCTCCCGCTCCCGCTCCGTCAGCCGTTCGCGGGCCTCGGTCGCCTGGGCGGCGATGCGCTGACCGACCGTGGCGATGTCGTGCAGGCCGTGGTCGTCGACGAGACGGCAGATCTTGATGCCGTCGTGTTCCTCCAGGGTGGCGTCGTAGCCTCCGGAGAGCTTGTCGCGCAGGTCCGTGTGGCGGTTGAGGATCGTGGTGTCGGAGACGTCGCGCCGCTCGGGGTCCAGGCGGTGTCGTACGGCGTCGACGAGCAGGCGCAGGGATGTGATGCGCTCGTGTGCGCCCTCGCGGAATGGGTACGGGTCGCCGTCCTCGGTCGTGCGCTTCTCGGCGTCCTCGGAGGAGCGGATCTCATCTCCCTCCGGCTCTGCCTCCGCCTCTGCCTCCGCCTTCGCCTCCGTAGGCAGGTCGAGGCCCGCGCCCCTGGTCACGCCCGGCAGGGACAGCGCCGTACGCAGTCTCCTGCCGCTGGCGACCGCCTCTGCCTCCTGCGTGGCCAGTGCCTCTCTCCTGACCCTCTCGTCGCCTTCCGCGAGCACACGTTCGTCATGGACGGCGTTCAGGTCGCGCTCAGCGCCGGGAAGTTGGCGCCCGACGGCCTCCAGCCGTCGCTTCGCCTCGTCCTCGCGGGCGAGGATCTCCTGTTCCGACGCGCCGAGCGCCTCCTCCAGAGCCTTTACCGTGCGACGGGCAGCGTCCAGGCGCGCGAGGGGCTCGGCGTAATCGGATTCCGCTTCCCGGGTGGATGTCAGCGCCCGCGCGTAGTCTGCGCGACCCTGGCTATGGGTGTCGGCGGAGGAAATGACCGCGCGCAGCCGCCTGCGCAGTTGGTGGGTGCCCGCGCCGAGGCGGTCCAGGCAGAGGCGTACGGCGTCGAGCGCGGCCGGGTCGACCGGGAGGTCGTTGGCGCTCGCGGTCGCCTCGGCCTCGCGGCGGGCGGCGACCGCGCGGCCGCGTGCCTGTTCCGCCTCGCGGGCGGCGGTGGACGCCTTGCCGGCCAACACCTGGGCGGTGCGCTCGGCCTCGGCGGTCCGGGCCCAGGCGTCGGTCAGGGGGCGTGCCGTGGGCGGGTGGCTCAGGACGTCGGTGACTTGTGCGCGGTGCTCCGTGAGGATCCGCAGGTCATGCTGTTGCCGCGCCAACTCCGCCTGTGTGGCGCCGAGTTGCCGGTCGAGTTCGGCAAGGGCACGGCGGCGGGTCTCGGCACGTACCTCCGCGCCGACGTATTGGGCGGTCTGCTTGGTGTGACGACCGCGGGCGACACCCAGCTTCCAGAAGCCGTCGGTGCCGATGGCGGACTCTGCAGTCGAGCCGGCGGATCCGTCGGTGACTAGAGCCACCGTGTGAAGTACGCGCTCGACCTGTTCGGTCGTCACACCGCTGTCCGGTGCGGGGACCGGGCGCAGCACCTGGGCAACCACCGGTCCTACGGGCCGTGTGCCGGGGGTGAGGAGGGTGTCCCGCGTGGCCGGGTCCACGACGGTGCCGTCGGCGCACACCCAGGCGTCGAGCAGGCCGCTGGCTTCGAGTGCGGCTTCCAGTCCCGCCCGGGCCGCGGCCTCCAGGTCATCGGCGAAGTCCACGAGCCGGTACAGGGGGGCGCCGGTGCCGGGGGTGCGCGGTGCCGAGCGGTAGGGCGGGGGCGGGGGCTCGGGGTCGGTGCGGGCTTCCCAGTCGCTGCGCTCACGCTGCAGGCGGTCCTGTGCGGTGGTCAGCTCGCGGATCGCCAGCGCACGTGTGTCGCGTTGTTCGCCCAGTTCCGCAAGCCACGGCTCGACGGCCGAGCGGGCTGTGTCGGCCACCTCATCGGGGGCATGGGCGGGCAGCGGGCCTTCCGCCGCGTCGTGGGCGGTCAGGGCGTCGACGGCGTCGAGGGATACGCCGGTCAGGCTCCGCAGCCGCTCGGTCCAGGTGCGTACCGCTTCCGCGTACGCCTCCCCTTCGCGTGCTGTCTCCTCCCGTCGGTCTGCGGCCTGCGCACGGGCCCCGTCCGCCTGCTCCTCCAGGCTCTCCCGGGCCACATCGGCCTGGTGCGCCGCTGCCTGGGCCCGACGTGCCTTGTCGATGAGCGCGGTCAGTTCGGTCACGGCTCGGGCGCGGTTCCTGATCACCGGTCCCGCGGCTTCCAGCTGGGTGTCCCAGGCGTGCAGCGCGCCCGTGCAGGCCTCAGTGTCGACGCCGAGGACCTCGCTGTGCCGTACGAGATGGAAGTCGCCGTCCGGGGAGGTCAGTTCGGCCATCGCCGCACCCGCGACCGGCATGGTGGTGACGGCCCAGGGTTCACCCAGGTGCACGGGGTCGAGCCCGGACCGCTCCGCCTCGCGCCGCAACTCGCCGTATGCCGTGCCGAGTTCGGCCAGGTCCGCGCCGAGCCTTCCAGCTTCCTCGGTGAGACGCCGTCCTGTCTCCTCTTGGGCGCTGTGGGCCTGACGCAGCGCTTTGAAGGCGGCCGCCGCCGCGCTGTGCAGGGCGGTCACCGTGGCGCGTTTCTCGCCGAGTTCTTGCAGGCTGCGGTAGGCGGCGCTGGCGTGCAGGGCGGCGAGGTCCGTCTCGGCGGCGTCCGCTTCCGCCTTGAGGAGGTCGAGGCGGGCGGTGAGTTCGTCCTCGCTCGCTCGGAGCTTCGCCACCTGCTTGACGGCCTCGCCCGCCAGACGCCGATGCTCCGCGAGCCGTTCCAGCTCGCCGCCCACCTCGTCGGTCCGGCGGCGCAGGGTGCCGTGGAGGTAGCCGCGGTAGCTGGTCAGGAAGGTCTGCAGGGCCTCGTCGGTGCGCTCCAGGCGCCCGAGGTCGGTCCGTACGGTCTCCAGGTCGTCGAGGTTGCGGGCCACCTTCTCCACGACCTCGTCGTCGAGCGCGGGCAGCGTCTCGGCGAGGACGGAGACCAGACCGCCCGCGTCGATGCGGTCGCCGATGGTGGGCCGGCGCAGGCGGTGCAGGAGGTGCAGCAGGTTGCGGTAGCGGGCGGGATCGGTGAGGCCGAACAGGTGGCGGGCGACCCGGGCCCGGTGCTCCACGGCACGGTCGGTGACGTTGTCCGGGCCGACGAGCGACTTGAGTTGGTCGAACGGCAGCGGCTGACCGGCGGGGGCCAGGTGCAGCTCCTCGCCCACTCGCAGCGGGGTGACGAAGAAGAGCGGCTTGGCTGTCCTGGTCGACTGGGAGGCGCGGATGGCCGCTCCGATGGTGAGGTGGTGGGCGTTGCCGTCCTCGTCGGTGCGCGCGAACTCCACCCACAGGTAGCCCAGCCGATTGGTCTGCTCGAATCCGTCCAGCATGAGCCAGAGGAGGGTGGTGCGCCCGGTGCCGGTCGCGTCCAGGGCGCGGGCGTCGCCGTCGAGCAGGTAGGGCAGCAGCATCTCCAGGGCCTTGGACTTGCCGGCGCCGTTCTTGCCGCGCAGCAGCAGGCGGCCGTCGCCGAAGGCGAACTCCTGCTCGTCGTACTGCCAGACGTTGCGGATGCCGGCGCGGTGCAGACGGTAGCGGTGCGGGGAAGGGGGGCGGTTCACCGGGTCGGCTCCTCGGGGTTCTGGGAGACGTCGTCTGCGTGCGGGGGTTCGGGACGGGAGGTGGTGGCCATCGTGGTGGCGGACCGGTCTGCTTGCGGGGGTTCGGGACGGGTGGTGACGGCCACCGTGGTGGCGGACCGGTCTGCTTGCGGGGGTTCGGGACGGGTGGCGACGGCCACGGTGGTGGCGAACCGGGCGGCCGCGGCGAGCAGCACCCAGCCGTCCGCGCTGTGCTGTCCGCGGGCGCCGGAGACGTCGGTGACGGACCGGCCGTCCAGCGCTGCGTCCTCGTACCCCTCGGGCAGGCCGTGGCCGTCGGCGCGCACCGGACCGGCGGGTGCCATCAGGCGCATGCGGACCAGCAGGTCGACTACGGCGGCCAGCAGCCCGCCCCGGTCTTCGACGAGTCCCCGCTGCCAGTTGCTGCGTCGGCCGTACTCCTCGACGAGCTCATTGAGGAGCTCAGCCAGGAGCCCGTCCGGGACGGGAACGCCGATGACCAGCCGGCCGCCGACCGCGGGGTGGCCGGGATCCTCGGGACGCAGCCGCTCGACCAGGCGTCCCACCAGCAGCAATGCTGCCTGGGCGACGGTGCCGGTGCCGGGCAGGTGCACGTCGGTGAGGTCACCGTCCGGATCGACGAGGGCAATGCCCTCGGCACGGATCTCGGCCTCCAGGCCCAGCAGTTCGGAGAAGGCCTGGGACTCCCGCCGCTGTCGGGTCCGCAGCCACTCCCGCTCGGCGCCGGTAAGGTCGTCGAGGTGGACGGCGGGGGTTTCGACGAGACGTCTGCGCACGTAGGTACGGGGGCCGCCGAAGCCGGGGTCGGCGGCGCGCCGGACGAGGTCCGCGCCGTCGCGGCTCTGTGCCAGTGGTCCGGCGACGACCGCGCGGGCGATCTCACGGTCCACGGTCAGCAGCGCCTCGCCGCCCCGCTCCTCGGCGACGGCCGAGACGTGGCCTTCGGTCTCCGTCAGCACGCCCCAGTCGACAAGCTGCCGCAGCGCGGCGGCGAGCGTGCGCCGCTCCGCCTGGCGCCCGGCGTCGCTGATCTCGATCCCGGCGTCCACGGCTGCGGCCCGCAGGTCGGCGACGAGCTGGGAGAGCAGGAGCTGCTCGGGGGCAGTGACGAGGACGGACAGGGCGAGGGTCAGGCAGGCGTACGTCCGTGGCGTGAACGGCGTGCCCGTGGAGGGCCGCTCCAGGCGGTGGCCGGAGCCGGGGCCGAGGCCTGCCTTGAACAGTCGGGCGTACGACGCCTCGACGAGGAGCCGGTAGCCGAACACCTGCTGGAAGCGCTGGGCGAGCCAGTCGGCGTGCCGGCGGATCAGCGGGAAGGTGTCACTGTGCGGGCCGGTGCTGGTGACCAGGGGGTGGGCCAAGAGCAGGCGGGCGGCGGCTCGGCGTTCGGCGGCGAGTGCCACGTCGAGGGTGGAGGGCAGGGCCATCAGGCGCTCGCCTCCTCGGCCGAAGCGGGTACGGAGGCGCTCTCGACGGCCAGGGTGAGGTCGTCCACGGTCAGATCACCGTCCACGGAGCGCAGGAGGGTGTGCCGGCCAGGGGTTCGCCACGCCGTCAACCGGATGCCCAGATCCGCATCGCCCGCCTGCGCGCCATAGAGGTGCAAGTGATCTGCTTCCTTCTTTAGCTGGGCGTTGCCGAGAGCGGCGGTGAGAAGCTCAAGCAGGAACCGCATGGCCGCGGAACCAAGCCGGACCTGATCGAATCGGCCGGACGCACTGCGCAGCTCGGCGGCGGCGGCCTGACGGGCGGCGACCTGCTCGCGCGCTTCCTCGACAAGCCGACGCTTCTGCTCGCCGTGATCCTCCACCGCCGCCGACCGCCCGCGCGGGGCGCGACTGCCCCGCTCGCGCAAAGCCACCGGAACATCCACGACAGGCCCGGTCCACCAGCTCACATACGCCGGTACGGACTGATCGGGATCCGGCGCCACACCCAGATGCCGTGCCCCGTACAGTCCGAAGGCGGCGACCGCGATGTCGTGGGCCTCCTCGGGCTCAGCGGCATCGAACCATGCGGCAAGGCGGAGGAGGTCCTTGCGGCGGGACATCTCCCCCGACGCCGAGCGCAGCATCCGTTTGGCGTTGGCGAGCAGCGACTGCAGGGCGCGCAGGGTCGCGTCCCGAAGCTGGTCCACCTGGCTGCCGTGCCCGTCGCTGTTCGCGAACCAGTCGCGCAACCCTTCCCAGTCGGCCAGTTCCCGCCCCCGGCTGCGCTGGACCCGCGTCTCGGGCATAGCGTCGGAGAGTGCACCGAGCCCTGTGGCATGGGCATCGATGCGGCTCAACAAGGCTGGCAGGTGCGGCCAGATGGCCCGCAGGTGGGCGGCGATGCGCGGGGCGCGGAAGGACACATCCTCGGTGATCGCTTCCACGTAGTCGAGCAGCAGCTCCTTGAACCCCTGGTACTCGGCGCCGTCGAGGTCGTAGCGGGCGAGGACCTGGCCGAGGTAGGCGTAGAAGTCCCGGACCGATTCCGCGAATTCGGCGAACTGCGCGAAGAGGGTGCTGATCTTCTCCAGTGCCTGCTGCGGGTCCGTGCCCCCAGGTGCGGCGGCCAGCGCGGCGATTTCCTGAAGCCCTCGGTCGACGAGGGTGAGCAACTCACTACTGACCTCACGCGCGGCGTCCCCCGCCGCCAGCACCTCGTCGGCGTCGCGCTGCACGCGCTCACCCAGCTTGGACAACTGGTAGCGGGACCGGGAGCGTTGATACTCGGCAATGCTGCTCGCCGTAACCGTGTGCGTGCTGCGCAGCAGATTGCCCCACCGCACGAGCTGTTCGAGGCGGGCGGTCAAGGTCTCCGCGCCCAGCGCAGCCGCCGGATGCCCGGCCTGCGCCAGCTTGCCGACCACATCGGGGACGGCGAGGTCCGCGAGCAGGGTGCCGCAAAAGACCCGCATCACCGCGACGTACTCGAGCCGCTCGGGAGCACTGAGGTAGGCGTAGGCGCTCAGCCGCTGCCAGGTCTCGCCGGCGCTCGCATCGCCGGACCGCTCCTCGTGTGGTTCTTCGTGCAGTTCGTCCCCCACCATGCTCTCGAGCGTACGGACCGGCACTGACACTCCGGAGCGGGTTCGAGGAATTCCGGCTGGACCGGGCGGGTGATACGCACACGTCGGTGGCCAGGGCGAATACGGCTGAGGCCTGCACGGGCGGCGCTGAAGCCTGCGCTGGCGGCGGTGACGCCGGGCAGCGCTGTCTGCCGGGCGTGCGCCGGGATGCGGTGCACGAGCGCGTCGGCGACCGCCGGCGCGCGACAGGGGAAACGGGCACCCCGATCCCCCGGCGGCACGCGCCCGCCCGTTCGCCCGCCGTCCCCTGCCTTTCTTTTTGTTCTGGGGCGAGTGTGGGGGTGTGCAGAGGGGGATGTCGGGCTGGCCACCTGGCGATGGATGCCTTGGTGACCTGCGGATACGCCATCCGCGGCGCGGAAGGCTACGGCGACTGTCGCGGGGTGGGTGGGCGGGGATGTCAGCCCAGATGTCAGGGGCGTTGTCGCATCGTGACGATGGTCGGGCCTTGGTGGTCGCAGGTGTGGTCGGGGTCGGCTTTTCCTGACCTGAAGCGCGTCGAGGCAGGTGATGATCCACCGGGCCTCGTCCGCGTCCTCGATCCGGCCGCGGTCATGGCGGCGGTCACCGCGCTCTCCACGTCGAACGGGTCCTCTGGTGAACTCGGCGGCGAGGGCCTGGTAGCCCGTGGCGAGCATCAGGTCCGCGTACTTGCCGGTCGCTTCGGCGAAGGAACGTGCCTCGGCACTGTCTGTGCGCAGGCCAGCCATGCGGTGCAACACCAGGTCAGGGTCGCTCAGTTCGCTGTGCAAACGGTGGGGCCGGTCAACCAGGAGGGGTCAGCCGCAGGTCAGTTCGTGGATGCGGTCCATGCGGTCCTCCGTGTGGAACATCTCGACTCGCTGGGCCCACCTCGCAGGCCGCCGCGGTCGTGTCGGCGCAGCACGACGGGGGCGGCTTGGTGGGCTCGTTTACCTGGCAACAGGGAACCTTGCAAGGCTAGTTGGATGGGGCCGACGACGAGGGCGACAGCACGGGTTACGCCCGACGTGCCGGAAAGCTGTGTCTCGGCCTGGACGACGGCCTCCCGGCAGGTTTCCGGAGGTGACGAGTAGTTGGCGAAGTCGCCAATGCCGAAACGCCGTTCAGCGACACTCCGCCGGTGAGTTCCTGCCGGTAGGCATGTGCGGGCCAACAGATCGGCGAGGCTTCACACATGCCCCCTTCACAACACTTGTCCTGTGTTTGCCAGTTGCCACGTCATGGGCATTCTGTATGGGTCTGATCACCTGCGTGGGTGCAGCCTTGGGGGGCCGATGTCACGAGGGGACGTCTCGACGGGAAAGGGCACCACCAGATCGGTCGCAGACCTCGTCGCGCAGTTCGGGCAGGAGGTCAGAGCGAAGCGGCGAGGTCCTGCCGGGGCAGACAGCGGCAAAGAGGAGAGCCTCACCGCACCGGTGGAGCATCTGCTGCGCGGTATGGCCTTGCGGCAACGGCTCAAACTCATCGCCCACGGTCAGAGTCGCGTCAAGCAGCTCAGGATTCGCCCTGACTTCGCGATCAGCTGCGGCGGCAGGACGATCGGGCACGTCGAGCTGAAGCAGCCGGGCAAAGGAGTCGACCCGGAGAAGTGGCCTACGAAAAGCCACGACCGGAAGCAATGGGAGAAGATCAAGTCCCTCCACAACGTCCTGTATACCGACGGATATCAGTGGGCGGTCTACCGATTCGGCGAGCAAGTCGGCCCTGTCGGGCACCTCATCGGCGATCTGGAGGCCGGGGGCGGGCAACTCGTCGTTGCAGAATCCGGGTTCGAGCGTGCCCTCACACACTTCTTCTTACCGGCACCCATCATCCACGGCAGCATCGACGAACTGGTCAAACGCATCGCGGGAATCTGTGCCCTCCTGCGCGACGAGGTCACTGAGCGTCTCACCCGCGAGGAGAGCGGGGAGGCCGATGCGGCGTTCTCGATCCTGGCCGCCAACTGGAAGGATCTGCTCTTTCCCGATGCCCGTCCGGAAGAGTTCGCGGACCACTACAGCCAGACGCTCACCTTTGCCGTGCTGCTGGCCCGTCTCCACCACATCGATCTGGACAAACTGTCTCTCCCCGAGGTCGCGACCCGATTGGGTAGACGCCACTCCCTGATGGGCAAGGCGCTGGCGGTACTCACGGACGAAGCCCTCGATGACCTGCGAGGGATCATCGATCCGCTGATCGACGTGATGTCCGCCGTCGACCCCAAGGTGTTCAAGGACGAGTCGGGAGACACCTACCTCCACTTGTACGAGGGCTTTCTGAGCGCCTACGACCCGGAACTGCGCCGACGGACAGGGACGTACTACACACCCGGCGAGGCCGTCCGCTTCATGGTGAGGTTCACCGATGAGGTGCTGCGCGACCGGCTCGGCCAGGAAGACGGGTACGGAAGCCAGGAGGTGACCGTCGTCGACCCGGCCATGGGTACCGGGACCTTCCTCATCAACATTATTGACCACGTAGCCAAGTACTTCGCGCTGAAGCACGGCAGGCACCTCAAACCCGGCCTCCTGCGGGAACTCTCGAAGCGGCTCGTCGGACTGGAGAAGCAGACCGGGCCGTATGCGGTTGCCGAACTCCGTATGCACCATGCGTTCCAGGCCCATGAGACCGACGTGACGCGTCACCCACCACGGCTTCTCGTGGCCGACACGCTCGACGATCCATCCGTCGAGCATCATCTGGGCCTGATGTACGAAGCGATCGCCCGACACCGCCGCATGGCCAACAAGGTCAAAGCGGAGGAGAAAGTCATGGTGGTCATCGGCAACCCTCCCTACTTGCGCGGCGCGAAGCAGTCAGGGGTCGGCCGCTGGGTCACCGAAGGCAATCCGAACGACCAAGGCCCGATCCTCGCGCGCTTCCACCCGGAGGACAACGGCCGCATCGGCTACGCCCTGGACAACCTCTATGTGTATTTCTGGGCCTGGTCCACCTGGAAAGTCTTCGACCAGGTGACAGCTTCGGGCACGCCGAAAGCGCCGAGCGGAATCGTCGCTCTCATCACCAACTCCGGGTTCCTGGACAGTGAGGGCGCGGCCGGCATGCGCCACTACTTACGCGAGGCGGCCGACGAGGGCTGGGTCATCGGCCTCTCCCCCGAGGGTCCCTATTCCGACACACGCACCCGTGTCTTTCAGGACGTGAAACGCGAGGTCTGCATCGCTGTCTTTGTCCGCCGGGGTTCCCCTGATCCGAAGAACCCGGCACAGGTATGGCGACTCGACGTCCCCGCAGGGACGCGCGAAGAGAAGTTCGGCTGGCTGGACGGGCTCGGCATCGAGGGTCATCGGAACGGGACTTCCTGGCAACTCTGCCCCACGCAGTGGACTGCCCCTTTTCACATCATGTCCGGTTCCGAGTGGTCAGCCATGCCGCCAGTGAACGCCCTGCTTCCCTGGACGAGCACCGGTAACACGAACAACCGCAGTTGGCCGGTCTCACCCAGCGAGGAGGTCCTGGAACGGCGCTGGCGCAGGCTCGTTCAGGCGCCAGCAGAGGCCAAAGCGGCGCTGATGAAGAGCACCAGAGACCGTCGCCCGGACAAGCTGGAACCGCCTTTACCCGGACGGCCGGAGCACGGCACTCTCGCCGAGGAGAGGGAGACAGCACCGGTCATCGTCCGATACGGACGGATGACTCTCGACCGGCAGTACATCATCGCGGACCGGCGAGTGATCGACCGACCGCGACCGTCCTTGTGGTTCGCCCACAACGACGAGCGTCAGATCTACCTTTCCGAACTCCACACAGAGTCGGTTCGCCCCGGCCCGGCAGTGACCTTCACTGCCCTTCTGCCCGACGTCCATCACTTCAAAGGCACCGAAGGCGGCCGCGTCGCTCCCCTCTACCGCCACCCCCACCTACCCGAACCGAACGTGACACCCGGGCTGCTTCAACTGCTCACCAGAACGCACGGCGTGACGGTCACCGCCGAAGACCTCCTCGCGTACATCGCGGGGATAGCCGGCCACAGCGGCTATACCCGCCGCTTCGCCACGCACCTGGCCGAGCGAGGCGCCCGCATCCCCCTGACGCGTGACTCGGCGTTATGGGCAGAGGTGGTGGAAGTCGGTAGACGCACGATATGGATCCACACCTACGGCCGGCGTTTCGCTTCTCACCACCGCGACAGCCCGCCCGGTTCGGCCCCGAGACTCCCCTCGGCGGAGCGACCCGAATGTGACGGCGAGATCGGAGAGGACGCCGGGCTGCCGGACAGCATCTCCTACGACGCGACGACACGAACGCTCACCGTCGGCACCGGCGTCGTACGCAATGTGGCTCCTGAAGCCTGGGAGTACCGGATCGGCGGCGTGCAGGTGATCCGCAAGTGGTTCAGCTTCCGCAAGCTCAAACCGGATGTGGAACGGCAGACCCCGTTGAACGACATCCTGCCCCTGACCTGGCCTGGTCGGTGGACTGTTGACCTGCTGGAACTCATCAACGCGCTCGGGCTCCTCGTAGCTCTTGAACCCCGGCAGGCCCGGCTCCTGGATGTCGTGAGCAGCGGCCCGCTCATTACCACCGACGATCTCCGTCACGAGGGCGTCCTGCCCGTACCCACCTACGCGACCAAGGAACCGAAGCCGCCCCGGCAGTCTCGGCGCACCCCTGGGGCCGGCCAGGAGGCCCTCGACTTCCCGCACTGACCGGCGCCCGCCTCATGCACACTGACCAGCGGAACGTCCCATGAAATAGAACTACTTCCGCAGGAATGCCCGGTGCCGTACATTTACCGCAGCCCACGGGCCATCGTTTACGAACGCACGCCCGACAGGCCGTTGCACTCCTGGAGTAGTCGTGATCACCCTGACACCGACCGAATGCGACATCCGCCGTGTCCTCAGCGCCCGCGCGCGTGAGGCCGACGCGGCAATACCGCGCGAGGCGTGTCTGACGTACAAGGAGTTGGGGCTGCTGATTGACCCCGAGGGTTTCAACACCGGGATGAGTCGGCCGCCTTTCCGCACGCTGTTCCCCGCGCTGGGGCGCGTCAGCAGGTACGAGGTGGAGCATGGCCGACCCATGCTGTCCGCCCTGGTCGTGTCGCAGGACTCCCGCGTGCCCGGTCCGGGCTTCGTGGAACTGGCCCGGGATCTAAACCTCCCGGTGAACGATCCAGACACGTACTGGGACAGCGAACTGGCCGAGCTCGTCCGCTTCTGGTCCGCCCACGACCCCATATTGCTCCTGGACACCGCCGTCGACCGGCTCATGAACGAACTCGCCTCGATCAAGGCGGCCGTTCAGCGCCTCGGTGAAGCCTGACGCAGGCCTCCGGCTCTTCTGTCTGCCGTACCTGATTCCCTACCATGTGCCCCTCTCGCGGAGTCCAGCCAGTGCGCCCTGTTCGTCGCGCCGTCGCCACCTCACTACTGACCCTCTCGGCACTCGCGCTCGTCGGCTGCGGAAGCGATGACGACTCCGCTGCAGCGGCCCCCTCGTCGACCGCCGCGGCGGCAAGCGCGCAGCCGTCCGCGGTAAACGATGCGGCATCCGCCGGGACTGCGGAGGACGACACGTCGGTCGTCGACTTCCTGCGTGCTGCCGGTGTCGGTGACGACCTGGTGAACCAGCTCGGCGAGGTCGGCGATGCCAACGGTTACGGTCTCGGCGAGGACGTGGCGACGGACCTAGGGTCCCGGCGGCGGCTGGCGACCACGCAGGTCGAGACGTGCCGCAACGTGACGGTAGGGCACCGTACTTGGGAAGGTATTCAGGCCTCGGACATGAGCGCCGGGGCCTCCGAGGAGCAAGCTGCCGCGATGGCGGACTTCCTGCGGACCGAGTTCTGCCCGCATGTCGCCCCGTACAAGGAGGCCGTGCTGCCGAAGCAGAGCCTAGGCGGAGCCGCCCAGGACGCCCACGGTGGCCGAGGGTTGGCCTCCCCGCTGTCATGGTGGGACGCGCGTTATCCGCGTGTCTCCTGGTCCAAGGCCTGCGCACGCCAGACGGGACAGTCGTTTGGTGACCCGCTGGCCTACCGGATTGCCGAGGACGCGGTCGTATGCGCCACAGTGCCACCAGCCAAGAGCCTCAAGAAGCACCTCATCAGCATGAACATCGTGTTCGCCGCTCCGGTCGGCGAGACTCGGGCCCGGGACGTCGTGCTCACCCTTCTCCCCTCGGATGCCTCGCCGGACGAGGAGACCGAGGGCAGCAACGCCGACTGGTCCTACCTGGAAGGCGCGTGCCTGAACATCAACTTCAGGTCGGACCGGCTCAAGGACGTCGTGGCCGAACTCAAGAAGGACGCCGAACCATGGGCCAGCGCCATCTATTATTCCGACGGCGCGACCTCCGACGGCGCCGTGGGCGCCTACACCGGAAAGATCAAGCAGATCCTGCTCTCGACCGACAAGAACGAACCGGGCCTCACTGGCGACCTGACCTGCTGATCGTCACGGTGCGCGGGTCGCCGTGCAGGGCCTCGTGGATCACGCTCGTGCTCCCCTCAGCACAACAGATCCCCCGCTCGGCGCGGAATGCCTCGCAGGCGGCGCCCGGCTTGCTCCATGCCCAAGAGTGACAGGCGGTGAGGTGACTTGGTCGGAGCCAGCGCGGGCGTACCGACGCGGTCGGCGTGGTGACGGATCGAATAGCTCAGCCGCCCGCCTCCGCGCGGTAATGGGCACGGCTGCGCGAAGGGTCCAGGCCGACCAGCCAGGGTTTCGCAGATTCATCAACCGTCGCATCGGGACCGCCCGGTTTCTGACAGAGGTCGCTTCCCTACAGGTCAGAAACCGAAGCCGCCGTTCGGCGCCCCCCGCCTGAACCGGCGCGGAGCGGGGTGGTCCCAGCCCTGAACGCGAGGGGAAAGGACTTCGGCCCCGCAGATCCGCCGGCCAGAACCGCTTAGCGGCAGACGAGTCGGGCTGTACGCCGGGTTCTGTTCTCCGGGTCCTCGCGGACGTCGGAGTGACGGCCATCCATCTAGGACCGGTGTTGCCACCGGTCTCGTGCGGTCTACCCGCGGACTCGGGCGGGCAGCCCTCGAACGTCCGCGCAGAGCGCTTCTTACGGCGCTCCTCTTGACCTTGCTCCGGGTGGGGTTTACCTAGCTGCCCAGGTCACCCTGGGCACTGGTGGTCTCTTACACCACCGTTTCACCCTTACCGAGGGCCTTTCGGTCCCCGGCGGTTTGCTTTCTGTGGCACTGTCCCGCGGGTCACCCCGGGTGGCCGTTAGCCACCACCCTGCCCTGTGGAGCCCGGACGTTCCTCGGGAAGCCCCCTAAGGGACTCCACGCGGCCGCCCGCCCGGCTCGTCTGCCGTGTCGACCATGGTACCGGGCGCCGGGTCAGAGAAAGTCCGTGGTCTCCAGGTCGAAAGCCAGCGGCTCCGGGAGGGGCAAGGGCTTGCCGAAGGCTGCGGCGCGGAGTTCCTGGTAGTCCGCCGAGTCTGCGGGAGACCAGAACACTGTGGTCCAGCCGGTCTCTCGGTCCACCAAGAGGTACACGGGGATGCCGGGTCGGGCATAGCAGCGGCGCTTGATCTCTCGGTCCGTCTGCGGCCACGGTTTCCCGGACGTCACCTCCAGCACCATTGCCACGCCCTCGCACGGCATCCACGGATCCGCTCCTCGGTACAGACGAAGGTCCTTCGGGGCGAACGTGCCGTCCGGGATCACGTGATCCTGCGGGTAGCCCTCCGCGCTTCCCAGTCTCAGGCCCTTGTTGGCGGAGAACTGCATCTCCGTCGCGGAGCGCTCGTACACCTGCCCCACGATCCGGCTGATGCAGTGCTCGTGGTGTCCGTCCGGCACCGGCGTCACCACGACCTCTCCCTCGATGAGCTCCGCCCTGAGACCCTCCGGGGTCTCCAGCTCGGCAATCCAGTCCAGCAGGATCTTCTGGGTGATCGGGTCCTGGGTGGTCGTCATGGCATCCCATACGGGACCAAGCGCGCCGCCCCCACGAACCGAACCCCGCAAGATCACTCCTACGAGAGCCCTCCGCTTGACCCTCCCGCCACGTCAAGGTTTCTACTGGTCCCATGCGCATCGGAGAGCTCGCCGAAGCCGTGGGCGTAACCACGCGCACCGTCCGGCACTATCACCACCTGGGGCTGTTGCCAGAGCCGCAGCGGCTCGGCAATGGGTATCGCGACTACACACTCCGGCATGCCGTCCTGCTCGCGCGGATTCGGCGGCTCACCGAGCTGGGGCTCGGGCTCGGGGAAGTGCGCGATGTGCTTGCCGATGACGTCGGGAAAGATCTCCTCGAGGTCCTTGCCGAGCTTGATGAAGATCTCGCTCAGCAGGAGGCTGCCCTGCAGGAGCGGCGCGCGCGGTTGCGGGGGCTCATCGAGGGTGGGGTGAGTTCAGAAGGGCCCGTCTCCGCCGAGCTTGCCGACCTTTTTCGTACGACCGAGCATCTCTCCCACTCCCCTATGGCACTCAAGGATCGCGAGATCCTCGCCCTCATCGAGACCACCGCCGATCCCGACGATCGAGCCCGGCTCAGCTCCCTCCTCAGCAGCAGCTTCACCACCCCCGACGGCATCGAGCGCGCCCGCGCCGCCTACTCGCTGCTTGATGAGCTCGCCGACGCCTCCATCGATGATCCTCGGGTCGACCAGGCCGCCCGCGCCCTCGTCGACTGTCTGCCCGGTGAGCTCGTTCCCGAGGCTCCCGTCGATCACGACAGCAGCTTCCTCCGTGCCCTCTACGCCGACTTCGCCCCCGCCCAGGCCGAAGCCATCCGGCGGACCATTCGCATGCTCACACAGGAGCGAACAGGACCTTCGCCGTCGTCGGGTCCGCCCGGGTGAGGCGTACGCGGAGGGGTTCGCCCAGCGGCAGAGGGGCCTTCCCCTCCACCCTCGCGATCACCGCCGGGGATCTCAGCTGGACCGTGCCCACGTTCGGGTCGCGTTCCGTCACGTCCACCACGTACGCGTCGAAGGTCTCTCCCACCCTGTCCTGGAGTAGGGCCGCCTCGACCGTGTCCACGCATGCGCGTTCCACCGTCCCCGCCCTCCGCGAACCGTCCGCCATCTCCTTCGGCAGCGCCTCCAGCGCCGCCAGGACCCAGTCCGGGGCCGACGAACCCGTCGCCGCCGCCAGGCACAGCTCCGTCGCGTAGCGGTCGGCCAGGCGGCGGAGGGGGGCCGTGCAGTGGGTGTACGGGGCCGCTACCGCCGAGTGCGTGGCGATCTCCGGAATGTCCCCGTCTCGGAAGACCGTGTAGCCCGCGCCCCTCAGCAGCGTCGTGCACTCCTGCAGGAACGCGGCGTGGTGCGGGACCGCCGGGTCCAGTGAGCGGACCAGTGCCGCGTACGACACGTGGTGCGGCCAGTCGATGTGCAGGGCCGTCGCGGTACGGCGCAGGCGGCCCACCGCTCCGTCCGGGGCCGCCGGGAGCGTGCGCAGCACTCCCGTGCCGTAGCCGAGCATCAGGTCCGCCGCCGCCATTCCCGTCAGGAGGGAGATCTGGGCGTTCCAGCCCTCCGTGGGGAGCGGGGCGCGGAAGCTCAGTTCGTAGCCGCCGTTCCGCTCCACCACCTCCTGCTCGGGGACGTTGAGAGAGATTCCGCCCCTCGCCACCTCCAGGCCCTCCCTCAGCCGGCCGACCTCCGCCAGCAGCGCCAGCGGCTCCTCCGCCGTACCGTCGTCAATCTCCTTCTGTACGCCCGCGTAGTCGAGCTTCGCGCGGCTGCGGACCAGGGAGCGACGGACGTCCACGGCGAGCGGGCGGCCCTCCGCGTCCAGGTCGAGAGTCCATAGCACCGCCGGGCGCGTCTGGCCTGGCAGCAGGCTCGCCGCGCCCTCGCTCAGCAGGGCCGGGTGGAGCGGGATGCGGGTGTCCGGGAAGTACAGGGTCAGTACTCGGCGGTGGGTCTCCGCGTCCAGTGAGGAGCCCGGTACTACGAAGGCCGCTACGTCCGCGATGGCGTACCGGATCCGGTAGCCCGTGCCCTTCCGGGACAGGTGCATCGCCTGGTCGAGGTCCGTGGAGGTGGGTGGGTCGATCGTGAAGAGAGGGACGTCCGTCGCGTCGTCCAGGGGGAGGGAGGGGTCCCTCGCTGTGCGTTCGGCCTCCGCCAGGGCCTCCGGTGGGAAGGTCTCGGCGATGTCGAGTTCGGTGCGCAGCGCGGTGAGGGCGGCCCGGAGGGGGGCTTCGGGGGCGCCGGTCACGCGGATGTGGCGGCGGGGCATACAGCGAGCGTAGGGCGGGGGGCCTCGGGTGGCACGCCGTACGCTGTGGCCGAGCTCTACAGAAGGAGATCCACCCGTGCTTGTCCTGCTGCCGCCCTCCGAAGGCAAGGCGTCCTCCGGCCGTGGCGCACCGCTGAAGCTGGAGTCGTTGTCGCTGCCGGGGCTCACCGAGGCGCGTGCGGCCGTCCTCGACGAGCTCGTCGAGCTGTGCCTCGGGGACGAGGAGAAGGCGCGCGAGGTGCTCGGGCTGAGTGAGGGGCTGCGGGGAGAGGTCGCCAAGAATGGCGGGCTCCGAACCGCCGGGGCGCGGCCTGCCGGGGAGATTTACACCGGTGTCCTCTACGACGCCCTCGGGCTCTCCTCCCTCGACGCCGCCGCGAAGAAGCGGGCCGCTCGGTCGCTGCTCGTCTTCTCCGGACTGTGGGGTGCGGTCCACGTCAACGACAAGATTCCCTCATATCGCTGCTCGATGGGCGTGAAGCTGCCGGGGCTTGGTGCGCTGGGTGCTCATTGGCGTACGGCCATGGCGGCGACGCTTCCCGAGGTCGCGGGGGACGGCCTGGTGCTCGATCTGCGGTCTGCGGCTTACGCGGCTGCCTGGAAGCCCAAGGGTGAGGTTGCCGGGCGAACGGCGAGCGTGCGGGTGCTGCACGCGCCGACCCGCAAGGTCGTCAGCCACTTCAACAAGGCGACCAAGGGGCGGATCGTACGGAGTCTGCTGGCGGGCGGGGTGCGGCCGGGCGGGCCCGCCGAGCTGGTGGAGGCGTTGCGGGATCTCGGGTACGTGGTGGAGGCCGAGGCCCCTAAGAAGTCGGGTACCGCCTGGTCGCTGGATGTCCTGGTGGACGAGATCCACTGAGTCCAAAGCCGGGTTATTGCAAGATGTGCAACGGTCTTTGCGCACCTTGCATCGCAGCGGCAGGATGTCCGCATGACCTCCGTGCTTGACCTTGCCCCCGTCGTGCCCGTCGTCGTGATCGAGGACCCCGCCGACGCCGTACCCCTCGCGCGGGCGCTCGTCGCCGGGGGGTTGCCCGCGATCGAGGTGACCCTGCGGACGCCGGGAGCGCTCGACGCGATACGGGCCATCAGCGGCGAAGTGCCGGACGCCGTCGTCGGCGCGGGGACCGTCATCACGCCGGAGCAGGTGGCTGCGGCGGTCGGGGCCGGGGCGCGGTTCCTCGTCAGCCCGGGCTGGACGGACGTACTGCTGGAGGCGATGCGGGCGTCCGGGGTGCCCTTCCTGCCGGGGGTTTCCACTACGTCCGAGGTTGTCGCGCTGTTGGAGCGTGGGGTGCGGGAGATGAAGTTCTTCCCGGCGCAGGCCGCCGGTGGGACCGCCTACCTGAAGTCGCTGGCCGGGCCCCTGCCGCAGGCGCGGTTCTGTCCTACCGGGGGGATCGGGCCCGATTCCGCGTCGGAGTATCTGGCCCTGCCCAACGTCGGCTGCGTCGGCGGGAGTTGGATGCTTCCCGCGGACGCCGTCGCCGCGCGGGACTGGGCGCGTGTCGAGGCGCTGGCCCGGGCGGCGGCGGGGCTCAGCGCAGGTGCGAGGTGTCGTTGAAGAGCCGTACGCTCGCGTTGCCGTCGGCGTAGTACGCCACCGCCGACAGAGAGGCCGCCGAGAGTTCCATGCGGAACAGGGACTCGGGCGGGGCGCCCAGGGCCAGCCGTAGGAAGGTCTTGATCGGTGTGACGTGGCTGACCAGGAGGACCGTGCGGCCCGCGTAGGCGGCGACCAGCTTGTCGCGGGTGGCGGCGATGCGGGTGGCGGTCTCGGCGAAGCTTTCGCCCTGGCCGGTGGGGCGGGCCTCGGGGTCGGCCAGCCAGGCGTTGAGGTCGTCCGGGTAGCGGTCGCGGACCTCGCCGAAGGTGAGGCCCTCCCAGGCACCGAAGTCCGTCTCCCGCAGGCCCTCTTCGAGGGTCACCTCGAGGCCAAGGCGGTCGGCTACGGCCTGGGCGGTCTGCCGGGTACGAGCGAGGGGGGACGCCACGATTGCCTGTACGGTCCCCCGCCTGGCGAGCGCGACAGCGACCCGCTCTGCCTGGTCCCGGCCCACCTCGGACAGGGCCGGATCGCTGCCCCCGCTTCCCGAGAACCGCTTCTGCGGGGTGAGCGCGGTCTCCCCGTGCCGCAGCAGTACGAAGGTGGCGGGCGCCCCCATGTCGGCGGGAGCCCAACCGGGGGCGGCGACGGCCTTCGCGGCCCGCACATCGGCGTTGGCCTTGGCGGCCCGGACATCGACCTCGGTCTTCGCGGCCCGCACATCAGCGTCCTCGGCCCTCGTGGCCCCCACCTCAGCCTCGGCCGTCACAGCCGCCGGCGTTCCAGCGGTGCCCGCGTCCATCGCCACATTCGCCAGCCGATCCGCCCGCTTGTTCTGCTCCCGGGGAATCCACTCGTACGTCACCCGCTCCGCCGGGAACACCCGGGAAGCCTCCATCGCCAGCGGCTTCATGTCGGGGTGTTTGATCTTCCAGCGACCCGACATCTGCTCGACCACCAGCTTGGAGTCCATGCGGACGTGGACCTTGGCCGTGGGGTCCAGTTCGTGGGCCGCGCGCAGGCCCGCGACCAGTCCTCGGTACTCGGCCACGTTGTTCGTGACCACGCCCAGGAACTCGGAGCGTTCCGCCAGGGTCTCCCCCGTCGCGGCGTCGCAGACCACCGCTCCGTAGCCCGCAGGCCCCGGGTTGCCCCGTGACCCGCCGTCCGCCTCGACGATGAACTCCCGCACCGGAAAAGCTCCTACAGGCCCGACTCGGACGTACGCACCAGGATGCGTCGGCAGTTCTCGCAGCGCACCACGGTGTCGGGCGCCGCCGCGCGGATCTCGTTGATGTCGGTGATCGACAGCTCCTGGCGGCAGCCCTGGCAGGTGCGCTGGTACAGCTTCGCCGCCCCGATGCCGCCCTGCTGCCCGCGCAGCTTGTCGTAGAGCTTGAGGAGGTCGGCCGGGATGGCACCCGCGATGACCTCGCGCTCCTTCGTGACCGTGGCCGCTTCGGAGTCCAGGGACTCGAACGACGCGTCCCGGCGGGCGGTCGCGTCGTCGATCCTGCCCTGCACCGAGCCGACCCGCTCGGTCAGCTCGGCGACCCGCTCCTGCGCGGACTCACGGCGCTCCATGACCTCCAGGACCACGTCCTCCAGGTCGCCCTGGCGCTTGGCGAGGGAGGCGATCTCGCGCTGGAGGTTCTCCAGGTCCTTCGGGGAGGTGATGGCGCCGGAGTCGAGGCGCTGCTGGTCGCGGACGGCGCGCTGGCGGACCTGGTCGACGTCCTGCTCGGCCTTGGTCTGCTCGCGGGCGGTGTCGCTCTCCTCGGTCTGCGCGGCCACCAGCAGGTCGCGCAGCTGCGTGAGGTCCTTGCTCAGCGACTCGATCTCGGCGTGCTCGGGCAGCGACTTGCGCTTGTGCGCGAGCTGCTGGAGGCGGACGTCGAGGGCCTGGACGTCGAGAAGTCGGATCTGGTCGGCGGGCGCGGCGTTCAGTTGGGGGCTCCAGGTGAAGGGGAGTGACTGGTCCAGGGGTCGGTGACCGTCTTCGAGACGTGGACGCGAAGGTCCCAGCCATGGCGGTCGGAAATCTCGTCGAGCTGGGCGGCGGCCAGCTCGCACCAGGGCCACTCGGTGGCCCAGTGCGCCGCATCGAGCAGCGCGAGAGGTGTTTGGGCGACGGCCTCGGAGGCCGGGTGGTGGCGCAGGTCCGCGGTGAGGAAGGCGTCGACGCCAGCGGCGCGCACGACGTCGAACAGGCTGTCGCCGGAGCCACCGCTCACGGCGATCCTGCGGACGGTCGCGTCGGGGTCGCCGGCGACGCGGATGCCCTGCGCGGTGGCGGGCAGCCGGGCTGCGGCGCGGTCGGCCAGCTCGCGGACGGTCACCGGGTGGTCGAGTTCGCAGATACGGCCGAGGCCGCGGCGTCCGGTCGAGTCGCTCGCGTCCGGCACCAGCGGCCCCACGACCCTGAGGTCCAGCGCGCCGGCGAGGGCGTCGCTCACCCCGGGGTCGGCGGTGTCGGCGTTGGTGTGGGCGACGTGCAGCGCGATGTCGTTCTTGATCAGCGTGTGCACGACGCGGCCCTTGAAGTGCGAGGCCGCGACCGTCGTCGTACCGCGCAGATAGAGCGGGTGGTGGGTGACGAGCAGGTCGGCGTCCAGCTTCACGGCCTCGTCGACGATCTCCTGGACCGGGTCGACCGCGAACAGGACCCGGGCGACCTCCTGGTCGGGGTCGCCCACCACGGTGCCGACCGCGTCCCAGGACTCGGCCCGCTCGGCGGGCCACAGGGTCTCCAGCGCGGCGATGACTTCAGACAGACGGGGCACGGGGAAAAGGCTACCTGCCTGTTCTGCGCCGTAGAACCGTCCCTGTGCCGTGCCATGCAAGCGCCCCTGGTCTGTGCCGTGGAACCGTCGCGGGGGCCCGTGGGGCGTCACGGCTCCCGTGCAGCACACCCGTCCCCGTTTCCTCAGGCGAATCGTTCCTGGGCCACCCCTTTGTGTGAAGCGGGTGCATGCCGGTCCCACGTCTGTGCGTACGAAAACTAGCTTCGTCGCCGGAGGTGACCAGACGATGACGGCCTGTGCCATCGAACCCCCCGCCGCCGACTCCGAGGCGCCGCGGGCCGCGTGCGCGATCACGGCGGACGGCGCCTACGGCGCCCGCCTCGCGCTGAACGGCGACTGCTGGTTCCCGGAGCGCTGGACGCTGTCCGGACCCGAGCCGTACGCCGTGCCGCTGCCCGGCAACCAGCCCGAGGAGCCGGGTACCGAGGTGCAGCCGATGAGCGACGGACGGGTCCTGATCTGCCGGCCCACCGACGGACGGCATGTCTTCACGCTGCTGTACCCGACCGGCCCCGGCACCGGCGAGCTGCTGATCGGCGCGGTGGAGTGCCCCGACGCCGACACCCGGCTGCGGCTGCTGCCCCCGGCGCCGTGCGGACTCAAGGCGTACGCCCTCGCCGTCGGCCGGCACACCAGCGACATCTGGCTGGTGGCGGGCGGCGCCTTCGGGCCCGAGCACGTCGCCGAGCTGCCGGGGCGCTGCTCGGGCGGGGTGTGGCTGGACCGCACCGGGCGGATGCTGGCGCTGGACCGGGAGGTCGGCGGGCGGACCAAGGCGATCGTGGTGGACCTGGAACGGGGCGGTGAGGTGTCCCCGCTGCTGCAGATCGCGGCGGAGAGCGACGACCGGCTGCTGCTCGCCGACCCGGACAGCGGGCTGCTCCTGATCGGCTCGGACGCGCCGGCGCCGGGGCAGCCGCCGCGGCTGGGGTGGGGGGTGCTGGGCAGCACGCTGCCGGTGCGGTTCCCGGAGTGCCTCCGGGTCGCGGACTGCACGGTGACGCCGTTCGCCATCCAGCCGGGGCAGGTGCTGATGCCGGAGGCCTGCGGGGTGGCGCTGCGGGTGGACGGTCCGCTCGGCGGCTGGGTCGGGGTGTGGCGGCCCGCGCAGAAGCAGATGCGTCACCTACCGGCGCCGGAAGGGTGGTTGGCGGGCGCCGGGCTGTGGACGCTGGACGGGGAGCTGCGCCTGCCGTACTCCACCGCCGAGACTCCCTGCGGCGTGCTGCACCTGCCCGCGGGTGAGACCGCTCCGGGGGAACCGGTCGGACCCCTGGGACAGACCGCTTCGGGGGATCCGGCCCGGCCCCCGGGTGAGACCGCTTCGGGGGATCCGGTCCGCGACGGTGCGGCTGCGTCGGAGGAGGCCTCGCCGCCCCCTGACGCGCCGTCGGACACGGATCCCCCGGAGCCTGTCGTGGCCCGTCCGGTGCCGTTGCAACAGGCGCCGTTGGGGCGTCTTGTAACGAAGTAGTGGCGGTTGGCGTGTGCGGCTGGATTCGGCCCGAGGTGTGCCGGTTAAACTCGCCCGGCTGTCTGAAAGATCATGTTGACGGGGTGAATTTCTTCCGATGAGCGACGCCACTATGACCCAGCCGCACGCCGAGACCCAGGACGACTCAGGTCACGGCAAGCACCGAGGTCCGGTCTCGTCCCACGAAGGCGAGGCGGCCCCCCGCGGCCGTCACCGCAAGCCGGTGGAGCAGACCGGAACGGCGGCCTGAACCGACGACAACAGCCCCGCCCCTCACAAGGAGGCGGGGCTGTTCCGTGTCTACGCCCGCTTCAGCCCCAGCACCTCCGCTGCCGCGAACGACTCCCCCGGCGGCCGGTCCGCGTAGTGCGGAGTGAGTACGGCGTCCAGC
Source organism: Streptomyces sp. NPDC043726 (assembly GCF_056436565.1). Lineage (NCBI taxonomy): Bacteria > Bacillati > Actinomycetota > Actinomycetes > Kitasatosporales > Streptomycetaceae > Streptomyces > Streptomyces sp. NPDC043726. The sequence continues at coordinate 137,438 of NZ_JBWKCI010000010.1, forward strand.
TCGTCGTAGCTGAAGGTCTCCTGCTTGCTGTCGAACTGCGCCCGCACCCGGGGCCGTTCCACCACCGCGACCATGCCACCGTGCACGACGAGCAGCTGGCCGTTGATCCGGGCGGCGGCGGGTGAGGCCAGATAGCCGACGAGCGGGGAGACATGCTCGGGCGCGAGCGGGTCGAGGCCGTCGGCGGTCGCCTCGCCGAACACGTCCTCGGTCATGCGGGTGCGGGCGCGCGGGCAGATGGCGTTCGCGGTGACGCCGTACTTGGCGAGCGCGAGGGCCGTGGAGGTGGTCAGCCCGACGATCCCGCCCTTGGCGGCCGCGTAGTTGGGCTGCCCGGCCGATCCGGCCAGGAACGCCTCCGAGGAGGTGTTCACGATCCGCCCGTACACCGGCCCGCCCCCGGCCTTGGACCGCTCCCGCCAGTGCGCCGCCGCGAAACGGGTGGTGTTGAAGTGGCCCTTGAGATGGACCCGGATCACCGAGTCCCACTCGTCCTCGGTCATCGAGAAGACCATACGGTCGCGCAGGATGCCCGCGTTGTTGACGAGGATGTCCAGCCTGCCGAACTCCTGCACCGCCAACCCCACCAACCGGGCCGCCTGTTGGAAGTCGGCGACGTCCCCGGCGTGCGCCAGCGCCCGGCCGCCCGCCGCGCGGATCTCGGCGGCCGTCTCCTCCGCGGGCCCGGCGGAGGACGCGCCGGAGCCGTCCCGGCCGGGCCGACCGTAGTCGTTGACGACGACGGCCGCCCCGAGCCGGGCCAGTTCCAGCGCCTCGGCGCGGCCCAGGCCGCGGCCCGCACCGGTGACGATCGCGGTAAGCCCTTCCAGGGGCCTGTCCATCGGCCTGTCCACGGGCCTGTCCATCGGCCTGTCCATCACAGCTCTATGCAGGTGCGCAGCGCGCTGCCCGTGCGCATCTGGTCCAGCGCCTCGTTGATCTCCGCCAGCGGCACCCGGTGGGTGATCAGTCCGGCCAGGTCGACCCGGCCCGCCCGCCACAGGGCGATGGTCCGCTCGTAGGAGCGCAGCACGTCGCCGCCGCCGTACAGGGACGGCAGGATCCGCTTCTCGTCGAAGAACAGCTCGAACATGTTGAGCTGGAGGAAGTCGTCCATGGCGCCCGCCCCGACGATCACGAGGGTGCCGCCGCGCCGGGTGTTCTCGTAGGCGGTGCGGGCGGTGGCGGACTTGCCGACGACCTCGAAGACGTAGTCGAAGCCCTCGCCCGCGGTGACGCGCTGTTTGGCGTCGGGGAGTTCGTCGGGCGAGACGGCCTGTGTGGCGCCGAACTTCAGCGCGGCCTCGCGGCGGCTGGCGACCGGGTCGACGGCGACGATCTCGGCGGCGCCCTGGAGCCGGGCGCCCTGGATCGCGGAGATGCCGACGCCGCCGCAGCCGATAACGGCGACCGAGGAACCGGCCTCCACCTCGGCGGTGTTGATCGCGGCGCCGAGACCCGTGGTGACCCCGCAGCCGATGAGGGCGGCTATGTCGAAGGGCACGTCCTCCGGCATCGGCACCGCGCAGCCGGCGTCCACGACGACCTCCTCGGCGAAGGTTCCGGTGCCGGCGAAGCCGAAGACATCGCCGCCGGGGCGCTTGAAGTTGGGCGTGCCGGCGTTCATGAACCCGGCCAGGCACAGCTCGGTCTGGCCGCGCTTGCAGGCGGGGCAGGCTCCGCAGGCGGGCAGCCAGCAGACGACGACCCGGTCGCCGGGCTTCAGGCTCGTGACGCCCTCGCCGACCTCGACGATCTCCCCCGCGCCCTCGTGACCGGGCACGAACGGGACCGGCTGGGGCAGGACGCCGTTCATCGCGGACAGGTCGGAGTGGCACAGCCCGGTGGCGCGGATCCGGATCCTCACCCGGCCGGGGCCGAAGCCCACCGCCTCGACGTCGTCGAGGACCTCCAGCTTGTCCTGGCCGGTCTCGTGCAGTACGGCTGCGCGCATGGTGCGGCTCCCCTCGAACAATGGGCTGGGCTCAGGAGTGGCGGACGACGGTGTCGGTGAGGGCGGAGGCATCGTCCCGTTCGACGGCGGTCACTTCGACCCGGACGGTCTCGCCCTGGTCCCACATCCGGATGCGCAGGGTCTCCCCCGGGTACACGACCCCGGCGAAGCGGGTGGCGTAGGACCGCACGCGGCTCGCGTCGCCGCCGAGCAGGGTGTCGACGACGGCCTTGAGGGTGACGCCGTAGGTGCACAGGCCGTGCAGGATGGGCCGCTCGAATCCGGCCTTCGCGGCGAAGTCGGGGTCGGCGTGCAGGGGGTTCCAGTCGCCGGAGAGGCGGTAGAGCAGCGCCTGGTCCTCGCGCAGGGTGCGCTCGACGACCTTGTCGGGCTCACCGGAGGGCGGCTCGAGCCGTGCGGAGGGTCCCCGGTCGCCGCCGAAGCCGCCTTCGCCCTTGATGAAGATCTGCGAGTCGTTGGTCCACAACGGCCCGTCCGCGTCGGACACTTCGGTGCGCAGGACGAGGACGGCCGCCTTGCCCTTGTCGTACACGGCGGCGATCCGCGAGGTGGTGATCGCGGTGCCCTCGACTGGCAGGGGGCGGTGGATCTCCAGGCTCTGCCCGCCGTGCAGGACGCGGGCCAGTTCGACCTCGACGCCCGGCATGGACAGACCGCTGATCACACCGGGGGCGCCGGAGCCGGCGACGGTGGCGAAGCTGGGCAGCACCTGCAACCGGGACTCCAGGGTGTAGCGCAGCTCGCCGGGGTCGGTGGCCGGGACGCCGGCGCCGATCCCGAGGTGGTACAGCTGCACGTCCTTGGTGGTCCAGGAGATCTCCCCGGACCGGGGCTCGGCTGCTAGGGCCTTCGCTGCGTCGATGGGCATGGGGCTCCTGACGGGTCTGAGACCTCGGCGCGGTCGTCCGCACCGTCGGCCGCGCCGAGGTCGCGCATGGGCGGACCAGGATCCTGTCGCCGCCGGACGGGCAATGTGACGGCAGGGCCTAGAACGCGTTCCAGTCCGGCGCCCTCGTTATAGCCGAGCCCCCCGAACTTGTGAAGACTCCTGACGCCGCGTCAGCTCCCCCGGCGCGCCGATTCCGCCCGTCCGCCCTACCCTTGGGCCGTGAACGAGATGCCCCGCGACCACCGCCCCGCCAAGTCCATCAGGGTGCTGCTCGCGGAGGACCGGGGGACCGTGCGGGGCGCGCTGGCGGTGTTGCTCGGGATGGAGCCGGACCTGGTGGTCGTGGCCCAGGTGGGACGGGGGGACGCCGTTGTGGACGCGGCGCTCATGTACCGGCCCGATGTCGCGCTGCTCGACGTCGACCTGCCCGGCCTGAGCGGACTGGAAGCGGCCGCCGAACTCCGCGAACAGGTCCCGGACTGCCGGGTGCTGATCCTGGCCACCTCCGCCCGCCCGGGGTATCTGCGGCAGGCCCTGGCCGCGGGAGCGGCGGGCTTCCTGGTCAAGGACGGCCCGGTGCGGGAGCTGGCCGCCGCGATCCGCCGGGTGCTGACCGGGGAGACGGTGATCGATCCGGCGCTCGCTGACGGGTCTGAGACCAAGGCCTGATGCCTGGCACTGGTCCATGGCAGGCGCCGGGTACGGCCGACCGCCGTCGCTAGGACTTCCAGGCGTCCTCCGGCAGCGGCGGCACCTTGGCCCCCGACTCCTGAAACTCCGTCCCCTTCGGTGCCAGGCACACGAACCAGTCCACAGGAGAGCCCGGGACGTGGGTGAGCGTGGCCTGGTCGGTGGCGGACGGCTCCTCGTAGGACTCGCGGTGGACGTCCGTGCTCGTGCCGTCCTTCCAGTTGCAGGTGACCATCGAGGCGGTCTTGGCGACCTGACCAACCACCAGCCGCTCGGGCCCGTCCGAGTCCGGCTTCAGGGGAACCGCCGCGGTGGCGGCACCCCACTTCGACGATTGGTCGTCGAAGGCGTTCTGCATGATCTCCGAGTAGGTGGATCCGTAGGACCGGCCCACGAAGTACGAGCTCTTGCCGATCAGTTCGGACGGCGAGTCGACGCCGTTGGGCCGCACCCCGTACTCATGCATCGCCTGCAGCTGCGCCTGCGCCTGGACCTCGTCCCGCGGTGCCGCCCACACGTCCACGGTCACGCTCCACGGCTTGCCGTCCTCCCGGCCGGCCGCGAGCGAGGTCGACTGCGGTGTCAGTATCTTCAGCAGCGCGGCCTCAGTCGGCGTCGTCGCCACCACCCCGCCCCGGTCCCCGCCGCCGCCCGGCAGTCCCGTGACCGCGAGCGCCCCCGTGCCCCCGCCGAGCACCACCGCCGCGACCGCCGCCACCGTCCACCGCCGCGCCCTGCGCCGACGCCCGCCCCTGATCACGGACTGCGTGGGCGCTGTGCCGACCTCCACCCCGTCCGCCGCCTCCGCCAGCAGGAGGGCGATGTCCCTGTGTGTCATGTCGACGTTCCTCTCCCGGTCCGCGCTCATCACGTCCGCCCTCCGTACGCCACCGTCTCCGCCAGTCCCGGTATGGCGCGCAGCTTCGCGATCCCCTTGGCCGCGTTGCTCTTCACCGCGCCGACGGAACAGCCCATCGCCTCCGCCGTCTGGACCTCGGTCAGGTCCTCCCAGTAGCGCAGCACGACCGCCTCCCGCTGCCGGGGCGGGAGTTGAGCCAGCGCGGTGAGCAGGGCGTTGCGGTCGTCGGCCTGGGCGATGCGGTCACCGGTGTCCGGGACCTCGCGCACCAGGCCCGAGTCGTCCTTCGGCGCCAGGAACTCCCGGAGCCTTCTGCGGTGCTTGCGCGCGTGGGCGTTGACCATCACGCGCCGTACATACGCGTCCGGTTCGTCGGCCGTGCCGACCTTGCGCCAGGCCACGTAGACCTGTTCGAGCGTCGTCTGGACCAGGTCCTCCGCGGCGTGCTGCTCCCCCGTGAGGAGAAATGCCGTACGCATCAGCCGCGGCCAGCGGCCGGTGACGAAGCTCTGGAACTCCTCGTCCCGAGCCCGTGTCCGTTCCCCCATGGGCACCTCCTTGATGAACAAAGGAGTCCATGAGCCCCGAAAAGCGTTGCCTCACTCCGCCGAGATTTTGCGCGGCAGCCACACCAGCATCAGCAGCGCCCCCGCCGCCAGCACCGCGGTCCCCGTCCGGAACACCAGCGCGTACCCCTCCGTCAGCGCATGGGCCGTAGAGCCGGAGCTGCCCTCCGTCCGGGCCGCCGCGATCGTCGACATCACCGCGAGCCCCAGCGAACCGCCCATCACCCGCGAGGTGTTGACCAGTCCCGACACCAGCCCCGCCTCCTGCGCCGGCGCCCCCGAGATGGCCAGGGACGCCAGCGGCGTCGCCGTCAGGCCCGCGCCCAGCATCATCAGGATCCCGGGGAACATGATCGCCGTGACGTACGGACTGTCCACGTCCATCAGCGACTGCCACCCGAACCCGACCGCCGCCACCACCGTCCCCAGCGCCGCCACGTTCCGCGCCCCGAGCCCCGGCATGAAGCGGGGCGCGAGCTTGGAGCCGACGACCACCGCCAGCGAGCTGGGCACGAGCGCGAGGCCCGCCTCCAGCGGGGAGTAGCCCAGGACGTTCTGCAGGTACAGCGTCATGAAGAACCACATGCAGAACATCGCGGAGCCGCACAGGAACATCGACACGTTCGCCGAGGACACCGAGCGCCGCGCGATCAGCCCGAGCGGCATCAGCGGCGCCGCCGTCCGCGCCTCCACGACGAGGAAGAGCCCGATCATGACGAGCCCGGCGATCAGCGGCACCAGCGTCGCGCTCGCCGTCCACCCGTCCGCCTCGGTCTGCGAGATCCCGTACGCGAGCGTCGCCAGCCCCGCCGTCACCAGCACCGCGCCCGGCAGATCGAGCCGGCGCCGGTCCCCCGCGCGGCTCTCGGCCAGGTAGCGGGCGGCCCCGAACAGCACGACCGCGCCGATCGGCACGTTGATCAGCAGCACCCACCGCCAGGACAGCACCTCGACCAGCAGCCCGCCGACCAGTCCACCCGCCGCGCCGCCGCCCGCGCCCACCGCGGTCCAGGTGGCTATGGCCCGCGCCCGCGCCGGGCCCTCCGGCACGGCAGAGGTGAGGATGGTCAGGGTGGAGGGCGCGAGTACGGCCGCGCCGAGGCCCTGCACCGCCCGCGCGAGCAGCAGCTGCCAGTCGTCCTGGGCGAGCCCGCCGCCGAGCGAGGCCAGCGTGAACAGGCCGAGCCCGACCAGGAACATCCGCTTGCGCCCGTACAGGTCCCCGGCCCGGCCGCCGAGCAGCATGAACCCGGCGAAGGCGATGGCGTAGGCGTTCACCACCCACTGCAGGCCTTGCTCGCTCAGCCCGAGCCCGGTCCGCATCGACGGCAGCGCGGTGTTCACCACGGACACGTCGAGCACGACCAGGAACTGCCCCGCGCAGGCGAGCGCGACCACCAGCCAGGCGGGCGGCGCGGTACGGCGGGGTGCGTGGGTGACTTCGGCGGCATCGAGCATGGGTGCCATGCTCTCAACCCGGTTACGCCCCTGGCATCAGGATTTGGCAGCTACCCCGCTCGGCCACTGGACCTAGGCCCCGGGACGTAGGCACCGCACAGTGCCCGGGGACTCAGACACCCCTCACCGCCCGAGCACGAAGACACCGCTCAGCACCCCAGGCCTCAGACACCCCTCACCGCCCCTTCTCCGCCCCGCCATTGATCTGGACGATCTGCGCCGTGATCTGCGCGGCCTCGGGCGAGGCCAGCCAGCGGACCAGGGAGGCGACGTCCTCGGGCCTGCTCGCGCGGCCCGTGGCGGTCTGGGCGATCAGGGTCGCGCGGCGGTCGGGGGCGGGGCCGGTGGCGCCGAAGAACTCGGTGTCCTCGACGTAGCCCGGCGCCACCGCGTTCACCGTGATTCCGCGCGGGCCGAGCTGGGCGGCCAGGTCGAAGACGTACGGGTGCAGGGCCGCCTTGGCGCCGGCGTACGAACCCGCGCCGGAGCCGCGGTAGGCGGCGATCGAGCTGATCATGATCACCCGGCCGGACGGGGAGGTCAGATGGTCGCGGAGCGCCTCGGTCAGGACCACGGCGGTCAGCACGTTGGAGCGGAAGTTCTCCGTCCAGTGCCAGGCGGCGCGTTCCGCCTCGGTCCCCTCCTTGTCGTCCGCGCCGATGAGCACGTTGCCGCCGGCGGCGTTCACCAGGACGTCCACGGTGCCGTACCGCTCGACGAGGTGGTCCTTGATCCGCTCCGCCTCCGCAGGGGAGCTGAGGTCGGCGGGGCAGGCGTGGACCCGGCCCCCGGCGTCGGCGCAGTCGGCCGTGAGTTCGGCCGCGGTGCGCTCCAGCAGCTCGGCTCGCCTGCCGACGGCGACGACCTCGGCACCCTCCGACGCGAAGGCGGCGCAGACCGCCCGTCCGATGCCCGTGGCCCCGCCGCTCACCACAACCGTCCTCGGCATGTCACCGCTCCCCTTCGACCGCCATGACCGTGCGTACGCCGGGCCGAGCGTACGTGGCGCCACCGCCCTGAAGATCAGGGTTTCCCAAGAGAAGGTCAAGGTTTTGTTAGTGAGCCAAAGCATCGGAATAGTTGCCCCGGCGCACCGAGTTCAAGCTACACATGACACGCACGCCGAACGAGCAGCCCACCGGAAGAACAGCCAAGGGAACCCTCGTCCCCGTCCTCGCCTTCGCGGGCATCGTGGTCGCGGTGATGCAGACACTGCTCGTGCCGGTCATCAAGGACCTGCCGCTGCTGCTGGACACCTCCCCCAGCAACGCCACCTGGGTCCTCACCTCCACCCTGCTGTCCGGCGCCGTGGCCACGCCGATCATGGGCCGCCTCGGTGACCTGTACGGCAAGCGGCGGATGCTGGTGCTCAGCCTCGCCGTCATGGTGGTCGGCGCCCTGGTCAGCGCCGTCACCAGCGCCCTCGTCCCGATGATCGTCGGCCGTACCCTCCAGGGCTTCGCGATGGGCGCCATCCCGCTCGGCATCGGCCTGATGCGCGACATGCTGCCCCGCGAGAAGCTCGGCTCGGCGATGGCCCTGATGAGCTCCTCCATCGGCGTCGGAGGCGGACTCGCGCTGCCTGCCGCCGCCCTGGTCGCCCAGAACAGCGACTGGCACGCCCTCTTCTACGGCGCCGCCGGCCTCGGCGTCCTCGCCATCGCCCTCACCCTCCTCGTCGTACCGGAGTCCCCGATGCGCGCCGAGGGCTCCTTCGACCTGCCCGGCGCGCTGGGCCTGTCCGCCGGACTCGTGCTCTTCCTGCTGCCGATCACCAAGGGCAGCGACTGGGGCTGGACCTCCACCACCACGCTCGGCCTGTTCGCCGCCTCGGCGGTCGTCCTCCTCCTGTGGGGCGTCTACGAGCTGCGCACCAAGGCCCCCCTCGTGGACCTGCGCACCACCGCCCGCCCGGCCGTGCTGTTCACCAACCTCGCCTCGATCATGGTCGGCGTCTCCTTCTACGTCGTCTCCCTGGTCCTCCCCCAACTCCTCCAGCTCCCCACCAGCACCGGCTACGGCCTCGGCCAGTCGATGGTCGTCGCGGGCCTGCTGGTCGCCCCGCTGGGCCTGACGATGATGTTCACGGCACCCGTCTACGCCCGCCTCTCGGCACAGCACGGCCCCAAGTTCACCCTGATCCTCGGCCTGTTGATCATCGCGATCGGCTACGGCGCCGGCCTCGGCCTGATGAGCGCCGCCTGGCAGTCCCTCGTCATCGCGGTCCTGCTCGGCGCGGGCATCGGCCTCGCCTACTCCTCGCTGCCCGCGCTGATCGTCGGCGCGGTCCCGGCCTCGGAGACGGGCGCGGCCAACGGTCTCAACACCCTGATGCGGTCCATCGGTACGTCCGTCTCCAGCGCCGTCATCGGCATGGTGCTGGCCAACACGGCGAACACCGTGAACGGCGTCGAGGTCCCGACCATGCACGGCTTCCGGGTCTCCTTCCTGATCGCGACCGGCGCGGTGGCGATCGGACTGCTCCTCGCCCTGTTCCTGCCGAAGCCGAACCGGGCGCCCCAACTGCGCGCCAGCAGCGAGGAGGAGGCCAACCTGGCCCGTGCCGAGGAGGCGCTGCGCGGCTTCCGCGGCCGGGTCCTGGACGCCGCCGGAACCCCGGTCGCCCGCGCCAAGGTGACGCTGATCGACCGCCGGGGCCGCCAGGCGGGCGCCACCCTCTCGGCGGAGGACGGCAGTTACGCGCTCACGGTCCCGGCGCAGGGCGCGTACGTCCTCGCCGCGAAGGCCGACGGCCACGGCCCGCACGCCTCGTCGGCGACCCACGCGGGCGACGACGGCGAGGTGGCCGTGGACCTGGCGCTGCCGAGTGCGAACGTCAGGGCAACTTGACCGACAGATGTACCGCACCACGCCGACCGATTTGGCTGAGGCACTCCTGCTCCTGGCGCTCGCGTTCGCCGACCTCCGCCGCGGGCGCGTCGAGCGTGTCCGTCTCCCCCATCCAGGCGACCGAGCCGCACCTCGAGCCCGAGCCACGTCTTGATCCACCCCGCCGTACCCCCCGGTAGCTCCCCCACCGGGGGGTACGGCAGCATGGGGCGCCGAGACCACCGAGATCGCCGATCGCCGGAACCACCAAGACCACCAAGACCACCAAGACCGTCGTACGACCGAAAGGCCAGGTGCCTCATGCCCCCGGAGCCCAAGCCCGAGATCCTGGCCGCGTTCGAGGCGGCGAAGGGGTTCATGCCCGCGGGCGAGGGCCTGGCCCTGTACGCGGCGGCCCGGGAGGCGGGCGCGCTGGGCCTGCCGCTCCTGGAGGTCGGCACGTACTGCGGACGCTCCACGATCCTCCTCGCCGACGCGGCCCGCGCCGCCGGAGTGACGGCCCTCACGGTCGACCACCACCGCGGCAGCGAGGAGCAGCAGCCCGGCTGGGACTACCACGACCCCGAGACGGTCGACCCCGAGATCGGCCTGATGGACACGCTGCCGACCTTCCGCCGCACCCTGCACAAGGCGGGCCTGGAGGACCACGTGATCGCCCTGGTCGGCCGTTCCCCGCAGGTGGCGAAGGTCTGGGGCACCCCCCTCGGCCTGGTCTTCATCGACGGCGGCCACACCGACGAGCACGCCACGGCCGACTACGAGGGCTGGGCCCCCCATGTGGCCGAGGGCGGCCTCCTGGTGATCCACGACGTCTTCCCGGACCCGGTGGACGAGTTCACCGGCCAGGCCCCGTACCGCGTCTATCTCAGGGCCCTGGCCTCCGGCGCCTTCACCGAGGTCTCGGCGACCGACTCGCTGCGGGTGCTGCGGCGAGTGGGGGCGGGGATCTGAGGGCACGGTTAGAGTCGCAGACGTGTCGTACGCAGGCCCTGAATTCGATCCCCAGCCCCGCCGCCCCCGCCGAAGCCCCCTGACGGTCGCGCTCGCCGCGCTCGTCCCCGGCGCGCTGCTCGGATGGGTGGTGTACGAGGCGGTGGGCCCCGCGGGCGACGGAGGCGGCGGCGCGGACCGTACCGCGGCGGCGACGCCGACGGCCTCCGTCACCGACTCGCCCGCGGACGACGAGAAGCCGAGCCCGAGCCCGAGCCCCACCGCGGACTCCACGGCCGCCACCCTCGAGGGCAAGGTCGTCGTCATCGACCCCGGCCACAACCCGAGCAACTTCCAGCACACCGCCGAGATCAACCGCAAGGTGGACATCGGCAGCGGGTACAAGGAGTGCGACACCACCGGCACGGCCACCAACTCCGGCTACACCGAGGCCGAGTTCACTCTCGACGTCGCCCACCGGCTGCGCACGCTGCTGGAACAGCAGGGCGCCACGGTGAAGCTGACGCAGGACGGGGACCGGAAGTACGGCCCGTGCATCGACGAGCGGGCGCGCATCGGCAACAAGGCCGAGGCCGACGCGGTGGTGTCGATCCACGCGGACGGCGCCGGAACCGGCAACCGCGGCTTCCACGTCATCCTCCCCGGCTCGGTGAACTCCGGGGCCGCCGACACCCGTCCGATCGTCGCCCCCTCCCGCGACCTCGGCGAGCGCATCGCGGGCAACTTCGTCCGCGCCACCGGCAGCGCGCCCTCCAACTACGTGGGCGACGGCTCCGGTCTCGTCACGCGTGAGGACCTGGGCGGTCTCAATCTGTCAACGGTTCCCAAGGTGTTCATCGAGTGCGGCAACATGCGCGATAGCAAGGACGCGGCACAGCTGACCAGCGGTGCCTGGCGACAGAAGGCGGCGCAAGGGATCTCTGGCGGAATCGTGAGTTTCCTGCGCGGGTAGTGATCAGCGCGCTGATCCCGGCGGACAGCCTGATCGTGTGGACGATAAGGTCGTCCTTACGATGAGGGGCCACCCCCGCGCTTCACACCGGGGCCTGACGGCGACATGGTGACAGCGACGCCTCTACCGACGACGAGACGACCTACGAAGGACCTGAAGTGAATATCCGCTCCCTCACTCGAGGCGACGGCGTGGTGATCGGAGCAGCGGTGTTGCTCTTCGTCGCGTCGTTCCTCGCCACGTTCGACGGCGACGGCGATGACATCCCCAACGCCTGGGACAACCTCGGCCTGGTGATGAGCATGTATGTCGGCGGCATCATCGGTGCGGTCCTGATCGTTGTCGCCCGTGCGCTGCCGCAGCCGCGCAAGGTCGGCGGACTCGACCTCGGCCCGCTGGGCGTCGCGCTCACGATCTTCTCGGCGTGGACCGCGCTCTGGACGATCTTCGACCCGCTGGGCGCGTTCAGCGACACCTTCGGCGCCGCCGACGTGGGCGCCGGAGCCGGCCTGATCCTCGGCCTGATCGCCGCCCTCCTGCTGGCCGCCGGCGCGGTCGCGGGCCCGCTCGTCCCCGCCCTCCAGGGCGCCCTGATCCCGGCCCCCCGTCCCGCCACCCCGCAGCCCTACGGCGGTCAGCCGCAGGGTGGTTACGGCTACCCCGGCGCCCAGCAGCCGCAGCCGCAGCCGGGCCAGCCGTTCGGCGGTCAGCCGCAGCCCGGCCAGCCGCAGGCGGGGCAGCCCTTCGGCGGCCCGGGCCCGCAGCAGGGTCAGCCGCCCGCGCCGCAGCCGGCCGGGGACTTCTCCCCGTTCTGGTTCGCCGTTCCGGTGGCCCGCCCGCTGTTCGCGGAGGACGGTTCGCCCACGCCGATCGCCGAACTGGCCCCCGGCACCTGGTACCTGGCGGTGGAGCAGCGCGGCCCGTCCCTGATCGCGCAGACGCAGGACGGCCGTCGAGGCGTCCTCCAGGACACCAGCGGCATCCAGCGCGGCTGATCAATCGGCAACAGCCGTACGACGGCCCCTCACCCTTCCCGGTGAGGGGCCGTTGTCGTACAGTCGCCACCCTCGGCTGACGCACCGTCAGGAGGCAGGTATGCGGCTAGGTCTGGCGCTCGGCTACTGGGGCCGCGGCCCCTCCCCGGCCCACGTCCCGCTGGCGCGGGAGGCCGAACGTCTGGGATACGACTCGGTCTGGACGGCGGAGAGCTGGGGCTCGGACGCCTTCACCCCCCTCACCTGGATCGCCGCGCGGACCACAACCATCAAGCTGGGTACGGCGATTGCCCAGATGGCCGCCCGCTCCCCCACCACCACCGCCATGCACGCCCTCACCCTCGACCACCTCTCCGGCGGCCGCATGATGCTCGGCCTCGGCCTGTCCGGCCCGCAGGTGGTGGAGGGCTGGTACGGCCGCCCGTTCCCGAAGTCGCCGCTGACGGCGACGAGGGAGTACGTCGATGTCGTACGGCAGGTCCTCAGGCGCGAGGCCCCCGTGGAACTGGACGGCCGCTATCACCCCCTCCCCTACCGGCACGCGGACGCCACCGGCCTGGGCAAGCCCCTCAAACCCATCACGCACCCCCTGCGCCCCGGCCTCCCCGTCCTCCTGGGCGCCGAGGGCCCGAAGAACGTGGCCCAGACGACCCGCATAGCCGACGGCTGGCTCCCCCTGTACTGGTCGCCGACCCGCCCCCAGGCCTATGCGCTCCCCGCCGAACTCCCGGACGGCTTCCGCATCGCCCCCATGGCCCGGGTGAAGGTCTGCGACGACGTCACCGAAGGCCTGCTCCCCGTGAAGGCGATGCTCGGCTTCTACATCGGCGGGATGGGCCACGCGCGCCGCAACTTCCACGCGGACCTCATGGCCCGCATGGGGTACGAGGAGGAGGCCCGCAGAATCCAGCGGCTGTTCCTCGAAGGCCACCGCGAGGAAGCCGTCCTGGCCGTCCCCGACGCCTTCGCCGACGAGATCTCCCTCGTCGGCCCCCGCGAACGCATCGCCGAGCGCCTGGAGTTGTGGCGCAAGGGCCCGGTCACCGACCTGCTGGCCCTCGCCCCCGACCCGGAGTCCCTGCGCGTGCTCGCCGAGTTGAACTCCTAGGCTTCGACTCCTGGGCGGGTTTCGGACGCGTTTGAGGGGCAACCCGTGGGTCATGTCCCCTCGATATCGCAACGGTGCCAATCAGGCCGGCACGGTCATAGCGATCGTCGCCGATGTCATGGCCTTCATCCTCGGCCTGTGGATCCTGATGTACCTGCTGGACGCCAACCCCGGCAACGACTTCGTGCAGTTCGTGCACGACGTCGCCCGCTGGCTGGCCGGCTGGTCCCACGACCTGTTCACGTTCGACGAGCAGTGGGCCAGGGTCGTGGCGGGGTACGGTCTCGCGGCGGTGGTCTACCTGTTCGTCGGACACGCCATCGCGAACCGCGTCCACCGCCACTGAGGTTCAGCCGCAGCAGTCGGGGTCCAGGCCGGTAGGCAGCTGCTCGCCGCCGAACACCTGGCAGGTGGCCTCGTGTCCCCCCAGCGCGGCCACCGCGAGCAGCAGCGACCCCGCCGTCCACGTGGTCAGTTCCCTCGGCCAGATCGCGCCCTCGTCGAAGACGTAACCCGTCCAGTACAGGCCCGTCTCGTCATCGCGCAGATGCTGGATCGACTGCAGGATGTCCAGCGCCCGGTCGGACTCGCCCATCGCCCACAGGGCCAGGGCGAGTTCGGCCGATTCCCCGCCCGTCACCCAGGGGTTGGGGACCACGCACCGCACACCGAGGCCGGGCACGACGAACCGCTCCCAGGACTCCTCGATGCGGGCCTTGGCCTCCGTGCCGGTCAGCGCGCCACCCAGCACCGGGTAGTACCAGTCCATCGAGTAGCGGTCCTTGTCCAGGAACCGCTCGGGGTGCCGGCGGATCGCGTGCCGCAGGGCTCCCACCGCCAACTCCCAGTCGGGCTGGGGCTCTTCGCGCTGCTCGGCGATGGCGAGCGCGCAGCGCAGCGCGTGGTGGATCGACGAGGACCCGGTCAGCAGCGCGTCCGTCGTAGGAGTGCCGTCGTCGTCCCGCCGCCACCCGATCTGTCCGCCCGGCTGCTGCAGCCGCAGCACGAACTCCGTCGCCGCGTACACGCTCGGCCACATGCGGTCCAGGAACGTGTCGTCGCCCGTGGAGAGGTAGTGGTGCCACACACCCACGGCTATGTAGGCGACGAAGTTGGTCTCCCGGCCGCGGTCGGTGACCTCGTCGAACGCTCCGTCCTGGTACGCGGCGTACCAGGAACCGTCCTCGTTCTGGTGCCGGGCGAGCCACTCGTACGCCCGCTCGGCCGCGTCGTGCTCACCCGCCGCGTCCAGGCCCATCGCGGCCTCGACGTGGTCCCAGGGGTCCAGGTGGTGGCCCCGGAACCACGGGATGGCGCCGTCCTCCCGCTGTACGGCGAGCAGTCCGGCGACGGTCGCGGCGGCCTGCTCGGCGGTGAGGACCCCGGGCAGGACGAGGTGTTCTGTCCGGGGCGTGGTCACGAGCCGGCCACCTGGGGGAGGTGGGGCTTGGTCGCGTACGCCACGAAGCTCTTGCCGATCAGCGGGTTCAGGGCCTGCTCGGCGACCCGCGTCGCCAGCGGCTTCTTCATGATGTCCCAGACCAGCAGCTTGTGGTACGCCCGCACCGGCAGCGCCTTGTCGTTGTCGACGCCGAACGCGCACTTCAGCCACCAGTACGGCGCGTGCAGCGCGTGCGCGTGATGGGTGCCGTACGGCTTGAGGCCCGCCTCGCGTATCTTCGCGAGCAGTTCGTCCGCCTTGTAGATGCGGATGTGGCCGCCCTCGACCTCGTGGTAGGCGTCGGACAGCGCCCAGCAGACCTTCTCGGGGCCGTAGCGCGGGACGGTGATGGCGATCCGGCCACCGGGCCTGAGGACCCGGACCATCTCGGCGAGGACGCCCTTGTCGTCCGGGATGTGCTCCATGACCTCGGAGATGATGACGACGTCGAAGGACTCGTCGGGGAAGGGCAGCGCCAGGGCGTCGCCCTCCATCGCGGTCGCGGTGGCCCCCTCCGGCGCCTCGCCCGCCTCCTTCATCGCCGCGAACCACTTCGCGACCTCGCGGATCTCCTCGGCGTTCTGGTCCAGCGCGACGACCTGGGCGCCGCGCCGGTAGCACTCGAAGGCGTGCCGGCCGGCACCGCAGCCGAGATCCAGCACACGGTCGCCCGGGGCGAGCGGGAACCGGGAGAAGTCGACGGTCAGCACGTGGCCCTGCTTTCGGGGTTGAGATGGGCGTCGTTCACGGTGAGGGGTGCGGCGGCGAGGGAGGGCGCGGTGCCGGTCAGGGCCTGTCGGTAGTGGGCCACCGTGCCCTCTGCCGCCCGGGCCCAGGTGAACTTGGCCAGTACCCGCTCACGTCCGGCGTGCCCCAGCCGTGCTCTCAGCCCGGCGTCACCCAGAAGTCGGCTCAGACCGGCCGCCAGTGCCCCCGGATCCCCCGGGGGCACGGCCAGACAGGTCTCCCCGTCCCGGCCGGCGACCTCGGGAATCGCGCCGCCCGTCGTGGCGAGCAGGGGCGTGCCGGTCGCCATGGCCTCGGCCGCCGGGAGGGAGAACCCCTCGTACAGGGACGGCACACAGGCGACCTGCGCCGAGCGGACCAGGTCGACCAGTTCCGCGTCGGAGATGCCCTTGACGAACTCGACGGCGCCTTCGAGGCCGTACCGCTCGATCGCGCTCGCGACCGGGCCCTCGCCGGGTTTCTTGCCGACGACGACGAGATGGGCGTCCAGGTGCTCGGTGCGCACCTTCGCGAGCGCCTCGACGAGGAAGACGAGGCCCTTGAGGGGGACGTCGGCGCTGGAGGTCGTGACGATCCGTCCCGGTACGACCGGCACGGACGGATCCGGCTTGAACAGGTCGGTGTCGGCGCCGATGTGCACGACGTGGACCCGCTCCTCGCGCACGCCGAGGTGCTCGACGATCTCGGCGCGGGAGGTGCCGGAGACGGTGAGGACGGACGGGAGCCGGCGCGCGACCCGCTTCTGCATCCGGGTGAAGGCGTACCAGCGGCGCACCGAGTACCGCCGCTGCCAGCCCTCGGCCGCGTCCAGCTCCAACTGCCGGTCCACGGTGATGGGGTGGTGGATGGTGGTGACCAGGGGCGCGCCCACGTCGCCCAGCAGGCCGTAGCCGAGCGTCTGGTTGTCGTGGACGACGTCGAACTGCCCGCGCCTGGCCCGCAGATGGCGGCGGGCGCGCAGGGAGAAGGTCAGCGGCTCGGGAAAGCCGCCGGTCCACATGGTGCCCACTTCCAGCGCGTCGATCCAGTCGCGGTACTCGCCGCGCCCGGGCGTGCGAAAGGGGTCGGGCTGGCGGTACAGGTCGAGGCTGGGCAGCTCGGTCAGCGTGACGCCCTCGTCGAGCACCGGGTACGGCTGGGCGCCGATGACCTCGACGCGGTGGCCGAGGCGGGCCAGTTCGCGGGAGAGGTGCCGGACGTAGACGCCCTGGCCGCCGCAGAACGGGTTCCCTTTGTAGGTGAGGAGCGCGATGTCGAGCGGTCGCCCGCCGTCCGCGGCGGGCTCCGTGGGGGAACCCGTCCGACTGGCCTCAGCGGTCACTCCGGGGCCCCCTTCTGCCTGCACTGTCCCGCGAGATTACGCCGGGACGCTAATCTAGAACAAGTTACAGACTTGATCGTTCAAGAGGCTCCGAATCTACCGGCAGGTAGCGCCCCTGTGAGCGGTGGATCAGGTGATTCACGCCACGGCCGGCGAGCTGGCATGCTCTGTCCGATCACCTCTCCTCACCGACTGTCACGGAACGGGATCCATGCCCGCGGAAGCCAGTAGCGCAAGCCCCGCCTCGCCGCCGCTCACCGAGCGCCAGGAGGCCCGTCGCCGTCGCATCCTGCACGCCAGCGCGCAGCTCGCCAGCCGGGGCGGTTTCGACGCCGTACAGATGCGGGAGGTCGCCGAGTCCTCCCAGGTGGCCCTCGGCACCCTGTACCGCTACTTCCCGTCCAAGATCCATCTGCTGGTCGCCACGATGCAGGACCAGTTGGAGCACATGCACGGGACCCTGCGGAAGAAGCCGCCCGCGGGCGACACGGCCGCGGAGCGGGTCGCCGAGACGCTGATGCGCGCCTTCCGCGCCCTCCAGCGCGAGCCGCATCTGGCCGACGCCATGGTCCGGGCGCTGACCTTCGCGGACCGCAGCGTGTCTCCCGAGGTGGACCAGGTGTCCCGGCAGACGACCGTGATCATCCTGGACGCGATGGGCCAGGAGAACCCGACGCCGGAGCAGTTGTCCGCGGTGCGGGTCATCGAGCACACCTGGCACTCGGCGCTGATCACCTGGCTGTCCGGCCGGGCCTCGATCGCCCAGGTGAAGATCGACATCGAGACGGTCTGCCGCCTGATCGACCTCACGGCACCCAAGGACACCTGAGGCACCCCAGGGCACGCAAGGCACTCAGGGCACTCAGGGCACTCAGGGCACTCAGGGCACTCAAGGACACATGAAGGACCTACGAGACGGACTCCGATTCCGACCGTCGACGTCGGCTCCGGCGGATCCCACACCCATCTGGGGTCTCGCCTGAGTCGGCTACTCCGGTTGGGAGTCGGTGCTGACTGCTCGTCCCGTAGGCCACCTCCCATAATAGAACGCCCGTACGTGGATGAAAAGGGGCATACACCCCCATTCCGCGCCTATTCCTCGGGCGGGAACACGGGCTCCCCGCTCCCCAGCAGCGTGATCGAGATCGCCTCCACGGGGCAGTTCTCCGCCGCCGCGAGCACACCCTCGCCCGCGTCCATGTCGGCGTCGACCGGGTGGGACTGGCGGGCGGTGTCGAGGCGGAAGCCGTCGGGGGCGCGGTGGACGCACTGGGCCGAGCCGATGCACACCGACCGGTCGACCTCGACGTGCCAGCGGTCTCCCATCCTCCCTACGCCTCCCAGCCGGCCGGAAGATGGATCATCTTGTGCTCGAGGTACTCCCCGTACCCCTCGGGCCCGAACTCCCGCCCCAGACCGGAGTTCTTGTAGCCGCCGAAGGGGCCGAGCATGTCGAGGCTGAAGGTGTTGACGGAGTAGGTGCCGGTACGGACATGCCGGGCGACCTCGATCCCGCGCTCGACGTCGGCGGTCCAGACGCTGCCGCTGAGCCCGTAGTCCGAGTCGTTGGCGATCTTCACGGCCTCGGCCTCGTCGCCGTAGGGCAGCAGGCAGATGACCGGCCCGAAGATCTCCTCGCGCGCGATGCGCATGGAGTTGTCGACGTCGCCGAAGAGGGTCGGCTCGACGTACCACCCCCGGTCGATGCCGTGCGGACGCCCGCCGCCGGCGAGGATCTTGGCGCCCTCCTCCTGGCCGATGCGGATGTAGTCGAGGTTGCGCTGCTGCTGGCGGCGCGCGACGAGGGGGCCGACCTGGGTCGCCGGGTCCAGCGGGTCGCCGACGACGAGGGCGTTCGCGGCGGCGGCGAGGGCCTCGGCGAACTCGTCGTAGCGGGAGCGGGGCAGGAGGATGCGGGTCTGGGCCACGCAGGCCTGTCCGTTGTTCATCCAGGCCGCGGGGACGATGCCCGCGACGGCCGCGTCGACATCGGCGTCGGGCAGGACGACGGCCGCCGACTTGCCGCCCAACTCGAGCGTCACGCGGGTGAGATGGCGGGCGGCGACCTCCATGACCCGCTTGCCCGCGGCGACGGACCCCGTGAAGGAGACCTTGTCGACGCCGGGATGCCCGACGAGGTACTCGCTGACCTCCCGGTCGGCGGGCAGGATGGACAGCACGCCTTCGGGAAGACCGGCCTCGCGCGCTATGTCCGCGAGGAGATAGGCGTCGAGGGGCGACTCGGGCGAGGGCTTGAGGATGACCGTGCAGCCGGTGAGCAGCGCGGGCGCGAGCTTGGCGGCGGCGACGAACTGCGGCACGTTCCAGGGGACCACGGCCGCCACGACCCCGACGGGCTCGCGCCGGACGAGGATCTTCCCGAGCACGCCGTCCCGCTGTTCCTCGTAGGTGAAGTTCCGCGCGACGGTGATCGCCGAGTCCCACACCATCATCGCGCCGAGGGCCTGGGCGAGGACGCTCCAGGAGTAGGGCGAGCCGTTCTCGGAGGAGATGACCCGGGCGATCTCCTCGTGCCGCACGGCGATGGCGTCCTTGATCCGGGAGACGACGGCGATCCGCTCATCGAGGGAGGTCCGGGGCCAGGGACCCTCGTCGAAGGCCTTCCGCGCGACGGCGACGGCCCGGTCGACATCCCCGTTGGACGCGTGCGGCACCCGCCCGATGACCTCCTCCGTGTGCGGCGAGATCACTTCGATGACGTCCTTGCCGAGGGGGTCGGTCAACTCCCCGCCGATGATCAGCTGTCCGTGTTCCACGAGCTCGGTCATGGCCGACTGCCTCCCCGGAGCGCAACTCTGACGAACCATCAGATACACGGAACTGATACCAGTTCCACCCTGGGGAGTCCACGGCACGCACACCATTCGCGCCCGCGATCGCACCTGCCGTCGAGCACGGCACCACGGACCGGCGCCCCGGCCCGACGACCCCGGATCGATGACTCGGGCTCCCATCGGAACTCGTTCTAGTTATAGTGGCCGAGGCCGGTGGCGGGTGCGGTGATTGGGGGAGCCCATGACGCAGGTGTACGACCATGGCGGCGGCGTCCGGTCCCTGAAGGTGCCCATCCCGGACAACCCCCTCGGCCACACCCTGGTGTACGTCGTCGACACCGACCGGGGCCCGGTGCTGATCGACACGGGCTGGGACGACCCCGAGTCCTGGGACACCCTGTCGGAGGGCCTACGAGGCTGCGGCACCGCGCCCTCCGAGATCCACGGCGTGGTCGTGACCCACCACCACCCCGACCACCACGGCCTGTCCGGCAAGGTCCGCGAGTCCTCCGGCGCCTGGATCGCGATGCACGAGGCGGACGCGGCGATCGTGCGCCGCACACGGTCGGCCGAACCGGAGCGCTGGTTCACGTACATGGCGGCGAAGCTGACGGCGGCCGGCGCCCCCGAGGACCACGTGGCACCCCTGCGCACCGCCCGCCGCCGCACCCTCCCCGGCCTGACCCCGGCCCTGCCGGACCGGGAGATCGTCCCCGGCGAACCGCTCCCCCTCCCCGGCCGCCGCCTGCGCGCGATCTGGACGCCGGGCCACACCCCGGGCCACGTCTGCCTGCACCTGGAGGAGACCCACCCGGCGGGACTGGAGGGCAACGGCCGCCTGTTCTCCGGCGACCACGTGCTCCCGGAGATCACCCCCCACATCGGCCTGTACGAGGACCCCGACGACGCCACGGTCACCGACCCCCTGGGCGACTACCTGGACTCCCTGGAACGAGTGGCCCGGCTGTCCCCCGCCGAGATCCTCCCGGCCCACCAGCACGCGTTCACGAACGCCCCGGCGCGCGTGGCCGACTTGCTGACCCACCACGAGAACCGCCTGACCGGCCTCCTCACCCTCCTCTCCACCCCCCTCACCCCCTGGCAACTGGCCGAGCGGATGGAGTGGAACCGCCCCTGGCCCCAAATCCCCTACGGCTCGCGGAACATCGCGGTCTCCGAGGCCGAGTCCCACCTGCGCCGCCTGGTGAAGCTGGGCAGGGCGGAGGCGGTGCCGGGGAGCGATCCGGTGACGTACGTGGCGGTGTGAGTACGGTCGGGGATCATGGAAACCTCTCCCGACCTCGAACCCCACCCCGTCGCCGAGCGCGCCTGCGAGCGTCTCGTCATCGACTTCGTCCACCGCCTCGATCTCGGCGAACCGTCCTCCGTGGCCGAGCTGTTCACCGAGGACGGCTTCTGGCAGTGGCCCGCGGGCGACCGCCTCATCAAGGGCCGCGAGGCACTGCGGGAGTACTTCGGCGCCCGCCCCGCCGACCGTCTCTCGCGCCGCCTGATGTCCAACATCCTCGTCACGGTGACGACTCCGGACACGGCGAAGGCGACCTCGTACTTCACGACGTACCGGGTCGACGGCTACGCGGGCGGCCTGGTCCCGCCGGGCCCGCCGGTGCAGGTGGGCCCCTACGAGGACAGGTTCCGCAGGCAACCCGACGGCTCCTGGCTCCTCTTCTCCCGCACCCTGCACCTGGCCTTCGCCGGACCGACCCCCCCACGCCTGACCCATGCCCCCGCGCCCAACGCGGGACATGCCCCAGTCCAGGCCCGGGTCGCCTTCCTCGGCGTTCGTCCAGTCGATGACGTAGGGGCCGCGCGGGGTGAACATGACGTTGTCGGCGTGGAGGTCCAGGTGGATCACGCGCCCGGGGACGGCGTGCAACTGCCGTAGCAGGCGGGTCAATGTCTCCCCGGCCTCCCTCGGACCGATCCGGCCCACCCCGAAGGCCTCCAGCATCGTCGGCCCGTGCAGCCGTTCCATCAGGGCGGCCTCCGCCACCCCGTCCTCGTACCCCTCCCGGTCCCGGCGCAGCACCCACCCCTCGCCCAGCTCGTGCACATCCGACGCCCGCCCCGAGCCGATCAGCCGGGCCGGCCTCCCCAAGATCGTCGTGGGCCGAAGCCACCCGCGCCCACAGCCTCCCCTCAGCCCTTCCGCTACGGGCCGGTAGAGTGGCGGCGTCGTCATCACACCCGTACGGGGGGAAGCCGGTGCAAATCCGGCGCTGACCCGCAACCGTAAGCGGCCGAACAAGCCGCGAGCCGGACTGCCCCGCACGGCAAGTGAACGGCTCACGCGCGCCGGCAGCCGTCGGCGTACGGCACCGTCGAGGTCTACGGAGCCGAGCCGCCCGGGGTCGTCCCGTGCTGCCCGGCTCCCTTCAGGGAGAGGCACCCGCCGATCATGAACGTCCGCCGCAGCGCCGCGGTCCTTGCCGCCACCGCCGTGATCGGCCTGGCCACGCCCGCCGTGGCCGCGTCTCCGTCCCCCTCGCCGTCCGTGGCGATCCCCTCCGGCCTCTACGGCGACCACGACCCGACGTACGACGGCGTCTGGCGTCAGTCCCTCGCGCTGATCGCCCAGAGCAAGTCGGACGTCGTGCCCGCCGACAAGGCCGTCGACTGGCTGCTCGGCCAGCAGTGCGCGAACGGCGCCTTCGCGGCCTTCCGCGCCGAGCCCGCCAAGGCCTGCGACGCCAAGGTCATGGTCGACAGCAACAGCACGGCCGCCGCGGCCCAGGCCCTGTCGCTGGCCGGCGACGGCGACCACATGGACGACGCCCTCAAGGCCGTCAAGTGGCTGAAGAGCGTGCAGAACAAGGACGGCGGCTGGGGCTACATGCCCGGCGGCCCGAGCGACGCCAACTCCACCTCGGTCGTCATCGGCGCGCTCAACGCCGTCGGCCAGGACCCCGACACCGTGGTGGTCGGCGGCAAGTCCCCCTACGACGCCCTGCGCGACCTCGCCCTCCCCTGCTCCGAGGACGGCGCCTTCGCCTACCAGCCCGACAAGAAGGGCAAGCTGGCCGCCAACGCGGACGCGACCGCCGCGGCCGTGCTCGGTATGAAGGGCATGAGCATGGCGTCGGTGAAGGCCGCCGCCGACACGGACCTCTCCTGCGCCGACACCGCCAAGCCCGACCCGGACCAGTCCGCCGCCAACGGCGCGTCCTACCTCGCCGAGACCATGAAGAAGGACGGCCACCTCATGTCCGCCCTCGCCGGCGCCGAGGACCAGCCCGACTACGGCAACACGGCCGACGCGGTCGTCGCGCTGGCCGTCACGGGCGGCCCGAAGGCGGCGCAGCAGCCGCTGACCTGGCTGGAGAAGAACTCCGCGGACTGGGCGAAGCAGAACGGCCCGGCCGCCTACGCCCAGCTGATCCTCGCGGCGGACGCGGCGGGCGCCGACCCGCGTGACTTCGGCGGCACGGACCTGGTGAAGCTGCTGAACGAGACCGGCCCGGAGCCGCAGACCCGGACGACGGCCGCCGCCGACAAGGACCAGGAGAAGGACGAGGACGGTGGCGTCAGCGTCTGGTGGATCATCGGCGTCGGCCTGGTCGCGGGCATCGGCGTCGGCTTCCTGATCAGCGGCCGCAACAAGGGGCAGCAGCTGTGATACGGCGGGTCTGCGCCGCACTCCTGCTCGCGGCCCTGGCACTGTGCGCGGCGCCCCCGGCGCAGGCGGCGACCTACCGGTACTGGTCCTTCTGGGACCGGCAGGGCTCGTCGTGGATCTACGCCACCCAGGGCCCCTCCACGAGCGTCCCCTCGGACGGCGACGTCCAGGGCTTCCGCTTCACCGTGAGCGAGGACTCGTCGGAGGCGGCCCAGCCGCGCGGCACGGCGACCTTCGGCACGATCTGCGCGAGGACGCCGGAGCAGAAGGGCAACAAGCGAGTGGCCCTGGTCATCGACTTCGGCACGAAGTCGGACGCCCCGTCCTCGGAAACCCCGCCCCAGCAGCGCACGGCCTGCGTCAGCGTGCCCGAGGACGCCACGACGGCCGAGGCCCTGGCGAAGGTGGCCAAGCCCCTGCGCTACGACTCCAACGCCCTCCTGTGCGCGATCGGCGGCTACCCGAGCGCGGGCTGCGGCGACGAGATCACCAAGCCGGCCAACAAGAACACGAACGACGACGACAACCCGTCCGTGGGCCTGTGGGCAGGGGCGGCGGGAGTAGCGGTACTGGGAGCGGCGGCAGTCTGGCAAGCACGCCGACGCCGGAATGCGTAGCTCGCGCGGCCTGCGGGCAGTCGTGCCGCTGGGGCGGCCCCCGCAACCAACGAAGGCGGCACCCCGCCGGCGCGGGCAAGCGGAACCCATCCCGGTCCAGCCCCCGCGCCGCGCACAACTGCACCCCGGCGCCTGGTGGCTCTGGGCCCTGGCCCTCGGCACCGCCGCGACCCGCACCACCAACCCCCTCCTCCTCACCCTCCTCATAGCGACGTCCGCGTACGTCGTGGCGACCTGCCGCCAGAACACCCCCTGGTCCCGCTCCTACTCCGCCTTCCTCAAGCTCGCCCTCGCCGTACTCCTCATCCGCCTCGCCTTCACGACCTTCCTCGGCTCCCCCATCCCCGGCACGCACACCCTCGTCACCCTCCCCGAGATCCCCCTCCCCTCCTGGGCCCAGGGCATCCGCCTCGGCGGAAGGGTGCACGCGGAAGGCCTCGTCTTCGCGTTCTACGACGCCCTCAGACTCGCCACGCTGCTCATCTGCGTAGGCGCCGCGAACGCCCTCGCCAACCCCACCCGCCTCCTCAAATGCCTCCCGGGCGCCCTGTACGAGATGGGCGTCGCGGTGGTCGTCGCCCTCACCTTCGCCCCGAACCTCATCGCGGACGTCCAACGCCTGCGCTCCGCCCGCCGCCTCCGAGGCCGCCCGGACAACGGCATCCGCGGCCTCCTCCAAGTCGCCCTCCCCGTACTGGAAGGCGCCCTCGAACGCTCCGTCGCCCTCGCCGCCGCCATGGACGCCCGCGGCTACGGCCGTACCGCCGACGTCCCGCCCGCCGTACGCCGTACCACCGCCGCGCTCACCGTCGGCGGCCTGCTCGGCGTCTGCGCCGGAACGTACGGAGTCCTCACGGCGGAAGGCGGCGCCTATGGCCTGCCCGTCCTCCTCGCCGGTCTCGCCACCGCCCTCGTGGGCCTGCGCCTGGGTGGCCGCCGAGCCGCCCGCACGCGCTACCGTCCGGACCCCTGGGACGCGAAGGCGTGGCTGGTCACGGCCTCCGGTGTGGCGGTCGCGGCGCTGATGTTCGTGGCCGCGGCCCAGGTCCCGGCGGCGCTGGAACCGGGCGTGATCCCCCTGACGGCCCCGGCCCTCCCCCTCTGGCCGGCCGCGGCGATCCTGCTGGGCCTGCTCCCCAGCGTCCTCGCCCCCACCCCGAAAAGCCCGAAGAACCCGACAAGCCCGAAGACCCCGAAGAGCCCCACAAGCCCGACCCCGAAGGACCCGTCGTGATCCGCTTCGAGAACGTCTCGGTCACCTACGACGGCCGCACCGAACCGACCGTCCAGAACGTCGACTTCGAGGTTCCGGAAGGCGAACTCGTCCTCCTGGTCGGCCCGTCCGGCGTGGGCAAGTCCACGATCCTCAACGCGGTGAGCGGCCTGGTCCCCCACTTCACGGGCGGCACCCTGCGCGGCCGCGTCACGGTGGCGGGCCGGGACACCCGGACCCACAAGCCCCGGGAACTGGCCGACGTGGTCGGCACGGTGGGCCAGGACCCGCTGTCCCACTTCGTGACGGACACGGTGGAGGACGAACTCGCGTACGGCATGGAGTCCCTGGGCCTGGCACCGGACGTCATGCGCCGCCGAGTGGAGGAAACCCTCGACCTCCTGGGCCTGGCCCCCCTGCGCGACCGCCCGATCGCCACCCTCTCCGGCGGCCAACAGCAACGAGTGGCCATCGGCTCGGTCCTCACCCCCCACCCCAGCGTCCTGATCCTCGACGAGCCGACGTCCGCCCTGGACCCCGCAGCGGCCGAGGAGGTCCTGGCGGTCCTCCAGCGCCTGGTCCACGACCTGGGCACGACGGTCCTGATGGCCGAGCACCGCCTGGAGCGCGTCATCCAGTACGCGGACCAGGTAGCCCTGCTCAGCGCCCCGGGCGCCACCCCGCTACTGGGCCCCCCGTCCGAGATGATGGCCATCTCCCCGGTCACCCCACCGGTGGTGGACCTGGGCCGCCTGGCGGGCTGGTCACCTCTGCCACTGACGGTCCGAGACGCACGGCGCCGAGCCGCAGATCTCAGGGAGCGACTCAGCGCACGGGACAGCAGCGCCGCCCAGGGGCGCGGGTCTGCGTCTACGTGCGGCTCCGCCGCGGGGCGCGACCAGGCACAGACACCCCGCACCCGCCGACGCTCCGCACCCTCCGAGCTACTGGGCGAAACGAACCGCCTGACCGTCACCCGAGACCACATCCGCGCCCTCCACAACGCGACCCTCACCATCACCCCCGGCGAAACCATCGCCCTCATGGGCCGCAACGGCGCCGGAAAGTCCACCCTCCTCAACACCCTCGTAGGCCTGCTCACCCCCACCTCCGGCACCGTGGAGGTCGACGGCGTCACCCCCCACCGCACCCGCCCCCGCGACCTGATCCGCCACGTGGGCCTGGTCCCCCAGCAACCCCTGGACCTCCTCTACGCCGACACGGTCGCCGCCGAATGCACGGCCGCGGACGCCGACGCCGGAGCGGAACCCGGCACCTGCCGCGCCCTCGTGCACGACCTGCTCCCCGGTGTCCAGGACGACACCCACCCGAGAGACCTCTCCGAGGGCCAGCGCCTCGCCCTCGCGCTCGCCGTCATCCTCACGGCCCGCCCGCCCCTGCTCCTCCTCGACGAACCGACCAGAGGCCTGGACTACGCGGCGAAGGCCCGTCTGGTCACGGTCCTGAGAGACCTCGCGGCGGAAGGCCACGCCATCGTCCTGGCCACCCATGACGTGGAACTGGCCGCCGAGCTGGCCCACCGGGTGATCCTCCTGGCCGAGGGCGAGATCATCGCCGACGGCCCGACGGCGGACGTGGTCGTCTCCTCCCCCTCCTTCGCCCCCCAGGTCACCAAGATCCTGGCGCCCCAGCACTGGCTCACGGTCACCGAGGTCAGGCAGGCCCTGCGATGAGCCGTCCCGCAGTCAAGGACACGGCCCGCCCCATCCGCCTGGGCCCCCGTTCCCTCCTCACCCTCACCCTCGTCAGCGCCATCGGCCTCGCCGCCCTGACCTGGCCCTTCTTCTCGCCGCCCACCTCTCAGGCGACCGAGCACGCCCAGGACGCCCCCTGGCTCTTCGCGGGACTCCTCGTCCTCCTCATCGCCGTCGTCGCGGCGACGATCTCGGAGTCGGGCCTCGGCCCGAAGGCCGTGGCCATGCTCGGCGTGCTCGCGGCGACCGGCGCCGCCCTGCGCCCGCTCGGCGGCGGCACCGCGGGCATCGAGCCGATGTTCTTCCTGATGCTGCTCAGCGGTCGCGTCCTCGGTCCGGGCTTCGGATTCGTCCTCGGCGCGCTCAGCCTGTTCGCGTCCGCCCTGCTCACCGGCGGGGTCGGCCCCTGGATGCCGTTCCAGATGCTGTCGATGGGCTGGTTCACGATGGGCGCGGGCCTCCTCCCCGGCCCGGAGAGCATCCGTGGCACCAGGGAACGCCTGATGATCGCGGCCTACGGATTCCTCGCCGCCTTCGCCTACGGCACCGCCACCAACCTCGCCGGCTGGCCCTTCATCGACCAGCTCGCCTCGAACATCGCCTTCGACCCGCACGCCCCCGCCCCGGAGAACCTGGCCCGCTTCATCACGTACTGCCTGGCCACCTCCCTCGGCTGGGACCTCGGCCGAGCCATCACGACGGTCGTCCTGACCCTGACCCTCGGCCCGGCGATCCTCAAGTCCCTCCGCCGGGCCACCCGCAGGGCCGCTTTCGAGGCCCCGATCACATTCGAGGACCCCGTGAAGGACACCACTCCGTAGCCCCCTGCGAACCGCCCGTCAGGTCCACGGTGAAGCACCCCACATGACCCACATCACCTACGACCCGACCTAGTGGTGCATATCGGACGCCATGCCCACGCCAAAAGCCGCCCTGACCTGCACATTGAGAGCCACGTCACACGAGAAGCATGTACCCCACATACGACCACAACTAGCAAAACCGGTCATTGCGGACGCCTGCCGGGCCTGTTTCTCTGGATGACGTCGCACGGCGCCGACGAGCCCCCCCGGGCCTCGGCGCCGCCGCATGTCACCGCCGCGCATCGCGTGGTTCCGACTCGCCGCGACCGCCACGTCCCCGACGAAAGGTCACCGCCTTGTCCGCCGCTTCTTTCATCCGCAGCATCGCCACTCCGAAGAAGGCTCTCGCCGGTACCGCCGTGGCCGCTGCCGCCGCCGGTGCGATTTTCGCCGCGGCGCCCGCACAGGCCGCCACGACCGGGGCCTCCGCTCAGGCGACCGCCAAGAAGATGATCGGCGACTCGGCCCAGTACCAGTGCTTCTCCAAGATCGTCGAGCACGAGAGCGGTTGGGACGTGAACGCCACCAACGCCTCCTCCGGCGCCTACGGTCTCGTCCAGGCCCTCCCGGCCTCGAAGATGTCCTCCGCCGGCTCCGACTGGAAGACCAACGCCGCCACCCAGATCGAGTGGGGCGTGGACTACATGAAGGACCGCTACGGCAGCCCCTGCGGCGCCTGGAACTTCTGGCAGGCCAACGGCTGGTACTGAGCCGAGCCACCAGCTCCCGGCGAGCAGCGAAAGGACCGCACACAGTGCGGTCCTTTTTCCGTTGCGCGCGCACCCCCACCCCATGGGAACATCCGTCCGATGACCTCCTTGGAACCGGACCCCTACGACCTCACCTGGCCCGAGCTCGACCCCGCCGCGCACCCCTTCGACAGCGCCGAGGCCCTCGCTGTCATCCGGAGTCTGGAGCCCGCCGCACGCGTTCCGATCCGGCCGGAGCGGAAGAAGACCTCCCACCCGGACGAGGCCTCCGCCGAGTACACCAAGCAAGTCCGCTGGGCCCACTCGGAGGGCTGGGCGTGGACGAGGGAAATCACCGAGGCCCTCGTCGAGCGGTACGGGGCGTGGAGCTCCGGGTGGCGCTGGTCGCACGACGAGGGTGACCTCAGCGGCGGACCCGTCGGCGCCTGGTGCTGCGCCAATCACTCCATCTCCACCCCCGAGGAAACCCTGGAGCGGGTCGCCAGAGCGCTCTGCGAGTGGCGGGACTGGCTGGAGTTCCTCGCCGAGTGCTTCGACCGCTACCCCCTCGACACCGCCGAGACCGACGAGGACCGCGTCGAGATCTGGGAGCGCGCCACCCAGCAGCTGATCCTGCACTCCCTCGACCGCACAGGCTCGGGAGACGCCTGGTACGCGCACGCCGCCCACGTCCTGACCTGGTTCCTCACCCGCTGGAACGTGGACCGGGACACCGCCTGGAACCTCGTCAGGGAGGCGATCGGCGGCGACTTCAAGAGCTGGAGCGCACCGGAGACCACCGAGGTGTCCGAGGTGTCCGAACGCCTCGCCGCCGCCCTCGCACCACCGGGCACGATCAACAAGCCCCGCTACACCTACACCTCCTCCCGCCTCCACTCCTACCTCGACGAATGACCGAGCCCACCCCCGACCACCTGCGCACCTGGCTCACCCTCCGCTCCGAAGTCCCCTGGCACCAGGCCCGCACCCCCGAACTCCCCACCGGCGCCCCCCTCCGCGACGGCCCCGCCCACGACATCCGCACCCACGACCACGCCCGCGACCCCCGCCGCGCCGCCGCCCTCCTCGCCGCCCTCGACCGCACCCGCGCCGACGCCGCCGACACCGCCTCCGGCACCCCCCTCACCTTCGCGCGCCTCAGCTCCTGGCAACGCCTGGTCCTAAACGTCCCCGAGGCCCCCTTCCGCACCCACCCCGCCTACGCCAAGGCAGGCCGCGAGCGCTACGGCACCGGCGCGGACCTCCCCGCCCGCCTCGACGCCTGCCTCGGAGAAGCGGAGGCCGACGACCTCCCCCTCCCCGCCCGTGCCGCCCGCGCCTACCTCGACGTCTGCTTCTTCCACCCCTTCGACGACGGCAACGCCCGCAGCGCCTTCCTGACCCTCACCTACGTCCTCGCCCGCGCCGGCGTCACCCTCGACCAGGTCGGCCCCCTCCGCCGGATCGCCCGCCGAGCCGACGACCCCGAGGGCGCCCTCGCCCTCGCCGACCTGCTCGCCTTCCTCCTCACGGCGACCGCTCGCCGCACTCGAACCACACCGTCTTCCCACCCCCGCTCCGCCGGTCGACCCCCCACTTGTCGGCCACCTCACTGAGCAGCACGAGCCCCCGGCCGCCCTCCGAGTCCAGCGGCAACCCGCCGTCCATGCACGGGACTTCGGCACACCCGTCCGCCACCTCCACCCGGACCCCCGTCTCCTGCCGCAGCACCAGCAACCGGCAGCGCCGGTCCGGGACATGGCGTACGACGTTCGCCACCAATTCGGTCATGCCGAGCGCGACCGAGTCATACAGTTCGGGCACCTCCCAGTCGGTGAGCAGCGAGCGGACGATCCGGCGGATGTGCCGCGCCGAGTGCTCGCCGACCGTGATGTTCATGGAGTACCCGGGGGGAATGTATTCGTTCACGGTACGAGCCTGACCTCGCGCTACTACCGTTTGCCATGGGGCGAACACAACGCGTTCAAGTGTGTGTGGAGGCAGTTCGTGACGAACATCAACGTGCTGGATCCGGGAGCCTCGCCTCTCGACTACTACGGCTTCGAACTCCGCCGGTACCGCGAGGCCGCCGGCCTCACTCAGCGCCAGTTGGGCGAGGTCCTCAACTACACCGGCTCCCTCGTGGGGCAGATCGAGACCGCCCGCAAGCTCCCCACGGTCGAGTTCAGCCAACGCGCGGACGCGGCCCTGGACACCGGCGGTTTACTGTCCCGCCTGGTCGCGCTGGTGATGCGCAGTCAACTTCCGGCCTGGTTCCAGCAGGTGGCCGAGCTGGAGGCGCGGGCGACGGAGATCTGCACCTTCCAGACCCACATGATCCACGGCCTCCTCCAGACCGAGGGCTACGTCCGCGCAGTTCTCGGCGTCCTCGACGAGACCAACCTCGACGACCGCACCGCGGTACGACTGGCCCGCCAGCGCATCTTCGAGAAGGAGGAGCCGCCGGTCCTGTGGATGATCCTCAGCGAGGCCGCGCTGCACCAGCAGGTCGGCAGCCACGAGGTCATGCGGGACCAACTCGCCCACCTGGTCTCCTTCGAGAACAACCCGCGGATCAACATCCAGGTGCTGCCGTTCACGGCGGGCGCGCACGCGGGGCTCCAAGGCTCGTTCAACGTCTACCGCTTCCCCAGCGATCCGACCATCGTCTACACCGAGGGTTACGGCAGTGGGCATCCGACCGCCAACCCGGACACCGTCAGGGACTGCTCACTCCGTTACGATCATCTTCAAGCCGCCGCGCTCTCCCTCAAGGACTCGGCGGAGTTGATCCGGCGCGTAATGGAGGACCGCTATGGAGAGCAACTGGCGTAAGTCGAGCTACAGCGGTGACCAGGGCGGCGATTGCGTCGAGATCGCCGAAGGCGCCACCACCGTCGCCATCCGCGACTCCAAGACCCCGGCGGGACCGATCCTCACCCTCGACCCCGCCGCCTTCACCACCTTCATCAACTGGACGTCGACTACAACCGCTGAATGATCGTGCCGGTGGCCAGTCCGCCCCCGGCGCACATGGTCACCAGCGCGAACTCCTTGTCCGCGCGCTCCAGTTCATGCAGCGCCGTCGTGATGAGCCGGGCCCCGGTGGCCCCCACCGGGTGTCCGAGTGCGATACCACCGCCGTTGACGTTGACCTTCTCCAGGCTCTGCTCGAAGACCTGGGTCCAGCTCAGCACGACGGATGCGAAGGCCTCGTTGATCTCGACCAGGTCGATGTCCTTCAGGGACATCCCGGCCTTGCCCAGCACCGTCTTGGTCGCGTCGATCGGCCCGTCCAGGTGGAAGTGCGGGTCGGAGCCCACCAGCGCCTGCGCCACGATCCGCGCCCGGGGCCGTAGCTTCAGCGCTCGCGCCATCCGTTTCGAGGCCCACATGATGGCCGCCGCCCCGTCGCTGATCTGGGACGAGTTGCCCGCCGTGTGAACGGCCGTGGGCATGACCGGCTTCAGCCTCGCCAGCGCCTCCATGGACGTGTCGCGCAGCCCCTCGTCCCGGTCCACGAGCCGCCACATGCCCTGGCCCGCCCGCTGCTCGTCCTCGGTGGTCGGCACCTGCACGGCGAACGTCTCGCGCTTGAACCGCTCCTCGGCCCAGGCCACGGCGGCCCGCTCCTGCGAGACGAGGCCGAGGGAGTCGACGTTCTCCCGGGTCAACCCCCGGTGCCGTGCGATCCGTTCCGCCGCCTCGAACTGGTTGGGCAGGTCCACGTTCCACTCGTCCGGGAACGGCTTGCCCGGCCCGTGCTTGGATCCCGACCCCAGCGGCACCCGGGACATCGCCTCCACGCCACAGCTGATGCCGACGTCGATGACGCCCGCCGCGATCATGTTCGCGGTCATGTGCGAGGCCTGCTGCGAGGAGCCGCACTGGCAGTCGACGGTCGTGGCCGCCGTCTCGTAGGGCAGGCCCATGGTCAGCCAGGCCGTGCGGGCCGGGTTCATGGACTGTTCGCCGGCGTGGGTGACCATGCCGCCGACGATCTGCTCGACGCAGTCGGCGGGGATGCCGGTGCGGCCGAGGAGTTCACGGTAGGTCTCGCCCAGCAGATAGGCGGGGTGCAGATTGGCGAGCGCGCCGCCGCGCTTGCCGATCGGAGTACGGACGGCTTCGACGATCACGGGTTCGGCGGCCATGGGGGCGGTCCTCTCGTCCAGAGGCCAGCAGACCTGACAGACCTGACAAGGCACACGCACAACTAGTACGTGTTCTAGTTACTGAGCAGTCTGCTGATGTGACGCCCATCACCGCAAGGGTCTTGCAGTCTTCGCCGCCCGCCTTTACTTTGCGCGATAACTGATGGTCCGTCAGATCAGCCCATGGCTGGAGCTGCCCATGCCCTGTCCAGCGCTTCCCGACGGGTTCGACTTCACCGACCCCGACCTCCTCCGACACCGCGTGCCCTTCGCCGAGTACGCCGAGCTGCGCCGGGCCGAGCCGGTGCGCTGGATCCCGCAGAGCGGCAATGTGGCCGGCTTCCAGGACGAGGGGTACTGGGCCGTCACCCGGCACGCGGACGTCAAGTACGTCTCCACGCACCCGGAACTCTTCTCCTCCTGGGTCAACACGGCGATCATCCGCTTCAACGAGCACATCGCGCGGGACGCGATCGACGCCCAGCGGCTGATCCTGCTGAACATGGACCCGCCCGAGCACACCCGGGTCCGCGCGATCGTGCAGCGCATCTTCACCCCGCGCGCGATCCGGGCGCTGGAGGAACGGCTGCGCGACCGGGCGGCCGCGATCACCGCCGAGGCCCGCGCCAACCCGGGCCCCTTCGACTTCGTCACGTCCGTCGCCTGCGAACTGCCGCTCCAGGCCATCGCCGAGCTGATCGGCATCCCGCAGGACGACCGGGCCAAGATCTTCGACTGGTCCAACAAGATGATCTCGTACGACGATCCCGAGTACGCGATCACCGAGGAGGTCGGCCAGGAGTCGGCCACCGAACTCATCGCCTACGCGATGAACATGGCCGCCGACCGCAAGCAGTGCCCGGCGAAGGACATCGTCACCGCGCTGGTGGCGGCGGAGGACGAGGGCAACCTCGGCTCCGACGAGTTCGGCTTCTTCGTGCTGATGCTGGCCGTCGCGGGCAACGAGACCACCCGCAACGCCATCACCCACGGCATGCACGCCTTCCTCACCCACCCCGAGCAGTGGGAGTTGTACAAGAGGGAGCGGCCCGAGACGGCCGCCGAGGAGATCGTCCGCTGGGCGACCCCGGTCAACTCCTTCCAGCGCACCGCGACTCAGGACGTGGAGCTGGGCGGCAAGCTCATCAGGAAGGGCGACCGGGTGGGCATCTTCTACGCGGCCGCCAACCACGACCCCGACGTCTTCGAGAACCCGGACGCCTTCGACATCACCCGCGACCCCAACCCGCACCTCGGCTTCGGCGGCGGAGGCCCGCACTACTGCCTCGGCAAGTCCCTGGCCGTCCTGGAGATCGACCTGATCTTCAACGCCATCGCCGACGCCATGCCCGGCCTGCGCCTCACGGGCGACCCCGACCGACTGCGCTCCGCCTGGATCAACGGCGTGAAACACCTCCAGGTCAGCCTGGACTGATGGCCCGGGGGAGGCAGGAGCACCCCCATCCCTACGCCCGGCTCCTGCCTCCCCCGAGACTGGATGAACGCTTCCGCGCGGTACGGCGTCTTCGAGCGTGATGGTTCTGCCTGCCGAGACCGCCGTCCGCGCGCGGACCCGCACGGCCACCCGGCGGAACAGCAACCTCCGCATCCCCCTCCTCGCCACCCTCCCCCTGCTGCCCCTCTACGCCCTGTGGTGGACGGTCCTCGCCACCGGCGGCGGCGACCTCGCGGCCCAGGAGGCGTGGGCGGACTTCGCCTCCCGGCACGGCGGATCGGCGTACAACCTCTTCTGGTACGGGGGTATGCACACCGCCAACTACAGCCTGATCTCGCCGTACTTGATGGCCGCTCTCGGCGTGCGCACGGTCACCGTGGCCGCCGGGCTCGCCGCGTCCTGGCTGGCGGCGGTCCTCATCACCCGCGCCGGAGTGCGGAAACCGCTCGGCCCGGCGCTGCTCGCCTCCCTCGCCCTGTGGTGCAACGTGGCCTCGGGCCGTACGACCTTCGCCCTCGGTGTCGCCTTCGGCCTCGCCGCCTGTCTGCTGCTGACCCGGGAGCGACGGCTCGCCCTCGCGGTGGCGTACGCGGCCCTCGCCACCATGGCCAGCCCGGTGGCGGGCCTGTTCCTGGCGGTCGTGGGCGCGGCCCTGCTGGTCGTACGGGACTGGCCCCGGGCCCTGGCCCTGCTCGTCCCCCCGGCCGTCGTGGTCGCCGCGACGACGCTGCTCTTCCCCTTCACCGGCGAGCAGTTGATGCCCCCGGCCCGCGTCTGGCCGCCGGTCGTCCTCGGTCTCGCGGTCACCGCCCTCGCCCCGCCCGCCTGGCGGGTCGCCCGGTGGAGCGGCGCGGTCTACGCGGCCGGGACCGTCCTGACGTATCTGATCCCCTCCCCCGTCGGCACGAACGTCGAGCGGTTCGCCGAACTCTTCGCCCCCGCCGTCCTGTTGGCCGCCCTGCTCAGCGTGCCGGACCTCGCGAGGCTCCGGCGGAACCTGCTCGTCGCCGCCCTGGTCTTCTCGGTCGCCTGGGTCGGCAAGAAGACCGCCGACGATCTCGAAGTCTCCACGGTCGTGCCCGCCTGGGCTGCCGAGACGCGGGGAGTCGTACGGGCTCTGGAGGGCCTCGGAGCCGACCGCACCCGGGTCGAGGTCGTCCCCGCCCGCAACCACCGCGAGGCCGTCGAACTCGCCCCGCACGTCAACATGGCCCGCGGCTGGAACCGCCAGCTCGACATGGAACGCGCCCGCCTCTTCTACGACGGTTCCTTCGACGCGGCCACCTACCGGGCGTGGCTGGACCGCTGGGCGGTGGGGCTGGTGGTCCTGCCGCTCGGGAAGCCGGACGGGTACGCGGAGGCCGAGGCGCGGCTGATCCTCGACGACCGGCCCGCCTGGCTGGAGCCGGTGTGGCAGGACGCGCACTGGCGGATCTACCGGGTGCGGGACGCCGTACCGCTCGTATCGGCGCCCGCTCGCGTGGTGCGCACCTCCGGCGCCGCGATGGTCGTACACCTTCCGCGCGCGGGCTCGGTGACCGTGCGGGTGGCGTACTCGCCGTGGCTGCGGGCGGAGGGCGGATGCCTGTCCCGGCAGGGGGAGTTCACCCGCCTCACGGTGACCGCGCCCGGCGAGTACCGGATCAGCTCGCAGTACGGTCCTTCAGCGGCTCGCTGCTGACGGCGGCCCGGCCGACCAGCCGGGCGCGCGGGCCCTGGAGCAGGTACGTCAGCCCGAATCCGGCGCCGACGACGGCCGCGCCGCCGACCGCGTCCAGGATCCAGTGGTTGCCGGTGACGACGATCGCGGTGAGCGTGAAGAACGGGTGCAGCAGCCCGAGGGCCTTCATCCACGTCCTCGGCGCGACGATCGCGATGACCACCCCGCACCACAGGGACCAGCCGAAGTGCAGGGACGGCATCGCCGCGTACTGGTTGGTCAGCGCGGTGAGGGTGCCGTAGTCCGGCTGGGTGAAGTCCTGCACGCCGTGCACGGTGTCGATGATCCCGAGGCCCGGCATCAGGCGCGGCGGGGCCAGCGGGTAGAGCCAGAAGCCGACCAGGGCGAGCAGGGTGGCGAAGCCCAGGGCGGAGCGGGCCCAGCGGTAGTCGACCGGGCGGCGCCAGTACAGCAGGCCGAGCACGGTCAGCGGGACCACGAAGTGGAAGGAGGTGTAGTAGAAGTCGAAGAAGTTCCGCAGGACGTCGGCCTTCACCACGGCGTGGTTGAGCGTGTGCTCGACGTCGATGTGCAGGAAGCGTTCCAGGTCGAGGATCTGCTGCCCGTGCTCCTCGGCCCGCTCCCGCCCCGCCGAGTTGCTGCCCCCGGTCGCGGCGAGCCGCACCTTGGCGTAGGCGGCGTAGGTGACCCGGATGAGCAGCAGTTCCAGCAGCAGGTTCGGACGGGAGAGCACCCGGCGCAGGAAGGGCACCAGCGGCACGTGCTTGAAGCGGGTCGGGACCGGGTCGGCGTAGTTCGTCGGGATCGGCGTCTGGTAGTACGGCGAGGTCCGCGACAGGAACGGCACGAAGGTGGCGGCGGCCAGGGCGGCGATCAGGACGACGTTGTCACGCAGCGGGTAGAGGCTCGCCATGTTCGGCAGGATCATCTTCGCCGGGAGGGTCATCACGAGCACGACGGCGACCGGCCACAGATACCGGTCGGAGGCCTTCTTCCCGACCCGGCCGACGACCGCGAGCAGCACCCACAGCAACTGGTGCTGCCAGGCGGTGGGCGAGGCGGCGATGGCGGCGCAGCCGGTGATGGCGACGGCGAGGAGGAGCTGCCCGTCGCGGGCGTAGCGCACGGCCCGGCGCACGCCGAGAGCGGCGACCCCGGCGGCCAGGGCGAGGAAGAGCCCGATCTCCAGCGGCCCGTCCAGGCCGAGCCGCAGCAGGGCGCCGTGCAGGGACTGGTTGGCGAGATCGTCGGCCCGCCCGCCGAGCCCGGTCCCGGCCATGTGGTGCACCCAGTAGGTGTACGAGTCGTGCGGCATCGCCGCCCAGGCCAGCGCGGTGGCCCCGGCGAACGTGGCGCCGGTGGCGACGGCGGCCTGTCTGCGGCCGGTGAACCACAGCAGGGGCGCGAACAACAGCAGGGTCGGTTGGAGCGCTCCCGCGACGCCGATGAGCACCCCGCTGACCCGTTGCCCACGGGCGGCGAAGCAGCCGAGGAGGACGAGCAGGACCGGGATGATGCTGGTCTGCCCGAGCCAGAAGCTGTTGCGGACCGGCAGCGACAGCATCAGCAGGCTGACGGCGACGGGCGCGGCGAGCAGGGAGGTGCGCCGGCTGACCGGCTGCGGCAGCGCCCGCGCGGCGACGAGTCCGAGGGCGACGACCAGGAGCAGGGTGCCGAAGGTCCAGCCCCAGCCGAGGGCCTGCTCGGCGGACTTGGTGAGCGGTTTGAGGACGAGCCCGCCGAAGGGGGTGCCGGTGAACTTGGTGGAGTCGTAGAGCGACCCGTTGACGTGCAGGACGCCGTTCGGGCCGACCCAGGTCTCCAGATCGGTCAGCCGCTCCCCGCGCGGGGTGCTGAGGACGACGGCCACCTGTCGTACGGCGAGGACCGCGGCGACCAGCCACAGCCCGACGCGGGCCACGCGCAGGCGCGCTCTGGCCTCGCCGACGGCCGTCGCTCCGAAAGCATCCGCCGGTCGCCCGCTGTGCTCCGCATTCGCCACGCCTCGTCGGCCTCCCGCCCCGTCCGTCCCGCACGCATCCGTACGAGATCATCCCGATACGAACCCTATGGGGCGCGCACCACCCCCGGAAGAGACGCAGGCAACCCCCGATTCACCTGACGTCCGCTCTCCTTTTGTCCGGATGACGATAGTCCCGTGCGGATTCCGCCGCCTCCGCGACCGGGAAACGGATCACATAACGGACCCGCGTCCCGCAGCTGTGTTCGGTTGCGTACCGTCTGACACCTGGCGGCGAACGGCGGAAAGGCTTCTGAGGTGGGGTTCCTGCGGGAACGGGTGCGCTGCCCGCGGTCTCCGGCGGGCCCCGTGGGGTTCCCGCGGGTGCGGGTGGGCGCCGTCGCCTTCGCGCTGCTGGTCACGCAGGTCGGTTCGCCGGCCTTCGCGGCCGTGCTTCCCGGTCCCGGGCAGCGGGTGGCCGTCGAGCGGGAGGAGGCGCTCGTCCGGTGGGACGGGCGGCGGGAGCAGATCGTGCTGCGGATGATCCTCGCCGGGGACGCGGAGCGGGCCGCCTGGATCATGCCGGTGCCCGACCGGGCGACGGTACGGCTCGGCGATCCGGCCCTGTTCGACGCGCTGCACACCGTCACCGCCCCGGTGAGACGGGTACGGCAGCACTTCTGGCCGCACGACGACGACTGGCCCCTGACCACCGGCGACCGCCGCCACCGGCACGGCCCGCCCCCGGGTGCCCGGCACCGGCACTCCGTCGGCGTGGTGGGCCGCCAGCGGCTCGGCCCGTTCGACGTGGCCCGCCTGACCGCCACCGACCCCGAGGCACTGGACGGCTGGCTGGACACCAACGGCTTCACCCTCCCGCCCGGCATGGCCGGGGCGCTGCGCCCGTACGTGGACCGCCGCTGGGAGTACGTGGCCGTCCGGCTGACCCCCGAGAGCGCGGGGGACCGCCTGGCGGGCGCGCTGGACCCGCTGCACATCACCTTCGCCGCGACCCGCCCGGTGTACCCGATGCGTCTGTCCGGCCTGGCCGGGACCCCGCAGTCGCTCGGCCTGTACGTCCTCGCCGCGCACCGGATGGAACCGGCCTCCCGGATCGGCGGCGAACGTCCCCGGGTCACTTACGCCGGACGGGTGAACGCGACCACCGGCCCGCTGACGGAGCTGGCGGCGGGCGGGACGCCGTACCTGACGGCCATCGGCCAGGAGTTCCCGCGCCCGCGGTCGATCACCGGCGACCACGAGCTGCGCCGGGCACCGACGGACGAGACCTTCCAGCAGGTGATCTACGAGGACCGGCTGCGCGAGTGGGCCGGGCTCCCCGCGTGGCTGCTGACGATCGGGGGCACCCTGGCGGTGGGCGTCACGGCCGTGTCGATGTTCCTCGTCCGCCGGTCGCGGCGGCCGACGGGCGACTATATTCCTTAGCAACGCTACTTAGCCGCTCTAACTAGCCATATGAAAGGCACAGGATCATGAGCGAGTCGCAGCTCTGGGACGCCGTGGACGACTACTTCACCACCCACCTCTCGCCGGACGACGACGCGCTCCAGGCGGCCGTGCGCGACAGCGAGGCGGCGGACCTCCCGCAGGCCGCGGTGACCGCCCCGCAGGGCAAACTCCTCCACCTCCTCGCCCAGATCCAGGGCGCGCGGAACATCCTGGAGATCGGCACGCTGGGCGGCTACAGCACGATCTGGCTGGCCCGCGCCCTGCCCGCCGACGGGCGTCTGATCTCCCTGGAGTACAGCCCGAAGCACG
Organism: Streptomyces sp. NPDC043726; assembly: GCF_056436565.1. Taxonomy (NCBI): domain Bacteria; kingdom Bacillati; phylum Actinomycetota; class Actinomycetes; order Kitasatosporales; family Streptomycetaceae; genus Streptomyces; species Streptomyces sp. NPDC043726. The sequence continues at coordinate 176,799 of NZ_JBWKCI010000010.1, forward strand.
CCGAGGTCGCCACCCGGAACATCGCCCGGGCCGGCCTGGACAAGGTCGTCGACGTCCGCGTCGGCCCCGCCCTGGAGTCCCTCCCCCACCTCGCCGACGAGAACCCGGCCCCCTTCGACCTGGTCTTCATCGACGCGGACAAGGCGAACAACGTCCACTACGTGGAGTGGGCGCTCAAGCTGACCAGCGCGGGGAGCCTGATCGTCGTGGACAACGTGGTGCGGGGCGGGCGGGTCGCCGACGCGTCCAGCACCGCGGGAGACGTGCTCGGGACGCGGGGAGCGCTCGAACTGATCGGCAGCCACCCGCGGCTGAGCGGCACGGCGATCCAGACGGTGGGGAGCAAGGGCTACGACGGATTCGCGCTGGCGCGGGTGCTGTGAGGACTTCGGGGCTCAGACCTCGTGATAGAAGCCGACGTTGACGCTGCGCGGCGCGGTGCGGTCGTGGACGACGATCTCGCCGCTGCCGCCCCTCGGCAGCGGGACGGTACCGCCGTAGACGAGGGGGTGCACCTGCTGGCCGACGGTGAGCCGCACCTCGGAGGAAGGATCCGGCTGCGACCCTCGCAGCCAGGTCACCTGCCAGGTGCCGTCGGGGCCGCACAGGAACTCCAGGTGGACGCGGGAGACGAACAGCCAGTCGTCGGGCGTGACGAGTCGGCACACGGACTTGTCCCGGCCCACGCGGAGCACGGCGCCGGGCTCGCTGGGCGCGTCGGCCATGTGCATGCCGGCCGTGGCACCCTCCTCCGCCGAGGTGACGGCGGCCATGGTGAGTTCGAGCACGTGCGCTCCCCTTGAAGTGTTCCTGCACAGCGGCTGAAGAGTTCTTACTCAGCCGCCGCATGATAAATCGCCCGGCCTGACCGTGTCCGGCGTGTCCGGCACAATGGACTCATGACCGAGCGAAAGCCACCGGGCGTCCCGTTCGAGTCCTGGGTGGACAAGCAGATCCGAGACGCGGAGCGGCGCGGGGACTTCTCCCATCTGCCAGGCGCGGGGAGGCCGTTGCCGCCCGGGACGGACACCACGTACGACGAACTGTGGTGGGTCAAGCAGAAGATGGCCCGCGAGGGCCTGTCGGTCCTGCCGCCGACGCTGGCCTTGCGCAAGGAGGCGGAGGACGCGCTGGAGGCGGCGCTGCGCGCGCCGACCGAGCGGCTGGTCCGGAAGATCATCACTGATGTGAACGTGAAGATCCGCGACATGATGTTCAAGCCGCCACCGGGACCGCCGCTCGGAATGAAGCCGTACGACGTCGAGGACGTCGTACGGCGTTGGCGGGGCGAGCGTGCGTCAGAGGTGTAGCAGCCGGTCCGCGAGGGCGCGGTAGTCGCGCAGGGCGAGCCGCAGCTGCTCGGTGTCGGCGTTGGAGGCGCCCTTGGCGTCGCCACCCTGCCAGGTGCCGCGCAGGGTCCGCCGCCGCTGGTTGAGCGCCTCGGTGACCCGTCCGGTGACTTCCTCCACGACCTGCTCGGCCTCCTCCACGGCGGCGCGGGGCTTGTCGACGAAGCCCGAGAGGGCGTGCTGGAGCCGCAGTTCGAGCTTGTCGGCCTCGTCGCGCGGGAGGAGCGGGGCGGACTCCCCGGTGGGGCGGCTGCCGCCGCTCACCGAGCCAGCGGGGGTGCCTGCCTGGAGGGTGCCCGGCGCCGGGGCCGCCGCACGCTGCGGGGCGACCGTGGGGTCAGGGGTGTGCTCGCGGGTGGGGTCGGCCGTGTGGTCGCGGGTGGGGTCGGCGGTGGGGCCGCCGACTGCCGCGGGCTCCCCGCCGAGCGCCTTGCCGACTCGGGGATTGGTTGCCGGGTCCGTCATGTCAACTCCCCTTCGCGTGACGCCTGGTGAACGCCCACGGCGCGTGTCCGTTGCCGTTGGTGGGCTTGGTGGACTTGGTGGACTCCGCGGGAGTCGTCGTGCGGTGACGGCTGTGCTCGGCCGGACCGACGAGTTCCTGGAAGAGCAGCCGGGCCTCGACCATGGCCTCGCGCATCTCCTCGGTGCCGGCGGATCCGTTCTGCGCGGTGGCCGTGCGGTGGACGCGGCGGTAGCCGTCGACGTGTCCGGCGTGGTGGACGGAGAGCGCGGCGAGCTGCTCCTCGTAACGTCCGGCGTCCGGGAAACCGCGGGCGCCGGCCAGCTCGGCGAGGAGGCGGTCGGCCTCGCCGACGGCTTCCTTGGGCGACTCGACGAAGTGCTCCTGGGCGGCCGCCCAGCGGGCCTCGTACTCCTGTCGGCGCGCGGGCTCCAGCGGGCGTTCCTCTATCGAGCCGTGCCGCTCCACCCGTTCGGCGAGCTCCCGCTCGGCCGCCTTGGTGTCACCGTCGTGCCGTGCGACGGCCCGGTCGTACTCGGGCCCGAAGCGCCGCTTGAGGCTCCGCCCCTTCTGGGGCCCTCGGGCGCGCATGCTGACGACGGCCGCGACGACGAGAACGACCGCCACAATCACTATCAAGGCGATGATCAAGCCTGTGGACATGAATGCTCCGGGGTTACTCGACCCAACCGGCCCTCCCTACGAGCCGGTACGGGATGCGGGTTGCCCCGGCAGGCGTCCTCAAACTGACAGGCCGTGCCCTGCCGCTCAGCCGGCCCGCTCCGACGAGCCGTCGTGGGGCTGTTCCCGATTCGAGCCGCACAGTTCGTCGTTGAGCTCCTTGACCAGCTGGGCGAGGTCGGTCGGACGGTCCGGACCCCACCAGTCGCCGAGGAGTTCCGCCAGGGAGTCCTCGCGGGCCTGGGCCAGGCGGTCCGCCACCTCGCGGCCCTGGTCGGTCAGGACCAGGTCCAGGCCCTCGCGGGTGGCCAGCCGGCGTTCCTCCACCTGGCGGGCCGCCGCGAGGATCACCGGCAGGGGAACCGTGCTGCGCTCGGCCAGCCGGCCCGGCTCCACCCAGCCGTACTTCTTGATCCGCAGCAGCAGCCAGCTGGCGCCCGGCAGCAGGTCGTAGCCCGCCCGCGCGGTGATCTTCACGTAGACCTCGCGCCGGCCCTCCCTCGTCCCCAGCACGGACAGGGCCCTGCACACTTCGTCGTACGACGACCGCTCCACCGGATTGCTCGCCAGTGTCTCCGTGATGTCCGGCGCCGTCACCGACCCGCGCAGCTTGTCCTCCTTGAGGAACCAGGCCAGCACGAAACCGAGCAGGGCGACCGGAGCGGCGTAGAGGAAGACGTCCGTGATGGACGTGGCGTACGCGTCCACCGCCGCCGGTCGCAGGGCCGGTGGCAGTTCGCCGATGCCCCGCGGGTCCGCCTCCAGCGCGTCCGCCGAGACTCCGGCGGGGAGTTCGGCACCCCGGAAGGCCTCGGTCAGCTTGTCGCCCAGGCGGCTCGCGAAGACCGCGCCGAAGATGGCGACGCCGAACGACGCCCCGATGGACCGGAAGAAGGTCGCGCCGGACGTGGCGACGCCCAGGTCCTCGTAGGGCACGGCGTTCTGCACGATCAGCACCAGCACCTGCATGACCAGCCCGAGACCGAGACCGAAGACGAAGAAGAAGGTGCTCATCACGGCCGTGGAGCTGTCCGCGTGCAGTTGGTGCAGGAGCAGCAGGCCCAGCGTCGTCACGCCCGTGCCCGCGATCGGGAAGACCTTCCAGCGGCCGGTCCGGCTGACGATCTGCCCCGAGACCGTGGAGGCCAGCAGCAGCCCGACCACCATCGGCAGCATGTGCACACCGGACATCGTGGGCGTCACGCCCTGCACGACCTGGAGGAACGTCGGCAGATAGGTCATCGCGCCGAACATCGCGAACCCCACGATGAAGCTGATGACGGCGGCGAGGGTGAAGGTCCGCACCCGGAACAGCTTCAGCGGCAGCACGGGTTCCGCGGCCCGCCGCTCCACCGCCACGAAGGCGAAGGCGAGGGCGACCCCGAGAACGGCGAGCAGCACGATCTGCGGCGAACCCCAGTCCCAGGTGGTGCCCCCGAGCGAGGCGACGAGCACCAGGCAGGTCGCGACGGAGGCGATGAGGAAGGTGCCGAGATAGTCGATGACATGGCGCTCGCTCCGGCGCGGGATGTGCAGCGCGGCGGCGATGACGGCGAGCGCGACGACTCCGATGGGCAGATTGACGTAGAAGACCCAACGCCAGCTCAGATGCTGCGTGAACAGACCGCCGAGGAGCGGCCCGAGCACGCTGGTGGTGCCGAACACCGCCCCGAACAGCCCCTGGTAGCGACCGCGTTCACGCGGCGGGACCAGGTCCCCCACGATGGCCATGGACAACACCATGAGCCCGCCGCCGCCGAGTCCTTGCAGGGCCCGGAAGGCGATGAGCTGCGGCATGTCCTGCGCCATGCCGCACAGCGCGGAACCAATCAGAAAGATCACGATCGCGATCTGGAACAGCTGCTTGCGGCCGTACTGGTCACCGAGCTTGCCCCAGAGGGGGGTGGCGGCGGTGGACGCGAGCAGGTAGGCGGTGACGACCCAGGAGAGATGGTCCAGGCCGCCGAGGTCACTGACGATGGTCGGCAGCGCGGTGGACACGATCGTCTGGTCGAGCGCGGCAAGCAGCATCCCGAGCAGCAGGGCGCCGATCGGGACGAGGACATTGCCGGGCACGTTCTCCTGGACCGCGGTTCCGTGCCGCGCGTGGGTATCCCCGGCCATACGACCTCCTGAGGCCTCCCGTGGCTCGATGCACCTTCCATCGTGGAGGCTGTGGCCGGTTATGGCTTCTTGAGGGGCCTGTTCGCGACGGTGTGAAGGAAATCTGCATAATCTCTGGAGTTCGCGAGGGGAGTCGCGAAGGGGAGGAACGTACGCGTGACACAGCCGAAGGACCACGGATGCCCGGAGTGCGGGGCACCGAGGGGATCCGACCGCACCCCGTCCTGCGCCTGCACGGAACGCGCCTCCGAGGCCCTGCGCGACGCGCGCGAGGCCCAGGCCGCCGCGGCGGAGGACTTCGATCCGCTCCGGATACGGCCGTATGTGGAGCTGGAGAGCACGGCGGGAGCGGAACCGGAGGGTACGGCGGGTTCGGCACCCGAGAGCAGGGCGGGGGCGGAGCCGGACGCGACGATGCCGCTGCACGTGCGGCTGCCGCCGCCACCTCCCTCCCCGAGGGAGCCGAGCGCGACGGACATCCGTCTGTTCGAGCCGCCGGAGGCCGCCGCCGGTGAGCCGCCGCGGGAGGAGCGCCCCCGAGGACGTCGGAGGCGGGTCGTGTTGCTGGGCTCGGCGGCGGCGGTGGTAGCGGTGGTGGCGGCAGCGGGCATGGCCAGCGGCCTGTTCTCGTACGAATCCCCGGCCCGCGACACGGCGAGGCCGGAGGCGGTACGGGCGAGCGTGCCGGACGCGACGGAGAGCGAGCGGCCGTCGGGGAGCCCTGAGGAGTCCCCGTCGGCAACGCAGTCGTCGTCCCCGTCGGCGACCCCGACGGAGTCGGCATCCCCGTCCCCGTCGGCATCGACGACGTCAGCGTCCCCCACGCCGACCCCGACCCCGACGCAGACCCCGAGCCCGGCGCAGGCGTCGGACACCCCCACCCCGGAAACCGCCCCCGCCCCCGAAGGCGGCCCCGTCCTCCGCCGAGGCGACAAGGGCCCGGAGGTGACGGAACTCCAACTCCGCCTGCACCAGCTCTGGCTCTACAACGACGACATCAACGGCAACTTCAACCACCAACTGGAACAGGCCCTGAAGACCTACCAGTGGAGCCGGGGGGTGGGCACGGAGGCGCTGGGCGTCTACACGGCGGAGACGAGGGCGAGCCTGGAGTCGGAGACGACGGAGCCGTAGCCGCGTAATCAGCCCGTCCGGCGTTTGAGGACGAGGCCCGTTCAGGGCCGATGCGGGGGTCTGGGGGCGCAGCCCCCGGGGGACGGGAATGGGTAGGGGCGGCGGGGGCGAGAAGAACTCGCCGTCAGCCGATGTGCAGCCGTACGCCCCCGCCGCCCACCGACTCCACCCGCACCTGCTCAAGATCCCGCACCACCACATCAGGCCCGTGGAACCCGGCCCGGGGCCCAACCCCCACCACCCGCATCCCCGCAGCCCGCCCCGCCTGGATCCCCGCCCCCGAGTCCTCGAAGACGACACACTCGGCAGGGTCGACACCCAACTCCGCGGCCCCCTTCAAAAAGCCCTCGGGGTCCGGCTTGCTCGCCCCCACGCACTCCGCCGTGACCCGGACATCCGGCAACGCCAACCCCGCCGCAGCCATCCGCGCACTCGACAGTGCCACATCCGCGGACGTCACCAGCGCGTGCGCGATCCCGCCGGCCCGCAGGGCGGACAGAAAGGCCGCGGCGCCCGCGATCGGCACCACGCCGTCCATGTCCGCCGTCTCCTCGGCCAGCATCCGCGCGTTCTCCGCATGGTTCTGCGCCATCGGCCGCCCCGGCAGCAGCAACGCCATCGAGGCGTACCCCTGCCGCCCATGGACGACCTTCATGACCTCGTCGCCGTCCAGCCCGTGCCGGTCGGCCCACCGTCGCCAGATCCGTTCGACGACGGCGTCCGAGTTGACGAGGGTGCCGTCCATGTCGAGCAGGAGGGCACGGGCGGTGAGCACGGTGGTGGCGGTGGCCGGCATCGGCAGCTCCAAACGCGGGGCGGGAAACCAAGGTGGTCCCGCCCGCCGGTCAGGGAAAACGGGCGGGAGCCACTTTGTTCCTCCACGGTACAAAACCGTTCCATGATCCCGCCACCGCCCCCGGGAATCGTTCACCCACAGTTCAGCCGGCCGAAGATCACCCGACGAGTCGGCCGGCGAGCAACCCGGCAGGTCACCCGGCGATCGCCTCCCACAGGCTCCACACCCCGAGCCCCAGCATCAACAGCGCCGCCACCTGCGTGATCAGCTTCAACGGCACCCGCTTCATCAGCGCCTTGCCACCCACGATCCCGAGACCGGCCACCGCCCACAGCGCCAGCACCGCACCGAGGCCGACCGACAGCGGATCGTCGTAGCGCGCGGCCAGGTTCGCCGTCATGATCTGCGTCAGATCACCGAACTCGGCGACCAGGATCAGCATGAACCCGGCCCCGGACACCTTCCAGAACGACTGGTTCTCCGGCTTGCGGATCTCCTCGTCGCCCTCGCCCTTCTTCAGCAGCAGCATCGCCGCGCCACCCAGGAACAGCACACCGGTCAGCGCGTGCACGAGCTGCTGCGGCAACAGCGTCAGGACGCTTCCGGCCGCCACCGCCAGCGCGACATGCAGCGCGAACGCGACCGCGACGCCCGCGAAGACGTACGACGCCCGGTAGCGGGTCCCCAGTACTAGCCCCGCCAGCGCCGTCTTGTCCGGCAGTTCCGCGAGAAAGACGACGCCGAACACGAGCGCCATCACACTGAAGCTGATCAAGGTTCCTCAATCGGTCGGGGCCGCCCCACCGAGAGTGCAGTACCTCTTCGAGAAAGAAGACACCTCGGCACGGCAGCACACGGTCAATGCACTGCGTTGCCGAAGGTCTCGCTGGCAGGACCCCATGAACGAGGTCCGCCTCCGGGCGCCGGCTCAGACGAGCTGAGCAGTATGTCGACGGTCCGGCGAAGAGCTACTCCCCTTCTGCTTCGAACATCCTACGTGATTCGTTCGACCGTGAACCTTGTCATGTCATGGACGCGTCACTAACTTCTCACGCAACGCACACCTCCCCGCAACGCGGCGTGGCGAGCATTCCATCGCTCGCAACGCCCAACGCCCCCACACCCCAAGGGAGTTCGCATGCCGAAGTTCTACGCGCGTCGACGGATCAGCATACTCGCGGCCGTGAGCGGTCTCATAGCCTCCGCCGCCCTCTTCAACGCCCCGAGCGCCTCCGCCGCGCTCCCCACGCCGGTCAGCGCCGCCACCGCCCGCACCTACCTCGCCTCGCTCACCGTGGCGGCCGAGGACCGCACCGGCTACAACCGTGACCTGTTCCCGCACTGGATCACCCAGTCCGGCACCTGCAACACCCGCGAGGTCGTCCTCAAGCGCGACGGCACCAACGTCGTCCAGGACTCCGCCTGCGCCGCCACCAGCGGCAGCTGGTACTCCCAGTACGACGGCGCCACCTGGACCGCCGCCTCCGACCTCGACATCGACCACCTCGTGCCGCTGGCCGAGGCCTGGGACTCCGGCGCCGACAGCTGGACCACCTCCCGCCGCCAGTCCTTCGCCAACGACCTGACCCGCCCGCAGCTCATCGCGGTCACGGACAACGTCAACCAGGCCAAGGGCGACCAGGACCCGGCCACCTGGATGCCGTCCCGCACCGCCTACCGCTGCACCTACGTCCGCGCCTGGGTCCAGGTGAAGTACTACTACGGCCTGTCCGTGGACACCGCCGAGAAGAGCGCGCTCACCAGCTACCTGAACGCCTGCTGAGTCCGAAGATCCCGGAACCTACCCAGCGCCCTCCGTCGTTCCGTACCGTACGGGGCGACGGAGGAGGCGATCAGGTGGCCGAACTGCGGCTGGGACCGCTGCTGAGATACGCCGACGGCTCGTCCGCGACCGTCTGGGTCGAGACGAGCCGTCCGTGCACCGCCGAGGTGCGCGGCGAGGGCGGCGCGCGGGGCGAGTCCCGCACCTTCCAGGTCTCCGGGCACCACTACGCGCTCGTCGAGGTGAGCGGGCTCACACCCGGGAGCACGCAGCCGTACGAGGTCCTCCTCGACGGCGCCCGCGTGTGGCCGCTGCCCGACTCCCCCTTCCCGCCCTCGGTCATCCGCACCCCGGCCCCGGACGACACCGTCCGCGTGGCCTTCGGCTCCTGCCGCTGGGCCGCGCCGCCGGACGGCGGGGAGGATCCGGTGGGGCCGGACGCGCTGGACACCCTGGCGGCCCGTATCGCCGGTGATCCGGAGGGCGAACGGCCGGACGTCCTGGTGCTGCTGGGCGATCAGGTCTACGCCGACGAGGTCTCCGAGGACACCCGCCGCTGGCTCGCCGCCCGCCGCGACCTGAGCGAGCCGCCGGGCGCCGAGGTGGCCGACTACGAGGAATACACGCACCTCTACTACGAGTCCTGGCTCGATCCCGAGGTGCGCTGGCTGCTGTCCACCGTCCCCAGCTGCATGATCTTCGACGACCACGACGTCATCGACGACTGGAACACCTCCGCCGCCTGGCTCGCCGACATGCGGGCCACCCCGTGGTGGCGGGAACGGCTGCTGAGCGGCCTGATGTCGTACTGGGTCCACCAGCACCTGGGCAACCTCACCCCGGCCGAGCTGGCCGCCGATCCGCTCTACGCCGCCGTGTGCCACAGCCCGGACGGCACCGACGAGTTGCGCGACTTCGCGTGCCGGGCCGACGCCGATCCGGCCTCGGTGCGCTGGAGTTACCGGCGCGACTTCGGGCGCGTACGGCTGCTGATGGTCGACACCCGGGCGGCCCGCGTGCTCGCCGAGGACAGCCGCGCGATGCTCGACCCGGAGGAGGCCGAGTGGCTGCTCGCGCAGATAAGGGACGGACGCGGGGAGTACGACCATCTCCTCGTCGGCACCTCGCTGCCCTGGCTGCTGCCGCACCTGGTCCATGACGCCGAGGCCTGGGACGCGGCGCTGTGCCGGGGCGAACGCGGCGAGCGCTGGGCCCGGTTCGGGGAGCGGCTGCGCCGGGCGGCCGACCTGGAGCACTGGGCGGCCTTCCCGGCCTCCTTCGACGCGCTGACGGAGGCCCTCCGCGAGGCGGGCAGCGGGCCGGACGCGCCGGCGACGGTGTGCGTGCTGTCGGGGGACGTCCATCACGCGTACGTGGCCGAGCCGACCTGGCCGGAGGGGGCGCCCGCGGCCCGGGTCCTGCAGCTGACCTGTTCGCCCGTCCACAACTCCATCCCGCGTTACATCCGGCTCGGGTTCCGGTTCGGCTGGAGTGCCGTGGCGCGGGCGCTGGGGCGGCGGATCGCGGGGCACGGCGGGGTGCCGCGCCCCCGGGTCGACTGGCGGCGCACGGGCGGGCCCTGGTTCGGCAACCAGCTGATGACGCTGATCCTGCGCGGGCGTTCGGCCACGCTGCGGCTGGACCAGGCGCGGCCCGTGAAGGGCGGCGGGGCGCGGCTGCGGACGATCGCCGAGTCCGAACTCAGCCCGTAATACGCGCGTTTCGGGTGGTTGTCACGGCCGTGGTAGGTGATGCCGGTGATGCCAGTGACGCATCCCACAGTCCCTGTACCCCGGCCCCGGAAGCACCCCCTCCCGACGGCATGATGAGGCGGACCGTCCGCTTCCAGCGGGGTTCCGGCGCAGTACCGGCCGGAACTTCGGCGTGGTCGTGGGCGGTCCGCCCGCCCATGCGCCCCACCGCCCGGGAGTCACCCCCTTGTCTGCACCTTCCGCGGACCCCGTGCCCGTCTCCGTCGCCGTGGTCGGCGCCGGTCCGCGCGGCACCAGCGTCCTGGAACGCCTCTGCGCCTCCGCCCCCGAGCTCCTCGCCCCCGGTACCCGGCTGACGGTCCATGTGGTCGATCCAGCGCCACCCGGTCCCGGACGCGTCTGGCGGACCGCCCAGTCGCCCGAGCTGCTGATGAACACCGTGGCCTGCCAGGTGACCCTGTTCACCGACGAGAGCGTCGACTGCTCGGGCCCGGTCCGGCCGGGGCCGAGCCTGTACGAGTGGGCGGCCGGCACGCTCGGCCCGGACGAGTACCCGACCCGCGCCCACTACGGCCGGTACCTGGAGTGGGTGTTCGCCCGCACGGTCCGCGAGGCACCGCCCTCGGTCCGCGTCGAGACCCACCCGGCCCGCGCGATCCGCCTCGACGACGCCCGCGACGGCCGCCAGACCCTCACCCTCGAAGGCGGCCGCACCCTGACCGGCCTGTCCGCCGTCGTCCTCGCCCAGGGCCACCTCCCCACGGCCCCCGACACCACCGAGAGCCGGCTCACCGCCTACGCCGACCGCCACGGCCTGCGCCATGTCCCGCCCGCCAATCCGGCCGACGTCGACCTGTCGGCCGTACTCCCTGGCGAGCCCGTGCTGTTGCGCGGTCTCGGCCTCAACTTCTTCGACCACACGGCCCTGTTGACCACCGGCAGGGGCGGCAGGTTCCTCCCGGCGGCGACGGGCCTGCGGTACATCCCGTCCGGCAACGAGCCCCGCCTGTACGCCGGTTCGCGGCGTGGCCTGCCGTACCAGGCACGCGGCGACAACGCCAAGGGCCCGTACGGCCGTCATGTCCCGCTCGTCCTCACCCCGGAGGTGATCGCCCGGTTCCGCAAGCGCGCCGACTCCGGGGAGGCACCGGACTTCCTCGCGGAGATATGGCCGCTGGTGGCGAAGGAGGTGGAGGCGGTCTACTACGGGGCCCTGGTGGGCGCACCCGACTTCGCCGACCGCTTCCTGGCCTGCGCTCACGGGACCGCTCAAGAGGCCGCCGTACTCGACGGGTTCGGGATACCGGAGGCCGAGCGCTGGTCCTGGGACCGGGTCTCCCGGCCGTACGCGGGGCGGGAGTTCACCGGCCCCGGGGACTGGCGCGGCTGGCTGCTGGAGCATCTGCGCGCGGACGCCGAGGAGGCCGCCCTGGGGAATGTGGCGGGCCCGCTGAAGGCGGCCCTGGACGTGCTGCGCGACCTGCGCAACGAACTGCGGCTGATCGTGGACCACGCCGGACTGACCGGCGCCTCGCGGCGGGACCACCTGGACCGCTGGTACACCCCGCTCAATGCCTTCCTCTCCATCGGCCCGCCCCGGCGCCGTGTCGAGGAGCTGGCGGCGCTGATCGAGGCGGGCGTGGTGGAGGTGCTGGGGCCCCGCGTCGAGGTGCCCGAGGAGGACGGGGCCTGGGTCGCGCGCTCCCCCGCCGTACCGGGTTCGGCGGTCCGCGTCACCACGCTCGTCGAGGCCCGCCTCCCGGAACCCGATCTGCGCCGCACCGCCGACGAACTCCTCGCGACGCTGCTGAAGACCGGACAGTGCCGCCCGCACACGGTCGACGGCTACGAGACCGGCGGCCTGGACGTCACCGAGCGGCCGTACCGCCTGATCAACCGTCAAGGTCAGTCCCACGCAAGGAGGTTCGCGTTCGGCGTGCCGACCGAGGGGGTCCACTGGGTGACCGCGGCCGGAGCCCGGCCCGGAGTGGACTCGGTCACACTTTCGGACGCGGACGCGGTGGCGCGGGCCGCCCTGCGTACCACCAGGGCAGAGACGGACGGGTGGGCCGAGGCGGATCCTCGGCCGAATGTTGAACTTGCAAGCGTTGTTAGGTCTCCCTAACCTAGAGGGCTCGCCGGCACACCCGTCCCCCACGGCCCAAGGAGCCCCCCACATGACCGGACGCCTCAACAGCGCCCAGCCCTACGCCCTCGGCCTGTTCCGCATAGTCGTCGGACTGCTCTTCACCTGCCACGGCGCCTCCTCGCTGTTCGGCGTCCTCGGCGGCCGGAGCGTCGAGACCGGCGCCTGGCCCTACTGGTACGCCGCCGTCATCGAGCTGGTCGGCGGCGGCCTGGTCCTGCTCGGCCTCGCCACCCGCGCCGCCGCCCTCATCTCCTCCGGCTCGATGGCGTACGCCTACTTCAAGGTCCACCAGCCCGAGGCACTGTGGCCCATCCAGAACAGCGGCGAGGGCGCCGCGCTGTACTGCTGGGCGATGTTCCTGCTGGTCTTCTTCGGCTCCGGCGCCTTCGGCCTGGACCGGCTGTTCACCAGGCGCGCCTCGGCGCAGGCCGCGCGGAGCCCCGAGCGCACCCCGGTCGCCGCCTGACCCAAGCCCGGCGGCACCCGTCCACGGGGACCGCCGGGCGAGTGGACATCACGTATTGAACACACGAGCCCCCTGTGAACCACCCGTCACTCCCCGCCGCGTAGGCTGGGCAGCCACGGGGGAAACGGGGAGTCGGGGTGCTGGAGAGTTTCGAAAGTGTTGGATCACTGACCGCCAGCCCATGGATCTACGGGGTCGTGGCCCTGTCGATCCTGCTGGATGTGTTCGTACCGGTACTGCCGAGCGGCGTACTGGTGATCATGGCCGCCACCGCGGCGGCAGCGGGTACGGCCGCACAGGTGCCCGACATCCTGGCGCTCACGCTCTGCGCGACGACCGCGTCCGTCCTGGGCGATCTGGTGGCCTACCGCCTGGCCTGGCACGGCGGCGCCCGCCTGGACCGCGCCATCGCCCGCTCCCGGCGCCTGACGACCGCGCAGGAACGTCTCGGCGCGGCCCTCTCCCGCGGCGGCGGCGCCCTGGTCGTGCTCGCCCGCTTCGCTCCGGCCGGCCGCTCGGTGGTCTCCTTCTGCGCCGGTGCCGCACACCGCCGCGCCCGCGACTTCCTGCCCTGGTCCGCGCTGGCCGGCCTGTCCTGGGCCACGTACAGCGTCGCGCTCGGCTACTTCGGCGCCCAGTGGATGGGCGCGACCTGGCTGACGACGGGAGTGTCCCTCGGGGCGCTGGTGGCGGCGGGCGCGGTGGCGACGTACGTCGTGCGGCGGCGGCCCGCCTGAGACCGGAACACGAGCGGCGGCGGTCCGCCTGAGACCGGAAACACGAAAGGCAAGGGAGGTAAGCCATCCCTTGCCACTTTCAACTTATAGCGCACAGGGGGCCTTGCGGCAAGGCCCCCTCCGTGGCGCAGAATCGCTCCCTCAACGCCGAATGCTGCGAAAAGAGTGATTCACGAAGTGACTGCTTCTCTGTCGGTTCCCCAGAGCGTGTTCGACCTCCCCGAGCGACTCGCCGCCAAGGCCGATCCCTCACTGATCGCCGCCGACGAGCGGCACTTCGCGGCCATCGCGGAGAGCCTGGAGCACACGATCACCGAACTCTCCGAGCAGCTCGCCGCCGCCCTCCGGGCACCCGGCGGCGCCGGCCGCGCGGCGATGGACCGCGACGCGGAGGTGCACCGGCTGACCGCCCGGCTGCGCGCCCTGCGCCGCTTCGGACTCGACCTGGTCCTCGGCCACATCGTCGGCGCGGACGACGAGGAACCCGTCTACATCGGCCGGTTCGGCCTCACCGACCCCACCGGCCACCGGCTGCTGCTCGACTGGCGCTCCCCCGCGGCCGAACCCTTCTTCGCCGCCACCCACGCCAACCCGATGGGCCTGGCCAGCCGCCGCCGCTACCGCTGGAAGAACGGCCGGATCGGCGACTACTGGGACGAGGTCTTCACCGCCGACGCCCGCGAGGGGCACGCCGCCCTCGACGACCAGTCGGCCTTCATCGCCAGCCTGGGCGCGGGCCGCTCGGACCGGATGCGCGATGTGCTGGCCACCATCCAGTCCGACCAGGACGCCATCGTCCGCGCCGGATCGCGCGGCGCCCTCGTGGTCGACGGCGGCCCCGGCACCGGCAAGACCGTCGTCGCCCTGCACCGCTCCGCCTACCTGCTCTACTCCGACCCCCGCCTCGGCCACCGGCGCGGCGGACTGCTCTTCGTCGGCCCGCACCAGCCGTACCTCTCCTACGTCTCCGACGTCCTGCCCAGCCTCGGCGAGGAGGGCGTGCAGACCTGCACGGTGCGCGATCTCGTCGCCGAGGGAGCCGAGGCGCCGGAGGAAAGCGATCCCGAGCTGGCCCGGCTGAAGTCGTCCGCCGACATGGTCCGGGCGATCGAGAAGGCCGTCCGCTTCTACGAGGACCCGCCCACCGAGCCGGTCACCGTCAGCACCCCCTGGGCCGACGTCCGGGTCACCGCCCGCGACTGGGCCGAGGCCTGCCAGGCCCCCGGCCCGAGCACCCCGCACAACGAGGCCCGCGAGCTGATCCGGGAGGAACTGGTCACCATCCTGCTGGACCAGCTCGGCGACGAGGTCCCCGCCGAGCCGTTCCGCCGCCTGCTGCTGCGGGACCGGGAACTGACCGAGGCACTGGACCGCGCCTGGCCGCTGATCGAGGCCGCCGACCTGGTCGGTGACCTGTGGTCGGTCCCCGCCTATCTGCGCCTGTGCGCCCCCTGGCTCACCCCCGACGAGGTCGGCACCCTCCAGCGCAAGGGGGCGCCCCAGGCCTGGACGGTGTCCGACCTGCCCCTGCTGGACGCGGCACGCCAACGGCTCGGGGACCCGGCGGCGGCGCGCCGCAAGCGCCGGCAGCGGGCCGCGCTGGAGGCCCAGCGCGACCGTATGGCGCAGGTCGTGGAGAACCTGATCGCGGCCGATCACGACGGCGAGGGCCTGATGACCCAGCTGCGCCGGGCCGACTTCCAGCGCAACCTGGTCGACGAGTCCGAACTGGACACCGTGGACCCCGACTTGCTGGCCGGGCCGTTCGCGCACGTCGTCGTGGACGAGGCGCAGGAACTGACCGACGCGGAGTGGCAGATGCTGCTGCTGCGCTGCCCCTCCCGGAGCTTCACGATCGTCGGCGACCGAGCCCAGGCCCGGCACGGCTTCACGGAGTCCTGGCAGGAACGGCTCGAACGGATCGGCCTCGACCGGGTCGAGGTGGCCTCCCTGAGCGTCAACTACCGCACGCCGGAAGAGGTCATGACGGAGGCCGCGCCGGTCATCCGGGCGGCCCTGCCGGACGCCAACGTGCCGACTTCGGTGCGGAGTTCGGGGATCCCGGTGACGTACGGCCGGATCGAGGAGCGGGACGGGATCATCGAGAGCTGGCTCGCGGCGAACGACGAGGGAGTCGCCTGCGTGATCGGCGACCCCGCCTTCCGGGCCTCCGCGCGGGTCCGCTCCCTCACGCCGGAGCTGTCGAAGGGCCTGGAGTTCGACCTGGTGGTCCTGGTCGACCCGGACCGGTTCGGGGAGGGCATCGAGGGGGCGGTGGACCGCTATGTGGCGATGACCAGGGCGACGCAGCGGCTGGTGATTCTCACCGGCTGACGACGGGGGCGACGCAGCGGCTGCCGGTCCTCACCCGCTGATGACGGGGACGACGCAGCGGCTGCCGGTCCTCACCGGCTGATGACGGGGGCGACGCAGCGGCTGCCGGTCCTCACCCGCTGATGACGGGGGCGACGCAGCGGCTAGTGATTCTCACCCGCCGAGGTCTCGTGGGCGTGCTTGGCCTTCATCCGCGCGTCCACCCGGTCCGCCTCGGCGACCTCGGCCCAGAAGCGATGGGTGCTGACGAACACCGCCAGCTCGTGCTCGCGCTGCCGGAGCTTCTCCACGGCTGCCTGCTCGTCGGCGGTCCAGCCGGGAGAGGCGGGGCGTTCGATCTTGCGCCAGCCGTGGTCGTCACTGAATCCGTCCAGCGGCTCCACCGACCAGGGGAGCCGCTTGAGCAGGGCCGACAGCTCGGCCCGGACCTGATGCAGCTCCTCCTGACCGGCGAGGAGGTCACTCGGAAAGTCATAGGTCGTAGCCACGGCGGCAATGGTACGCCTGTTCGATTTTGAGTGGCGAGTCGCTTCCCGGGACTCGGCCGGGGTTCATTCGAACGAGCGTCTCGAACGCACGACCGACCGCGACGAGTCCCCGGAGTGCACACCCACAATGGACCCATGACCCCTGACTGGACCGTCCGCCCCGAGACCGCTGCCGACATCGACGCCGTCCGTGAAATCGTCCTCTCCGCGTTCGAGACCCCGATGGAGGCCGACCTCGTGGACGCCCTGCGGACCGACGAGGCCTGGATCGACGGCCTCTCCTACGTCACCACCGACACTGCCGGCGAACCGGTCGGCTACGCCCTCCTGACCCGCTGCCACATCGACGACGTACCGGCCCTGTGCCTCGCCCCCGTCGCCGTACGCGCCGACCACCAGCGAACCGGCGCCGGCTCGGCCGCGATCCGGGCGGCGCTCGTGGCGGCGAAGGACCGCGACGAACGCTTCGTCACGGTCCTCGGCCACCCCGACTACTACCCCCGCTTCGGCTTCGACCGCGCCTCGGCCCACGGCATCGGCGTCACCTTCGAGGTCCCCGACGAGGCCCTGATGGCCCTCGCCCTCCAGGCGGACCCGCTCCCCAGCGGCACGATCCGCTACGCCAAGCCCTTCGGGATCTGACATGCGCAGCGAAGCGACGGACGTCGACGCCTACCTCGCCGAACTGCCGGAGGACCGCAGACCCGCCCTGACCCGCCTGCGGGACCTGTGCCGCGCCGAACTCCCCGGCCACGACGAGGTGATGGCGTACGGCATGCCCGTGTACACCCGCGAGGACGCGCCCGAGATCGCCTTCGCCTCGCAGAAGCAGTACATCGCCTTCTACCTGATGCGCGGCGACGTCCGCGAGGCCTTCGAGGACCGCCTGGCGAGCCAGGACATGGGCAAGGGCTGTCTCCGCTTCCGCAAGCCGGAGAAGGTCGACTACGACCTCGTACGAGACCTGCTGCGAGCCACGGCGAAGGGCCAGGTGGGGGACTGACTAGTACCCGGCCGCCGTCAGCTCACCCACGAGCCGGGCGGCGACGGGCACCGGAACCCCATGCTTGCCGGCGGCGCGCAGCAGAGCCCCACCGATGGCATCGAGCTCGATGGCCCGCCCCGCCTCGGCGTCCCGCTGCATGGACGACTTGGTGGCGGGCGGAAAAGCGTCGTACCGGGCGAGGGCCTGCCCCGGATCGGCCGGCCCCCCACAGGCACGGCTGACGGCGGCGGCCTCCTCGACGAGCGCCGCCAGCTCGTCCCGATACCGCTCCCGCACCTCCCCCAGGGGCAGCCCGTACCGGGTCGTGAGCAGCGCGAAGGGCGCGAGGAACGACATCTTGGCCCAGAGCACCCCGGTCTCCCCCTCGAGCACACGAGTAGGAGGACCAGCCGCGCCGATCGCCTCCGCGAGAGCGTCGAGCCGCTCCCGGGAAACCGCGTCCCCGGTCAGATCGACCTCGGCAAAGGGACTGCCATGCTCGATGACACCGGGAGCCACACGAGTCGACTCAACGCGAATGACGGCAGGCGCAACGCGATCCGCCCGATGATGAGCCCGCAGAGCGTCCGGATGCTCGACACCATTGAGAAACGGTACGAGGAGGGCGTCGCCCAGCGCCTTGGCGGGGATCCGCTCCAGGGCGGCGTCGAGGGAGGTGTGCTTGACCGAGACCAGGCAGGCATCCACCGGCTCCCGCAACTCGGTGTCGGCCTCGACGGAGGCGTGGAAGTCGCCGTACAGCGAGCTGCGCACCTGAATCCCGGAGATCCGCAAGGCGGCGACGGTCTCGTCCCCGGCGAGGCAGATGACGCGATGCCCGGAGCGCGAGAGCAGGGCCCCGAGCAGCCCGCCGATGCCACCGGGCCCGAGTATCGCGAAGGTGAGGTGAGTCATGGGTCCGTATCCCTTCAACGGTCGGCCCCGAGACCTGTCCGGTGGCCGCCTCCGGCGATCATGACAGACCCCGGGAACGCGCGGGGGCGGATTGTCAGTGCCGGGAGTCAGACTGGACACATGTGCCGCAGCATCAAGACCCTCCGCCCCCCGGCGTTGCCCGAAGAGGCCACGGAGGAAGAGATCAGGGCCGCAGCCCTCCAGTTCGTACGCAAGGTCTCCGGCTTCCGAGCCCCGGCGGCCCACAACCGCGAGGTCTTCGACCAGGCGGTGACGGCCATCGCGGAGGCCACGACAGAACTCCTGACCAACTTGGAGATCAGAGGCCACCCGACCCGCGGGTCCGCATAACGCAGAAGGCCCCGGCCACAACGGCCGGGACCTCCCCCTCAATCTGTGGGCGCGGACGGTTTCGAACCGCCGACATCCTGCTTGTAAGGCAGGCGCTCTACCCCTGAGCTACGCACCCGAGACGAGTCGACAGCCTACCTTGCCCGTGGCACTGCCCTGCAAACCCGGGGGTTAACCCCACCCGGAATCCGGGAGTGGCCCGGATCCCGCATGGAGGCACGGATCCATACGGTCGAAGAGGCTCGTGGGAGCTGGTCGGCCTGGTTGGGGGAGATTGTCATGGTCCGTTCTCGTGCTGTTCGGGCGCTCGGGGTCAGTGGCGCTGTTGCGGTGGTTCTTGTGGGGGCCGTTGGTTGTGGGGCCTCTGCTTCTGAGGATGAGGAGCCTGAGACGCGGGGTTTTGGGATTTCGGGGCGGACTCTCGTGGTGGATTCCGATGATTCCGCGCTGGAGATCGTGGCCTCCGAGGGGCAGCCGGAGGGGGAGGTGCAGGTCACGCGGTGGTTCCAGGGGTCTGTCGTGGTGGGGGGTGATCCCAAGGTGACCTGGGAGATGGAGGGGGATCGGCTCACCCTGCGGATGAAGTGCTCCGGGGTGATCGCCGACTGTTCCGCCAGGCATCGGATCGAGGTGCCGCGCGGGGTCGCCGTCGAGGTGAAGGACGGGGACGGGAGTGTGCGGGCCCGGGGGTTCCGGGACGCGCTGAGCATTCGCACCGGGGATGGATCTGTGCATGTCACCGACTCCAGCGGGCCGCTGGTCCTGCGTACGGGGGACGGATCCGTGCGGGCCGAGGTCGAGTCGCGGGAGGTGCGGACCGAGAGCGGGGACGGGTCCGTCACGCTCGAACTCGGTGTCGTGCCCGACCTCGTGGAGTCCCGCAGCAGCGACGGGTCCGTCACCATCGAGGTGCCCGAGGCCACGTACCGGGTGACCACCGAGACCGGGGACGGCGGGGTGGACGTGGACGTGCCTCGGGACGAGCGCAGCACGCACATCGTGAACGCGCGGACCGGCGACGGGAAAGTCACCGTCCGAACCGCGAACTAACAGGCCCGTGTGTTCGTCCTTAACCGGTGGGAGAATGACAGCGCCGGGCAGGGCGGACCACAGCACGGGAGAGGGATGTGACGGCGACACCTTCGCAGTCGGACTCGCCGTTGGTGCCGCGCGCACCCCGTCAGGCACTGCAAGACACCCTCACCCTCGTCGGCCTGCCGCTGCTCGCCGCGCTCGTCCTGCCCGCCGCGTTCGCCGGCGGCGGCACCCGGCGCTGGTTCGGCGGCCGTGCCGACAGTCAGCGGGCGGAGGCGCAGGCCGCGAAGGACGACGCAGCGGCAGCGTTCTACGAACTCGACACCGCCCAGCGCGATCTGCGGATCTCGATAGAGACCATCACGGCCGTCGACGACTCCCCCGACGCCCGGCGGGCCGTCAGCGGCTTCGAGGCCATCAGCCGGCGCATCGACGAGGTCAGTCACCAGTACATCCAGGCCGTCGACGCCCACGATCTCGACCGCGACGACCTGGAGGCCTCGGCTGCGGCACGCGCGCGTACGGAGCTGACCAAGGCCAAGGACGAGCTGGCCAATGTGAAGCGGGAGCTGGACCGTTTCGGCGACAGTCTCGGCCCGCTGCTGGGCAAGGCGGAGACCCAGCTGGCCCGCCTCGCGCCCGCGGTCGAGCGCGCCCGGCAGGGGCTGCTGGCCGCCTCCAACGCCCTGGACGCCGTACGGGGATCAGGGCTCAAGGCCGATGATCTCGCCGCCCGTCTCGCCGCCCTCGCCCCGGAGCTGACCAAGCTGAACCAGGGCGCCGGGCAGCATGGCGTGCCGCAGACGCTGGAGCGGGCGGAGCGGGTCGCGCGAGGGGCCGAGGCGGTGCGTGTGGAGGCCGAGCGGCTGCCGGAGCGGGCCGCCGAGATCGATCACCGGCTGGTGTCGCTGCGGACCCGGGCCCAGGCGCTCACGACCCGTTCCGAGCAGGTCGAGCCGGTGTTGAGCGAGCTGCGCCGGCGGTTCACGGTGGCCTGCTGGCAGGACCTCCAGGGGGTGCCGGACCACGCGGCGGAGAACGTCCGGCAGGCCGAGCTGAAGCTGACGGAGGCGCGGGCGGCCCGGGACGAGCAGCGGTGGCCGGACGCGACGGCGCTGTTGTCGACGGTCCGTGCGCTGCTGAACTCCACGGACGAGTCGGTGTCGGCCGCGGGTGACCGGCTGCGGCGGCTGAACGCCGTGCAGAAGGATCCCCAGGCCGAGATCGATCGCACGCGCTTCGCCATCCGGGACGCGCAGCGGCTGGCGATGGCGGGGCGGAACACTCCGGATCCTCGCCATGCGCGGCCGTTGGACGACTCCGTGGCGCGGCTGGAGCGGGCGATCGGGACGCTGGAGGGGCGGCATCCCGATTACTGGCACTTCCTGATGGAGCTGGAGGGCGTCCGGCAGACGGTGGCCCGGGTGGTGTCACAGATCCGCGATGAGCGGGGTGGCTCCGGCGGTTAACCTGTCGGCATGCCTCGCTATGACTATCGCTGCCGGACCTGCGGTGACACGTTCGAAGTCAGTCGTCCCATGGCTCAGTCCTCGGACCCCGCGAACTGCCCCGCGGGGCATGAGGACACGGTGAAGCTGTTGTCGACGGTGGCTGTGGGGGGTACGGCGAGCGCCCCCGCACCCCAGGGAGGCGGGGGCGGGGGCTGCTGCGGCGGAGGCTGCTGCGGCTGACCAGGCCTACCTCGGCACCCGGGTCTCCCTGAGGAACTTCCGCAGGATCCGCTCCCCCGCCAGCACCCCCCGCTCCGGCAGTGCCGCGATGTTCGGTGCTGTCCAGTCCGCGTCCGCCAGTTCCCCGTGTCCCGGGCGCCAGCCCTTGTCCGCCGCGAGGAGCAGGTCCGCGTCGAGGAGTGAGTCGCCGGCCGCCAGCGTCAGGTCGGCGCCGGTGCGCCGCGCGAGTTCGTACATCGCCGCGCTCTTCGTCAGCGGCTTCGGTACGGCGTAGATCTTGCGGCCCTGGAGCGAGACCGTCCAGCCCCGGTTCTCCGCCCAGACGGCGAGTTCCTTCACCCAGTCCTCGGGCAGCAGCTCACGCTCCACGACGAGGTAGGCGAAGAGGTCCTCGGCGACCCGGTGCTTGCGGACCCACATCGGGTCCGCGGTGGCCATCAGGTACTCGCGGACCTCGTCGAGCGGCGCGCACTCGTCGGCGAGGCGGGCCGCGACCCGGGCCTGCCAGTCGGGGTCGGAGACGCCGTCCACCAGCAGGTGGCCGCCGTTGGCGCAGATCGCGTACTTCGGCGGCGGGCCGGGCAGGTTGATGCGCTCGTACTGCTTGCGGGTCCGGGTCGTGGTGGGCACGAAAAGGGCCACGTCGCCGAGTTCCGCCAGCAGCTGCGAGGCGGTCTCGGTCATGTACGACAGCGGCTTGCTCTCGTGCACCTCCACGCACAGCAGCCGGGGCGCCCGCGCGTCCGGCATGGTCAGCGCGAGGGCCGCCGAGGAGTAGATGAGGGTACGGTCCAGGTCGCTCGCCACCAGCACCGGCATCAGACGTTCACCGCCTTGCCGTCGGCACCCGTCGCGCCCCGCGTGTACTTGGGGTGGATCAACCCCACGCAGGTGTACGGCAGTTCGGCGACCTCTTCCACCGGGACCCCTCTCTGTTCGGCGAGCAGTCGGACGTGGTCCAGGTCGGCCCCGGCCCCCGCTCGCGCCAGGATCTTCCACGGCACCCGGCGCAGCAGTACGCGGGTTGTCTCGCCGACGCCGGGCTTGACGAGGTTCACGTCGTGGATGCCGTACTCCTCGCTGATGCGCTCGACCGCCGCCCAGCCCTCCCAGGTCGGCGTCCGGTCGGCCGACAGCAGTTCCTTGGCCTGGGCGTCGACCGCGTCGGCGACCTCGGTGAAGCGGGCGGCGACGGCGTCCAAGAAGGCCACCGAGACGTCTGCGCCGGCGAGTTCGCGGTAGAACTTCGCGCCGTGGAAGTCGTTCGGGCCGACCAGGTCCGCGCGCAGGACAGTGCGCGAAATGAGGCCGGAGACGGTGGAGTTGAGACACGCGGACGGGATCAGGTAGTCCTCGCGGGTGCCGTACGTCCGGACGCAGGAGCCCGGGTCGGCCAGTACGGCGATCTCCGGGTCGAAGCCGGTGACGCCCTCGGCGGCCTCGAACTCCTCGATGGCGACGGCCAGTTCGCGGGTGATCGCGCCCTTGCCGGTCCAGCCGTCGACGAAGACCACGTCACGCGGGTCGTGGTGGGCGGCCAGCCAGCGCAGCGCGTTGGCGTCGATGCCGCGTCCGCGCACGATGGAGACGGCGTAGTGCGGCAGGTCGAGGCCGTGCCGGTGCTGGGCCCAGCGGCGCATCAGGACGCCGACGGGGGTTCCCGCGCGGGCCAGCGAGACCAGCACCGGGCGCGGGGACCGTTCGGCGAGCACGACCTCGGTCACCGCGCCGACCGCCTGCGCGAGGCGGGCCGCGGATTCCTCCAGGGCCGCCTGGAACAGCTCCTGGTACTGCTCGCTCGGCTGGTACTCCACCGGCAGCGACTCCGCGTAGTGCGCGCCGCCGCTCTGGATGGCCTCCTCGCGCTCCTCGGTGGGCGCCTCCAGGGTGACGTCGGAGAGGTCCTGGAGCAGCCAGCCGACGTCCTCCGGGGCGTACGAGGAGAAGGCGGGGCCGCGGAGGGGCTCGGGCAGCATCGAGGGCCTTTCGGGTGCGTACGAGGGGACGACCGCGAGGACGACCTGCGAGGTGTGCGCGGTGAGCTGCGCGAGCAGGCCGTCGGGGGCATGCAGTGCGGGGGTGTCGGCGGTGGAGTCCACGATCACCACTACGGCGTCGAAGCCGGCGCCGGCCACGTTGTAGGCGTAGCGCTCACCCGGGCCGTCGGCGGGATTGTCGTGGGCGGGGAAGACGAGGCGGCTGCGGATGGCGTAGCCGGGGTCGTCCACCGCGAGGACGGGTGAGCGAGTGGTGGTCGAGTAACGGACCTCGGCGTCGGTGATCTGCTCCAGCTCGCGGGCGAGGCGGAGGGGGGCGTACATCAGCTCTTCGAAGCCGAGGATGTGCACGCGGTGCGCGTTCTCGGGGAGTGCCTCTGCCAGGCGGGCGGCCATGGCGGGGAGGGCGTTCTCGAGGCGTATTCGGTGGGTGGGGGTGAAGCCGTGTCTTCCGCCGTCGGGGAGGCCCCGGGGCCAGTGGAGGTCCACTCGCTTGATCGCCGGGTGCGGGTGAGTGGGGGTTTCTCGCGCCCACGCGGCGGTAGCCGCAGATTCAACACAGCCCCGCGCCCCTAGGGCGCCTTCGTACTCGGCGACCAGCCGTTGACCCCGCTCCAGCACCCCCTCCGGCAGGCTTACGGTCCCCTTCGCCCCCGCCACCAGGTCCACCCGCGCGCCAATCTCCCGCGCGAACTCCTCCAGGCGCCCCGCGTCCGCGGCCGAGCGCATGTCGACGAGGGCCACCACCACGTACCGGCGCCTCGGATACCGCTCGTGCAGGTCGCGGATCGTGTTCAGGACCGTGTTGCCCGTGGAGAACTCGTCGTCGACCAGGACCAGGGGGCCGTCGCCCGCCAGCAGGGCCGGGTTCTCCGGCAGCAGCAGGTGGGACGTGGCGTGGCTGTGGGACTCCTCGAAGCCGCCGGCCGGGGCGACCCCGGGGACCGGACGGCGGGTGGAGTGGAGGTAGGGGGCCGAGCCGATGCCGTCGGCCACCGAGTGGCCGAGGCCGGTCGCCGTCTCCGCGTAACCCAGGACCACCGCGGCGGAGGCCTCCTCGGCGCCCAGCAGGTCCCGCACCCGGCGTCCGAGGGCGAAGCCATGGCCGTAGACCACGGTCGGTGACTGCGGGATGTGTTTTCCGAGCACATGGGATACGAGGAGATGCGCCCGCTTGGGGTTGCGGCGCAGCGCGAGTCCCAGGAGGTCCTTGAGCGTGTCGTCGCCCTGAAGCTCGACCCCGAGCCGCTCGGCGACCCAGGTGCCGGACCAGACCCCGTCGTTCACTGCCTTGTTCATGCGTCCCTTGGTTGTCAGGTGTCAGCCGAAGAATCCGGTGTCAGCCGGGGTTTCCGGTGTCAGCCGGGGATTCCGGCGGCGAGCAGCTCCACGAAACCGACGTCCTCGTTGGCCACACCGAAGACCTCGGCACGCAGCAGGGTGCGTTCGGCCCAGGCGCGGTGCGGCTTCACCTCGTTCATCTTGTTCGTGTACGCCGAGCGCAGCACGCCCCCGCCGCCGCGTTCGGGCCGCAGGATGTCCTGCGCGTCGCTGTACTCCTCGTGGCTGACCACGGACAGCGCGTGCACGGGCAGGACGTGGGAGGGGTGGATGCAGGTCTTGCCGGTGAGGCCGTTGGCCTGGTCGAGGGCGATCTCGCGGAGCAGGCCGTCCATGGCGTGCTCGATGAGGGCCTCGCGCAGTTCCTCGGCCTGCCCCTCCAGGAAGGGGCTGCGGCGCAGCTGGGGCTTGAACATACGTTCCTGCACCCGGAAGTACTCCCAGACCGGCCCGGTCACGGTGAAGCCGGTGCCGTCGGCGCGGCCCAGCATGTTGACCACGTCGGCGATGACGGAGGCGACGATCTGGACGTCGTACGCCGTCATGTCGGGAGCCCGGCGCAGACCGTATGAGGAGCAGAAATCGGTCACGCCGAGCCGCAGCGCCAGCACCCTCTCACGATACTTGTCCACTGCACGGGAGATCCCCTCGAGCGTCTCCACGCGGGACTCGCGGAAGAGCAGCTCGGGCGACTCCAGCACGGGCATGGCGAACAGCCGCCGCCTGCTCGCCGCCTCGGCGACCGCCAGCGCCTCCAGGAAGGGGATGCCGCGCTCCTCGGTGAACTTCGGCAGCACGAATCCGGACAGCAGTCGTACGGCGGGGCCGAGCCGGTGCACCAGGTCGGGGATCTGCTCGGGCGCCCGGACCCGGATGAACAGCAGCGGCAGGTCGGCGCTCTCGCGTCCGGCGAGGTCGGTGAACTGGCGGACGAGGTTCTCCTCGCCGGCCTCGACGTCCTCGTCGCCGATCGAGTCCTCCAGGCACAGCACCATCGACACCACGCCACGGGCCGACTGCTTGAGGACGTCGTCCGCGAGCTTCGGCCGGGTGGCCGGGCTGTACAGCGTCGCGCCCAGGGCCGCGGCGAGCAGCTTGGCCGGGGAGTCCGCGTCGAACGCGCACGGCTCCCGGTAAAACAGGCGCTGCCGCACCTCAGGGGCGATGTGCCCGAAGTGACGCATAAAACTCCCCCGTGGTGGCTGAGCGGCCCCTGTGATCCATTCACAGGTGGCCGGTAATAGTACGTAGATAGCGATGTCAGGGGTTCCCGTAGGGCATGAATTTCTGGTAACGCGGGTGCGGACACCGTCATGTGATCATGTACCCCGCGTTGTCGTGATCACTACCGAGAGGGCAGGATGACCGCATGACGCACGCGATGCTGAAGGGGTCGAACGTCCCGCTCGAAGCCACGACCGTACGTGCCGTGCTCCGCTGGACGCCCGGGCAGGGAGTTCCGGATGTCGATGCCTCGGCGCTGCTCCTCGGCCCCGACGGTCGAGTGCGATCCGACGAGGACTTCGTTTTCTACAACCAGCCCCGTCACCCCGCCGGGAAGGTCTGGCGGCTCGGCAAGAAACGAGTCGCCGAAGGCCTCACCGACACGATCCAGACAGATCTCGCCGGTGTCGAGCCCGACGTCAGCCAGATTTATCTGGTCGCTTCGGCTGATGGTGCCACTTTCGACCGCGTACGGTCCCTGCGCATCCTGCTGTACGACGCCTCGGTGGCCGACGGCGAACCGCTGCTGCACTTCGACATCAAGCCGGAGACCGGCAAGGAGACGGCCCTGATCTGCGGCGAGCTGTACCGCCGCGGCGAGGGCTGGAAGTTCCGCGCGCTGGGCGAGGGCTACTCCAACGGGCTGAAGGGTCTGGCGACGGACTTCGGCATCTCGGTGGACGAGTCGGAGGCCCAGGCCGCCCAGGAACCGGCGGAGGAGCCCAAGTCCCAGCCGCTCCCCCCGGAGCAGCCGACGACCGCGGTCCCGCCCCAGCCGGCGTACGGCTACCCCCAGGCCCCGCAGGCCCCGCCCCCGACCCAGTCGGCCTACGGCTATCCCCAGCCCACCAGCCAGCCCGCCCAGGGCGGCTACGGCTACCCGCCCCCGGTCACTCCGGTCCCGGCACCGACAGGCGATTTCCGCCTGCCGCCGCAGGGCCCACAGTTCATCGGCCGGTAACGGGAGCATCCCCAGGGGCGCGGGGAACTGCGCGATCAACCACGCACAACCCGCACCCGCCAAGCAACACCCGTCCCCCGAGCTCCTGGGCGCCTACTTCTCCACCTTCGCCTTGTAGCCCCGCCCCCACTGCAACCCCCACCCGTACAGCCGGTCAAGCTCGGCCTGGAACCCGTACACGAACTTGACCTCGCGGCGGACGAGAACCTCCCCCTTCACGTTCTCGATCATCACCACCGCGCACGACCGAGCCATCGGATGCCGCTCGTCCAGCCCGATCTCGATCCGCGGCCCGTTGCTGGGATAGAGCGTCACCGTCGCCTGCGTACGATCGAACGCCGGCGTCTGGTCGTAGATGTACACGAACACCAGCAGCCGCTTGATCTTCTCGCGCTGGTCGAGATTGACGTAGATCGTCTCGCCGGACGCCGATCCGAACCGGTCGTCCCCGCTGAGTTTCACGTACGGCGGCGCGTTCACATCCCCGAGCAGTCCGCCGAGCGGCTGGACGACCCCCTTCGTGCCGTCGGCCAGCTCGTACAGGCACCCGAGGTCCAGGTCGACGTTGACCATGCTCTGGCTGTGGCCGACGACCTCCGGCGGCTTCAGCGCCTTGAACGGATGCCGCAGCAGGCTCTCCCGCTGCGGACCGCCTATGTCGGAGCTGCGCATCCGCCAGTTCAGATTGATCCGCAGATGCCCGGTGGCCGCGTCCTGCTTGGTGAGGGAGACCTGCCCGTGCCGCTTGGTCAGCTCGATCGCGTTGCTCGACGCGCTGCCCGAGTCGAACTGGTCGGCGCGCCCGCGCCAGAGCAGCCCGTCCAACAACCCCATTCCCGCCCCCACAACACACACTTGGATAAGCCGACGGGGCGGCCGGAGACCCGGCCGCCCCGAACAGAAGCGTTCCTCACCCGAAGGGCTGTCACACCCCGGACGAGACCTCAGTCTTGTCCGAGGTCTCCGCTTTTCCCTCCGCGGCCGCAATGGCGCGGTTGCGGCGCACCGAAGACCAGAAGGACCAGCCGATCAGGACGACACCGATGAGACCGGTGATGATCTCGCTGATCTGGTACTGGATGGTGATCAGCAGGATCGCGGCGAGGGCGCCGATCGCGTAGTGGGCGCCGTGCTCCAGGTAGACGTAGTCGTCCAGGGTGCCCTGGCGGACCAGGTAGACCGTGAGCGAACGGACGTACATGGCGCCGATGCCCAGACCCAGCGCCATCAGCACGATGTCGTTGGTGATGGCGAAGGCGCCGATGACACCGTCGAAGGAGAAGGACGCGTCCAGGACCTCGAGGTAGAGGAACATGAAGAAGGCGGCCTTGCCGGCCAGGACGACCGCCGAGCGGGGCTTGCCCTCGCGCTCCGCCGCTTCCTCCGCCTCGTGCTCGCGCTCCTCCTCTTCCTCCAGCTTGTCCTCGAAGTAGCCGGAGAGACCGCCGACGATCATGTACGTGATCAGACCGGCGACACCGGAGAGCAGAACCGTCTCTGCCTTGTTCGCGCTGCCGTCGTGCAGATGGGCGTGGGTCGCGAAGGTCATCGAGGTGACCAGCAGCACGATCAGCGCGATGCAGACCGACAGCATGTCGACCTTGCCGAGCTTGGCCAGCGGGCGCTCGATCCAGCCGAGCCACTTGATGTCCCGGTCCTCGAAGATGAAGTCGAGGAAGATCATCAGCAGGAACATACCGCCGAAGGCCGCGATCGACGGGTGGGCGTCGGTGACGAGCTGTTCGTAACGGTCCTTGTCGGTCAACGCGAGGTCGACGGCCTCGATCGGCCCCATCGAGGCGCTGACCGCGACGATGACGACGGGGAACACCAGTCGCATACCGAAGACAGCGATCAGGATGCCGATGGTGAGGAAGATCTTCTGCCAGAAGGCACTCATCTTCTTCAGGATCCCGGCGTTGACCACCGCGTTGTCGAAGGACAGCGAGATCTCAAGGATGGAGAGGATCGCCACGATGCCGAAGGCGGTCCACCCCCCGATGAGGACCGCTGCGACCAAGCCGGCCGCGGTGACCGCGAACGACCAGCCGAAGGTTTTCAGAACCACTGGCTACCCAATCCTGTATGTACGGGTCTCCCCCGCGCCGTACTCGGCTTTACGAACTTTTGAAGCCGAAGTCTAGTCGGGCCCCCCGCGCCGCCCAGCGGGCCCCGACTTTTGCTCATAACGAACTAGGAAACATTGACCCCGAAGTCCAGGGCGATCCCACGCAGACCGGACGCGTACCCCTGTCCCACCGCGCGGAACTTCCACTCGCCCTGGTAGCGATAGACCTCGCCGAAGATCATCGCCGTCTCGGTGGAGGCGTCCTCGCTGAGGTCGTAGCGGGCGAGTTCCTGGCCGTCCGCCTGGTTGACCACCCGGATGAAGGCGTTGCTGACCTGTCCGAAGGTCTGGCCGCGCTCATCGGCCATGTGGATCGAGACGGGGAAGACGATCTTGTCGCACTGGGTGGGCACCTTGGACAGGTCGATCACCAGCGACTCGTCGTCGCCATCGCCCTCGCCGGTGAGGTTGTCACCGGTGTGCTCCACGGAGCCGTCCGGGCTCTTGAGCTGGTTGTAGAAGACGAACCACTCGTCCCCCATCACCCGTCCGCCGTTGCACATCAGCGCGCTGGCGTCGAGGTCGAAGGGAGCGCCGGTGGTGGAACGCGCGTCCCAGCCGAGCCCGATCATCACCTGGGTGAGGTTCGGTGCGGCCTTGGACAAGGAGACATTGCCCCCCTTGGCGAGCGTGACGCCCATGATGCTGATCCTCCCCAGGTCAGGCTTCTTTGGTTGTTTCCCTGCGCCACCGGCGCCGCACGCAAACCGTGCGGCGCCGGGCGGTTGGAGCGCGGGTCGTTACCGGCTCAGACGTTCACGCCGAAGTCCTGCGCGATACCGCGCAGGCCCGAGGCGTAGCCCTGGCCGATGGCGCGGAACTTCCACTCCGCGCCGTGGCGGTAGAGCTCACCGAAGACCATGGCGGTCTCGGTGGACGCGTCCTCGCTGAGGTCGTACCGGGCGATCTCGGTGCCGCCGGCCTGGTTCACCACGCGGATGAAGGCGTTGCGGACCTGGCCGAAGGACTGCTGACGGTTCTCGGCGTCGTAGATCGACACCGGGAAGACGATCTTCTCCACGTCGGCGGGCACGCCGGCGAGGTTGACCTTGATCTGCTCGTCGTCGCCCTCGCCCTCACCGGTGAGGTTGTCACCCGTGTGCTCGACGGAGCCGTCCGGGCTCTTGAGGTTGTTGAAGAAGATGAAGTGCGCGTCGCTGGCAACCTTGCCGGAGTTGTTCAGCAGCAGTGCGCTCGCGTCCAGGTCGAAGTCCGTGCCGGTCGTGGTCCGGATGTCCCATCCGAGACCGATGATGACCGCGGTCAGACCGGGCGCCTCCTTGCTGAGAGATACGTTGCCGCCCTTGCTGAGGCTGACTCCCACGAGTCCTCCATTGATGTCCAGGGGCGGGGAGCCCCGCCATGCGTTTGGTACCGGATCAACGAGTCGATCCTAGTGAGGGGTTCCCGTGACCCGTAGGCCTTGGCACCCACGAATCACAGGGTGTCGAGTGCCTTGACGTACTCGTTCAGGTCACGGGCGTCCGGCAGGCCGTTGACGACCGTCCAGCGGACGACGCCCTCCTTGTCGATGACGAAGGTGCCGCGCACCGCGCAGCCCTTGTCCTCGTCGAAGACGCCGTAGTCGCGGGAGACGTTGCCGTGCGGCCAGAAGTCGCTGAGCAGCGGGTACTCCAGGCCCTCCTGCTCGGCGAAGACGCGCAGGGTGTGGATGGAGTCGTTGGAGACCGCGAGCAGCTGGGTGTCGCGGTCCGCGAACTGGGGCAGGTTGTCGCGCAGCTCGCACAGCTCGCCGGTGCAGACGCCGGTGAAGGCGAACGGGTAGAAGAGCAGCACCACGTTCTTCTGACCGCGGAAGTCGGACAGCCGCACGGCACGGCCGTGGTTGTCCTTGAGCTCGAAGTCGGGGGCCTTTTCGCCGACCTGGATGGCCATTACCGGCTTGTCCCTTCGGTGGGGCTGTTCGGGTGGTCGAGGACCACCCTACGCAGCGATCACGAAGGGCCCACGGACGGGCCGACCCAAGTCGGCCCGTCCGGCGTGTCCGAAGTGAGGATCACTTCTTGGCGGACTTGGCCGCCTTCGGACTGGCCAGTCGGCTGCCACTCCAGTCCTTGCCGGCGCTGACACTCTTGGCCGCGGTGAGTCCGGCGGTCCTGGCGGCGTCGGAGATGTCGCTGGGCTCGACGTAGCCGTCACGGCCGGTCTTCGGCGTCAGCAGCAGGATCGAGCCGCCCTCCTCGATGAACGAGATGGCGTCCACCAGGGCGTCTGTCAGGTCGCCGTCCTCGTCGCGGAACCACAGCACCACGGCATCGGCGACGTCGTCGTAGTCCTCGTCCACGAGATCGCTGCCGATGGCTTCCTCAATGGCCTCGCGGAGTTCCTGGTCTACGTCCTCGTCGTAGCCGATCTCCTGGACCACCTGCTCGGGCCGGAATCCCAGCCTCTCGGCAAGGCTGGTCCGCTCCTCCGCGTGGTCCGCGGTCGCGCTCACGGGTTGCCTCCTGATCATGTTTTCGGGAATAACTCAGCCACGCGCGTGCGCGAAGCATTGGCCGTAGTCCACACGGGCGGGGCGGATCGCGCAAGTACCCGGCCGCCCAGACCGCCGAAACGGTGACGTTCCGGGCCGTGTCCACGCAACTCCCGTCATGGCGTCACACCCCAAGGTGACACACGCCACACCGTTCTGCCCTCTTTGCGCTTTTGGGAACCCTCGACGAGGACCAGGCTTGGATTACCTCACGGTAGAGATGACGTTTGCCGTCCCGAGGTACACGATGGGGAACTGGCGCACACTCGAATATCAGCCCATATCAGCCCTCTGACAGGTAAGGACCAGCGTGGCTTCCGGATCCGATCGCAATCCGATCATCATTGGCGGCCTTCCGAGTCAGGTTCCTGACTTCGAT
Source organism: Streptomyces sp. NPDC043726 (assembly GCF_056436565.1). Classification (NCBI taxonomy): domain Bacteria; kingdom Bacillati; phylum Actinomycetota; class Actinomycetes; order Kitasatosporales; family Streptomycetaceae; genus Streptomyces; species Streptomyces sp. NPDC043726. The sequence continues at coordinate 208,519 of NZ_JBWKCI010000010.1, forward strand.
CCCGAGGAAACCCAGGAGTGGCTCGACTCCCTCGACGCCGCCGTGGACGAGCGCGGCCGCGAGCGGGCCCGCTACCTGATGCTGCGGCTGATCGAGCGGGCCCGCGAGAAGCGCGTGGCCGTGCCCGAGATGCGCAGCACGGACTACGTCAACACGATCGCGACCAAGGACGAGCCGTTCTTCCCCGGCAACGAGGAGATCGAGCGCAAGATCCTCAACGCGACCCGCTGGAACGCCGCGGTCATGGTGTCCCGGGCCCAGCGTCCGGGCATCGGCGTGGGCGGCCACATCGCCACCTTCGCCTCCTCCGCGTCCCTGTACGACGTGGGCTTCAACCACTTCTTCCGGGGCAAGGACGAGGGCGACGGCGGTGACCAGGTCTTCTTCCAGGGCCACGCCTCGCCGGGCATCTACGCCCGTGCCTTCCTGCTGGACCGGCTGAGCGAGCAGAACCTGGACGCCTTCCGCCAGGAGAAGTCCAAGGCGCCGTACGGCCTGTCGAGCTACCCCCACCCGCGGCTGATGCCGGACTTCTGGGAGTTCCCGACCGTCTCGATGGGCCTCGGCCCGATCGGCGCGATCTACCAGGCGCGGATGAACCGCTACATGGAGGCGCGCGGGATCGCGGACACCTCCAAGTCGCAGGTGTGGGCGTTCCTCGGGGACGGCGAGATGGACGAGCCGGAGTCGCTCGGCCAGCTGTCCATCGCCGCCCGTGAGGGCCTGGACAACCTCACCTTCGTCGTCAACTGCAACCTCCAGCGGCTCGACGGCCCGGTGCGCGGCAACGGCAAGATCATCCAGGAGCTGGAGTCGATCTTCCGGGGTGCCGGCTGGAACGTGATCAAGCTGGTCTGGGACCGCACCTGGGACCCGCTGCTGGCCCAGGACCGGGACGGTCTGCTGGTCAACCGGATGAACACCACCCCGGACGGCCAGTTCCAGACGTACGCCACCGAGACGGGTGCGTACATCCGCGACCACTTCTTCGGCGACGACCACCGGCTGCGCGCGATGGTCGAGAACATGACCGACGACCAGATCCTGCACCTGGGCCGCGGCGGTCACGACCACAAGAAGATCTTCGCGGCCTTCGCGGCGGCCAAGGCGCACAAGGGCCAGCCGACCGTGATCCTGGCCAAGACGATCAAGGGCTGGACGCTGGGGCCGAACTTCGAGGGCCGCAACGCCACACACCAGATGAAGAAGCTGACGGTCGACGACCTCAAGCGCTTCCGGGACCGCCTCCACCTGCCGATCTCCGACAAGGAGCTGGAGTCCGGCGCGCCGCCGTACTACCACCCCGGGCGGGACAGCGAGGAGATCCAGTACATGCACGACCGCCGGCAGGCGCTCGGCGGGTACGTCCCGACCCGTGTCGTGCGCGCGAAGCCGCTCCCGCTGCCCGAGGACAAGACGTACGCGACCGTGAAGAAGGGCTCGGGTCAGCAGTCCATCGCGACGACCATGGCCTTTGTGCGGTTGCTGAAGGACCTCATGCGGGACAAGGAGATCGGCAAGCGGTTCGTGCTGATCGCGCCCGACGAGTACCGCACCTTCGGCATGGACTCCTTCTTCCCGAGCGCGAAGATCTACAACCCGCTCGGGCAGCAGTACGAGGCGGTGGACCGCGATCTGCTGCTCGCCTACAAGGAGGCGCCGAACGGGCAGATGCTGCACGACGGCATCTCCGAGGCGGGCTGCACGGCCTCGCTGATCGCGGCGGGCTCCGCGTACGCCACGCACGGCGAGCCGCTGATCCCGGTCTACGTCTTCTACTCGATGTTCGGTTTCCAGCGGACCGGCGACCAGTTCTGGCAGATGGCGGACCAGCTCTCGCGCGGTTTCGTGCTCGGCGCGACCGCCGGCCGCACGACTCTGACCGGTGAGGGCCTGCAGCACGCGGACGGCCACTCGCAGCTGCTGGCGTCGACGAACCCGGGCTGTGTGGCGTACGACCCGGCCTTCGGGTTCGAGATCGCGCACATCGTGCAGGACGGTCTGCGGCGGATGTACGGCCCGACGGCGGACGGCAAGCCCGGTGAGGACGTCTTCTACTACCTCACCGTCTACAACGAGCCGATCCAGCACCCCGCCGAGCCGGAGAACGTGGACGTCGAGGGCATCCTCAAGGGCGTGTACCGCTTCAGCGAGGGCACCGCGGGCTCCGTCCCGGCGCAGATCATCGCCTCGGGTGTGGCGGTGCCCTGGGCGGTCGAGGCGCAGCGGATCCTCGCCGAGGAGTGGAACGTCAAGGCCGACGTCTGGTCGGCGACCTCCTTCAACGAGCTGCGCCGCGAGGCCGTGGCGTGCGAGGAGCACAACCTGCTGCACCCGGAGGAGGAGCAGCGGGTGCCGTGGGTGACGCGGAAGCTGAGCGGCGCCGAGGGACCGTTCGTGGCCGTGTCGGACTGGATGCGGTCGGTTCCGGACCAGATCGCGCGCTGGGTGCCGGGGACGTACCAGTCGCTGGGCGCGGACGGCTTCGGCTTCGCCGACACCCGGGGCGCCGCGCGCCGGTACTTCCACATCGACGCGCAGTCGATCGTGGTGGCCGTGCTGACGGAGCTGGCGAAGGACGGGAAGGTGGACCGTTCGGCGCTGAAGCAGGCGATCGACCGGTACCAGCTGCTCGACGTCTCGGCGGCCGATCCGGGCGCTGCCGGCGGCGACGCGTAGAGCTTCGCTCGACGACGGCTGGAGGGCCGAGGGGCCAGCGCTCCTCGGCCCTCCGGCGTTTCCTACGATTTGCGCATGAAGGAGAGACCCGCGCAGGCCCGTTGGGAACAGCGCACGCAACGGCCGCTGATGGCACTGGCGGTGCTGTTCGCCATCGCCTACGCCGTGCCGATCGTGGACAGTTCGGCGAGCCACGCGCTGACCCGCGCGTGCGCGGTCGTCGAGTGGATGGTGTGGGCCGCCTTCGCGACGGACTACCTGGTGCGGCTGGGACTGGCCGAGCGGCGGTGGGAGTTCGTCCGCCGGCACTGGCTCGACCTGTGCGCGGTGGTGCTGCCGCTGATCCAGCCGCTCCGGCTGCTGCGGCTGGTCTCGACGCTGATGCTGGTGGGCCGCCGGGCCCGGATGGCGTCACAGGTCCGGCTGACGACGTACGTGGTCGGCTCGGTGGTGGGCCTGCTGATGTTCGGCTCGCTCGCGGTGCTGTCCGTGGAACGGGACGCCCCGGATGGGAACATCAAGACGCTGGGTGACGCGGTGTGGTGGTCCTTCACCACCATGACCACGGTCGGCTACGGCGACCATGCCCCGACCACCGGTCTGGGCCGCATACTCGCGGTGGGCCTGATGCTGTCGGGCATCGCGCTGCTGGGTGTGGTGACCGCGAACATCGCCGCCTGGTTCATCGCCCGCTTCGAGATGGACGACGCGGAGGAGCGACGCCAGACGGAGGCCATCGAGAAACTGACCGAGGAGGTACGGCGCCTGCGCGCGGAGGTCGCGACGCTGTCGGAACGGGCGCCGCAGCAGTGACTAGGCTCCGGCCAGCCAGATCAGGGCCAGCAAGGTGTCGATCGCGCCCAGGACCAGGGCGATGAGCGCCGGAAGCGGGCGGGTTCCGGACCAGGTGCGGTTCATCGCGAGCCAGCCGCAGGCGATGGCGATCGGGCCGAGGATGATGCCCAGCGTGAAGAAGCCCGCCACCGCGCAGATGGTTCCGATGATTCCGAGCGTCGCGCGATCCGGCCCGGACCGTGACCATGTCCGGCCACGCGTGCGGGGGTGCCTGCGCGTTCCGTGTCCGAAGCCCGCCATCACCATTCAACTCCCGGGAACCGTTCGTTCGTTGAGTTCGGTTCCCTGAGCGGGTAACCCCTTCTGTGGCGGCTATGCGTCCGGGCTGCCGGCGCGCTGTCCCCCTCCGGCAGCGCGCCGCAGCACCGGTCGCCCTCCTTGCCGTACGAACTTGCCCGAGGAACATGTCGTACGGAGGGCTTGACCCACTGTGACCTGCGGCGCGTGCCCAGGACGAGGAATCTTTAGCTTTGTCACCCTGATAGGGGAAAAGCCACTCGGATCGCTTGCTTTCTCAGCCGCCCCCGCTTCCTCAGATGTGCGCGGCCCCCGCACCCGCCTCCGCGTTCTCGCCGCGCTTGGTGAGGAACGCGACCGCGACGGCCACCGCCGCCACACCGGCCGCGACCAGCGAGGCGAGGCTCATCCCGGAGATGAAGGTGTCGTGCGCGACGTCCGTGATCTTCGCGGCGATCTCCGGCGGCGTCCCCGGAGTCACCGGCGCCACACCGACCTGCACCGCCTCGGAGGCCTGCGCCTCCTGAGCCGCCGTCAGCTTCGGCAGGCCCGCGTCCGCCCAGTTCCCGGCGAGGTCGCTGTCCACCTTGGAGGCCATCACGGCGCCCAGCACGGCCGTACCGAGGCTGCCGCCGATCTGCATCGCGGCCTGCTGAAGACCACCGGCGACACCGGAGAGCTCCATCGCGGCGTTGCCGACGATGACCTCCGTCGCGCCGACCATGACCGGCGCGAGGCCGAGGCCCAGCAGGGCGAACCAGATGGACATCACGCCGCTGCTGGTGTCCGTCTCCAGCGTGGACATGCCGTACATGGCGATGGCGGTGAGGGCCATGCCGCCGGCCAGCGGGACCCTCGGGCCCAGCTTCGTGATCATCGCGCCCGCCAGCGGGGAGCCGACGATCATCATGCCGGTGAGCGGGAGCAGGTGCAGGCCAGCGTCGATCGGGCTCATGCCGTGCACGTTCTGCAGGTAGAACGTCACGAAGAACAGGCCGCCCATGAAGGCGATGGCCATCAGGACCATCAGCACCACGCCCGCGGACAGCGGGATCGAGCGGAACAGCGTGAGCGGGATCAGCGGTTCCCTGACCTTCGTCTCCCAGACGGCGAAGAGCACGAACAGCACCAGCGACCCGACGATGAACAGCCAGGTCTGGCCGTCGCCCCAGCCCCACTCCGGCGCCTTGATGAGGGCCCAGACGAGGCAGAACATCGCGGCCGAGAGCAGCGCGATGCCGAGCAGGTCGAAGGAGCGCGGGGCGTTCTCGGCGCGGTGGTCCAGCAGGATCAGCACCCCGAGGACGAGGGCGAGGACACCGACCGGCACGTTGATGAAGAACACCGACTGCCAGTTCACGTGCTCGACGAGGACACCGCCGAGGATCGGGCCGCCCGCCGTGGAGGCGCCGATGACCATGCCCCAGATGCCGATGGCCATGTTGAGCTTCTCGGCCGGGAACGTCGCCCGCAGCAGACCGAGCGCGGCCGGCATCAGCAGCGCGCCGAACAGGCCCTGCAGCACCCGGAAGGCGACGACGAAGCCGATGCTGCTGGACAGGCCGATCAGACCGGAGGCGGCGGCGAAGCCGACCACGCCGATGAGGAAGGTCTGCCGGTGCCCGAAGCGGTCACCGAGCTTGCCCGCGGTGATCAGGGAGACCGCGAGGGCCAGGAAGTAGCCGTTGGTGATCCACTGCACCTCGGCGAAGGTGGCGCCGAGGTCCTTCTGGATGGCCGGGTTGGCGATCGCCACGATGGTGCCGTCCAGCGCCACCATCATCACGCCCACGGCGACGGTTATGAGCGTGAACCAGGGATGCCCGCGCAGCCCGGACGGCGGGGAGGCGTCCTGGGGCGCCTTGTCGACGATGGTCTGACTAGTCATGCGTTCGAGGCTAGTGACAGCCTCTGACATTTGACAAACCAATTCACAAGTCGGTAACTGACGGATATGCAAACACTCCGCGAACGCAAGAAGCAGCGCACCCGGGACGCCCTGCTTCGGGCGGCGCTCGAACTCTTCACCACCAGGGGGTACGAGCAGACGACGGTCGATGACATCGCCGCCGACGTCGACGTCTCCCAGCGCACGTTCTTCCGTTACTTCGCGAACAAGGAGGAGGCCGCCTTCGCCGTACAGGAGATGGCGGAGGCGTACTACGTGGAGGCCGTGCGGCTGCGGCCGCCCGGGGAGGCGCCGATGGAGGCCCTGCGGCAGGCCGTGCTGCGCGGCTGGGACGGGCTGCACGAGGTCATCGAGTCGGTCGTGCCGGTGGAGCTGTACCTGCGGATGTACAAGGTCGTGGAGTCGACACCGGCGCTGCTCGCCGCGCATCTGCGGCGTTCGGCGGAGACGGAGGAGCGGATCGCGCGGGTGCTGGCCGAGCGCGAGGGCCTCGATGTGGACGCCGATCCCCGGCCGCGGCTCGCGGTGGCGGTCTTCGGCGGGGTGATGCGGGTCACCGAGCGGCAGTGGAGCATGGGCGAGGACTTCAGCCTCGAGGGCATCCGCGAACTGACCGTCGCCTACCTGGAGCAGGTGGGACCGGCCCTGACCGAGAGCTGGCGGGAGCGCTGACCCACCGCGGGCTCGAAACGTGATCCCCGTCACTCGGTTAACGCGAGACTCGTTCGTTCTCCTAGTGTGTCCTCCCAGTGACTTCCTTCGACACGTCCCCGCAACTGAACGTCTGGCGCGCTCTGCTCGCGCTGGCCGTGGTGTTCGTCATGCTGGCGACCACCGGCTGGACCGCGCTGCGCAACCAGCGCACCACGCCCGCACTCCAGGCCTCCGTCTCGGCCTGGGAGCAGGGCCGGATCGCCGGTCACCGGCTGCCCGACGCGGACTCCGCCCCGGCCGTGCTCACCCGGTTCTTCGCCACGCTCACCGCCGACCAGCGGGCCGCCCTGGCGCGCCGCTACCCGCTCGCGGTGGGCAACATGAACGGCGCCCCGGTCCAGCTGCGCTACCAGGCCAACCGGGTCGCGCTGTCGCAGGCCCGCAAGGTCGAGCTGAAACGCATGCACGACAAGCGGCTCAGCCCCGCGGGCCAGCAGGAGGCGGGCCGAAGGATGCACCGCTACGAGGCGCTGATGAGCCCCGGGCGGCACATCCTCGCCTTCGATCCGGCGGGCTCGGGCCGGATCGCCGAGGTCTTCGGCGACCTTGACAAGGCCGAGCGGGTCTCCGTCGTCGTCCCCGGCGTCGACACCGATGTGCTCACCTTCCAGCGCACCTACCGCAAGTACTCGGCCCCGGTCGGCATGGCGCAGTCGCTGTACGCGGCCGAGCGCACGGCGAATCCCTCGAAGCGGACCGCCGTGATCGCCTGGGCCGACTACACCGCGCCCGGCGGCCTCGGCATCGACTCGGCGATCGCCACCCGTGCCGAGCAGGGCGCCGTACGTCTGAACGCGCTGGTGCGGGCGCTGCCCGGCGACACGCCGGTGGCGCTGTTCTGCCACTCCTACGGCTCGGTGGTGTGCGGAGTCGCCGCGCACACCCTGCCGGAGCGGGTGGCCGACATCGCGGTGGCGGGCAGCCCTGGCATGCGCGTGGCGAAGGCCTCGCACCTGGACACGTCGGCGCGGGTGTGGGCGATGCGGGACGCGGACGACTGGATCCAGGACGTGCCGAACCTGGAGTTCGGCGGTCTCGGCCACGGCGCCGACCCGATGTCCTCGGCGTTCGGGGCGCGGGTGCTGTCGGCGCGGGACGCCAAGGGGCACAGCGGGTACTTCGAGCCCGGCACGGACAGCGTGCGCAATTTCGCGGAGATCGGGGTTGGCGCGTACGACTCGGTGGACTGCGCGGAAGATGAAGGGGTCTGCCGGGAGGGTTTGTCCGGCACCACGGCGGTCGGACGCGCGTAGAGGCGCAGAAACTACGGTCTGCGCGGAGAGGCGACGGAGGAGCTCGTGCCGCATACGATGAGCCGCATGGGTGACGTACTGGCCGGATTTCATGCCGCCTGGGAGTTCGAGTCCGACTCCGTGCTCATCCGTTACGAACGGGGGATTCGGACACCAAAGCTGCTCCAGGCGCTCGGTGAGCGGCGTGTGCCGCTGGAGGCGATCTCCGCGGTGACCCTCACGCCCGGCAAGCGCGGCACGGTGGTGCTGCGGGCCGAGCCCCGGCCGGGGGCCGATCCGCTGATGGAGGCGGCCGGCGAGCAGCTGAAGGAGAGCAGCGACCCGTACCGTCTGGTGCTGCCCGCCGAGCGCGAGACGCTGGCCGAGTACTACGCCGACGAGCTGCGGGCGCGGCTGACCGAGTCCGGTCCGGCGGACCGCTTCCTGGTCTCGGCGCCGAACGCTCCGCTGTCCTTCAAGGCGTACGACGGGAAGGCGTCCTTCGACGGTCGGACCGTGAACTTCCGGTGGTTCTGGACGGGCGCGTCGTCGGCGAAGTGGAAGGCCGGGGACCAGTCCTTCGCGATCGGCGACCTGAGTGGGGTCGAGTGGCGTTCGCCGGAGGTCTTCGAGGGGCATCTACGGCTGCTGCGGCGCGGGGAGATCGCTCCGGCGCAGGTGGACCACGATCCGGCGGCGGTGGTGTTCGGGCTGGGGTACGGCCCGGTGCACGAGTCACTGCCGTTCGCGGCGGCGGTTCTTGCGGCGGTTCGCTCCGCGGGGCCGGCCGTCCCGGCAGCGGCTGCGCCGCGCCGGGATCCTGCGGACATCGCCGAACGGATTCGGCATCTTGGGGAACTGCATCAGGCCGGGCTGGTCACCGATGAGGAGTTCTCCGTCAAGAAGGCGGAGTTGCTGGCCGAGTTGTGATTCGGCATTCGGCCGGTGGGGGCTGGTCGCGCAGTTCCCCGCGCCCCTGGGGAGTTGTCCTACTCCCTGCCTGCGGACGTGAACGTCATGTCCGCGTACCGGTCCCCCGCCACCTGTTCCGCGATCGGGTCGAGCAACCCCAGTTCCTCTTCCGTCAGTTCGATGCGGGTGGCCGCCGTGTTCTCCTCCACACGGCTCGGCTTGCGGGTGCCCGGGATCGGGATGACCGGGAGGTCGTGGACCCTGCTCTGCTGCTGGACCCAGGCCAGGGCGATCTGGCCGAGGGAGACGCCGTGGGCGTCGGCGATCTCGCGGATCGGGGCCAGCAGGGCCGCGTTGGCCGTGGCGTTCTCGCCGGTGAACCGGGGCTGGCGGCGCCGGAAGTCGTCGGCCGTCAGGGTGTCCGCGGTGCTGAAGGAGCCCGCGAGGAAACCCCGGCCGAGCGGCGAGTACGGCACCAGCGCCACGCCGAGGTCCCGGGCCGCGGGCACCACCTGCGCCTCGATGTCCCGACTGAACAGCGACCACTCCGACTGCACGGCGGCGATCGGGTGCAGGGCGTGCGCGGTACGCAGTTCGGCCGCCGTGACCTCGCTCAGGCCCAGGTGCTTGACCTTGCCCTCACGGACCAGCTCGGCCATGGTGGCGACGGTCTCCTCGACGGGCACGTTCAGGTCCCGGCGGTGCATGTAGTAGAGGTCGATCACCTCGACGTCCAGGCGCTTCAGGCTCGCCTCGACGGCCTGCCGGATGTAGGGGGCGTCGTTGCGGATGATCCGTCGGGTCGGGTCGTCCGGCGGGATCTCCATGGCGAACTTGGTCGCGAGGACGATCTCGTCGCGGTGCACCCGGAAGAAGGGGGACAGGAAGCGCTCGTTCTCGCCGGCGCCGTAGACGTCGGCCGTGTCGTAGAGGGTGACGCCCAGTTCCAGCGCCCGCTCCAGGGTGGCCCTGGACTCCTTCGCGTCGGTGGGGCCGTAGGCGAAGCTCATGCCCATGCAGCCGAGGCCCTGCACCCCCGTCTCCGGTCCGGTCTCGCCCAGGCGTACGGTCGCGATCCTGCTGTTCTCGGTCATCGGGGCCTCTCCGACGCCAGGGCCTGCCCGGCGTCGCCGTAGAAAGCGATCTTGCGGTCGAGCACGGCGAGTGTGTCCTGGAGTTCCGCGATCCGGGCCAGCACGTCCCGGCGGGTCTCCTCCAGCAGTGCGTAGCGCTCGCCGTAGGTGTGATCGCCCTCGCGCACCAGCTCGGCGTAGCGGACCATGTCGGCGACCGGCATGCCGGTGAGCCGGAGCTTGCCGACGAGGTCGAGCCAGTCCAGGTCGCGGTTGCTGTAGCGCCGCTGGCCGGTGTGCGAGCGGTCGATGTGCGGCATCAGGCCGATGCGCTCGTACCAGCGCAGGGTGTGCGCGGTCAGGCCGGTGAAGGCGGCGACCTCGCTGATCGTGTACTTGTCCTGACCGTCGGGCCGCCGGTCGACATGCGGTGGTCCCGCGCAGGTGTCGGTCCTGGTTTCCGTGGTCTCCATCACCGTCATGGCCTCAACGCTATGGCCTTGGAGTGCACTCCAAGCAAGCGGAACTGGTGAGAAAACCACGGGACATGGCGTGATCGCCGTCGCTAGCGTGCCGAACATGAGTCTCGTACGTCGTGCCACCGCCGATGACGCCCTGGAAGTGCTGCGGCTGCGCCAGGTGATGATCGATTCGATGGCCGGAGCCGACACCTCCACCGACTGGCACGCGCTCGGGCTGCCGGGGCTGCGGGCCCGTCTCGCCGAGCCCGACGGGGACTTCGCGGCGTTCGTCGTCGATCATCCGGACCGGCCGGACGCGCTCGCCGCGCTCGTGGTGGGGACGTTGGAGTACCGGATCGGCAAGGCGGCCAATCCGCGCGGGCTGTGCGGCTTCGTCTTCAGCGTGGCCACCGACCCGGACGCGCGGCGCCGGGGCTACGCCCGCGCCTGCATGGAGTCGCTGCTGGACTGGTTCCGCGAGCGGGGCGTCGGCCAGGTCGACCTCACCGCCTCCGCGGACGCCGAGCCGCTGTACGCCGCCCTGGGTTTCGCGCGCACGCCCGACCCCTTCATGCGGTTGAAGCTCTGAGCACCTTTAGGCTCGGTGCCATGAAGAGCCTCGCGTTGATCGAGAACTGGCCGGTGCCCACTGCCGCGGCGGGGGTCGTGCGTGCCGACGGAACGGTCCTCGGGACCCACGGCCCGACCGGGCAGCGCTTCCCGCTCGCCTCGGTCACCAAGCCGCTGGCGGCGTACGCCGCGCTGGTCGCGTACGAGGAGGGGGCGATCGAGCTCGACGAACCGGCGGGCCCTCCCGGCTCGACGGTCCGCCATCTCCTCGCCCACACCTCGGGGCTCGCCTTCGACGAGCACCGCGTGACGGCGGCGCCCGGGGAGCGGCGGCTGTACTCCAACGCCGGGTTCGAGCAGCTCGGGGACCACATCGCGAAGGCCGCGGACATCCCGTTCGCGGAGTATCTGCGCCAGGCGGTGCTGGAGCCGCTGGGGATGACGTCGACGTCCCTGGAGGGTTCCCCGGCGAAGGACGGCGTCTCCACGGTGGACGACCTGCTGCGGTTCGCGGCGGAGGTCCAGGCCCCGCGCCTGCTGGACCCGCGGACGGTCGCCGAGGCGATGACGGTGCACTACCCCGGCACCAAGGGCGTCCTGCCGGGCTACGGCCACCAGAACCCGAACGACTGGGGCCTCGGCTTCGAGATCCGCGACGGCAAGTCCCCCCACTGGACCGGCGCTTCGTCCTCCCCGCGCACGTTCGGCCACTTCGGCCAGTCGGGCACCTTCCTCTGGATCGACCCGGACGCGCGGGCGGCCTGCGTCGCCCTGACGGACCGGGCCTTCGGACCGTGGGCGGTGGAGGTCTGGCCGGTGCTGACGGACGCGGTGCTCGCGGAGCTCTAACTCATCTCCCACATCAGCAGCTCCACCCCCGTCACCCCCACCGCCTCCACGTCCTCGGCGTCGGAGATGCGCGCCGCGTCGCCCGCGGCCAGCGTCTCCCCGCCGAGGCGCACCTCGCCGCGCACCACGTGGACGTAGACGTACGCCCCGTCCGGCACCGCCGTCCGCTCACCGGCGGCGAGGCGCCGTACGTGCAGCATCGCGCCCGCCTCCGGGATCGCGTACGGGGTGGAGTCCGCGATGCCGGGGACGATCTCGTACGACGGGGTGCCGCCCGGGCCCAGGGGGGCCAGCCAGGTCTGCACGAAGGTCAGGGGGCCCGTGGCGTCGTTGCGTTCCACGTGCCGGACGCCCGCCGCCGAGCTCAGGCGCTGGACGTCGCCGGGCCGGACCGTCGTCTCGTGGCCCTGCGAGTCCCGGTGGGTCAGCTCGCCCTCCACCACCCACGTCACGATCTCCGTGTGGCTGTGCGGGTGCTCGTCGAACCCGGCGCCGGGGGCCAGCCGCTCCTCGTTGCAGGCGATCATCGCGCCGAAGCGGAGGTTGCCGGGGTCGTAGTGGGGGCCGAAGGAGAAGGCGTGCCGGGAGTCGATTCCGGCCGCCGCGTCGCCCCCTGGATAGCGCTCGTCGGCGCGCCGTACGTCCATCACGGACCCACCGTAGACCCCGCCAGCGCACACGCCCGTCCGGATAAGGCAGTCTTGTCCCCGTGCCCGAACCCGAAGCCCGCAAGTCCGAAGCCGCAGCGCACGCCGCCCATCCGCACTCCGCGACCCTGAAGCGGCTGGAGAAGTCCTCCGGCAGCCTCGCCGCGCAGGCCATCACGCGCATGGACGAGACGCTGCCGTGGTACCGGGCGATGCCCCCGGAGAACCGTTCCTGGATCGGTCTTGTCGCTCAGGCCGGTATCGCCGCCTTCACCGAGTGGTTCCGGCATCCCGACGCCCCCCAGGCCATCTCGACCGACGTCTTCGGCACCGCCCCGCGGGAGCTGACCCGGGCCATCACGCTCCGGCAGACCGTCGAGATGGTGCGGACCACCATCGAGGTGATGGAGTCCGCGATCGACGAGGTCGCCGCCCCCGGCGACGAGTCGGTGCTGCGCGAGGCGCTCCTCGTCTACGCCCGAGAGATCGCCTTCGCCACCGCCCAGGTCTACGCCCAGGCCGCCGAGGCACGCGGTGCCTGGGACGCCCGGCTGGAGTCCCTCGTCGTCAACGCCGTGCTCAGCGGGGAGGCCGACGAGGGCGCCGTCTCCCGGGCCGCCGCGCTCGGCTGGAACTCCCCCGAGCACGTCTGCGTCGTCCTCGGCACCGCCCCCGACGGGGACTCCGAGCTGACCGTCGAGGCGATCCGGCGGGCCGCCCGGCACGCCAAGCTCCAGGTGCTCACCGGCGTCCTCGGCGACCGGCTCGTCGTGATCGCCGGCGGCAGCGACAACCCCCTCGCCGTCGCCAAGTCCCTGATCGGCCCGTATGCCGCCGGACCCGTCGTGGCCGGGCCCATCGTGCCGGACCTGCTCGCCGCCACCCGCTCCGCGCAGGCCGCGGCGGCCGGCCTGAAGGCCTGTTCCGCCTGGCAGGACGCCCCGCGCCCGGTGCTGGCGGACGATCTGCTTCCGGAGCGCGCCATAGCCGGGGATCCCAGTGCGCGGGAGCAGTTGGTGGAGGAGATCTACAGACCGCTGGAGGAGGCTGGGTCCGCTCTTCTGGAGACTCTCTCCGTCTATCTCGAACAGGCGAGCAGTCTGGAGGGCGCCGCCCGGATGCTGTTCGTGCATCCCAACACCGTGCGCTACCGGCTCCGACGTGTGACTGACGTCACCGGCTGGTCGCCTTCCGATGTACGCTCCGCGTTCACACTGCGGATCGCGCTCATCCTGGGGCGTCTGGTGGACGGCGATCTTCAGCCGTAGGGTTTTGTCGGGGGCCCACAAAACCCCCTCGTGTTCTTCGTCCCTGTCCCCACGGGCGGTTGTGGCCGCCCTCAAGAGAGAGTGTGAGAGTGCTCGTACTCGTCGCTCCCGGCCAGGGCGCCCAGACGCCCGGCTTCCTGACTCCCTGGCTCGACCTGCCCGGCGTCGCCGACCGCGTCGCCGCCTGGTCCGACGCCATCGGCCTCGACCTCGTCCACTACGGCACCAAGGCCGACGCGGACGAGATCCGGGACACCTCCGTGGCCCAGCCGCTCCTCGTGGCGGCCGGCATCCTGTCCGCCTCGGCACTGGGTGCCGTGACGCCCGGCGCCGTCGCCGGCCACAGCGTCGGTGAGATCACCGCCGCCGCCTTCGCGGGCGTGCTGGACGAGACCGCCGCGCTGACCCTCGTACGCAAGCGGGGGCTGGCCATGGCCGAGGCCGCCGCGATCACCGAGACCGGTATGTCGGCGCTGCTCGGCGGCGACCCGGAGACCTCGGTCGCGCACCTGGAGAAGCTCGGGCTGACTCCGGCGAACATCAACGGCGCCGGTCAGATCGTGGCCGCGGGCACGCTGGAGCAGCTCGCAGCGCTGGAGACGGACAAGCCCGAGGGCGTGCGCAAGGTCGTTCCGCTGAAGGTCGCGGGCGCGTTCCACACGCACCACATGGCTCCCGCCGTCGAGAAGCTGGCCGAGGCCGCCAAGGCCCTCAGCCCCGCCGACCCCACGGTCCCCTACGTCTCCAACAAGGACGGCCAGGCCGTCACCACCGGCGCCGAGGTGCTCGACCGGCTGGTCGGCCAGGTCGCCAACCCGGTCCGCTGGGACCTGTGCATGGAGACCTTCGTCGGCCTCGGCGCGACCGCGCTGATCGAGGTGTGCCCCGGCGGTACGCTCACCGGTCTCGCCAAGCGCGCGATGAAGGGCGTACCGACGCTCGCCCTGAAGACCCCCGACGACCTCGACGCCGCTCGCGAGCTCATCGCCGAGCACACGGCCTGACAAGGAGTCCGAGCAGCATGGCGAAGATCAAGCCCAGCAAGGGCGCCCCGTACGCGCGCATCCTCGGGGTCGGCGGCTACCGCCCCACCCGGGTCGTGCCCAACGAGGTGATCCTCGAGAAGATCGACTCGTCCGACGAGTGGATCCGCTCGCGCTCCGGTATCGAGACCCGCCACTGGGCCTCCGACGAGGAGACCGTGGCCGCCATGTCGATCGAGGCGTCCGGCAAGGCCATCGCGGACGCCGGTATCTCCGCCGAGCAGATCGGCGGCGTGATCGTCTCGACCGTCTCCAACTTCCGGCAGACCCCGGCCGTCGCCACCGAGATCGCCGACAAGCTCGGCACCGACAAGGCAGCCGCCTTCGACATCTCGGCCGGCTGCGCGGGCTTCGGCTACGGCCTGACCCTCGCCAAGGGCATGATCGTCGAGGGCAGCGCGGAGTACGTCCTCGTCATCGGCGTGGAGCGGCTGTCCGACCTCACCGACCTGGAGGACCGCGCGACGGCCTTCCTGTTCGGCGACGGCGCCGGCGCGGTCGTCGTGGGCCCCGCCCAGGAGCCCGCCATCGGCCCCACGGTCTGGGGTTCCGAGGGCGACAAGTCCGAGACGATCAAGCAGACCGTGCCGTGGACGGACTACCGCACCGGCGAGGTCGACAAGTTCCCTGCGATCACGCAGGAGGGCCAGGCGGTGTTCCGCTGGGCCGTGTTCGAGATGGCGAAGGTCGCCCAGCAGGCGCTGGACGCGGCCGGAATCACCCCGGACGACCTGGACGTCTTCATTCCCCACCAGGCCAACGAGCGGATCATCGACTCGATGGTGAAGACGCTGAAACTGCCGGAGCACGTCACGGTCGCCCGCGATGTGCGCACCACCGGCAACACCTCGGCCGCCTCGATTCCGCTCGCGATGGAGCGGCTTCTGGCGACCGGCGAGGCGAAGAGCGGCGACACCGCGCTCGTCATCGGCTTCGGGGCGGGTCTCGTGTACGCCGCCACTGTCGTTACCCTCCCCTAGGCACTCCGTGCCGGATCATCGTTCTCGATCCGGTGCGGAAAGCACTGCCAAACCCTCTGGATCACTAAGAAGGAGCGCCTGACATGGCCGCCACTCAGGAAGAGATCGTCGCCGGTCTCGCCGACATCGTGAACGAGATCGCCGGCATCCCGGTCGAGGACGTCCAGCTGGACAAGTCCTTCACCGATGACCTGGACGTCGACTCCCTGTCCATGGTCGAGGTCGTCGTCGCCGCCGAAGAGCGCTTCGACGTCAAGATCCCGGACGAGGACGTGAAGAACCTCAAGACGGTCGGCGACGCGACCGACTACATCCTCAAGCACCAGGCCTGAGTCTCCGCTTAGGCCGGATGTGCCCCGGCCCCGCCACCCGGCGGTGGCGCCGCTGAATCCTCGTATCCCGTTGGAGAAAGAATTCCCGTGAGCTCGACCAATCGCACCGTGGTCGTCACCGGTATCGGCGCAACCACACCGCTGGGTGGCGACGCGGCCTCTACCTGGGAGGGCCTCGTCGCCGGACGTTCCGGTGTCAAGCCCCTGGAGCAGGAGTGGGCCGCCGACCAGGCGGTCCGGATCGCCGCCCCGGTCGCCGTTGAGCCGACCGAGGTGATCGCCCGTCCGCAGGCCCGCCGACTGGACCGCTCGGCCCAGTTCGCGCTGATCGCGGCGAAGGAGGCCTGGGCCGACGCCGGTTTCACCGACAAGGCCGGTGAGGATGGCAACGTCGACCCGGACCGGCTCGGTGCGGTCATCGCCTCCGGCATCGGTGGCGTGACGACCCTGCTCGACCAGTACGACGTGCTCAAGGAGAAGGGCGTCCGCCGCGTCTCCCCGCACACCGTCCCCATGCTGATGCCGAACGGCCCCTCCGCGAACGTGGGTCTGGCCGTGGGCGCCCGCGCGGGCGTGCACACGCCGGTCTCCGCCTGCGCCTCGGGCGCCGAGGCCATCGGCTACGCCATCGAGATGATCCGTTCCGGCCGGGCCGACGTGGTCGTCGCCGGCGGCACCGAGGCGGCGATCCACCCGCTGCCCATCGCCGCGTTCGGCAACATGATGGCGATGTCCAAGAACAACGACGACCCCGAGGGCGCCTCGCGCCCCTACGACGTCGCCCGGGACGGCTTCGTCCTCGGCGAGGGCGCCGGTGTGGTCGTCCTGGAGTCCGCCGAGCACGCCGCCAAGCGCGGTGCGCGGGTGTACGCCGAGGCGGTCGGCCAGGGGATCTCCGCCGACAGCCACGACATCGTGCAGCCGGAGCCGGAGGGCCGCGGCATCGCGCACGCCCTGCAGAACCTGCTGGACCGCACCGACCTGCAGCCGTCGGAGATCGTGCACGTCAACGCGCACGCCACCTCGACGCCGGCCGGTGACATCGCCGAACTGAAGGCGCTGCGGAAGGTGTTCGGCGACGACACCGACCACATCGCGGTGTCGGCGACCAAGTCGATGACCGGGCACCTGCTCGGTGGCGCCGGTGGTGTCGAGACGGTCGCGACCGTGCTCGCCCTGTACCACCGGGTGGCTCCGCCGACCATCAACGTCGAGAACCTCGACCCCGAGGCCGAGGCCAACGCGGACGTGGTCCGCGGCGAGGCCCGCAAGCTGCCGGTCGAGGGCCGTATCGCCGCGCTGAACGACTCGTTCGGCTTCGGCGGGCACAACGTGGTGCTGGCGTTCAGGACCGTCTGAGCGGCTTCCCTGCGCAGCTGAAGGGCCCCCACCTCGTGAGGTGGGGGCCCTTCAGCATGTACGTCGGATCACATGTCGTCAGACGACCTGGTGCAGCCAGCGCACCGGCGCTCCCTCTCCCGCGTACCGGAACGGCTCCAGCTCGTCGTCCCACGGCTTGCCGAGGAGCTTGGCGATCTCGGCCTCCAGGTCCGTCTCACCGTGCTGGGAGCGGGTCAGCGCGGCGCGCAGCCGGTCCTCGGGGATCAGGATGTCGCCGTGGATGCCGGTCACCGCGTGGAAGATGCCGAGGTCGGGGGTGCAGCTGTAGCGCTCGCCCTCCGCCGTGGGGCAGGGTTCCGCGGTCACCTCGAAGCGCAGCAGGTGCCAGCCGCGCAGCGCCGAGGCCAGCTTGGAGGCGGTGCCGACCTCGCCCTTCCAGGAGAACTCCGAGCGCCAGGTGCCGGGCGCGGCGGGCTGCCGGATCCAGTCGAGGTTGACGCGCGTGCCGAGCACCCCGGCGACGGCCCACTCGACATGCGGGCACAGCGCGCGCGGCGCGGAGTGCACGTACAGAACTCCACGTGTCGTCACCGGGACCTCCGGGCAGAGCGGGACATCTTGCGAACTGGCGGACGGCCGTGGCCGGGCGGCCACGTTGATGGCGAGGCTACCGTGCGGCGGCGCAAGGAGTGTGACGTACCGTCGGTCCCGATGCCGTGAAACGCCCGCCATTCACCCGGCAGGACGCCTGTACGGGGTCCATCCGTTGCATCGCGCGCGCTCGGGAACTCCCACGCGTTGTATGGGGAGGGGAGCAGTAGCCGACGACCGAGGGGATCAGCAGCGGATGCGGAAGACCGGTCACCGCAAGCGAGCCGTGCTCGCCGTGCTGTCCGCGGCCGTCCTGGGCCTGGCCGGCTGTGACGCCGTCGGGGGGAACTCACCGGGGCCGTCGCGGACGGACGTGGAGCGGGTGAAACCGAAGCCGACGCCGGTGTGGGACCGCAGCCCAGAGTCGCTCGCGGCCGTCGGCGACTCCATCACCCGCGGCTTCGACGCCTGCTCGGTGCTCTCGGACTGCCCGGAGGTGTCGTGGGCGACCGGCAGCAGCGCGGACGTGGACAGTCTCGCGGTACGGCTGCTGGGCGAGACCAAGGCCGCCGAGCGGAGCTGGAACTACGCGGTGACCGGGGCCCGGATGGCGGACCTGCCCGGGCAGATGGCGCAGGCGGCGACCCGTAGACCCGAGCTGGTGACGGTGATGGCCGGGGCCAACGACGCCTGCCGGGACACCACCGACGCGATGACCTCGGTCGCCGACTTCCGCTCCCAGTTCGAGGAGGCGATGCGGACGCTGCGCGGGGCGCTGCCGAAGGCGCAGGTGTACGTGGCGAGCGTGCCGGATCTGAAGCGGCTCTGGTCCCAGGGGCGGACCAATCCACTGGGCAAGCAGGTGTGGAAGCTCGGCATCTGCCCCTCGATGCTCGGCGACGCGGACGCGCTGGACTCGGCGGCGACGCTGCGCCGGGAGACCGTGCGGAAGCGGGTGGAGGACTACAACAGGGTGCTCAAGGAGGTGTGTGCCAAGGACCGGCGGTGCCGCTTCGACGGGGGCGCGGTGTACGCGTACCGCTTCGGCACGGACCAGCTGAGCCGCTGGGACTGGTTCCACCCGAGTGTGAACGGCCAGGCGCGGCTGGCGGAGATCGCGTACCGCACCGTCACGGCGAAGTCGGGGTGACTTAGTGTTCGGCTCATGGTTTCGCACATGAACGAACTCTTCGGAACACTTTCCGACGGCACGGCGGTGCACCGCTGGACCCTGGAGCGGGCCGGTGTGCGGGTGCGGGTGCTGACGTACGGCGGGATCGTGCAGTCGTTGGAGGTCCCGGACCGGGACGGGGTCGCCGACAACGTGGTGCTGGGGTTCGCGGAGCTGAGCGACTACCCGGCTCATCCGGGGCCGTACTTCGGCGCTCTGGTGGGGCGGTACGCCAACCGGATCGCGGGCGGCCGCTTCACCCTGGACGGGCTGACGTACGCGCTGCCGGTCAACAGCGGCCGGAACTGTCTGCATGGCGGTGAGCGCGGCTTCGACCAGCGGGTGTGGGAGGCGGAGCCGGTCGAGCACGGGGTACGGCTGAGCCGGTTCGCCGCGCGCGGCGAGGAGGGCTTCCCGGGGCGTCTGGAGGTGTCGGCGACGTACTCCCTGGAGGCGTCCGGGGCGCTGCGGATCGCGTACGAGGCGGTGACGGACGCGCCGACGGTGGTGAATCTGACGAACCACAGCTACTTCAACCTGGCCGGGGCGGGTTCGGGGAACGCGGGCGGGCATGAACTGCGCCTCGCCGCCTCCCGTTACACACCGGTGGACGAGGATCTGATCCCGACGGGGGTGGAGCCGGTCCTCGGGACCCGGTTCGACTTCCGCGCACCGCGCGAGGTGGGCGCCGGCTACGACCACAACTTCGTGCTCGACAAGGGCGTCACCGAGGTCCCCTTCGAGGTCGCCGAGCTGCACGACCCGGGGTCCGGGCGGGTGCTGGCGGTGTCGACGACCGAGCCCGGCGTCCAGCTGTACACCGGCGACCATCTCGCCGAGCCCTTCGCGCCCGGCGACGGCATCGCCCTGGAGACGCAGCACTTCCCCGACTCCCCCAACCGGCCGGACTTCCCGAGCACGGTACTGCGGCCGGGCGAGCTGTACCGGTCGGCGACGGTGTACGCGTTCTCGGTGCGCTGAGACGACACGAGCCCCGGCCCGGGCGTCAGGTCCCGGACCGGGGCTGTCCATGGGGAAGGTGTCCCGCGTCAGACGTTAATCGCCGCGGTGAGCCTGCGGTCGGTGATCGAGCGGCTCGCGTGGATCTCGTACGAACCCTTCACAAATGACCATGAGTTGGTCTTCTCGTCCCAGATCTCGAAGGCACGGCGCGGAATCCGCACGACGGCCTCGACCGTCTCCCCCGGCTCCGCCGCCACCTGCGCGAACCCGGCCAGCGCCCGCGCCGGGCGTTCCGCGTCGGGCTCGGCCGGGGCCAGATAGAGCTGCACGACCTCGCGCCCGGCCCGCTCGCCGGTGTTGCGCAGCCGGATCCGCGCGGTCGTTCCCTCGATCTCCAGCGACTGGTAGGCCCACTCGGTGTAGCCGAGGCCGTGTCCGAAGGGGTACGAGGGGGTGCGGCCCTGCTTGTCCCAGGCGCGGTAGCCGATGAAGACGCCCTCGTCGTAGGGCAGTTCACCGTCCTCGGGGACGACCCGGGTGACCGGGGCGTCGGCCAGCGAGCCCCAGGTGGTGGGCAGCCGGCCGCCGGGCTCCTCGGCGCCGGTCAGCACGTCCGCGAGGGCCGCGCCGCCTTCCTGGCCGGGGAACCAGCTGAGCAGGACGGCGGCGACCTGCTCGCGCCACGGCAGTTCCACCGGGGAGCCGGAGTTGACGACCACGACGGTGTTGGGGTTGGCGGCGGCGACGGCGCGCACCAGGTCGTCCTGGCGGCCGGGGAGGTTGAGGTCGGTGCGGTCGAAGCCCTCGGACTCCACGCGGTCGGTGGTGGCGACGACGACCACGGCGGTGTCGGCGGCCCGCGCGGCCTCGACGGCCTCGGCGATCAGCTCGTCCGCGTCGCGCTGCGGGCCCTGGTGGGCGAGCGTGAAGCCGATGGCCTTGATCGGGGCGTCCTCGGGGAGGGCGATGACATGGGTGAGGGAGACCTCGACGGGCTCCCCGGCCGTGAGCGCGGCCTCGGCGCGGGGTTCGGAGGCGCCGAAGAAGCTGATGAAGGGGTCGTCGCTGTCCGCGCCCTGGACGCCGTCGAAGTACGTCGTGCCGGCGACGGTGAGGGTGAAGGCGCCGAGTCCCTTGATGCCGAGGGTGTGCGGGCCGGACTCGCGCGGGGTGAAGGTGCCGGTCAGCTCCACGGTGTGCAGGGAGTCGTGGGTGACGCCGTCGGGGAGGTCCGAACCCATCCACTGGATCTGGCCGTTGGGGACGGGGAGGCTGCCGATGACGTTGCCGTCGGCGTCGCGGCAGACGGCCCGCAGGGCGAATCCCTGGTCGGCGACGGCGAGTTCGGTGTTCGGGTCGGCGCCCACGGCATAGGTGACGTCCGGCAGTACGGCGGTGAGGCCGTCCAGCGGGGAGACGATCCGGGACGGGAAGACGGTGGCGGAGCCGCCGCCGAGGACCCGGGCGTCACGGGCGGCGGCGCCGATCAGGGCGACCCGGCCCGGCTTGAGCGGAAGGGCGCCCTCGTTGCGGACCAGCACGAAGGAGCGGCGGGCGATCTCGCGGGCCAGTGCCTCCCCGTCGACCTCGGCGGGCGGCTCGGACACCGCGGGCTCGGCGCCTTCCAGGGCACCGACCCGGGCGGCCAGGCGCAGCACGTTGCGTACGGCGTCGTCGACGAGGGACTCCTCGACCTCCCCCGCGCGCACGGCCGCCGCGAGGGCCGGGCCGTACACCGTGTCCGGGCCGGGCATGGCGACGTCGAGGCCGCCCTCGATGGCGCCGGTGGTCGAGCGGGCGGCCATCCAGTCGGAGACGTTGAAGCCGTCGAAGCCCCACTCGCCGCGCAGGATCTCGTTCACGAGATGGCGGTGCTCGGTCATCGTGGTGCCGTTGACCGAGTTGTACGCGGTCATGATGCCCCAGGGGTGGGCGTTCTCCACGATGGTCTCGAAGGGGGCCAGGTACAGCTCGCGCAGGGCGCGTTCGCCGACGGTGTTGTTCACCGTGAAGCGGTCGGTCTCGGCGTCGTTGGCGACGAAGTGCTTGACGGTGGTGCCGACGCCGCCGGACTGGACGCCGGACACATAACCCGCGCCGATCAGACCGGTGAGGTACGGGTCCTCGCTGTAGGCCTCGAAGTGCCTGCCGCCGAGCGGGGAGCGGTGCAGGTTGACGGTGGGCGCGAGCAGGACGTGCACGCCCTTGCGGCGGGCCTCCTGGGCGAGCAGCACCCCGGCGCGGCGGGCGAGTTCCGGGTCCCAGGTGGCGGCGAGGGCGGTCGGGGAGGGCAGCGCGACGGAGGGGTCGTCGGCGGTCCAGCGCACGCCCCGGACGCCGATCGGGCCGTCGGACATGACGAGGGACTTCAGGCCGATCTCCGGCAGCGCGGGCAGGGTCCACATGTCCTGGCCGGCGAGCAGTCGCGCCTTCGCGTCGAGGGTGAGCCGGGCGAGGGCGGTCTCGACGGGCGCCTCGCGTGCTTCGTCGGCCTGGGTGCGGGTTCCCGCCATGGCGGTGCCTCCTCGGTGAGTCCGTACTGTGCCTCCATCCTGCATCGGTTCCCTGTAGACCGGTAGGTTTCGTTATCTTGCTGTAATATGGGGCGTGGGAGGATGCCGTACGGTGACGCCATGAACGCCAGGGTCAGGAGCGAGGAGCGCCGCGCCGAGATCGTGCGCGCGGCCCTCGAGGTGATCGCCGAGCGCGGCTACCGGGGCGCCAGCCTCGCCGCGGTCGCGGAGCGGGTCGGACTCACCCAGCAGGGGCTGCTGCACTACTTCCCGACCAAGGACGCGCTGCTGGTCGCCGTGCTGAAGGAGCGCGACCAGTGGGACGCGGTGCCGGACACCAAGTGGCGGGTCGATCTGCTCGCCTCGCTGGTGGAGTACAACGCGATGCGGCCCGGCATCATCCAGACCTTCTCCGCGCTGCTCGGCGAGAGCGTCACCGAGGGGCATCCGGCCCGCGAGTACTTCACCGAGCGCTACAGCCGCGTCCGCTCCAGCATGGCGGAGGTGCTGCGCGCCGAGTACGGCGACCGGCTGCCCAACGGCCTGACCCCGGAACGCACCGCACCCCTGCTCGTCGCGGTCATGGACGGCCTGCAGTACCAGTGGCTGCTGGACCCGGAGTCGGTGGACATGCCGGGCGCCTTCCGGGACTTCCTCAGGCTGCTGGGCGAGGAGTGACCGCGGCCACCACCTCGATCTCGATCAGCGCCTCGGGCCGGAACAGCTTCGGCACCTCGAAGGTCATGCTGGTGGGCGGCGTCCCGGTGATCAACTCCCGTCGCACGGCGGCGTATTCGGCGAGCTGGGAGATGTCCGTCAGGTAGGTGCGGATGTTGATGATGTCGGCGAGGGTCGCGCCGTGTGCGGCGAGCAGGGCCTCCAGGATCGCGAACACACCCCGGCTCTGCTCCCGAAGCGTCTCGCCCTCGGCGATCTGGCCCGAGACGAACAACAGCACGCCCCCGTCGCCGTGTTCGACCCGGGCGACCTGCGAATAGGCGGGGCTGTAGGGCTGGGGCGCGGCGGCGGGGTTGTCGAGCGTGACCTTCATACGGTGCTCCCGGTACGGATGCGGGCGGCGGCGGAGGAGATGTCGGCGTCGGGGACACCGGCCTTGCGGTAGTGCTCCAGTACGGCGTCCAGGGCGGGAAGTTGTGCCACGGAGGCGGCCAGGCCGAGGTCCTTCACGGCAAGTTCGGTGCCGAAGTGCACACCGTCGGCGAAGGCACGGGCGACCGCACCGCTGATCGGGGTCGCTTCGAGGGCGCCTCGGGCGACGGTGTCGTCCACACCGAGGGCGTCCGCGAGCCGCAGGCACTCGGCGACCAGCGCGACCCCGCCGAGCACGGCCGAGTTCACGACGAGCTTCAGCGCGGCCCCGGTGCCGAGCGGCCCGGTGCGGGTGACCGCGCCGAGCACACCGAGTACGCCGGCGACACCCTCCACCGCACCGCCCGCGAGAATCCGCAGCTCACCGGCGGCCACCTTGTCGGTGCTGCCCAGCACGGGCGCGTCGACGACGGCCACCGTGGCACCGAGCCGCGCGGCGAGATCCCGTACCGCCTCGGGGCCGACGGTCGACATGTCGATCCAGTGGGTGCCGGGACGCAGGGCGGGTACGGCGGCCTCGGCGACCGAGGCGAGGGCGTCGGGGCCCGCGAGCATCGTGACGACGACGTCCGCGTCCCGCACCGCCTCGGCCGGACCGCCGGCCACGGCCGCGCCCTCGGCGGCGAGCGGCCCGGCCTTGGCCGCCGTACGGTTCCACACGGTCAACGGATGCCCGGCGCCCAGGAGTCGACGGGCCATCGGAGCGCCCATGTGCCCCAGGCCCAGAAAGGCGATCTTCTGCATGCGGTAGACGCTAGGCCCGCCTGATTGATGCGACAAGCGAATGTCTAGCATGGCAGCCATGCCGAATCAGCATCCCGCCCCGGACCCCGACCTCTCCACCGTCTGGCTCCGGGCCTTCCTGGAAGTCGCCCGGCACGGCTCCTTCACCGTCGCCGCCCGGACCCTGGGCTGGACCCAGTCCGCGGTGTCCCGGCAGATCTCCTCCCTGGAGGGCGCGCTCGGCGGCGCCCCGCTCTTCGACCGGCTGCCCCGGGGCGTACGGCTGACCGAGGCGGGCCGGATCCTCGTCCCGTACGCGGAGACCGTGGCCGAGGCGCTGCACGGGGCCGGGCGGGAGCTGGCGGACCTGCGGGAGGCGGCGGGCGGACGGCTGCGCTTTGGTGCCTTCGCCACCGCCGACGCGGCGCTGGTGCCCCAGGCGCTGGCCGCGTTCCGGTCCCGCCATCCGCGCGTGCACGTCTCGCGCGAGGAGGGCCTGACCCCGGCCTTGCTGGACCGCCTGACGACGGGCCATCTCGACCTGGCGGTGGTCTCCACGACGGGGGGCGCTCCGCTGGAGGCGTACGAGCTCCACCACCTCCTCGACGAGTCGCTGTACGTGGCGGTCCCCGCCGGCCATGAGCTGGCCGGAACGGGCCCGGTCCGCCTCTGCGCACTCGCCGACGCCGACTGGATCTCCGGCGGCCCGCGCCCCGAGGGCACCCTGCTGGACGCGGCCCTGCGCCAGGGCTTCCGGCCACGCGTGGCCCACGTCGTCGGCGAGTGGACCGCCAAGCAGGGCTACGTCGCCGCGGGCCTCGGCGTGACGCTGGTCCCGGCGCTGGCGGCGGCTTCCGTACGCCCCGACATCGCGCTGGTGCCGGTGCTCGACGAAGCGGCGCCCGCGCGGGCGGTGTACGCGGCGACGGCACGCGGGCGTTCGCTCACCCCGGGCGGGGAGGCGTTCCTGGCGGCACTGCGGGAGGCGGCGGCGGGGGTTCCGGCGCCCTGAAGGTTCCAGCACCCTGAAGGTTCCGGCGCCCCGAAGCGGGGAAGCGAGCTGTCATCACGCTCCTCCTCCGCAACGGAAGGACCGGATTTCCCTTGAATCTCATACGTGTTGGGATCTGCGCGCTGGGTCTGGCGCTGGCCACCAGCCTCGCGGCGCCCACGACCGCGACCGCCGCCACAGGCCCCACGGTCGAGGAGCAGCGGCTCGGCCGGGCGGTGCCCCAGGAGATCCTGAGCCGGTCCGGATTCGACACCGTGGCACCGGAGTTCGCGCGGGCGTTGTCGGGGGCGCGGTCCTACGCCGAGGCCCGCGCGGTCGTCGTACGCGAGGGAAGCGCGCTGTGGCGGAGGGCCGTGGAGCGGGCGCAGGGGCGGGGGCCGTCGGCCGGGGATCTGAGCCGGGACGACGACCGGCCGCTGTACTGGGCGCGGCTGGGGATGACGCGGGAAGTGCGGTCCTGGGAGCCGGAGTTCGGACTCTCCGACGATCAGCGGGCCGCGCTGCTCGGGCAGTTGGAGCGAAGCTCGCGCGGGCAGACCGCGATCCGCTATCCGCACGGCAAGGGGCTGAAGCGGATCCTGGTCACCGGGTTCGACCCGTTCACCCTGGACCGGGACATCCGGATCTCCAACCCCTCCGGGGCGACCGCTCTCGCGCTGGACGGCACAGTGGTGGAGACCGCGGAGGGTCCCGCGCGGATCGAGACGGTGGTGTTCCCCGTGCGCTGGCAGGACTTCACGGACGGGACGGTGGAGCGGACGCTACGGCCGTATCTGAAGGGCGTCGACCTGCTCACCACGGTCAGCCAGGGCCGGGTCAAGCGGTTCGACGTCGAACGGACCAACGGGGCCTGGCGGGGCGGCTTCCCGGACAACGACAACATCGGCCGCACCGAGACCGTGCCGGTCACTGATCCGGCCTCGCAGCCGCAGTGGACGACGACGACCCTGCCGTACGAGAGGATCGTGGCGGCCACGACGGGCCGGTTCCCGGTGTACGACAACACGAGCGTGACGGAGATCCCGGCGGGCGGCACACAGCCCGTGGTGCGGCCGGAGGGGCCGACGCCGGGTTCGACCGCGCGGGCCGGAGGCGGCGGCGACTACCTCTCCAACGAGGTCGCCTACCGTGCGACGCTGCTGAGGGACCGCCTGGGCCTGCACGACTCGCTGCCGGCCGGGCATGTGCACACGCCGGTGCTGCAGTTCGGGACCGGCAACACCTCCGAGGTGACCGATCCGGAGTTCGTGCGCAACCGTCTGGACATCATCGCGCAGGTGCGGGCGATCATCACGATCGCGCTCACGCGCTGACGTCCTGGCTCTCCGGCTCGCCGTCGGCCGTCTCCTCGCCGAGGAGGTCGCGGGCCATGAGGGTGGCTCCGGCCACCGCGCCCGGCATCAGGAAGATCGCGACGAACGGCACGACGAAGGCCACGCCGAGCGGGGTGCCGAAGCCCCACACCAGGGTCCTGCGGGAGCGCAGGAGGCGGAGCCGGTCACGGACTTCGACACCGCGGCGCTGCATGGCGACCGCGGTGAGCTCCTCAGTGAGGAAGAAACCGGTGACCATGAACCCGATCACCGGGACGACCGTCTGGCCGACGACCGGGACGAAGCCCAGCGCGAAGAGCAGGATGCCCCACAGCGCGGCCCGTACGACGATCCGGAGGCTGTCGCGGGCCGAGATCCACAGCTCGCGCCAGAGCGGCAGCCCCGACTCGGGGGCGGTGCCGTCCGGGGAGACGTCCCGGTCGACCTTCTCCGAGAGGTTCTCGTAGAAGGGCTGGCCGATCAGCAGGGTGACCGCGGTGAAGGTGACGGCGACGAGGAGCAGGGCGAGGGCGAACAGCAGACCGGTCAGGAACCCGCGGAACAGCCCGAGCCAGGGGCTCGACCAGTCGTCGGCGAACGGCGTGGACCAGCCTACGAAGTCGTCACCCCAGAGCACGAGCCCGACGAGCGCCGCCACATACAGAACGAAGGTGATCAGCCCCGGGATCAACCCGAACCCGTACTGCTTACCGTGCCGGGCCACCCACCGCTGCCCCTCCAGCAGATACCGGAAACCCACCCCAAGATCGCGCATGCCCGAACTCTATCGGTCGGCCCCGCACCCCCTGCCGGTCAGCCCGCCGCCACCGTCACCACCACTCCCCGTTCCGCTGCCGGGGACACCGCCGCCGATACGCGTACCGCCGCCGAGCGGGCGACGCGGCCTGCGCGGGAGGCGCTGGAGAGCAACAGGGGCTGGAGTTGTTCCAGGCCTGCCATGAGGAGTTCCTCGCCGGCGAGGAGGACCGGGCGGGCCGCCTTCGTGGTGGCCGCCGCCGCTTCCGTCAGGTCGGCCAGTGGGGGGAGGGTGGCGCGTACGGCGTTGGCGCCCGCCGTCGCCGCTCGTTCGGCCAGGGACACCTGGAGCGGGATCAGAGGGGCCACCGCCGCCGTCAGCGCGTCCGTGATGCGGCGCAGTTCCGGGGTCGCTTCGGTCAGGACTTCCGTTGCCTCCCGCAACACGGGGGTCAGGGCCAGCAGGATGCCCGCCACCAGGCCGGCGGCAGCCGGGAGCAGGGGCGAGGCCGCCTCCACCAGGTCACCCAGTGCCGTCGCGAACTCCTCCACCGCCGGTTCCACCGCGTCCAGCACCGGCAGCAGGCTGTCGCCCAGTGCGGCGAGGAGGGCCTGGGCCGGTTCGCTGACCGGGTGGACGGCCAGCGGGGCGCCCGTGGCGCCCAGGCGGGTGAGGGTCTCGACCGTGCGGTAGAAGGCCTCCTGCGCCTGCGGGGACGCGCTCGCCTCGGCCAGTTCGGCGGTGGTCCGGCGCAGCACCCGGAGCATCTCCTGGCCCGAACCGTCCCTCGGGTCCAGGGTGTTCACGGCGATCCTGGTGAGGTTCCCGGCCGTGTCCAGGAGCTGGCCGGTGATGTCGGTGGTGTTGCGTGCCATGCGCAGTACGTCGTCCCTGCTGGGCAGCGTGGGGATCGTCGCCATGTGCTCTCCTCGGCTCGGGCACCGTCGCCCTCAGGATGCCCGCTCCCCCGCCGCCGGGTGGGCCATCCGGGGCATCGGTGACACCAACTCCCTCTTGTTGGAGTTGAGTCGAACAGGTACACCTCGCCGTACCGATCTCAGGAAGACCCGGAGGAGGTACGCGTGCGCACCACAAGAACCGTCCCCGTCCTCGCCCTTGTGACCGCCGGATCCCTGTTCCTCACCCCGCACAGCGCCGTCGCCGACCGTCCCGCGCCCACCCGTGAGTCCGCCGCCCCCGACGACCGGGCGGCCCGCGCCCCGGAGAGCGCCGCGCTGCGGGCCCTCGCCGAGGACACCCCGCTCGCCCGTCACGTACGGGGCTATCCCCGCGAGCAGGTCCTCTCCCCCGACCCCGAGAACCCCGGCGACAAGTCCCTGAAGCTGGGCCTCACCCCGTACCACGCCATCGCGCCCGAGCTGAACGCCCTGCAGCGCCTCGGCGACCGGGTGAGCGTGGAGATCGCGGGCCGCTCGGCCGGCGGCCACCGGCTCTATCTCGTCACCGTCACCGCCCCGGAGACCGCCCGCCAGGCCCGTGCGCAGGAGCGGATGCGGGAACTCATCGAGAACGCGCCCGCCACGGCCGCCAAGTCCCCCGAGATCAGGAAGAGTTACAAGACTCCCGTCTTCCTCAACAACAACATCCACGGCAACGAGTGGGAGGGCACCGACGCCTCCCTGAGGCTGATCCGGCGGCTGGCCGCTGCCGATGACAGCGGGACCAAGGATCTCCTCGCCCATTCCCGCCTCTACTTCAACATCACCGCCAACCCGGACGGCCGGATCGCCGGCACCCGCGCCAACGCCAACGGCTTCGATCTGAACCGGGACTTCGTGACCGCCTCGCAGCCGGAGACCCGCGCGATGCGGCAGATCGTGATCGACAAGCAGCCGGCGGTCATGCTCGATCTGCACGGGTACGTCAACGGCACCCTCATCGAGCCCACCACTCCCCCGCACGGCGAGAACTACGAGTACGACCTGTTCCTGAAGAACACCTACGCCAACGCCCTGGGGATGGAGGCCGCCGTCAACGGCCTCGGCCACACCCCGCAGAAGGACGGCGTACAGCCCGCGCAGATCCCCTTCCGCGACCAGGAGGAGGGCTGGGACGACTGGCCGCCGATCTTCACCCCGCAGTACGCGGCCTTCCACGGCACGGTCGCCGCGCACACGGTGGAGATCCCGCTGCGGGTGAACAACCAGTCGTACGACACCCTGCCGGTCGAGGAGTTGCGCCGCCGCTCGGCCATCAACACCGACGTGGCGGGCGCCGCGCTCCAGGCCACCCTCGACTTCGTCCAGGAGCGCGGCACCTCGCTCGTCGCCGACCAGATCGAGGTGTTCCGGCGCGGGGCGAGCGGGGCGCCCCAGGTACCGGTCTCGGCGGAGACCGTTCCCGGCGTTCCCGGCATCGGCCCGGAGGACGTCTACACGACCACCTTCCCCCGCGCGTACGTGATCCCCGGGGGCACCACCGCGGCCGCCCGCCTGGTCGACCACCTGATCGCCAACGACGTCCGCGTCACCCGCGCCGCCCATTCCTTCCGGCTCGCCGGGCGGACGTACCCGAAGGGCTCCTACGTCGTCGACCTGCGCCAGCCCCGGCGTGGGATGGCGAACGTGCTGCTGGCCGACGGGCGGGACATCAGCGACAGGGTCTCGGCGATGTACGACATCTCGGGCTGGAGCCTGGGACGGCTGTGGGGCGCCGAGGTGGAACCGGTGCGCGAGGGGAGCCTGAGCGGGCTTTTGCTGCGGCCCGTCGAGGCCGCGGCCGGCGTCGGTCACGTCGCCCCGCGCGGCGACCTGCGGCTGCGCCTGACCGACCCGAGCGAACTGGCCGCCCTCAACTACCTGCTGGAGCAGGGCGTTTCGGTACGGCAGGCTCCGGACGGCAGTGCGGTCGTACCCGGCACGGCGCGCGCCCGGGCGGCCGTGGCGGCACGGACGTACGACGTCGTGTTCGAGGCGACGCGGATCGGCGGCGGCAGCGAGCTGCGCCGGGTGCGGGTGGCCGCCGCCGTCACTCCGGGCGAGCTGTTCGCGCTGCGGGAGATGAACTTCGACGTCACCCCGGTCTCCACGGCGGTGCTCGACGCGGGCTTCGACTGGTCCGGGGTGGATGTGCTGTTCGTGTCGGCGGGGCTGGACCGGGAGGCCCTCACACAGACCGCCCGCGCCTCCCTGGACGCCTTCCTCGCCGGGCACGGGCTCGTCGGGCGGGGTGCGGTGGGCGCGGCGCTCAACTCGGCGGCCGGGCTGCTGGCGGCGCGGCCGGTGGAGGGCAACGGGGACGCCAACGGCGTGGTGCGGCTGGTGAATCCGGACGGCACGGCCGACGATGGGTTCGTGTACGCGCCGGTGTGGTTCACCGACCTCGGGCCGGGGGTGCGGGTGGAGCAGTCGTACGCGACCGGGAATCCGCTCCTGTCCGGGCACTGGCGGGCGGACGCGGACGGCTCCGGCGGTCCGGCGGCCGCGGCGGGACAGGCGGCGGTGGTCAGCGGTCCGCGCGCGGTGCTGTTCGGCACCGAGCCGCTTTTCAGGGATCATCCCAAGGGGGAGTTCGCCCAGTTGGGAAGGGCACTGTTCACCATGGCACACGCGCACAGCGGCTAGTCGACAACGGAGGAGTGCGGATGACGAGGGAGATCCACGGCACCGTCGCGGACGGATTCGAGGCGGTGCGCGAGGAGTTCGCGGCCTTCGTGGCGACGGAACGGCCCGACTACGAAGGGCAGTTGTGCGCGTATGTGCACGGCCGCAGGGTCGTCGACCTGTGGACCGGGGACGGCGTGGACGGGGAGTCGCTGTACGGCGTGTTCTCCTCGACCAAGGGTGCCGCCCATCTGGTGGTCGCCCTCCTGGTGCAGGACGGCACCCTCGAACTGGACCGCAAGGTGACGTACTACTGGCCGGAGTTCGGGGCGGAGGGCAAGGGCGCGCTGACCCTGCGCGATCTGCTGGCGCACCGGGCCGGTCTGGTCGGCCTGGACGCCGGGTTCTCCGAGGAGGAGCTGGCCGACGACCGGGTCATCGCGGAACGGCTCGCCGACCAGCGGCCGTTCTGGCGCCCCGGGACCGCGTTCGGCTACCACGCCCTGGTCATCGGCGCGCTGACCGGCGAGGTCGTACGGCGCGCCACGGGCCGTTCGCTCCAGGAGGTCTACGAGGAGCGGGTGCGGTCGCCGTACGGGCTGGACTTCTATCTGGGTCTGCCCGCCGCCCTCGAACCCCGCTTCCGTCCGGTGCAGCCGATGGCGCCCACGCCCGAGCAGCAGGCCCTGCTGGACTCGGCGCTCACCGGTCCGCACACGCTCTCCTCGATCGCCTTCAACACGCATGTGCCCGAGCCCGGTGAGCTGGTGGACCACGCCAACTCCCGTACCGTGCGCGCCAAGGGACCGGCGTCGGCGGGCGGGATCGCCGCCGCGCGCGGCCTCGCGGGGATGTACGCGGCGGCGATCAGCGAGGTGGACGGGCGTCCGCCGCTGCTGAAGCCGGACACGGTGGCCGAGGTGGGGCAGATCCACTCCGTGGGGTACGACCTGGTCGCCCGTGCGCACAAGGCGTTTGGGCTTGGCTTCCAGGCGACGGCGGACGTCTGGTACCCGTTCCTGGGCGCGGGTGCCTTCGGCCACAGCGGGGCGGGTGGGTCCCAGGCTTTCGCCGATCCGCGGAGCGGGCTGGCGTATGGGTACACCCGGCGTCGGTGTGCGTTTCCGGGGGGTGCGGCGCCGGAGAATGTGCGGTTGGTGAGGGCCGTTCACAGGGCGGCATTGGCGGAATTCGCCTAGCTATTCGAGCGCTGGGTCGTGTGGCGGGTGCGGCCCGGTGGGGGCTGGTCGCGCCCACGCGGCGGAGCCGCAAATCGACATAGCCCCGCGCCCCTTCAGGGCGAAGGCCGCACCCTGGTTCAAGGGGGCGGCCTTCGCCGTAGGTGACAACCCGGCGTCAGGCCAGCGTCACCGTGATGTTGCCCCGCGTCGCCTTCGAGTACGGGCACACCTCGTGGGCCTTCTTCAGCAGGCTCTGGGCCGTCTCCGCGTCCACGTTCGGGATGGACGCGGAGATCTCCACGATGAGGCCGAAGCCCTCGTCGTTCTTGCCGATGCCGACCTTCGCGGTGACGGTCGAGCCCGAGATGTCGGCCTTCTCCTGGCGGGCGACGACGCCCAGGGCACCCTGGAAGCAGGCGCTGTAGCCGGCGGCGAACAGCTGCTCCGGGTTGGTGCCGGCGCCGCTGCCGCCCATCTCCTTCGGCGGGTTCACTACGACGTCGAGCTTGCCGTCGTCGGTGGCGACCCGGCCGTCGCGACCGTTCTCGGCGGTGGCGACGGCGGTGTACAGGACGTCGGTCTGCTGGATGGACATGTGGTGTCTTCTCCTCCTCGGTCCGCCGCGACTCGCGCCCACGATCGACGGCGGTTTCGGAAAGAAGTTACCGCATGCCGGAAATCCAGCACAGACCCCGGCGGGCCCTACAGCTTGACGATCATCTTTCCGGTGTTGTCGCCGCGCAGAACCCCGAGGAACGCCTCCAGGTTGTTCTCGATGCCCTCGACGACCGTCTCGCGGTACTTCAGCGCGCCCGAGGCGACCCAGGGGCCGACCTCCTGGACGAACTGCGGCTGGAGGTCGTAGTGGTCGCCGACCAGGAAGCCCTCGATCCGGCCGCGGGTCTGGATCAGCCGGGCGAGGTTGCGCGGGCCGGGGGCGGGCTCGGTGTTGTTGTAGACCGAGATCATGCCGCAGACCGCGATCCTGCCGTCCCGGTTGAGCTGCCCGATGGCGGCCTCCAGGTGGTCACCGCCGACGTTGTCGAAGTAGACGTCGACACCGTCCGGGGCGGCCTCCCGCAGCTGGTCGCTGACCTTGCCGTTCTTGTAGTTGAAGGCCGCGTCGAAGCCGTACTCCTCGACCAGCAGCTTGACCTTCTCGTCGGAGCCGGCCGAGCCGATGACCCGGGAGGCGCCCTTGAGCTTGGCGATCTGGCCGACCTGGCTGCCCACGGCACCCGCGGCGCCGGAGACGAAGACGGAGTCGCCCTCCTTGAAGGAGGCGGTGCGCAGCAGGCCCGCGTAGGCGGTGAGGCCGGTCATGCCGAGCACGCCGAGGTACGTCGACAGGGGCGCGGCGCTCGCGTCGACCTTGACGGTCTGGGCGGCGCCGACGGTGGCGTACTCGCGCCAGCCGCCGAAGTGCAGGACGTGGTCGCCGGGGGCGATGCCGTCGATGTTCGAGGCGACGACCTCGCCGACGGCGCCGCCCTGCATGGCCTTGCCGAGCTCGAAGGGGGCGACGTAGGACTTGGCGGCGCTCATCCGGCCGCGCATGTACGGGTCGACCGAGAGGTACGCGTTCCGCACCAGCACCTCGTCCGGCCCTGGCTGCCGGATCTCCGCCTCGACCAGGGCGAAGTCCTCGGGCTTCGGCCAGCCGACCGGGCGGCTGAGCAGGTGCCACTCACGGCTGACGGCGGGGAGGGCGGGGGTCTCGGACATGGGGGTGACCTTCCTGAATACTTCAGTACCTGAAACAACCATGCGCCTGAATATTTCAGGATGTCAAGCATCGGGTTAGGCTGGACGACATGGCTGATGAGCTGACCTTGGAGGTCGTCGACCTGATCGGGTCGGTCGTGGCGCGGTACCACGAGGAGTACGAGGAAGCTGCCGCTGAGCATGCGCTGACCGGGGCGCAGGCTCGGTTGCTGGGGTTGCTGTCCCTGGAGCCGCTGCCGATGCGGAAGCTGGCGCAGCGGTTGAAGTGCGAGCCGTCGAATGTGACCGGGATCGTCGACCGGCTGGAGTCACGCGGGCTCGTGGAGCGGCGGCCCGATCCCGCGGACCGGCGGGTGAAGGTGGCCGCCGCTACGGCCGAGGGGCGGCGGGTGGCTCGTAGCCTGCGTGAGTCCCTCCGGTTCGCGCGCGAGCCGCTCGCCGGGTTGTCCGATGACGAGCGGCTGGCTCTGCGGGGTCTACTGCGACGGATGCTGGAGTCGTAGCACCGTCAGCTGCACCACCAGAGAAACCGGGTGCACGTCTCCGACGGTTCCGGCTCCGGTTCCGGATCCGGTTCCTGTGTCGTCGGTTCCGCCGTCGGAGCCGGCGTCGGATCCGCCTGCGTCGGTTCGGGGGCCGCCGTAGTGCCCGGCTGGACGCCACCCTCCGTCGTCGACGACTGGGGCTCCTTCGTCGGCTTGTCCTCCGGCTTCTCGGACTCCTCGCCGGACTTGGACGGTGACGGGGACGCCGAGGTGCTCGGGGACGCCGAGCCCCACACCTCGTCCTCGGAGTTGCTGATGGGCTCCGCCGGATCGGTCGCCTCCTCCTTCGCGCCGCCGTCCACCGAAGCGTCGCCCGCCGCGGCCGGGGCCGGTGAGGAGCCGGGGGCGTCCATGCCCAGCTCGGCGAGGCTCAGGCCGCCCGCGGCCAGCAGGAAGCCCGCGGCGATCAGCAGGGTGCGGCGGCGCCGGCGCCGGTGTGCCGCCGCCTTGCGGTCCCGTCGGCTCGTGCCGGCACCCGCTTCCGGGCGGGACTCCTCCTCCACCTCGGCCTCGGGCTCGTAGGGGTCCTCCGGCGCGCGCGACGCCTCTTCGCTCGCGTACGCGCGGAGTTCTTCGACCGGCGCGCCGCAGCCCGGGCAGGCGAGGGCGCCATTCAGGTGCCGTCGGCACGGGTGGCAGTAGTCCATGACGCGGGAAGACTAAGTTCCGCACAGACAACGTTCATAGGGCCGCCTGTGAAAGTTGTGTGCGGAATGATCCTCTCCGGTGCGCCGAGGTTTCGAAAAGCCCGAAACCGTTATGCGTTCGACCCATTGACACCCCCGCCGCCCGCTCCCTACTGTCACGTCAGCATTTCGAACGTGTGTCGAAATCTCGAACACACGCAACGAGCCGACGACGCAGCAAGGGACAACTGCCGTGCGCATCACCGGAATCAGCACACACGTGGTCGGAACGCCGTGGCGCAACCTGACCTACGTACAGGTGCACACCGACGAGGGGATCTCGGGAGTCGGCGAGACCCGGATGCTGGGCCACACCGACGCGCTGATCGGATACCTGCGGGAGGCCGAGGCCAACCACATTCTCGGTTCCGACCCGTTCGCAGTGGAAGACCTCGTCAAGCGGATGAAGTACGGCGACTACGGCCGCGCGGGTGAAATCGTGATGTCCGGTATCGCCGTCATCGAGATGGCCTGCTGGGACATCAAGGGCAAGGCGCTGGGCGTGCCGGTCTGGCAGCTGCTCGGCGGCAAGGTCACCGACAAGGTCAAGGCGTACGCCAACGGCTGGTACACCACCGAGCGCACCCCGGAGGCGTACCACAAGGCGGCCCAGGGCGTGATGGAGCGCGGGTACAAGGCGCTCAAGATCGACCCCTTCGGCACCGGGCACTTCGAGCTCGACCACCAGGAGACCCTGTACGCCGTCTCCCTGATCGAGGCCGTGCGGGACGCCATCGGCCCCGAGGCCGAGCTGATGCTGGAGATGCACGGCCGCTTCTCCCCCTCGACCGCGGTCCGGCTCGCCAACGAGCTTGCCCCCTTCAAGCCCGCCTGGCTGGAGGAGCCCTGCCCGCCGGAGAACCTCAAGGCGCTGGAGAAGGTCGCCGCCAAGGTCGACATGCCGGTCGCCACCGGTGAGCGGATCCACGACCGGATCGAGTTCCGCGAGCTCTTCGAGAGCCAGGCCGTCGACATCATCCAGCCCGACGTCGGCCACATCGGCGGCATCTGGGAGACGCGGAAGCTGGCCGCCACCGCGGAGACCCACTACATGCTGGTCGCCCCGCACAACGTCGGCGGGTCCGTGCTGACCGCCGCCTCCCTCCAGGTCGGGTTCACCTCGCCCAACTTCAAGATCCTGGAGCACTTCAACGACTTCGCTGACGCCGACATCAAGAAGGTCGTCAAGGGCGCCCCGCAGGTCGTCGACGGGTACTTCCACCTCTCCGACGCCCCCGGTCTCGGGGTCGAGTTCGACGCCGACGCCGCCGCCGAGTTCCCGCAGCAGCAGGCCCGGTTCGACCTGTGGGCCGAGGGCTGGGAGCAGCGCAAGCCGAAGGGCACGCAGTGAGCTCCGCCGTCGTCGTCGAGGCGCCCGGCGAGCACCGGCTGACCTCGCACGAACCGCGGCGGCCCGAGGCCGGCGAGGCGCTGGTCCGCGTCCACGCGGTCGGCATCTGCGGCAGCGACCGCGAGGTCTACCAGGGCAACCGGCCCGAGGGGTACGTCCGTTACCCGCTCACCCCCGGTCATGAGTGGTCGGGTACCGTCGAGGCGGTCGGCGCCGGAGTCCCCGCGGAGCTGGTCGGCCGCAAGGTCGTCGGGGAAGGTTTCCGCAACTGCCAGGTCTGCGACCGCTGCCACGCCGGTGAGACCACGCTGTGCACCGCCGGGTACGAGGAGACCGGGTTCACCCAGCCCGGTGCCATGGCGAGCACGCTGACCCTGCCGGCGCGGCTGCTGCACGTCCTGCCGGACGACTGCGATCTGACGGCCGCCGCACTGCTGGAGCCGGCCGCCTGTATCGCCGCCGCGGCGATCAAGGCGAACGCCCGCCCGGGCGAGCGGGTCGCGGTGGTCGGCACCGGGACGCTCGGCATGTTCGCCGTGCAGTTCCTGCGCGCCGGCTCGCCGGGCGAGCTGCTGGTGGTGGGCACCCGGCGGGACCGGGAGGTGCTGTCGCGGGAGTTCGGGGCCACCGACTTCCGCACCAAGGACCAGGACCTGCCGGACGACTTCGACGTGGTCGTCGAGACCGCCGGCTCCGCCGACGCCGCCCGGGTCTCGGCCGGGCTGCTCCGGCGCGGCGGGCGCCTGGTCCTGACCGGGATCCCGGCGCCGGGCGCGCTCGGTCTGGACCCCACCGATCTCGTCGTACGGCAGCTGGAGGTGCACACCGTGTTCGGGGCGCCGCCGGAGGCCTGGGCGCACACGGCGCGGGTGTTCGCGGCGGGGCTGCTCGATCCGCTGCCGCTGGTCACGCACGAGCTGCCGCTGGACGGGTTCGCGCGCGCCATCGAGCTGGTGGGGTCGGGCGATCCGAAGGTCGGCAAGGTCCTCCTGCGCCCCTGACCGTACGCCGGTGCGGGGGTTACCTGACGGCCCCCGCACCGGCGTACACCCACCACTCCGTCTTCCCCTACCCAAAGCCGCGAACTTCGTCCGGTATATCGAACAAGAAGGACAGCTTGTGACCGACGCTTCCGCCACGGCAGCCCGTCGACCCGGTGAGCAGGCGCTCGCCGCCCTCGGCCTGGGCGCGCCCGAGCTCTCCCCCGACGACGCCTCGCCCCACGCCTTCCCGGGCGGCGGCCGCTGGCGCACCGAGATTCCCTCCTGCGAGGGTCCCGAAGCGCTGGCCGTGGTCCTGAAGGAGGCCTCGCGGCTCGATGTGCCGATCCACCGGATCAGCCAGGGCAGCGGGGTGTGGATGCTCACCGACTCGGAGATCACCGAGATGGTCGAGGCCACCGCCGAACGCGACATCGAGCTCTGCCTGTTCACCGGGCCGCGCGGCACCTGGGACATCGGCGGCTCCACGCGCACCGACTCGCGGGGGGCCGGACTGCGCGCCCGGGGACACGACGCCGTCGCCGGGTGCGTCGAGGACGCCGTACGCGCCACGGAGCTGGGTGTGAAGTGCCTGCTCGTCGCCGACGAGGGCGTGCTGTGGACCCTGCACCGGGCGCGGACCGCCGGGATCATCCCGGCGGACACGACGCTCAAGGTGAGCGCGCTCATCGGTCCGGTCAACCCGGCCGCGTACGCCGTGTACGAGCGGCTCGGTGCCGACTCCGTCAACGTGCCCAGCGATCTGACGCTCGATCACCTCACCGAGATCCGGCGGGTGTCCGCCGCCCCCATGGACATGTACATCGAGGCCCCCGACGATCTCGGCGGCTATGTGCGCATGTACGAGGTCGCCGAGCTGATCCGGCGCGGCGCACCGCTCTATCTGAAGTTCGGCCTGTCGAAGGCCCCCGGGATCTACCCCTACGGCCATCACCTGCGCGAGCTGACCCTGTCGACCGCCAAGGAGCGGGTGCGCCGGGGCCGACTGGCCCTGGACCTCCTCGCCCGGCACGGCGCCGACGGGGACATGGCCCCCCTGGGCTCCCGGCTGCCCGGCAATCTGCGACGTTTCGAAACATCTTCATAAAGGTTTCGACGCCACCTCTTCACAGAAGCCGACGCAGCCAAACAGAATCCCACACACCCAGTCGTGCTGAGACATCAAGGAAGATGACCATGCGCAATCGCCGAGCCGCACTCGCCGCCATAGCCACCGCCGCCTCCCTCGCCCTCACCCTGACCGCCTGCGGCCAGGACTCCGAGGGCGGCAGTGAGGAGGGCAAGGGGAGCACCGAAGGCGCCACCATCGGTATCGCGATGCCGACCAAGTCCTCCGAGCGCTGGATCGCCGACGGCAACAACGTCGAGAAGCACCTCAAGGACATGGGCTACAAGACCAAGCTGGTCTACGGCGAGGACGACCCCGATCAGCAGGTCTCCCAGATCGAGAACCTCATCACGCAGGGCGTGAAGGCCCTGATCGTCGCGGCCATCGACAACAAGTCGATGAACAACGTGCTCCAGCAGGCCAAGGACGCCGACATCCCGGTGATCTCCTACGACCGCCTGATCCTCGGCACCGAGAACGTCGACTACTACGCCTCCTTCGACAACGAGAAGGTCGGCGAGCTGCAGGGCACCTACATCGTCGAGAAGCTCGGCCTGAAGGACGGCTCGAAGAAGGGCCCCTTCAACATCGAGCTGTTCGCCGGCTCCAACGACGACAACAACACCCGCTACTTCTTCCAGGGCGCGATGAACGTCCTGCAGCCCTACATCGACAAGAAGCAGCTCGTCGTCCGCTCCGGCCAGACCAACCTCACCCAGGTCACCACCCTGCGCTGGGACGGCGGCACCGCCCAGAAGCGCATGGACGACATCCTGACCTCGGCGTACAAGAGCGAGCGGGTCGACGCGGTGCTCTCGCCGTACGACGGCATCTCCATCGGCATCCTGTCGGCGCTGAAGTCGGACGACTACGGCTCCAAGTCCAAGCCGCTGCCGATCGTCACCGGCCAGGACGCCGAGGTCGCCTCGGTGAAGTCGATCATCGCCGACGAGCAGTCGATGACCGTCTACAAGGACACCCGCGAACTCGCCAAGGTCGCCTCCAACATGGTCGACGCCGTCCTCAACGGCAAGAAGCCCGAGGTCAACGACGACAAGACCTACGACAACGGCTCCAAGGTCGTCCCGGCCTACCTGCTGGACCCGGTCAGCGTCGACAAGGGCAACTACAAGGCGACGGTCGTCGACTCCGGCTACATCAAGGAAAGCGACCTCAACTAACCGCCGTCACCCACTGATTGGAAGGCACGACCATGGCGGGACCCGTCCTGGAAATGCGCTCGATCGTCAAGACCTTTCCCGGCGTCAAGGCGCTGTCGGACGTCACTCTGACCGTCCAGCAGGGCGAGGTCCACGCCATCTGCGGGGAGAACGGCGCCGGCAAGTCGACCCTGATGAAGGTCCTCTCCGGCGTCCACCCGCACGGCACGTACGAGGGCGAGATCCTCTTCGAGGGACAGCCTTGCGAGTTCAAGGACATCAGGGCCAGTGAGCATCACGGCATCGTGATCATCCACCAGGAACTGGCGCTGATCCCCTACCTCTCCATCGCGGAGAACATCTTCCTCGGCAACGAGCACGCCACGCGCGGGATCATCAGCTGGACCGAGACCCTGCGGCACGCCACCGAGCTGCTGCGCCGGGTCGGGCTCGGCGACCACCCCGACACACGCGTCGCTGACATCGGTGTCGGCAAGCAGCAGCTGGTCGAGATCGCGAAGGCGCTGTCGAAGAAGGTGAAGCTGCTCATCCTGGACGAGCCGACCGCGGCCCTGAACGACGAGGACAGCGGCAAGCTGCTCGATCTGATCCTGGAGCTGAAGAACCAGGGCATCACCTCGATCATCATCAGCCACAAGCTCAACGAGATCCGCAAGGTCGCCGACTCGGTGACGATCCTGCGCGACGGCCGGACCATCGAGACCCTCGACGTGAAGGCCGAGGAGACCACCGAGGACCGGATCATCAGCGGGATGGTCGGCCGGGACCTGGAGCACCGCTTCCCCGAGCGCACCCCGCACGAGGCGGAGGAGGGCGCCGCCCCGGCCCTGGAGATCCGCAACTGGACCGTGCACCACCCGATCGACCAGCAGCGCAAGGTCGTCGACGATGTGTCCCTGGCCGTGCGCCGCGGGGAGATCGTCGGGATCGCGGGGCTGATGGGCGCGGGCCGCACCGAGCTGGCGATGAGCGTCTTCGGACGGACCTACGGCCGCTACCACGGCGGCACGGTCCTGAAGGACGGCAAGGAGATCCGTACGAAGACCGTCCCCGAGGCGGTGAAGAACGGCATCGCGTACGTCACCGAGGACCGCAAGCACTACGGCCTGAACCTCATCGACACCATCAACCGCAACATCTCGCTCAGCGCGCTGGGCAAGGTCGCCAAGCGGGGCGTGGTCGACGAGCACGGGGAGCGGCAGGTCGCCGAGGGCTTCCGCAAGTCCATGAACATCAAGGCGCCCACGGTCTTCGAACCGGTGGGCAAGCTGTCCGGCGGCAACCAGCAGAAGGTCGTCCTCAGCAAGTGGATCTTCGCCGGTCCCGACGTGCTGATCCTGGACGAGCCGACGCGCGGGATCGACGTCGGCGCCAAGTACGAGATCTACACCGTCATCGACCAGTTGGCCGCCCAGGGCAAGGCGGTCGTCTTCATCTCCTCCGAGCTGCCGGAGCTGCTCGGCATGTGTGACCGCATCTACACGATGGCCGCGGGGCGGCTGACCGGCGAGTTCACGCGGGCCGAG
Organism: Streptomyces sp. NPDC043726; assembly: GCF_056436565.1. Lineage (NCBI taxonomy): Bacteria > Bacillati > Actinomycetota > Actinomycetes > Kitasatosporales > Streptomycetaceae > Streptomyces > Streptomyces sp. NPDC043726. Next base: position 249,641 of record NZ_JBWKCI010000010.1, read on the forward strand.
GCCTCGCAGGAATCGCTGATGCGCCAGATGACCAAGGACAAAGAGGTATCCCGATGAGCACGGATGTGACCGCCAAGACGCCGGCCCCGGCGCCGCCCGGCAAGGGCGGTTCGGCCACCGGAGACGGCCTGCTCCAACTGGTGCTGGACGGCATGCGCCGCAACATGCGGCAGTACGGCATGCTGTTCGCGCTCGGCCTGATCGTGGTGCTGTTCGCCGTGTGGACCGACGGCGACCTGCTGCTGCCGCGCAACGTCTCCAACCTGGTGCTCCAGAACAGCTACATCCTGATCCTCGCGATCGGCATGATGCTGGTCATCATCGCGGGCCACATCGACCTGTCGGTGGGCTCACTGACGGCGTTCATCGGCTCGATGGCCGCCGTGTTCATGGTCAAGAACGATCTGCCCTGGCCGGTCGCCGTCCTCCTCTGTCTGGCCATGGGCGCGCTCGCGGGCGCGGTACAAGGGTTCTTCATCGCCTACGGCGGCATACCCTCGTTCATCGTCACCCTCGCGGGCATGCTGATCTTCCGCGGACTGACCGAGATCTTCCTGGAGGGCCAGACCCTCGGACCGTTCCCCGAGGGGCTGCAGAAGGTCTCCAACGGCTTCATGCCCGAGGTCGGCCCGGACACCAACTATCACAACCTCACCCTGCTGCTCGGTCTCGCGATGATCGCGTTCGTGATCTTCCAGGAGTTCCGCGACCGGCGCCGCCAGCAGGAGTTCGCGCTGGACGTCCCGCCGTTCAACCTCTTCCTGCTGAAGCTGGTCGCGATCGGCGCCGCCATCCTCACCCTCACGATGCTGCTCGCCAGCTACAAGGGCGCGCCGTACGTCCTGCTGGTGCTCGGGGTGCTGCTGGTCGGCTTCGGCTACGTCATGCGCAACGCGATCATCGGCCGCCACATCTACGCCATCGGCGGCAACCTCCCGGCGGCCAAGCTGTCGGGTGTGAAGGACAAGAAGGTCACCTTCCTGGTCTTCCTGAACATGGGCATGCTCGCGGCCCTGGCGGGTCTGGTCTTCGCCGCCCGCTTCAACGCGGCCTCGCCCAAGGCCGGCCTCAACTTCGAGCTGGAGGCCATCGCGGCCGCGTTCATCGGCGGCGCGTCGATGAGCGGCGGTGTCGGCACCGTGCTCGGCGCGATCATCGGCGGTCTGGTCCTGGGCGTGCTGAACAACGGTATGAACCTCGTCGGCATCGGCACCGACTGGCAGCAGGTCATCAAGGGACTTGTGCTGCTGGCGGCGGTCGGGTTCGACGTGTGGAACAAGCGCAAGGTCGGTTCGTAAGTCAGCTCGGGCCCCGCCGGAAGGCGGGGCCCGCTTCACATCGCAGGAGCCGCTGCATGGAACTGAACAGACGCACCCTCATCGCCGGGGCGGCAGCCGCCGGTGTCACCGCCGCCGTGAGCGGCACCGCACATGCCACGGGAGGGCACAGGCCGGTGAAGACGCTCTTCGGCAAGCTCGCCGACGGCACCAAGGTCCACAGCTGGTCGCTGGAGAACGGCGGCACCCGCCTGAAGGTCCTCTCCTACGGCGGCATCGTCCAGTCCCTGGAGATACCGGACCGGCGCGGGCGCTACACCAACGTCTCGGCGGGCTTCGACAACCTCGAGGACTACGTCGCCAAGAGCCCGTACTTCGGCGCGCTGATCGGCCGCTACGGCAACCGCATCGGCAAGGGGCAGTTCAGCCTCGACGGCAAGAGCTACCAGCTCTCCGTCAACGACGGCGCGAACAGCCTGCACGGCGGCACCCAGGGCTTCGACAAGCGCGTATGGGACGTGGAGCCGTTCACCAAGGGCTCCGACGTCGGCCTGTACCTGTACTACACCAGCGTCGACGGCGAGATGGGCTACCCCGGCACGCTGAAGACCAAGGTCACCTACACCCTGACCCGCTCCGGCGACTGGCGCGTCGACTACGAGGCCACCACCGACAAGGCCACCGTCGTCAACCTCACCAGCCACGTCTACTGGAACCTGGCCGGCGAGGGCAGCGGCACGATCGAGGACCACGAGCTGACGATCGCCGCCTCCCGCTACACGCCCACCGACTCGGGCCTGATCCCCACCGGTGAGCTGGCCAAGGTGGCCGGCACCCCCTTCGACTTCCGCAAGGCCAAGCCGATCGGCCGGGACATCCGGGTCTCGCACCCGCAGCTGGTCACCGCCAAGGGCTTCGACCACAACTGGGTGCTGGACAAGGGCAGCACCGCCCGCCCCGAGCACATAGCCACCCTGCGGGACCCCGCCTCCGGCCGCACCCTGAAGATCGCCACGAACGAGCCGGGCCTGCAGTTCTACTCCGGCAACTTCCTCGACGGCACCCTGACCGGCCCCTCCGGCCGGACCTACCGGCAGGGCGACGCCCTGTGCCTGGAGACGCAGCACTTCCCGGACTCGCCGAACCACCCGTCGTTCCCGTCGACGGTGCTGCGCCCCGGGCAGACGTACCGGACGACGACGGTGCACTCGTTCGGCGCGTGACCCTGCGTCACAGCGTGTTCACAACTTCCCAACAAATCCACAGAGGTTGAACAGCACCACACAGGCATCCGTATCCAAGGGTGGCCCGTGCTCCCCCGCACGGGCCACCCAGACACGGAGGTTGCCTTGGCTGAGAACGTCACCTCGCTGTTCCGCAGCACGGCGGCGCACAGCCCTTCGATGGCTTCGCTGACCCGTGAAGGCGGTGACGGGGTCGGGCCGATCGACTTCTGCATCCCGTGCAACCCGTACTTCCCCACGCCCGCCATGTTCGACGACATGGCGGGCCGGCTGCGCGACATCATCACGTACTACCCCAGCAGCGCGGACACCATCACGGCCGAGCTGTGCAACCTCCTGCAACTGCCGCCGCAGGCGGTGGCGATGGGCAACGGCTCGACCGAGCTGATCACCTGGATCGACCATCTGCTCGTCCGGGAGTCCCTCGCCATCCCCGTCCCCACCTTCGGCCGCTGGACCGACCAGCCCATGGAGACCGGCAAGCGGGTCGACATGTTCCCGCTCCAGGAGTCCAGCGGCTTCGCCCTCGACCTCGCGCAGTACGCCGAGTTCATCCGGGCCCGCGGCACCCGTGTCGCGGTCATCTGCAACCCCAACAACCCCGACGGCGGTTTCCTCCACCGGCACGCGATCACGCAGTTCATGGACGCGATGGCGGATCTGGACCTGGTCGTCATCGACGAGAGCTTCCTGGAGTTCGCCGACGCGGAGGCGGAGCCGTCCGTCGTGCAGGAGGCGATGCTGCGGCCCAACGTCATCGTGCTGCGCAGCCTCGGCAAGAACTTCGGGCTGCACGGCATACGGTTCGGCTATCTCGTCGCCAACCCCGCCCTGGCGGGGCGGGTCCGTTCCATGCTCCCCAAGTGGAACCTCAACGCCTTCGCCGAGCATGTCGTCTTCATGCTGAAGAACCACGGTCAGGAGTACGCGGAGAGCCTGCACCAGGTGCGCCGGGACCGGCTGGACATGGCGAGCCAGCTGGCGGCGCTGCCCGGCCTGACGGTGTACCCCTCGCAGGGCAACTTCCTGTTCGTACGACTCCCGGTGGGTGCCGAAGGCACGGTGGTCCGGGACCGGTTGCTGACCGAGCACCGGATCCTGGTCCGTGAGTGCGGCAACAAGATCGGCTCGTCCAGCCGCTTCCTGAGACTCGTGGTGCGCCCCCAGACGGACGTGCGTCGCCTGGTGTCCGGTCTGGAACAGGTGCTCTACGGGACCAGGAGGGGAGCGGCCGCCGTGCCCGAGCTGGCTACAGGGACCAGTTACAGCTCGGGTACGGCGGCCGTGGATCGGTTGGTCGGCTCCACGAACGGGGCGGGTATCCCTATGCCGCAGCCGATGCCTGCGGCGCCTGTGCCGGAGCCGATGCCTGTGCCTGCGGCGCCGATGCCTGTAGCGCCCATGCCCGCGGCGCCTATGCCGATGCCGATGCCTGCCGCTGCGGCTGTCGGGCCTACGCCGCCTGGTGTTCCGGCCCGTGGAGGGCTTACGGCGGCGCAGGTCCGTGGGACGACCGGGCCGGGGCTCGCGCCTGCCCCGGCTACCGGGTGGCCGAATGCTGGGGGGTGGCCCAACGCGGCCGGGATGGGGTGACCGTGGGGTGGGTGCGCTTGCCCGCGCTTGCGGGGTGCCGCTGCGCCCACCCGTGCCGCCCCAGCGGCACGACTGCCCGCAGCTACGTCGTCAGACAGGATTCAGACGCCACTGCTGGCAGTTGTTGTTCAGCCACGTCCACTGGCGTACGTCCGTGCCGTCCGCTGTTCCGCAGTCCGTCACGTCCGCCACCTTGCCCGTCGCCTGGTTCACCACCCGTACGTAGCCGTCCGTCGTGGCCACGAAGCGGAAGCGCTGGCAGGTGTTGTTGAGCCAGCTCCACTGGCGCAGGTCCGCGCCGTCGGCCGCGGAGCAGTCGGCCGTGTCCAGGACCTTGCCCGTCGCCACGTTCACCAGGCGATGGGTGTCGTCGCCCAGGTCCTCCAGGCGCCAGCGCTGGTTCGTGCCGCCGGTGCACGTCCACTGCTGGACGTTGGCCCCGTCCGCCGTCGAACCGCCCGCCACGTCAAGGCACTTGCCGCTGTTGCGGTTGGTCAGGGTGTACGTCGTCGACGCCGACGACGGTTCTCCCGACGGGCCCGCCAGGCTCGCGCCCAGGGCCACCGGAGTGCCGAGGTTCGGGGAGCCGTCGGAGTTCCAGGTGAACTTCTGCGCCCTGGTCGTACGGCCGTTGTCGCAGCCCTCCGACGCCGAGTCGTTGGCGTGGTAGACGATCCAGTTCTCCGTGCCGTCGGGCGAGGTGAAGAAGCCGTTGTGGCCGGGGCCGTAGACGCCGGCCGAGTCGTTGCGCTGGAAGACCGGCGTGGACTTCTTCGTCCAGGAAGACGCGGACAAGGGGTCGCTGCCCGTCAGTCTCAGCTGGCCCAGTTTGTAGTCCGGGGTCCAGCAGCCGCTCGCGGAGTAGATCAGATAGGTCTGGCCGCCCCGCTGGAGCAGTTCCGGCCCCTCGTTGACCGTGCCGCCCGAGCGCTCCCAGTCGTATGTCGGCGTCGAGATCGTGGAGAAGCCCGTGGCCAGGGTGTACGGGTTCGACATCCGCGCGGCGACCAGGTTCTGCGTGCCTCCGCCGGCGCTGCCGAACAGGTACAGCTGACCGTTGATCGTGCCGACGGTCGGGTCCAGCATCCAGGCCGAGTTCAGCTGGTTGCGGTAGGTGTACGGGCCCAGGGGGTCGGAGCCCGCGCTCTCCAGGACATGGGTGCGCTGGGTCGGGACGTAGTCGCTGACGTTCTGCCCGGCGACGTAGTACAGGTACCAGCGGCCGTTGAGATAGTGCAGCTCCGGCGCCCAGATGTTGCAGCAGCGCGAGGCCGCGTCGCCCTGCCAGACCTGCACGCTGGGCGCGGTGGCGAGGCCGGCGAGCGTGGTGGACTTGCGGATGGTGATCCGGTCCGTCCAGCTCGTCGTCACCAGGTAGTAGTTGCCGTTGTGGTACGAGATCCAGGGGTCGGCGCCCTTGACCGACTTCACGGGATTGCTGAACGAGGCCGCACTGGCCGGGGTCTGCCCCAGGGCGAGCACGAAGACCAGCGCGGCCAGCAGGGTCAGTACGCGACGGGCCATCCGCTGCTCCAGTTCAGGAGGTTGATGCCGAGCTTCGGAGTGCCGTTGTCCTGGCCGTCGTAGTAGTGGTAGACGATCAGGTCGCCGTCGACGTCGTTCATGATCGACTGCCCGCCGGGCCCGATGTAGCGGCCGTGGGACTCCAGCACCGGGGTCCCGCCGTTGTTCATCATGGCCACGCCGTTCTTGTCGTAGTACGGCCCGGTGACGCTCGTGGCCCGGCCGACCTTGACCTTGTACGTCGAACTGGTGCCGGCGCAGCAGGTGTCGTACGAGGCGAAGAGGTAGTAGTAGCCGTTCCGCTTCACGATGTACGGCGCCTCCACCGCCTTGGTGCCGGTCGGGCGGGAGGCCAGCGAGTACCGGGTGGTGTTGGTGGAGAGCTGTTTGCCGGTGGCCGGGTTGATCTGGATCATCTTGATCCCGGTCCACCAACTGCCGAACGACAGCCACCACTTGCCGTCGTCGTCGACGAAGAGATTCGGGTCGATGGCGTTGTAGTCGCTGGACGAGCCGGACGTGTAGACCGTGCCGTAGTCCGTCCAACTGCCCGGCAGACCGGTCGTGGAGCCCGCCAGTCCGATGGCCGAGGTGTTCGAGCCGAACTTCGAGACGGAGTAGTACATCAGGTACTTGCCACCGCGGTACGAGATGTCCGGCGCCCAGGCCTCCGGGACGGAGGAGTACGTCGACCACCAGCCGGGCCGGGTGGAGAAGGCGTCGGCGCCGGCGCTGAAGGCGATGCGGTTGGCGGAGGTCTTGTTGGCGAGGCCTCCGCCGGTGGCGTAGAGCAGGTACTGCCCGGACGAGGTGCGGATCATCGTGGGGTCGTGGACGACCGTGGAGCCCGTGACCGTGCCGGGGTTGGGGTAGGCCGAGACGCTGGACGGAACGAGGGCCAGCAGGACGGCGGCGGGAAGGGCGAGGAGAGCGGTTCTGGTGCGGCTCACGCGAACGCTCCTGTTCTGTATGTCGAACAACGATCGCAACTTCGGACGGGACCGTAGAATCGAACACCTTGCGCGTCAATGGTCCGCGCAGCAACTACCGGAAACCCGCGGGAGGAACCAGGAACGCTCCGGCCCCGGCGGACCGCCGTGGCCACCATGGCCTCCCATCTGCTCGGGCCGGCCGGGCCGCGAGGTGGTCGGCATGGTGGTCACCGAAAGGTGAAGCTCAACCGCGGGGCCCACTACAAGGTGCTCGCGGTCCTCCAGCGCGCGCCCGGCTTCACCGACGAGGAATTCCCGGACCCGGAGGTGGTGGCGGGGATCGTGGGCGGGGTGCGAGGCGGCGGGATCAAGCACACCGAGTACCACCCGTTCGCCAACCGGCCGGTGCGGGCGCTGCTCGCCGTGCTGATCCTGGTGACCGCCGCCCAGTCGATCCTCACCTTCACCCGCGACGACGCCGAGGCCATGCCGCTGGACTGCGCCGAGGGGACGCTGTACCTGTCCGGCTCGACGGCGTTCGCGCCGGTGCTCGAGGAGGCGGCGAAGCAGTACACCAAGGTCTGCACCGAGGCCCGGATCCCCGTCACGGCCGACACCTTCAAGGGCAGCGTCGCCGGCCTCGGCGACCGGCTGGCGTTCAGCGACGGCCCCAAGAGCGACGGCCGCCCGCAACTGCTCCCGCGCCCGGTGGCGCTGTCCCTGTTCACCCTGGTCGTCGACAAGGACGCGGGGGTACGGGACCTCTCCCTGCGGCAGGTCCGGGACATCTACGCCGGGACCATCACCAACTGGAGCGAGGTGAAGGGCAAGGACGTGCCGATCCACCTGGTCAGCCGTAACCTCGGCTCGGGCACGAGGACGACCCTGGAACGCCAGGTCCTCGCCGGCCGGACCCTCCCCGCGGTCACGTCGCCCGGCTGCGCGGGCATGCCGGCGGACCGGCCGGGCCGCTGCGAGGTGGGCGCGGCACAGGCACGCGACGACCTCGTGCGGGTACGGATCGACGGCTCGCCGGCGACCCTGGAGGGCGCCGACGAGGGCGCGTACCCGTACTGGCAGACCGAGTTCGACTACACCTACGGCGAGCCGCCGGCGGACTCGGTGGCCGCGGGCTTCCTGCGCCACCACGGCCACCGCCCCTGCGCGGAGCTGGACAGGCCGCTGTTGTGCCGGCCGAACTGACAGCCCTGATCCCGTCCGTCCCCTCGCGGGGCGGGCGGGATACGTGCTGTTCAGTGCCCGAACACGGCCAGCCACTTCGGTACGTCGACCTCCGCGCGGACGGTCTTGCCGGGCGGCTCCCGTTCCAGCACCTCCCAGCGGTCGGCGAGCGCCTGGACGAGGACGAGTCCACGGCCGTACTCGTCGAGCGGACACGGGGGTCGTACGTCCACCGGCGCGGGCGGACGCCGATCGGCGCAGGTGTCGCTGACCTCCACCCGGACGCTCCCGGTGACGAGCGACAGCCGCAACTCGAAGTCCCGGCCGGGCACGCGGCCGTGGGTCACGGCGTTGGCGGCCAGTTCGGCGACGATCGTCGCCACGGCGTCCGACACCTCGGTGCCGTGCGGGATGCCCCACACATGCAGCTGGCTCTGGGTGAGGTGACGGGCGAGGCGGGCGCCGCGCGGAGTGGCGGTGAGGCGCTGGGTGAACACACGTACGGTAACCGGCGGTCGGGGGGTGCGCGGTACGAGCATGCCCCCAATCTGGCGGCCGAACGGGGCTCTTCACCAGGTCGGCGGCGCGTACGCTGCGCGAGCGTACGCGGTGACGGGGTGGACAGTACGCATGACTGACCGTGACCATGCCGAGGGGAGGTGATCGGCAGTGGTCGATGGCGCGGTGGGTACGGGTGGCGAGCCGGAGACGTCGGACAGCCTGCGGACGTTCGGGGCGGTCGTGCAGGCGCTGCGGGAGCATGCCGGGTTGAGCCGGGAGGAGTTCGCGGAGGAGGTGGGGCTGTCGAAGCACATGGTGGCCTCGCTGGAGCTGGGCCGGAGGATGCCGGACCCGACGTTCGCGGACCGGGCGGAGCCGGCACTGGGGAACACGGGCGCCTTACGCAAGGCGGCACAGCACCTGGCTCGGCAGCCGGGGTTGGCGGCTTGGTTTCGGCGGTGGGCTCGGTTGGAGGCGACCGCGATCACGCTGTGCACCTATGAGTGCCGGTTGATCCCAGGGCTGTTGCAGACGGAGGCGTACGCTCGCCAACTGTTCGACGACCAGTTGCCGCCGCTGACCGACGAGCAGATCGAGGCACAGTGGGAAGCGCGGGCAGAGCGCCAGCGACTGCTGCGGGAGCGGCCGAACACCGAGTTCAGCTTCATCCTCGAAGAGCACCTGTTCCTGCGGCACACGGGCGGGGTCGGCGTCACGCGAGAACTCATCGATCACGTCCTGGAGATCAGCGCCCTACGGAACGTCGAGATCCAGATGATGCCGGTGATGCGGGAATCGCATGCCGGGCTGCACGGCCCCATGCAGCTCCTGGAGACAGCCGAGAACAGGTGGTTCGCTTACATCGAGGGTCCGGAATGCGGCCAGCTCATCCCGGACTCAAAGGTGGTGGGCGTCCTCCAGAGGCGGTATGCCAGGATGCGTGCGCAGGCTCTCTCACCCGAGGACTCCGTGAGCCTGTTGCGGCGGTTGCGAGGAGACCTATGAGCACCAGCGAGCCGGCATGGTTCAAGTCGAGCTATAGCAGCAGCGGTTCCGGCGACTGCGTAGAAGTCGCCGTCACCGCCGCTGCCATCCACATCCGCGACTCGAAGGACCGTCAGGGGCCGCGGCTCACCGTCTCCCCGGCCGCCTGGACCGCATTCCTCGCCGGCGGTCAGTCGGTCTCGGGGCACTCCTTCCACGCCAGGTGATAGACGGTGCTGATGTCACCGTCGGTCGAGTCCATGGTCATGAAGCTGACCTTGGCCGGCGAGGACGTGCCGGCGTTCACCCGCAGCTCGGTGTTGATGTTGAAGTTGCGCTGAACTCCACAGGGAGCCCACACGAGTTGCGCCCACTCCGTGCTGTCCGTGGCCTGCCAGTTGTCGGTGAGAGGGCCGGTGAAGGGGTGGTTGCGGTACGCCGTCTGCGGTGAGCCCTGGAAGTAGTACGAGGCTCTCTGCATGGCGCTCGCGCCGGGCTGGAGTGACGCGAAGCCCCGGTAGTCGGCGCTGGCGACGGCGTAGGTGAAGCCCTGCGGCACGTGCACGACCAGGTTGAGCTGACAGTTCTTGCGGAAGGCCGTCGGGTCGGAGTTGCCGCCGACCTGGGCCAGGTAGTCGCTGTAGGTCACGGTGAAGGCGGTGTTGTCCTCGGACACGGCGATGGCGGTGGTGCCCTGGGGGCAGCCGGAGCCGTTGACCGTGGCGACCTTGATGATGATCTTGTCCGGGGGCGGGTCGTCGAACGGGTCCGACGCCTCCGCCGGTAGTGCGGCGGCGACGAGAGCGGCGAGCGCGGCGCCGCTCAGCAGAAGTCCACGCGCCATGGCTTCTCCTTGGGTTGGGGGGTGGCTGCGCCTCCGACCCTTGGTTCACCTTTGAAGAACCTGTGGTGTTTCTGTGAAGGCAGGAGGCGTTCCGCATCGTAGGAAGCCTGACTTGACATGGGCAGGTCGAACTTTGGCCATTCACAGAGCGCTCAGCGGAACCAGCCGGAACTCGATGGTCTCGTAGGCCGTCCGGACTCCGGTCTCGTACAGGAGCCCCACGCTCTCGCCGTCGACCTGCACGAGGTCCGAGTACCCGGCCTTCCGCGAGGACAGGGTCAGCGCCTTGCCGAAGGACCGCCCGCCGTCCGAGCTGCTCCACAGGGCCATGGCGGCACGATCGGTGGGCACGGAGGGCCCGGAGAACAGCAGATCGCCTCTCTCCCCGGCCAGTTGCAGCACACTGCCCTCCACCAGGGGAACGTCGTTGAGCGAGCCCTGCTCGGCATACCCCCGGTCGAGGCCGGCGCCTCCGTCACTGGAGTAGGTGTCGAGCCGGTTGCCCGGGGCGGTGCCCTTCTGGTTCCGGGCGTTGAAGTACAGCCGTCCGTCGGGCAGTTGGGCGGCGGTCGACTCGTTGGCGTTGTGCGTGCCCTCGTAGGAGTCGTCGACGAAGCCGAGCTGCCAGGAGCGGCCCCCGTCGTCGCTGTAGATCGTGTGCGCCCCGTAATACTTGGGTTCCTGGCCGGTGTCCGACGACCCGGGTGGCGGCGCGGCGGAATGGTTGGCCGGGACGACGAGCCGCCCCGCGTGTTCCCCGCGCGTCAGCGCGACGGCGTGGCCCGGCCCGGTGGCGTACCAGCGCCAGTCCGGCCGCTTCACCGCCGACGTGATCTCCCGCGGCTCGGAGAAGGAGCGCCCGCCGTCCTCACTCGTCTGCACGAAGACCCGCCGCCCCTGCTCCGCCGCGGCCTCACCGCGCAGGATCTGAGCCTCGGTGATGCCACCGCGGTGGTACGAGGTGACGAGCACGACGTTCCCGGTCCGGGGATCGACGACCGGCGCGGGATTGCCCCGGGTGTCCCCGTCCCCCTCCGCGACGACCCGCAGCGGCCCCCAAGTGCACCCGCCGTCCTCCGACCTCCTGAGCACCACGTCGATGTCCCCGTGGTCCTCCTTCCCCCCGACCCGGCCCTCGGCGAAGGCCAGCAGAGCCCCGTCCCGGGCCCGCACGACGGCCGGTATGCGGTAACTCCCGTAACCCCCCGCCCCCGAGGTGTACGGCACGGAGGAGCCACATCCTCGCCCCGCCGCGTCATCGGCACTGTCGGCACGGTCTCCCCAGGGCAGCGCGAGGCCCACCACGACGGCGACGCCGACCACACCGGTCACGAGCCCACCCGCGCGAAGGCTCGGCAGGGAACGTCTCATTGCTCTCCAGTCAGAGGGGACAGCCGGTCCTGGAGTCACCGTATGCTTGTTCTGATCTCAAACTCTCTTGAGGGTCAGGGGAGTTGGCCCGACCCGGCAGGGGGCGAAGGAAGGGCGATGGACGTCCAGCTCAGGCTGCCCGACGATCCCGACGGTGGCGAACTCAAGCAGCTCTACGACTGGTTGCTCGCGGAGCGGCAGTCGGGGCTCGATGCCGAGATCAGTCTGCGGAACCGACTCCCGCCGAGCGATTCCGACATGGGCGACGCCTTCGACCTCATCCAGCTGGTCGTGGAGACGGTGTTCCAGGTGGCCTCCCTGGGCTTCATCATCGTGGAGTTCCGGCGGGCCCGGCGGCCCCGGTCGCATGTCGTCGTCGAGCGGGACGGGCGGCGCGCCACCCTGCGGCCCGACGCGAGCCCCGAGGAGGTCGAGGAGTTCCTGCGTGAGCTGCGGGACATGGACGGCCCGCCGGACGGCACGGCGTGACCGAGGCGCTGCCCGACCCCGGCGCCTCCGCCGCCGTACTGATCGGCGTCGCCGCCTACCGGAGCATGCCGAAACTGCCCACGGTGGCGCGCAACCTGACCCGGATGAAGGAGGCGCTCACCGACCGGGCGATCTGGGGACTGCCCGCCGACAAGTGCGTCGTCGTCCTCGACCCCAAGTCCTCCGACGACCTGATCGATCCCGTCGTCCAGGCCGCGAAGTCCGCCCGCGACACGCTGATCGTCTACTACGCCGGGCACGGCTTCGTCGATCCGCTCGGCGCCCTGCGGCTCACGATGACCGGCTCGGCGGAGGAACTCCCGCACAAGGCCGTGCTGTACAGCGAGGTCCGCGAGGCGCTGCGCCAGCACAACCGGGCCCGGCGCCGGGTCATCATCCTGGACTGCTGCTACAGCGGACGCGCCCTCGGCGACATGGACGCCCAGACCCGAACCCCGCTCCGCACGGTCGCGGACGTCCAGGGCATGGCGGGCAGCTATCTGCTGACCTCCGCCGCCTCCAACGTCCGGGCGCTGGCCCCGCGCGGTGAGGAGTGCACGGCGTTCACGGGTGAGTTCGTACGGGTCCTGCGCGAGGGGATACCGGGCCGCGAGGGGCAGCCGATCCGGCCGTACCTGACGCTGGACGCGATCTACCGCGAGGTCCGCGGCTCCCTCGACCACCGCGGCCGGCCCACCCCCCGCCAGCAGGACAACAACCAGGTCGGCCAGCTGCCCTTCGTCCGCAACCTCGCCCATCCGCTCCCGCCGGACCGGTTCCTGCCCCCTCCCCCGCGCCCGCGCTGGAAGCGCCGTACGGCCTTCGCCCTGGCCGCCGTCGTCCCCGTCGGCCTGCTCGCCGCCGACGCCGGAAACCTCCCCTCCGACATCTGCTCCCCCCAGGCCTCCCTGATCGGCTTCTCCGACCGCCTGGACAAGATCACGTTCCAGGGCCGGCGCGTCGTCGGCCTCTCCTCCCTCTCGGTGTCACAGGACGGCGGCACCGCCCTCTCCCTCGCCGACAACTCCTCACCCGTGCTGTTCCGAATGACGCTGGGCGACCCCGGCGAGCCCCCCGAGCCCCGGCTCACGGGCCTGACGCAGTTGCTGCGCCGGGACGGCAGCCCGTACGGCACGCAGGGCTTCGACGGAGAGGCGCTGGCCGTGGAGGAGGGCGGCGAGACCGTCCTGGTGGCCTCCGAGTACGCCCCCTCGATCGGCCGCTACAGCCTGACCACCGGAAAGCTGCTGGACGAACTCCCGGTCCCGCAGGCCTTCCGGGCCAGCGCACCGGGAGGCGACGCCCAGCGCGGCGCGATCTTCGAGTCCCTCGCCCTGTCCCCCGACGGCAGACGGCTCTACGTCGGTCTGGAGGACCCCCTCGGCCGCGACGGCACCTGGCGCGGCGGCAACCGCATCCGCATCCTGCGCTACACGGGCGAGCCGGGCGGCGCGTACCGGGTGGACGGCCAGATCGCCTACGAGACCGACTCCGGCCTGCGCCTCGCCGACCTCACCCCGACCGGCGACGGCGACCGCTTCCTGGCGCTGGAACGCGGCTACACCGAGGGCCAGGGCAACAGCATCCGCGTCTACGAGGTGTCACTGACCGGCCTGGCGGACGTCACCGAGATGCCGTCCCTGGAAAAGGCACCCCCCACCGCCTTCGCGGCGAAGCACGAACTGGTCGACCTCGGCGACTGCCCCTCCTCCGGCGCCCCGGCAAGACAGCCACAGGTCAACCCCCTCCTGGACAACGCCGAGGGCATGGCACTCGGCCACCCCCTGACGAAGGGCCCGCACCAGGGCCGCCGGCCCCTGCACCTGATCACGGACGACAACGACAACCCCCAACAGATCACCCGCCTCTACACACTGGCCGTGGACGTCTCCAAGGGCGTCTCCTGAGTCGTTCGCTCGGCGCGGTGGGCGCGGATCGACCAGGTCAGGGCGGTGGCCCAGGCTGCGTACAGGAGGACGTAGACGAGGGTCGAGACGACCGGCGGGGTCGCTAGCCAGTCGCTGTTCAGCAGTGTGCGGACGTTGGTGACGATGATGACGCCGCCGACCGCCGAGCCGAGGACCCGGGGCGGGAGCAGGCGGACCAGCCAGGCGGCGATCGGGGCGGCGATCAGGCCGCCGATGAGGAAGGCCGCCACCCATACGAAGTCGACGCCCTGCGAGCCGAGCGAGAGCAGGAAGCCGAGGCTGGCGGCGACGGCCACCAGGAACTCGCTCGTGTCGATCGAGCCGATCACCTTGCGCGGCTCCATCCGGCCGCTGGCCAGCAGCGCGGGCGTACCGACCGGACCCCAGCCGCCGCCCCCGGTCGCGTCGAGGAACCCGGCGACCAGCCCGAGCGGCGCCAGGAACCGCCTGCGCAGCGGTTGGCCCAGACGGTCCTTCGGCAGGCCCCGGAAGGTGAAGCGGGTCATCACGTACAGCCCGAGGCCCAGCAGGATCAGTGACATCAGCGGTTCGGCGAGCCCGGTCGAGAGCCTGGACAGGACCGTCGCGCCGAGGAAGGAGCCCACCGCCCCGGGCACGCCGATCTTCGCGACGACCTTCCAGTCCACGTTCCCGAACCGCCAGTGCGCGGCGCCCGACATCAGGGTCGTACCGATCTCGGCGAGATGGACGGTGGCCGAGGCGGCGGCCGGGTTCGTGCCCATGGCCAGCAGCAGCGTGGTCGAGGTGACGCCGTAGGCCATGCCGAGGCTGCCGTCCACGAGCTGGGCGCCCAGGCCCGCGAGAGCGAGCAGTATCAGCGTGCGCATGCAGTTCCCATCCCTGTCCCGTCGCTGGTTTTCCTACCTGCTGAGTAGGAATGACGACGGGACGGGACGCTAAGGGATCAAACTGAGCGCGAGCTGAGAACGGGGTTAAGGGTTCTCCCAGGCGGCCGGCTCCGCGGCCAGCGACTTCACCGACTCCGGCAGCGCGTCGGCCGCGATGTCGGCGATGGTGACGCCCTCCAGGATCCGCCGGACGTTGGCCCGCAGCGCGATCCACAGCGGCAGCAGCGGCTCGGCGGACCCGCCGTAGGAGAGGCCGGTCGGCCGGACCCCGCGCACGGAGACGATGGGGCCGTCGACCGCCCGGATGACATCGGCGACCGTGATCTCCGACGCCTCCCGGGCCAGCCGGTAGCCGCCGTTGCCGCCGCGCCGGCTGTCGACCAGACCGGCGCGGCGGAGGTCGCCGAGGATGCCCTCCAGGAACTTGTGCGGAATGTCCTGCACGGTGGCGATGGACTCCGCCTTCACCGGTCCGTCGTCCTGGCGTACGGCGAGCTCCAGTGCAGCCCGTACCGCGTAGTCCGCCCGTGCCGAGATCCTCATACGACCCATTGTCCCCGCTGTCGCGGGTGCCCGGCGTCAGCCCAGCCGGATCACGTTCCAGGACAGCGGTTCCAGTACGGCGGTCAGGCGGCCGTCCGTGAGCTCCGCGCCCTCGCCCGCGTGCGGGGTGACCCGCTCGGGCTCGCCGGCCGTGTTCCGGGCGTCCGGGTCGGCGTCGGCCAGCACGCTGTGCTCGACGACCCGCGTCAAGTCCAGCCCGTTCAGCGCGACTTCGAGCGGCAGCGCCTCGGTACGGCCGCGGTTCACCGCGAACACGGTCACCGTGCCGTCCTCGGCGCGCACCGCGGTGGCGTGCAGCAGATCGGCCTCGCCGTACTTCCGCGTCTCGTACGTCGGCGAGTCCACCCGTACGTCGAGGACCTGGCCCCGGCCGTACCGCGCGGCCTGGGCGAACGGGAAGAACGTCGTCTGCCGCCAGGCCGGGCCGCCGGGCTCGGTCATGATCGGCGCGATGACGTTGACCAGCTGCGCGAGACAGGCGACGGTGACGCGGTCGGCGTGCCGGAGCAGGGCGATCAGGAGCGAGCCGAAGACGACGGCGTCGGTGACGCTGTAGTTGTCCTCCAGCAGCCGGGGGGCCTCCGGCCAGTCGTCCTGCGCGAACGTCGTCGCCTGCTCCTGCCAGCGGGAGAGGTACCAGACGTTCCACTCGTCGAAGGAAAGGTTGATCTTCTTCTTCGACTTCAGCCGGGCGCCGATGTGGTCGCAGGTGGCGACCACGTTCTCGATGAAGGACTCCATGTCGACGGCGGAGGCGAGGAAGGAGTCGACGTCTCCGTCCACCGGCTCGTAGTAGGCGTGCAGGGAGATGTAGTCGACGAGGTCGTACGTCTCCTTCAGGACCGTCGCCTCCCACTCGGCGAAGGTCTCCATGGACTGGCCCGAGCTGCCGCACGCGACGAGTTCGACGGCCGGGTCCAGCTGGCGCATGGCCCGTGCGGTCTCGGCGGCGATACGGCCGTACTCCTCGGCCGTCTTGTGGCCGGTCTGCCAGGGGCCGTCCATCTCGTTGCCCAGGCACCAGAGCCGGATGCCGAAGGGGTCCTTGTCGCCGTGGTCGCGGCGCAGGTCGGAGAGGCGGGTGCCGGAGGGGTGGTTGGCGTACTCCTGGAGCTCCAGGGCCTCCTGGACACCGCGGGTGCCGAGGTTCACGGCCATCATGGGTTCGGCCTGGGGGCCGACCTTGCGGAGGAAGTCGATGTACTCGGAGAGGCCGAAGCGGTTCGACTCCGTCGAGTGCCAGGCGAGGTCGAGGCGGCGGGGGCGGTCCTCCCGCGGGCCCACCGAGTCCTCCCACTTGTAGCCCGAGACGAAGTTGCCGCCGGGGTAGCGGATGGCGGTGACGCCGAGTTCGCGGACGAGGTCGAGGACGTCCTGGCGGAGGCCTTCGGGGTCCGCGGTGGGGTGGTCGGGTTCGAAGATGCCGGTGTAGACGCAGCGGCCGAGGTGTTCGACGAAGCTGCCGAAGAGCCGGGGGTTGACCTCACCGACGGTGAAGGCGGGGTCGAGGGTGAAGCGGGCGGTGTGCATGGTCGCCTTTCGAAGGGGGTGGTTCTGGGTCGTTGGCGTCTGCAGGTTCGTTGTGGCTGGTCGCGCAGTTCCCCGCGCCCCTAACGGACGATTGGCCAGCCGTTCGTTTTCCAGCTCAGCCTGTTGATGCCGAGCTTCGGCGTGCCCTCGCCCTCGGCGTCGTAGTAGTGGTACGCCAGCCAGTCCTTGCCCTTGTCCTGGAAGACCGACTGGCCGCCGGTGCCGATGAAGCGGCCGTGGCCCTCCAGGAGGAGGTCGCCGCCGCCTTCCAGGAGGGGCTTGCCGGTGCTGTCGACGTAGGGGCCCTTGATGTCCGTCGAGCGGCCCACCTTGATCTTGTAGGTGGAGTTCACGCCGGAGCAGCAGGCGTCGTAGGAGGCGAAGAGGTAGTAGTGGCGGCCGTGTTTGACGATGTACGGGCCTTCCACGGCGTACGGCACGTCCGGGCGGGTGGCCAGGTGGTGGACCGTGGCTCCCGGTACCGCCTTGCCGGTGCGCTCGTCGAGCTCCACCATGCGGATGCCCGTCCAGTACGAGCCGAACGACATCCACAGCTTGCCGTCCGCCCTGATCAGGGCGGGGTCGATGGCGTTCCAGTGGTCGGTGGTCTCGGAGCTGAAGACCTTGCCGTGGTCGGTCCAGGTGCCGGGGAGGCCGGAGGGCGAGGTCGCCACGCCGATCGCGGAGTGGTTCGTGCCCCAGGAGGAGACGGCGTAGTACAGCCAGTACCTGCCCGCCCGGTAGGAGATGTCCGGGGCCCACGGGTCGCCGGTGCTGTTGTACTCGTACCACCAACTCGGCGGCTCGGCGTAGGCGTTGCCCGCGTCGTCCCACTGGCGTCCGTCGCGGGAGAGGCGGGCGCCGATGACGCCTCCGGTCGAGTAGGCCACGTACTGGCCGGACTTGAGGCGGATGACGGTCGGGTCGTGGATGATCTGCTGGCCGGTGATGGGGCGCGGGTCGGGGTAGGCCTCGGCCGCCTGGGCCGCGTTCGGCAGGAGGGCCATGACGGCGGCCGTGGCCACCGCCGTGAGGGTTCTGCTCAGGGTCACTGTCCCGCCAATCCCGTGTGGGCGACGCCCGCCACGATCTGCCGCTGGAAGAAGACGAAGACGACGATGAGGGGCAGGCCCGCCATCAGGCCGCCGGCCATGAGCTGGGCCCACTGGATGCCGTAGGAGTTCATGACGGTCGCGATGCCGTTCGGCATGGTCATCAGGTCGGGGTTGTTGGTGACCATGTAGGGCCACAGGAAGTTGTTCCAGCTCGCGATGAAGGTGAAGATGCCGACCGCCGCGAGGGAGGGGCGGGCGAGCGGGACCACGATGGTGAAGAAGACCCGCCAGCGGCCCGCGCCGTCGATGAAGGCGGCCTCCTCCAGTTCGCGGGGGATGCCCTGGAAGAACTTGTAGAGGATGTAGACCATCGCGGCGGGCGCGCACTGGGGCAGGATCATGCCCCAGTAGGTGTCGACCATCCCCATCTGCTGGACCGTCGTGAAGAGCGGGACGCCGAGGACGGCCGGGGAGATCATCAGGCCCGCCATGGTGACGCCGAGCAGGACGTTCTTGCCGCGGAACTCGGTGCGGGCGAAGCCGTATCCGGCGAGGGCGCTGACCACCAGCACGACGGCGGTGACGCAGACCGACACCACCAGGGAGTTCACGAACCAGTTGGTGATGTTGCCGGTCTCGAAGAGGGCCTTCCAGGCCTGGCCCGTCCAGACCTCGGGCAGCCAGTGCGGCGGGATCTCGGCGGCCTCGGCCTCGGCCTTGAACGAGGTGAACAGGGCCGCGGCGATCGGCGCCACGAAGACGGCGGAGACGGCGGCGCCGAGGGCGGTGAGGACGATCTGGCTGGGTGTCCAGGAACGGCGGGACTTGAGCCTGGTCTGGATGCTGCTCATCGGGTGCCCTCCTCACGGGTGCGCAGCAGCCACATCCGCGCCAGGGCGACGACTGCGATGATCACGAAGAAGATGATGGACATCGCGGAGGCGTAGCCCACGCGGTAGCTGGTGAAGCCCTGTTCGAGGGTGTACTGGACGAAGGAGCGGGTGCTCAGCTCGGGTCCGGGGCCGAAGTCCATCATCACGACCGCCTGGTCGAAGAGCTGGAGCGAGGCCAGGATCTGCAGGGCGATGACGAGCCCGGTGATGTGGCGCAGCAGCGGCAGGGTGATGTGGACCATGCGGTGCCAGGCGTTGGCGCCGTCGAGCTTGGCGGCCTCGTACAGGTGCGCCGGGATGCCCTGGAGGGCCGCGAGGTAGAGCAGGAAGCTGAAGCCGACGGTCCACCACAGGGTCTGGATGACGATGGCGAGCATCGCGTACGACTTGTCCGTCAGCCAGGGCGTGTCGATGCCCAGGGTGTGGTTGAACAGGCCGATGCCCTGGGTGAACAGCCACTGCCACATGTTGGCCGCGACGGTCGAGGGCAGCAGGAAGGGCGCGAAGAAGCACAGCCGCCACAGCCACTTACCGCGCTCGATGTGGTGCGCGAGCATCGCGAGCAGGAAGGCGAGGACCGTGATGCAGGGGACGACCAGCAGGGTGAAGTACGCGCTGTGGCCGAGCGCGTCCCACATCATCTGGTCCTGGAAGGCCTCGCGGTAGTTGTCGAAGCCGATGAAGCTCGCGCCGTCGCCGGAGATGTTGGCGTCGGTGAAGCTGAGGTAGACACCGCGCAGCAGCGGCCAGACGACGAAGAGCACGAAGAGCGCCAGGAAGGGGGCGACGAACCAGCCCCCGTGCTGGAAGCCCTGCCTGCGGCGGACGGTCGCGACGGCGGTGGCGGTGCGCGCCCTCGCCGGTGCGACGACGGTCTGAGCACTGGTGGTCATGCGACCGCACCTCCCTGCGCGGCGGTCCTGCCGTCCATCGGGTTCTTCGAGGCGAGGAGCGCGGTGAGCCGGGACCTCATCCGCGCGGCGACGGCGTCCGGCTTGGCGGAGCCCATCGTCGAGGAGACGACGACCGGGCCGAGGTCCTGGGCGAGGACACCGGTGGAGCCCGCGAACCACACCTTCGGCTCGGTGGCCTGGTGGTCCATGGCGCCGACGTACTCGTTCTGCGGTACGAGCTTCTGGTACTCGGGCGTGGACAGCGTCGGGGTGTAGGCGGGGATGTGGCCGCCGCCGGCCCAGGCCTGGGCGTTCCGCACGATGTAGGCGGCGAGCCGGTGGGCGCCGTCGTTGGAGGCGCCGCCGCGTCCGGACTGGTGGGGCAGGACGAAGGCGTGCGACTCGGCGTGGGTCGCCTCCTTGCCGAAGACGGGCGGCAACGGGGTGGCGCCGTAGTCGAGTTTCGCGCCGGAGAAGACCGGCACCGACCAGTTGCCCTCCCAGGTGAAGGGGGCGCCGTTGATGAACTGCTCGCCGGTCGGGGCGCCGGGGATGGTGTAGCCGTCGGTGACGTGCTGCCGCAGGAACTCCAGGACCTGGGTGGCCTTGTCGGGGTCGAAGGTGACCTCGGTGTTGGCGTCGTTGAACCAGGTGCCGCCGAGCTGGGTGTAGAAGGCGACGAAGAACCACCACTGGAAGTTCTGGTCGTTGGTCCACAGCCCGACGGTCTGGAGGCCCTTCTTGGTGGCCTTCTTGGCCTCCTTGAGCACGTCGAACCACTCGGTGGTGGAGGTGACGGGCACGAGCCGGCCGTCGTCGCCGATCAGCCCGGCCGGCTTCAGTACGTCCCTGCGGTAGAAGCAGAGCTGGACGTGGATGTCGAGGGGCAGGGCGTAGAGCTTGCCGTCGATGACGCCGCGCTGCCACAGGGCGGGGTTGAAGTCGGCTTCCTTGATGCCGTACTCGGCGAGCCGGTCGACGTTCCAGGGGTCCAGGAGGCGGCCGGGTGAGAAGCCGGTGACCCGGCCCATGTGCATGACGCCGAGGTCGGGGGCGCGGTTGCCCGCGGCCGCCATGGCGAGCTTGGTGTAGAAGGGGTTGCCCCACTGGAGGGTGGAGTCCTTCACGTCGATGGCGGGGTTCGCCTCGCGGAAGGCGTCCAGCATCGCGATCATGTTGTAGCCGTCGCCGCCACTGAAGAGGTTCCAGTAGCGCACCCGGGTGTCGGCGCCGGAGGCGAGTGCGTCCGCCCCGGTGCCGAGCGCCGCGAAGCCGAAGCTTCCGGCGACCGTCAACCCGCCTATTCCGGCGAGGAGTTGCCTGCGACTCAGGCCAGGTCGTCCCATGCCCTGCCCTTACTGTTCGATATCCCGAATGTTGCCCGTAACTTCGAACGGGACCGTAAAGTCGAAGCGCTTGCGCGTCAATGGGTTGCGCAGGGTTGGGTCTTCACCTTTGAGGCCGAGTCGTTCCCCTTTGAACAACGGTGGCCGCGGAAGGGGCCGTCCGCGTACTCTCGAACGGCCTGCCGTACGGCGGCGAGAACGAAGGGGGACGGATGGACATCGCGGGCGCGCGCGGGAGGGCGGCCCGGGTCGCGGCGGCACTGCGGCGGCGCCCACGCGGCGGCCCCGCGATGCGTGGACTGGCGGCCGAACTCGCCACCGCCGTACGCTCCGACGGCCGCCGCCCGGCCGATGTGCGGGAGCTGTGCGCGGCCCTGTGCGCCGAGATGAGCGCCCGCCGGGGCGGACGCCCCGTGGAACTGCGCTTCGAGCGCTTCCCGGACGAGATCGAAGTCACCGGCCTGTGCGTGGAGTTCCAGGACTTCGACCTGGTCATCGTCGAGGAGCGGGCCGAGGCGATGCAGCAACTGGTCATCCTCGGACACGAGTTGTGGCACCTGCACGCCGGTCACCGGCACCCGCACAGCGCCGGCACCGCGGCCGTGGACGCCTTCTCCGAGCGCTCCGACTGGCGGGACGTCGCCCTCGGCATCGCGGCCCGCAACGGCTCCCGGGAACGGGACGAGGCCGAGGCGGACGACTTCGGCCACCGGCTGGCGGCGCAGTTCCGGCCGTACCTGACGGGCCGTGACAGCCGTCCGCACCTCGATCCGCTGGAGCGGTCCATGGGGTACCGCGGACGCAGGGGCACGGACCGGTGAGCGAGAGCCTCGCGGCGGGCAACTTCCTCAGCGGGGTCTACATCTCCTTCTGGCTGCCGACCCTCGTCCTCACCACCGCCCTGGCGATCAAGCTGCCCAGCATCCTCAAGCTGTGGCGGGACCCGCTGCTGCGCGCCGTCGGCGGACTGCTGCTGTTCGCGTGCGCGGTGTTCGTCTTCGCGGCCCCCAGCACCATCGCCTGGACCAACCGCGTCACCGGCGTCCCCAACATCGCGGCGCCCTGGGTGTACTCCCTGCTCTCCGCGCTCTCCGCGTCCTGGCTGCTGCTGGTCGTGCACTGGCGCAACGGCCGTACCGACCGCCGTGCGCAGACCCGGCGCGCGACCCGCTGGGTGGTGTGCGTGTACGCGGCTGTGGTCGCCGTGCTGTGGGTGCTGTTCGCGCTCGCCGACGCGCCCGTGGAGCAGATCCGGGACCTGGACACGTACTACGCCAACACGCCGTACATGCGCGAGATGATCCTGCTCTACCTGATCGCGCACACCGTGGCCTGCTCGGTCACGGCCCGGCTGGTGTGGAACTGGATCCGCACCG
This sequence comes from Streptomyces sp. NPDC043726, assembly GCF_056436565.1. NCBI lineage: Bacteria > Bacillati > Actinomycetota > Actinomycetes > Kitasatosporales > Streptomycetaceae > Streptomyces > Streptomyces sp. NPDC043726. The sequence continues at coordinate 272,036 of NZ_JBWKCI010000010.1, forward strand.
ACGGCCTCGACGCCTGGCTGCGCTGGGGGCTGCGCTTCCTCGGCATCGGCTACGCCACGAACCTGGTGTTCTCCGCCGCCAAACTGACGGCCGTCGTGGCCCGTTGGACCGGCCACGACCTGGACTGGCTGAACACCAACATCGCGCCGTCGGCGGCCTGCGTCGCCGCCACCTTCGTCGCGGTCGGCTTCATAGTGCCGCACGCCGGCCAGTACCTCCAGGAGCGCTGGCTGGTCCGCCACCGCCACCGCAGTCTCAAGCCCCTGTCCCGGCTGGTCCGCACGGTCTCGGGCGGCCGCGAGCCCTTCGCCCTGCGCGCCACCCCCGAGATGCGCCTGATCCGCCGCGAGACCTTCATCCGCGACGCCCTCCTCCAGCTCTCCCGGCACCTCGACGAGGACCTGCGCCTACGGTCCTACGACGCCGCCCTCGCCCTCGGCATCGAACGGGGCCGGGCCCAGGCACTGGCCGCCGCCGTGACGATCCTCGACGCCATCGAGGCCGAGCGGCACACCTCGGACGGCGAGGGAACCTCCACCACCGACACCACGTACCTGCTGCAGGAGATCCAGGCCGTGTCCGAGGCCCTGCGCAACCCCGAGGAGATCAAGGCGGTACGCGCCCGCGCGGCCGTCCCGGCAGAGAGCATGTCCACGCATGAATGAGCGCCCCTCCCCCGCCAGAGTCGCCGTCGTCCTGGGGGGATCCCACACCGGCATGCTCGCCGCCCGTGCCCTGGCCGGTCTCGCCGACCGCGTCGTCGTCGTGGAACGCGACGAACTGCCCACCGGACCCGCACCCCGCAAGGGCCTGCCGCAGGCCAGGCACGCCCACATGCTCTGGTCGGGGGGTGTCCAGGCGGTGGACGCGCTGCTGCCGGGCGCCACCCGGGCCCTCCGGGAGGCCGGGGCCCGCAGGGCGCCGGTCACCACGGACATGGTCGTCCTCTCGGCGCACGGCTGGTTCCGCCGCTGGGCGGAGTCCCACCATGTGATCCTGGCCGGCCGGGACCTGTTCGACGCGACGATCCGGGCCCGGGTCCTCGCGGACGAGCGGATCGAACTGCTCGACGGCACGGCGGTGCTGGGCCTGGAGGGCAGCCCGGCGGCGGTCACGGGGGTCCGGGTCCGCGAGCGCGACGGCCGCGACCGTACGATCGACGCCGGCCTGGTCGTCGACGCGACCGGCCGGGGCTCCGCGGCACCCCAGTGGCTGACGGCGCTCGGCCTGCCCGCACCGGAGCGGCGCGAGGTCGACTCCGGTCTGGCGTACGCCAGTCGCCTCTACCTGGCCCCGGAATCCGCCAGGGACGGCTTCCCGGTGGTCAACGTGCAGTCCGACCCGCACGCGAGCGGCCCCGGCCGGGCGGGCTTCCTGCTGCCCATCGAGAACGGCCGCTGGATCGTCACCCTCAACGGCACCCGGGGCGGCGAACCCACCCCCGCCAACGCCTCCGGCGACGACTTCGTCCGCTTCGCCCGCGAGGAACTCCGCCACCCCCTGATCGGCGAACTGCTGGAGCGGGCCGAGCCGCTGTCGGAGGTGGCGTTCACCCGGACCACGGTCAACCGCCGCTGGTTCTACGAGAAGATGCGGTCCTGGCCCGAGAACTTCACGGTCCTCGGCGACGCGCTCGCCGCCTACAACCCGGTCTACGGCCACGGCCTGGCGGTCGGCGCCCAAAGCGCCCTGATTCTACGGAACATGACACGACGTCACGGCTGGGGCTCCCCCGGCCTGTCCCGCCGTATCCAGAAGGCGGTGGCCCGACCGGTAGGGGCGGCGTGGGATCTGGCGACCGGCCAGGACGTCTTCTACCCGGGCGCCACGGAGACCGGCCCGACCCGACGGGACCGGGTCCTCGCGGCATACGTCAACCGCCTCATGCACACGGCCACGGGAAACGGCCGGGTGGCACGGGCGGTCACCGACGTGACGTCCCTGGAGAAGGCGGCGACGGTACTGCTGACCCCGCGCGTCCTGCTGGCGGCGGCGATCGGCCCGCTCAAGCCGGCGCTGAGCGGACCGCCGCTGACGGGGGACGAGTTGAAGCGGGCGGGTTTGCAGTAGGCGGCTATCCGGCGAAGGGCGGCTGGGGCAGGCCCTTGCCGGCGCCGGGTACGACGAGCAGCGAACCGGCGACGGGGTGGGGGGCGTCGAGGCCGACCCGTGCGGTGGTGATGTACAGGTCGGTGAGGCCGGGACCGCCGAAGGCGCAGGCGGTGATGCGAGGGGTGGGGAGGTGGATCACCCGGTCCAGCTCACCGCCGGGGGTGTAGCGCCGTACGGCGGAACCGTCCCAGAGGGCCACCCACACACAGCCCTCGGCGTCGACGGTGAGACCGTCGGGGAACCCGGCGCCGTCCTCGATGACGGCGAAGGGCCTGCGGTGGGAAACATGGCCGCCGTCGTGGTCGAAGACGTCGATGCGCCGGGTGGGCGAGTCGATGTAGTACATGAGCCGCCCGTCGGGAGACCACCCCGTGCCGTTGCTGACGGCGACGTCGTCGAGGACGACGGTGGCGGACCCGTCCGCGGAGATCCGGGACAGGGTCCCACCGCCCGGGGCCTCGTCGTAGCGCATGGTGCCGGCCCAGAGGGACCCGTCGGGGGCGACGGCGGCGTCGTTGGCGCGGCGGCCGGGGACGGGCTCGTGGTGGAGCCAGCGGAAGCTGTCGTCAGGGTCGAGGACGGCGACTCCGTCGCGGAGGTTGAGCACGAGCCCGCCGCCCGCGCGGGGCTTGACGGCACCGACGTGCTGGTCGGTGGTGCGGAGGGCACGGCGGCCGCTCACCGGATCGTAGGAGTGGATCCGGCCCCCGAGAATGTCGATCCACAGGAGTCTTTCGTGGACGGGATCCCAGGTGGGCCCCTCGCCGAGGGTGGCCTCGGCCCGTACCGCGACCTCGTACGTCATACGACGCTCCGGTGGCCGAGGCGCTCGGAGAGTTCGGCGGCGCCCTTGGCGGCGAGCTGCTCCAGCTCGGCCCTGCGCTCGTCGCTCCAGCGGATCATGGGGACGGAGATGGAGAGCGCGGCGACGACGCGCCCGGTGCGGTCGCGCACGGGAGCGGCGACGCAGGAGACGTCCGGATTGGACTCACGGCTCTCCACGGCGATGCCGGTGTCGCGAATATCGGCGAGGGCCTCGCGCAGAACGGCCGGGTCGGTGATGCTGTTGGGGGTCATCGCGACCAGCTCGGCGCCGTCCGGGATGCGCGAGGTGAGCTCCTGCTCCGGCAGGGACGCCAGCAGCATCTTGCCGACGGAGGTGCAGTGGGCGGGCAGGCGGCGGCCGGCCGCCGACACCATGCGCACGGCGTGGGTGGAGTCGACCTTGGCGATGTAGATGACGTCGGTGCCCTCGAGGATGGCCACGTGGACGGTCTCGTCGCAGGTCTCGGCGACCGACCGGGCCACCTGCTGGCCCTCGGCGGCGAGGTCGAGCTGTTCGGCGTACCGGCTGCCCAGCTGGTACGGCCGGACGCCCAGCCGATAACGGCCCGGCTGCCCCGGCACCGGGACGATGTAGGACCGGGCGGCGAGCGTGGTGACGAGCTCGTGCACGGTGGTGCGCGGGAGCTGGAGCTTGCGCACGATGTCGGGGGCGGAGAGTGTGCCGTCCCCGTCGAGGAAGAGCTCGAGGATGTCGAGAGCCCGGGTCACGGCAGGTACGAGGCGTCCCACGTGCGGCCCCCTCCCTTGATTGTCTACAGGGCTGTGTTCGAAATTTCAACAGCCGATCGGAATGACGAACACAGGTTACTCAAGGTGAGTTTGCCCGGGCAATGGCCCGGCGTACACCGTGCTGAAACTCGGTGGTTTCCGGTGTGCCGGGTGAGGGGCGGCGTGATACTGGCGCCCTGCGTAGGGCCGCTCGGGGGGTACGGGTTTGTTCACGAGGGTGTTCAAGGGGCGTCTGGCCGGGATCGGGGTCGGGGAGTACACGTCTTCCGCGCACAAACGGCTTGATCATGCGGTGGGGGATGTGGAGGGGCTGGCGGCGGTGCTGGGTTCTTCCTTTGAGGGGGAGCCGCTGCGGAATCCTTCGGAGGGGGAGGCGCGGGACTATTTGAGGTCGCTGCGGGGGACGCTGGCTCCGGACAGCGCGCTCGTGGTGGCGTGGAGTGGGCATGGGAGTCTGCCGGCGGCGGGTGGGCTGCGGCTGCTGGGCTCGGACAGTGGCCCGTACGCGAGCGACGGCGTCCCTCTCGTTGATGTCGTACTCCCCTGCGCGGAGTCCGGGGCCAATCAGCTCCTGTTCATCTTCGACACCTGTTTCTCGGGCGACGGGATCTCGGCGGACGATCTGGCGACGCTGATCATGCGGGAGACGGAGGCCGCGGGCCGGGTGTGGGTCGGCGTCATCACCTCGTGCCTGTCGCCGGAGAAGGCGCGGGACGGCTTGTTCGGCCAACGGTTCCGGAAGGCACTGACCGACGGTCCCGACTCGCAGGTGCTGCGGATGCGGTGGTCGGTGCACAACAAGTACGTACGCGGTGACGACGTGTGCGACGCGGTGCTGAAGGAGTGGGGCAGCGGGGCGCAGACGCCGGACTTCCGGTACAGGGGGAGCGCCGAGTGGATGTTCCCCAACCCGCTGCACGACGAAGGCGCTCCCGAGGCCGTGGTCGCGCACCTGTTGCACGCGGCACGCAGCAGCGACCGCTCAGAGGAACCGTCCTGGTTCACGGGGCGCACCGCGCAGGTGAACCGGGTGGTGGAGTGGGTGCGGGAGGGCCGGCCGGGGCTGCATGTGGTGACCGGTTCGGCGGGCACGGGCAAGTCGGCGATTTTGGGGCGCGTGGTGAGCCTGTCCAACCCGGATGAACGGGATCGGCTACTGCGCGAGGGCCGCGAGTGGCGTCATGCACTGCCGGAGGAGCAGTCGGTCTCCGCTCATGTGCATGCGCGGGGGCTTACGGCGGACTTGGCGGCGGACCAACTGGCCGTGCACCTGGTGCGGGCTGACTATTTGCCGGCTAGGGAGGCTCGGCGCAATGCCAGTGAGCTGGTGGGGGAGGTGCAGCGGGCCGTAGAGGACGGGGCCTCGCCGCCGGTGCTGGTGATGGATGGGCTGGATGAGGCTCGGGGGGAGGCCTTCAAGATCGCGGATGAGCTGTTGGTCCGGTTGGCTCCTTACGCGGTCGTTGTGGTGTCTACGCGGGATATGCAGCGAGGGGAGGAGGGGCGGCCTGGGCTGGTCGCGACTCTGGCGCCGGAGGGGGTGGGGCTCGATCTTGATGAGCCTGAGGTGCAGCGGCAGGGCTTGGAAGACCTTCGTGAGTATGTGCGGCTGCGGTTGAGTGGTGTGGATCAGCGGATGGATGCGGGGGTGGTGGCGCGGCATCTGTTCGGGGAGGACGTGGAGGAGGTCCAACACACGTTCCTGTTGGCTCGGTTGGTGGCGGACCAGCTGTCTGCTTCTCCGGTCGATACGTCGGTCGAGGGGTGGGAGGGGGAGGTCAGTCACTCCGTGGAGGAAGCGCTGGATGCGGATCTGGCGGCGGTGCCGGAGGGGTCGGTCGAGCTGGCCAAGGCGCTTTTGCGTGCGCTGACTTGGGCGTACGGGGCGGGATTCCCCGAGGATGAGTGGCTGAGCGTCGCGAACGTCGAGACGCCAGAGGGTGTGGAGGTCGGCCGAGACGACATCAGCTGGGTTCTTGAGCAGCTTGGGCGGCATGTCGTGCAGGACGGGGAGGGTGGCGTCGCTGTCTATCGGATGGCGCATCAGAGTCTTGCGGATCATTTGCGGCCGGTGTTTCGGGATTCGGCAGAGCAGCCGTTCAACCCGCAAGCGTTAGGTGTGACTCAGGCACTCCTTGAGGTCTATCAGATGCGCCTTACAGCAGGAACTCCGGCTGAAGCGCCTTACTACTTGTGGAACTACGCGTGGCATCACGCTGCGGTGGCCGGGCCGGAAGGGCTTGCTCTGCTGCGTTCGCTGGCGGAGGGGAGCGCGGGTCTGCGGCGAGACGTCGGTATGGCCGCGATGCTTGTGAGTAGCCAACTGCAGCACTGGGGGCGCGTGATCGAGGCACTGCCTCCAGCCGAGGAAGCCACCGACCTCTTCCGCACTATGGCCGAAGAAGCCCCTGAACACCTTCCCGACCTTGCCAGCGCCGTCGACAACCTCGGCACGCGCTACAGCGAACTCGGCCGTCACACTGAAGCGCTGAGCTCTTGCGAGGAAGCCGTCTCACTCTACGGCTCGCTGGTCGAAGGCAATCCCGCCTATCTACCCGACCTCGCCAGCGCCCTCAACAACCTCGGCGTCTGCTACAGCAACCTCGGCAGACCAGCCGAAGCACTCCCAGCCACCCAGGATGCCGCGGACCTCTACCGCACCGTGGCCGACACCAACCCCGCCCACCTACCCAACCTCGCCAGCGCCCTCAACAACCTCGGCGTCCACTACCGCGAACTCGGCAAACCAGCCGAAGCACTCCCACCCACCCAAGAAGCCATCCGCATCCGACGCGTCCTGGCCGACACCAACCCCGCCCACCTACCCGACCTCGCCGGCTCTCTCACCAACCTGGGAATCCGCTTCAACAACCTCGGCAGACCAGCCGAAGCACTCCCACCCACCCAAGAAGCTGTCGACCTCTACCGCACCCTGGCCGACACCAACCCCGCCCACCTACCCAACCTCGCCAGCGCCCTCAACAGTCTCGGAATCCGCTTCAACGACCTAGGCAGACCAGCCGAAGCTCTCCCGCCCACCCAAGAAGCCATCCGCATCCGACGCGTCCTGGCCGACACCAACCCCGCCCACCTACCCGACCTCGCCAGCGCCCTCAACAACCTCGGCGTCCGCTACAGCGAACTCGGCAGACCAGCCGAGGCCCTTCAACCCACCCAAGAAGCCATCCGCATCCGACGCGCCCTGGCCGACACCAACCCCGCCCACCTGCCCCACCTCGCCAGCGCCCTCAACAACCTCGGCGTCTGCTACAGCAACCTCGGCAGACCAGCCGAAGCACTCCCACCCACCCAAGAAGCTGTCGACCTCTACCACACCCTGGCCGACACCAACCCCGCCCACCTACCCAGCCTCGCCAGTGCCCTCAACAACCTCGGCGTCCGCTACAGCGAACTTGGCAGACCAGCCGAAGCACTCCCACCCGCCCAAGAAGCTGTCGACCTCTACCGCACCCTGGCCGACACCAACCCCGCCCACCTACCCGACCTCGCCGGCGCCCTCAACAACCTCGGCATCTGCTACAGCAAGCAAGACAGACCAGCCGAAGCCCTCCCACCCACCCAAGAAGCGGTCGACCTCTACCACACCCTGGCCGACACCAACCCCGCCCACCTAGCCAACCTCGCCAGCGCCCTCAACAACCTCGGCGTCCGCTACAGCAACCTCGGCAAACCAGCCGAAGCACTCCCACCCACCCAAGAAGCCATCCGCATCCGACGCGTCCTGGCCGACACCAACCCCGCCCACCTACCCGACCTCGCCGGCGCCCTCAACAACCTCGGCATCCGCTACAGCGAACTCGACAGACCAGCCGAAGCCCTCCCACCCACCCAAGAAGCGGTCGACCTCTACCGCACCCTGGCCGACACCAACCCCGCCCACCTACCCAGCCTCGCCAACGCCCTCAACAGCCTTGGCATCTGCTACCACGAACTCGACAGACCAGCCGAAGCACTCCCACCCACCCAAGAAGCGGTCGACCTCTACCGCACCCTGGCCGACACCAACCCCGCCCACCTACCCGACCTCGCCGGCGCCCTCAACAACCTGGACATCTGTTCCGACTCCCTCGGAATGTCAGCAGATGACACGTGGGCATCGATCCTCGGCACGTACCCACCCACCAGTGCCGTTCGCCTCCTGCTCTATCGCTCTTCCCAAGCACAAGCCGGAGACCATAGGGCGTTGGGATGGCTCGTCACCATCATGAAGTCAGTGGCTGTGGCCGACGACATCGGTGTCCTTTGGAGTCTTCACCGGGAAGGCCGCAGACACCGCACCGCCGATACGGAGGCATTCGACCGCGAGTGGCACCGGCTCACAGCGGGGCCACTACCCGACTGGCTCGCCCTCGACCCAGCGCTGCTGGAACAGGCACAAGCCTGGATTGCCACCGAGAGTTACGAGGCTGAGCGGGACTACCTTGTGGAGCACCCGGCGCTACTCTCGCCGGAGGCGGACATCTGCGTCGATGAGGCACTACTCGGAATCGTGGAAGAAGCCGCCACGCAGTACCGCGACCTGCGCCGAGAAGCCCAGAGCAACGGCGTCGATGCCGCATATCGCCCGCTTCTGAACTCCGTGCTCGCCTACGAGTTCGCCACCGCCGATCCAGCGGACCAGCGATCCATGTTGGAGCATCGTCGCGAAGATCTGCTCGACGACCTTGTTCTAACCGCACTGTCCCATGGAGAGGACCGCCTGTCCGTTCGCGCGGCCTCCCTGCTCAAGCTCGCACAACTGAATGTTGAGGCAGATGCGTTTGACGCTCTTGACGACCCCTCCCTCTTCCTCTCCCTACTCCACAACGCAGCACGCCAGCCCGACCCAGCCTTCCTCGAGGCAACCGCCCTCCTCGCAGTCACGACCGTCACCGACGAACCCGACATGGCCGAAGCCACGTTCCACCTCGCCATCGCCGCCGTGAACGCCAACGACACAGACGCGGCCACCAACTTCCTGACCGAAGCCTGCAACCAAACCCCCACCCAAATCCCCACCTGGATCGCATCCCTGGCAGAAATCGCCCCCCACCACCCCGCCGCCCTAACCCTCATCCCCCACCTAACCGCCCGCCTCCAGAAGCCAGAAGCCGGACACCCCAATGACCACTGACCTCGTAGTAGTCCTCCCCGGCATCACAGGCACCACCCTCCGCACCAAGAAAGGCCTCGTCTGGTCCCCCACCCCCGGCGCCATCCTCAAGGCAATCAAAACCTTCGGCGGCTCGATCAACGCCCTACGCCTCCCCAAAGGCATCGGCGACGACCACCCAGGCGACGGAGTCGAACCAGTAGCCCTGATGACCGACCTCCACGTCATCCCCGGCATCTGGACCCCGGTAAAGGGCTACGACGACCTCCTCGCCCGCCTCCGCTCCCTCGGCTACACGGAACAGACCGGCAACCTCCTCCCCGTCCCCTACGACTGGCGCCTGAGCAACCGCTACAACGCCCGCCGCCTCACCCGCATCGTCGAGCCGGCCCTCGAACGCTGGCGGACCAAGAGCAAGCAACCCACCGCCCAACTCACCTTCGTCTGCCACTCCATGGGCGGTCTCATCGCCCGCTGGTACATCGAGAAGGAGGGCGGCGCCGGCCACACCCACAAGCTCATCACCCTCGGCACCCCGTACCGCGGCGCGGCCAAGGCCCTCGACCAGCTCGTCAACGGCGCCCACCAACGCCTCGGCCCCCTCTCCTTCGACCTCACCACCTTCGCCCGCACCCTCCCTTCCCTCCACCAACTCCTCCCCGAATACGCCTGTATCCAGGACGGAACGCAAGAGCTCCTCAAGACCACCGAAGCCACCGTCCCGGAGCTGGACCGCCACCAGCTCACAGACGCCATGCGCTTCCACACCGACCTCCGCGCAGCCGAAGCCGCCCGCCCCGCCTCCCTCGCCACCACCCACGCCATCGTCGGCATCCAGCAGCACACCCCCACCACCGCCCGCCTCACCACAACCGGCGCGCTCGGACTCCTCCCCGACTACACGGGTAAGGCCCTTTACGGCGACGGCACCGTCCCCCTCATCGCCGCCTGTCGCGCCGACGTCCCCATGGACAGCAACACCCTCCGCCGGGTCCCCGACCACCACGGCAACCTCCAGCGCAACCCCGCCGCCCTCGACGAAGTCGAAGGCATCCTCACCGCCACCGACATCGTCGTCAGGGCCCCGGGAGAGATCCACCTCCGCCTCGACGTGCCCGAAGTCATCGCCGCCAGCGACAACCTCACCGTCCGAGTCAGCTCCGCCCACGGTGAGAAGATCGCCGTCCGTCTCACCCTCACCGACGAACACGGCAACCTCGAAGACGCCCGCGTCGTCCTCGCCGGACCCGAGCCCATCGAAGCCCTCTTCGACGATCTGGCGCCCGGCGCCTACACCGTCGACGCCACCGGCACCCGTCCCGGCTCACCGGCCGCCCCCGTGAGTGCCGACACCCTCGTCTGGGGATGACGGGATCTCACCGCTCCTGGCCCCGCCGCGCCTCCCCCAGTTGCCCCCTCAACCGCTGCGCCCGCAACACCAGTTCCAGCTCGAAGCGGCGATCAGGGTTGTCTATCTCGTCGCCCCACAGTTCGCGGATCTGGCGCAGGCGGTAGCGGACCGTCTGGGGGTGGACGCCCAGGCGTGCCGCCACCTCCGGTGCCCCGCCCCGCGTCTCCAGCCACGCCAGCAGCGTCTCGGCGAGGCGGCGGCCGTGGGTCGGGCCGCAGTGGGCCAGGGGGGCCAGGCAGCGCAGGGCCAGGTCGTCTATCAGTTCCTCGGGCTGGAGCAGGACCAGGGCCTCCGTGTGCTCCGTGCAGTAGAGCATCTCGCCCGCCGGTAACAGGCCCCGCTCCATCAGCCGTACCGCCGCCTCCGCCCAGCGCAGCGACTTCGCCGCGTCCGGCAGGGGGACCGGGGGGCCGATCGCGCCCGACCAGCCCGTCAGCGCGCGGTGGAGCAGCTCCGAGCGGCCCGCCGCGTCCGGCTCGGGGACGACCATGCGGGGCTGTTCGTACTCCATGTCCAGGAGGACGCCCTCCCCGACCGCCGGCGGCACCGCCTCCCGGGCCGGGCGCAGCAGGACGCCCACCGCGACCTTTCCGGGCAGCGGCCAGCCGATGCGGGCGGCGCGTTCGGTGAGGGCCTCGGACGGGTCGCCCCGGTGGTTCTCCACCAGGAGCAGTTCCATCAGGCGGCGTTGCAGCCTCAGGCGCTCTCCGGCCTGCCGCGCCGCCGCTTCGGCGTAACCCCGTACCGACTGGTCCACCAGGCCGTCCAGGTACTCGTAGCCCGCGTCCACCAGCTCGTACATCGCCGGTGGCGGGATCTCGACTCGCTGGCCTATGTCGGCGAAACGGCGCCAGGCCAGACGTACTCCCATGCGGTAGATGGCCTGGAGGGAGTCCAGGCTTCGGCCGCCCAGGCCCTCTCCCCTGCCGAACTGCTGGAACAGGTTCGGGGGGACGGTCGGGCGGCCCTCGGCCGTCTCCAGGTGCTGGACGAAGACCTCGATCGCGCGGCGGATGCCGATCAGCGCGATCGGTTCGCCCGACTCGTCGTGCACGAACGGGAGATGGGGGTATTCACGACGGATCTCCGTCATGATCTCCTCGGCCAGGCCCGGCGCCTCCGCCATGGCGATGGCCGCGAAGCGGCGCACCTGGAGGCGCGGGACGTCGTGCCAGGCCGAGCGGGACGCGGCGGAATCGGCGCGCACGGCGTCGGTCCGGGTGGCGTCGGTGCGGGCAGTGGGCGACACCGGTCAACTCCCCTGGCCGGCTTGTTCGTAGGTGATCAGGGGGTTGTTCGGCTGGTCGGGGGTGGCCTCCAGCAGGGCGACCACGCCGAGCGCGGCTCCGACCGCCAGGGCGGCGGCGAGCGCGACGGTCAGCGCGGCGGCGAGCAGTCTGGACATCGCAGGGTCAGCCTCTCTGTACAACTCTGTACAACCGCTGTTCGGTCGCCCCACCCGGGCTTTCCGTCCCTGCCTGTCCGGCCCAGTGTCGACAAGACATTGACACCGCGTCAAGGGGCGCCTACGGTTCCCGGCCCAGACGGGTGCCCGCACCGAACCGTGCCGCACCCCCTCTCGCACGCGCACCTTTCCCCTCGGCGCGGCCGCCCCCCACGTCGCGTCGTCCCGAGCCCCAGGAGTGCCCGGATGCGCCGTACAGCTTCACCTTTCTCGCTGGTCCTGCTGGGTCTCGGCACATTTCTGCTGGTACTGGCACCCATGCTCGCCTGGTACGTGGAACCACGGGCGGCCGTGAACCCGATCGACATCGACACCACCGCCGTCTACAAGGGCACGGGCAGCGTTTTCGACACCGAGCGGATCGAGACCGTGCCGAACCGGACGATCACCGTCACCCAGCGGGTGCGCGGCAATGTCGCGGAGAGTGAGGAGAGCGGGAACGCGGTCTGGGACGTCATCACGACCGTCGACACCGACAAGTCACTGCCCGCCGAGGACCCGCACGACGCGCTGGACTACGTGCCGCACCGCTGGGTGATGGACCGGCAGACCACCCGGCCTGTGCATTGCTGCGAGGAGAAGCCGCACATCGAGGGCGAGGCGTATCTGAAGTTCCCGTTCGACGTGCAGAAGCGGGACTACCGCTGGTGGGACAACACCCTCGGCGGGACGGTCACGATGAGTTACCGGGGTACCAAGAAGGTTCAGGGGTACACCGGTTACCGGTTCACCGCGTCGGTGCCGGCGACGAAGACCGGGACCCGGCTGGTGCCCGGGCGGCTCGTCGACCTGCCGGACCGGCCGCAGGTGCTGGCCGAGGAGTGGTACGCCAACCACGGGCTCGAGCTGATAGTCGACCAGGCCACGGGCCGGGTGCTGTACGCACAGACCGGGCCGCGGCGCACCCTGCGGGCGCCCGGCGGCGAGAAGGACGCGGCGGTGCTGCTGGACAGCAAGAAGATCGCGTTCACCACCGAGACCCAGAAGGAGGCGGTCGAGCAGGCCGAGGAGGACAGCGGGATGCTGGAGCTGGTGGGAACCACGGTGCCCATCGGGGCGGGTGTGGCGGGCTTTGTCCTGGCCGTGATCGGGGGCGTTTTGGTGGTACGAGGGAGGCGGCATCCCGGTTCGTCCGAATCGCCCCAGCCCCCGCTCACGATGTGACATTACGTCAGTTCTAATAAAGCCCGAAATTGTCACCTCGGTGAGTAGCCGTGGCGAACGGCGGGGCGAAAACTGTCCACCCCACCCAGGCACAACCCGTCCACAGTCCGCACCCAGTGCGTGAACAGAAAGCCCCCGGTTCCCCCACGGAAACGCCCACCCCACCACAGCCGTAACCAATCGGCGGTTTCTACCCCCACGCTGAGTTTCCGCACCCCGAGACATGTTGGAGCACCGATGCCCCAGCACGTGCCGTCCCCGCTGCGCGCCGCGTTCCCCACGCAGCCGCAGCACCCTCCGGCGCTCCCCCCACAGCCGCGCCGAATCGTTTTCCTAGCCCATCGCGACCTGGGAAACCGGGCCGCCGGCGGTTCCGAGCTGCTCGTGGACCGCCTGGCCGACGGCCTGACCCGCCTCGGCCACCAGGTGACCCTGCTGTGCGGTGGCCCCGCGGCCTACCGCGACTACCGGGTCGTCTCCGCGGGCGGTGCCTACGGGCACTATCTGCGCGCCCGTTCCGCCTTCGCCCGTCAGGTCGGCGAGACCGATCTGCTGGTCGAGGTCTGCAACGGGGTGCCGTATCTGGCGCCCCTGTGGCACCGCGGTCCCACGCTGTGCCTGGTCAACCACGTCCACACCGATCTGTGGCGGATGCGGTTCGGCGGAGCCCTGGCCCCGGCCGCGCGGCTCGGGCGAAGACTGGAGCACTGGGCCCTCACGGGGGCGCAGGGGCGAGGTCTGATGGTCGCCGTCTCGCCGTCCACCGCGCACGCGCTGCGGGCCATCGGGGTCGAGCGGGAGCGGATACGGGTCGTCCACAACGGTGTGGAGGAACCGGGTCCGCGGGCGGACCGCTCGCCCGAGCCGCTGTTCGTCGCGGTCGGCCGGCTGGTCGAGTACAAGCGGATCGATCTGCTCCTGCGGTTGTGGGAGCGGGTACGGCCGGTGACCGGAGGCCGGCTCGTGATCGTCGGGGACGGACCCGAGCGGGGGCGTCTCGAACAACTCGCCGGTCCCGGCGTCGAGTTCACCGGACACGTCACCGAGGCCGAGAAACACCGGCTGCTCTGTGCGGCCTGGCTGCTGCTGCACCCCTCCGCCGTGGAGGGGTGGGGGCTCGTGGTGACGGAGGCGGCCGCGCGGGAGACCCCGACCATCGCCTTCGACGTACCCGGCCTGCGGGACTCCGTCGTCGACGGGGAGACCGGGCTGCTCGCCTCCGGCGAGTCCTCCTTCGCCGCCGCGTGGTGCACCCTGGCCCTCTCCGGGCATCGGCGTGAGCTGATGGGGAAGGCGGCGCGGGATCACGCGGCGGGGTATCGCTGGGACCGGACGGTCCGGCAGTTCCGGGCGGTCGCGGCGGAGGCGGTGCGAAGTTGGCCGACATGACTCCGGTGAAAGACCCCTCCTTTCGTCGCTCCCTCGCCCTCTTCCGTGCCTTCCTGCGCGAGCAGCAGGATCCCGAGGCCTGCTACTCCCTCCTCGCCCGTGACGCCGTCGATCAGGTCGAGGCCTACGACCGTCCCGTCGCCGGCCGTACCGTCGTCGACGTCGGTGGCGGTGGCGGGTACTTCACCGAGGAGTTCCGGCGGCGCGGCGCGCAGGCGTATCTCTTCGAGCCGGATGTGAGCGAGCTCGGGGAGAAGCCGCCCGAGGGCGCCGTGGTCGCCGACGGGTATCTGCTGCCGCTGTACGACGGGGTCGCCGACGTCACCTTCTCCTCCAATGTGCTGGAGCACGTGGCCGACCCGCAGACCTTCCTCAGCGAGCTCGTCCGGGTGACCAGGCCCGGCGGGCTGATCTATGTGTCGTTCACCAACTGGCTGTCGCCGTGGGGCGGGCACGAATGGGCCCCGTGGCACTACCTCGGTGCCGAGCGGGCCCGCGCCCGCTACCGGCGCCGTACCGGCAGGCCCGCCAAGCACACCCTCGGCGAGAACCTCTTCGCCGTGCACATCGGGCCCACCCTGCGGCAGGTCCGTGCCAGAGACGACGTGACCGTCGTCTCGGCGCGCTCCCGCTACTGGCCCTTCCTCGCGGAGACCGTCGTCAAGGCGCCGGGCATCCGCGAGGTCGCCACCTGGAATCTCCTCCTCATCCTCCGGCGGTGTCCCCCATGACGAGCACGGTCCAGGCTCCTCCCCCGGCAGCCGTCCCCTCCACCGCGATCATGGCGGGCCCTCCGGAGGGTCCGCGGTCTCGGCGCTGGCTGCTGGGGTTCTGGGCCGTGGTGTTCGTGCTCCTCCTCGCCGTGCACCCGGGCCGCCAGACCTTCGACACCAAGCTCGGGGTGACGAACGACCCGGGACGGTTCCTGTCCGACCTGGGCCAGCTCTGGCAGGACCAGGGAAGCTTCGGCGGCATCTCCGACCAGTACGCCGGCTATCTCTGGCCGATGCTGCCGTTCTACTGGCTGGCCGACCTCGTACAACTGCCCGTGTGGCTGGCGGAACGCCTGTGGATGTCGCTGATCGTGTCCGTCGCCTTCTGGGGCGCGCTGCGGCTCGCCGAGCGGCTGCGGATCGGCAGCGGGACCTCCCGGCTGCTCGCCGCCGTGGTGTACGCGCTGTGGCCGGTGTTCACCATCGTCGTCGGCTCCACCTCGGCCGCCGCGCTGCCCGGCGCCTTCCTGCCCTGGGTGCTGCTGCCGCTGGTCGATGAGCGGTACAGCGCGCGGGTCGCCGCGACGCGCTCGGCGCTGATCATCCCGTTCATGGGCGGGGTCAACGCGGCCTCGACCCTCGCCTCCCTCCTCCCGGTCGGGCTGTATCTGCTGTCCCGCCCGCCCGGTCCACGGCAGCGCAAACTGATCGCGTGGTGGGTCCCCGGGGTGATCCTGGCGACCGCCTGGTGGTGGATCCCGCTGCTGCTGCTCGGTGTCTACGGCGAGAAC
Organism: Streptomyces sp. NPDC043726; assembly: GCF_056436565.1. NCBI lineage: Bacteria > Bacillati > Actinomycetota > Actinomycetes > Kitasatosporales > Streptomycetaceae > Streptomyces > Streptomyces sp. NPDC043726. The sequence goes on from NZ_JBWKCI010000010.1 coordinate 287,769, forward strand.
TTCCTGCCGTACGTGGAGAGTTCTCAGACCACGACCGAGACCATGGCGGCGACCGAGGCGCTGCGCGGCGGCGGGAACTGGGTGGCCTATCTGCACTTCGGTGACGCCTGGCTGCCCGCCGGATGGGCGGTGGCGTCCTCGGTCGTCGTCATCGTCTGCTCGGCGCTCGCCGCCGGTCTGGGGCTGGCCGGCCTCGCGAGACGGGACATGCCCGAGCGGCGGTGGCTCGTGCTGACCGTGCTGACGGTGGCGCTGGTCCTGCTCGCCGGGTACGGCGGCGCGTTCGGCGCCCCCTTCCACGGGGTGGTGCAGGACTGGCTGGACGGCGGTCTCGTCCCCTTCCGCAACATCTACAAGTTCCAGACCGGGCTCGCCCTCGCCCTCGTCCTGGGCCTGGCCCATCTGGTCGGGGTGGCCGCCGAGGCGCGCGGCGCCCGTCCGCTGCCGGGCCGGCGGTTCGCCACGCTGATCGCGGCCGTACTCGTGCTGCCGGGGCTGATGTGGCCGTACCTCAACGGCTCCATCCTGAACCCGGGTTCGTTCAACAAGATCCCCGACTACTGGTCGGCGACGGCGGACTGGATGGAGAAGTACTCCCCCGACGCCCGCGTCCTCGTCGTCCCCGCGACCGCGCACGGCATCTACACCTGGGGCTCCACCATCGACCAGCCCCTCGACGTCGTCGCCGACTCCCGCTGGGCGCAACGCGATTACGTCCCCTTCGGCACCGCGGGCAACCGGCGCGCCATGGACGCCGTACAGCAGGCCCTGACCAGCGGCGCCGAAGTCCCGGGCCTCGCCGACTTCTTGAGCCGGGCCGGGATCCACTACGTCGTCGTCCGCAACGACCTCGACCCCGACCAGATCGGCAACGTGCCGACCACGATCGTCAAGCGGACGCTGGAGCAGTCCGGCTACGAGCGGGTGAAGGGCTACGGGCCCGTCGAGACCGGCGGAGTCATCGCCCCCGACACCCCGCTCCAGGTCGAGGGCCTGTACCCCAGGCAGCGGGCGGTGGAGATCTACCAGCCGCCGCAGGACGTGCCGCGGCCCAGGCAGGCAGGGCTGAGCCCGGTCGCCGACACCGCCGTGGTCTCCGGCGGGCCCGAGTCGCTGCTGCCGGTCGCCGGCGCGCTGCGCGGCCGGGGAAGCGTACTGACCGGTGACAACCACCCGGGGCTCGGCTCACCGCCGGTGCAGGTGGTCGGGGACGGGCTGCGGCGCGCGGACACCCGGTTCGGGCTGGTCAACGCGAACACCTCGTACACGTACACCCGCGACGAGCGCAACGCGCCGGACGCCACCCAGGACGCGGGCGAGAAACCGCACCAGATCCTGCCGACGGACGGCCTGGCCCACCAGACGGTGGCCGAACTGCGCGGCGCCCGCTCGGTGACCGCCTCCTCCTACGGCAGCTGGCTGTTCCATCTGCCGCAGTACGACCCGGTGAACGCCTTCGACGGCAACCCCGACACCGCCTGGGCGGAGGGCTCCCAGAGTTCACCGGACGGGGAGTGGCTGCGCATCTCCTTCACCGAGGAGTACGACATGCCGGGCTCCTTCAAGGTGGCCCCGCTGCCCCAGGAGGGCGTGCGGCCGGCGCCGACGCGGGTGCGGGTGGAGACCGAGAAGGGCACCAGGACCAGCTACCTGGAGCCCAACGGCCGGACGCAGAGCATCCGGGCGCCGGCCGGGGCGACGGACTGGATGAGGCTGACGATCGTCGACTCGGCGGAGCGCCGCACGGGCCTGACCGGCGCGGGCTTCACCGAGATCGCCCTTCCGGACGTCCAGGTGACCCGGCTGCTGCGGCTGCCCACGGACGCCGAGGACTCCTCCGCCGACGCCGAGCTGATCTCCCTGTCCCGCCCGGCCGACCCGACGGGCCTGTCCGCGACGGGCACCGAGGCGGGGCTGCACCGGACCTTCACCACGGGCGCGGCGGGGACGTACGAGATCGAGGCGAGCGCGGTGCCGGTGCCGGGTGAGGCGCTGGACCGGCTGCTGTACGAGGTGGCGCCGGAGCAGCAGGGCCGGATCGTGGCGACCGCGGACTCGACGGCGCGGCTGGGCGCGGGCCTGTCCGCCCGCAACCTGACCGACGGCGACCTGACCACGGCGTGGATCGCGGGCGACCGCCCGACCATCCACCTGAGCTGGGAGGGCAAGCAGCCGGTCGGCGAGATCGTCCTCCCCCCTGCGGGCGGACTTTCCTCCCGCCCGACCGAGGTGCACATCGCCTCCCCGGACGGCGCGGTCATCGCGGGCGTCGACGAGAACGGCAACGTCCGCTTCCCGCCGATCACCACGGACCGGCTGGACATCACCATCACCGAGACGGCGCCGCTGACCCTGTACAACCCGTTCGTCGACGAGGACATGCAGCTTCCGGTGGGCCTGACCGAGGCGTACGTCCCGGCGCTGGACAGCTACCGCACGCCGAAGCCGGAGGCCGACCGGGCCTTCTCCCTCCCCTGCGGCAAGGGACCGGTGCTGGCGGTGGACGGCGAGCTGTACGAGACGAGCGCGAAGGGCACCGTACGGGATCTCATGGAACGCCGTCCCGTGGACGTGACCCTGTGCCCGGCGTCCGAACTGGAGCTGCCGTCCGGCTCGCACCGGGTGGAGGCCGGGGACGCGGGTCCCCTCACCGTGACCGCGGTGACCCTGACCCGGGGCACGATCGCCGAGTCGCCCGCCGCGGGGCGGGAGCTGGGCGTACGGGACTGGCTGGGCGACCGCCGCGAGGTGACCGTCGGCTCGGGTGCGGCGGCCTACCTGACGACGTACGAGAACTTCAACGACGGCTGGCGCGCCGAGCTGGACGGCAAGGAACTGACGCCGGTCCGGCTCGACGGCTGGCAGCAGGGCTGGCGGATCCCGGCCGGCGAGGGCGGCACGGTGGAGCTCTCCTACGAGCCCGCGGTGACCTACGAGGCCGGGCTGATCGGCAGCGGAGTGGGGCTGGCGGCCCTGGTGGGCCTCGCGCTGTGGCGCCGCCGCGAACCGAACCCGGACGATCCGCAGCCGGTGCCGCCGCTGCCGGGGCTGTGGCTGGGCACGGTGGCGCTGACGCTGGTCGCGGCCGTGATCGCGGGCTGGTGGGCGCTGCTCGTCCCGGCGCTGGCACTGCTGGCCCGCCGACGGCACGAACTCCTCGTCCCGCTCGCCCTGTTGGCGCTGGCGGCGGCGGGGGTGGTGACGGCGATCGGGGCCGGTGAGCCGGTGCGGGAGGCGTCGGGCGCCTTCGGGCATACGGCCCAACTGCTGGCGTTGATCGGGCTGTTCGCGGCACTCGTGAGCGTGCGGGAACCCGCGGAACCGGGGGAGCCGGAAGAAGGTGATCGGCGTGACAGCGCTGCAGCAAAGGCCTGACCGGAAGCCTTCGCGCATTCCGTTCCCGGTGGTGGACGAGGTGGCCCGGCACTGTCTCCAGGAGGAGGAGCCGGAGACGGTGCACATCGAGGTGCACCTTCCGGGGCGCCTCGACCCGGCCCGCCTGCGCACGGCCTTCACGGAGGCCCTGCGCCGCCACCCCCGCATCCTGATGCGCGAGGCCCCGGGCCACTGGTACCGGCGCCGCTACGAGTGGGAACTGACGGGGGAGCCGGACGTGGAGGTGGTGAGCTTCCCCGGCCCGGGGCGGGATGCGCTACGGGACGCCCGGACCCGGGCGCTGACGGCGGTACCCCCGCTGTCGGCATCGCCGCCGATCCGAGTGGAGGTGGTGGAGGGAGCGGGACCGGTCGAGGGAAGCGAGGCGACGGACGCGGTATCCGCCGACCTGGCTGCGGGCAGTCGTGCCGCTGGGGCGGCCCCCGCAACCAAGGAGGCGGCACCCCGCGAGCGCGGGCGGGCACCATCCCCCGCCGGCACCGGCCCGCAGCCGCGTGAGAACCACACGGTCCTGTTCCTCACCATCAACCACACCGCCCTCGACGGCCCCGCCTGCCTCCGCGTCCTCGCCACCGCCGCGGAGCTCTACGGCGGAGTCGACAACTCCCCGGCCTCGCCCCCGACCCGGCCCCCGGAGACCACCGCACCCCCCACCGACACCCCCTCCAACTGGTCAAGACCCGCCCGCGTCGCCCCCGGCACCCCCGAACCCTCCCCCGGCAACGGCATGCTCGTGACCGAGCTCCGCCTTCCCCACCGCCCCAAAGGCTCCCCCTACACCGTCAATGACCAGCTCATGGTCACCACGGCCCTCACGATCGCCCACTGGAACCGCGAACACGGCGCCCCACCCCGCCCCCTGCGCATCACCATGCCCGTGGACGACCGCCCGAGAGACACCACGATGCCCATAGGCAACGGCACGCGCCTGGTCGAAGTCCCTTTCAGCCCGGACGAGTTGACCATCGACGACATGGCCGGGCTGCTCCGCCGTACCGCCACCAGGACCCGCGCCCTCAAGTCCCTGCCCCGCCCCCAGCTCGGAAGAGGCGCCGCCCTACTCACCGCCCCCGTCACCCCGGTCGCCTGGCGCGCCGCCCTCACCCGGGGCCTGCGCAGGGCCGCCGCTCCCTGGACGTCGACCACGCTCCTGAGCAACATCGGCCGCATCCCGTACGCCCTGGACTTCGGCGAGGAGGCGGGCCGGGCGCACGCCGTCTGGTTCTCGGCCCCGGCCAGGATGCCCCGCGGCCTCACCGTCACCACCGCCTCCACCGCGGGCCGCCTCCACCTCGCCCTGCGCTGGTCGAGAACCCTCCTCAGCCACGGCGACGGCGCCCATCTGCGGGACCTGTTCGAGCACTACCTGCACACCACGGAGGTCCCCGAGTGACCACCACCGCACCCCCGAGGCAGCTGCGCGACTTCTACGAGGACCCGGCCGTCCCCGTCGCCTCCGGCGCCCCCCGCAGCCTCCGCCAGGCCCGCATGCTCGCCGAGGCCCTCGGCACCACGACCGCCCGGACCGTCCTCGACATCGGCTGCGGCGATGGCTCGGCGGCAGCCGTGGCGGCACCTCTGCTCCGCCGCCACCGGATCATCGGCGTCGACTGGTCCCAGGACGCCCTGCGCCGGGCCCGCGCCCACCTCCAGCACCCTGTCCGCGGCGAACTCACCGACGGCGGGCTGCCGTTCAGGTCGGAGTCCGCCGACGCCGTCCTGTTCAGCGAGGTGATCGAACACTTGGTGGACCCCGACTCCGCGCTCGACGAGATCCGCCGGGTGCTGCGGCCCGGCGGGCATCTCATGCTGTCCACCCCGAACCTCGCCGCCTGGTACAACCGCGGGCTGCTGCTCGCGGGCGTGCAACCCGTCTTCTCCGAGGTCAGCCTGCGTGCCATCCACGGCCGCCCGGGCAAGGAGGTCGTAGGGCATCTGCGGCTCTACACCGCCCGCGCGCTGCGGGAGTTCGTCGCCGCCTCCGGATTCGAGGTCGTACGCCTCGCGGGCGCGCCCTTCCACGGCGTACCGCGTCCGCTACGGCCGCTCGACCGGCTCGCCTGCTCCAGACCCCCACTCGCCTCGATCCTGCTCCTGCACGCGCGCAAGACCTAGAGAGAGGGGCGCAGACCATGTGGTGGGGAGTGGCCGCGGCCCTGTTGGCGAACGTCCTGTACAGCACCGGATTCGTCCTGGAGAAACGGGCGCTGGCCGCCCTGCCCGAGGTGACGATCCGTCAACCTGCCCGTCTGTTGCGGCTAGTGCTCGGCAGCCCGCTCTGGATCGGCGGGTCCCTCGCGCTCGCCGCCGGGTTCGCCGCCCAGCTCGCCGTCTACCGCACACTGCCGATCGCCGCCGCGCAGGGCCTGTTCGTCTCCGGGCTCGTCCTGCTCGTGCTGCTCTCCGCCCGGCTGCTGGGCGAGGAGACCTCCGGCCGGGAGCGGTACGCGCTCGCCGCGATCCTCGCCGCGCTGCTGATGGTGGTCCTGTCGCTGCGCGAGGGTTCGGACTCGGTCAGCCAGGACGCGCCGTATCCGCTGATCCTGCTCGTGTGCGTGCCCTCGCTGGCCGGCGGGGTGTGGCTGTACAACTCCGCCGAGCGGCGCACCCGGCACCGGCACCGGCTGCCGACCACGGGTGTGGAGTACGGCGTGGCGGTGGGCCTGCTGTACGGGGTCAGCTCGCTGGCCATCAAGGGCGTGTCGAGCCATCTCACGGCCGACGGCTGGGGCGGCGCGCTGCTCGGTCTGCTGCGGTCGCCGTACCCGTATCTGCTGCTGTTCACCGGCGCGTTCGGCCTGGTGATGTCGCAGGCGGCGCTCCAGCGCTGCCGGGCCTCGCTGATCGTGCCGGTGTGCACGACCGTGACCTGCCTCTACACGGCGGTGCTCGGCACGCTCTCGTTCGGCGAGGCGCTGCCGGAGGACCCGGTGCGGCTCGCGCTGCGTGTCGCGGGCATCGCGCTCGCCGTCGCCGTCCTGCTGTCCATGCCCCGGCACGACCAGCCGGCGCGCACTCAACCCCCGATCGGTGCCAAGGAGCTGACGCCACCGTGAACCCCGACGACCCGCTGCTCCAGATCCTCGCGTGCCCGCTCGACAAGGGCCCGCTGCACCTGCTCCCGCCGGACGGCCCGGCCGGTCCCGGCGAGTCCGCCGACGCGGGTGAGGCGGGTGAGGCGCTCTACAACCCCAGACTGCGCCGCCGCTACCCGATCGTCGACGGCATCCCGCAACTGCTGCCGTCCTCCGGCGTGCAGGTCAGCGACGACGAGCACGAGGCGCTCCTCAAACGGATGGTGCCATGACCACGACCCTGGCGGCCCGTGTGGCCCCCTTCCTGCCCGTACGGCTGGTGGCCGCCGCCGCCCGGGCCGTGTACCCGCGCTTCGAGCCCGAGCTGGCCCGCCTCCCCGAACTGTGCCCGGCGCCCTGCGGCACGGCGGTGGACGTCGGCGGCTGGTACGGCCCCTGGACGCGCCGACTGTCGCGCCGCGCCCGGCAGGTGGTGACCGTGGAGCCGGTGCCCCGGCTGGCCAGACTGCTCGCCTCCGGCGCCCCGCCGAACGTCCGGGTCGTCCAGGCCGCCGCCTCCGACCGGCCCGGCACGGCCCGCCTCTGGCTGCCGTCCGGCGACGCGGGCGACCGAGGGGTGTCCTCGCTGGTCCGCCGGGACATCCACGGGCGCGCCCTGGACGTCGGCTGTGTCACGCTCGACGAACTCGGGCTGCGGGACGTCGGCTTCATCAAGATCGACGTGGACGGCAGCGAACTGGCGGTCCTGCGCGGCGCGACCGGCATCCTGGCCCGCGACCGCCCGGCCCTCTTCGTCGAACTGGAGTCCCGTATCCAGCCGGTCGCCCCGGTGGTCACCTATCTGTCCCTGCTGCGCTACGACGGCTGGGTGCTGCCCGGCGACAGCTGGGTCCCACTGGCCGGTTTCCCGCTCGCGGACCACCAGGCGCGCGCCGAGCACGTCGTCACCCGGGGTCTGCTGCGCCGGGTGCTGCCCGGCGGCGGTCCGCGTTACGTCAACTCGGTGCTGTTCCTGCCGGACGGCCGCCGCCCCGGCGGGCCGGTGCGCGACCATGGGACGCATGCCTCCCGCCAGCCCCTTCGGCCCGCTTCACTTCCAGCTCGTCCTGCTGCGCCGGATGGCCGACCACAACCCGGACCTGGTCGAGCGCGCCCGTCATGAACTGGGCGTCTCGGTGGCCGAGATGCGGGAGGCCAACAAGAAGTGGCAGGCGATGGTCCGCTCCCCGCGCGCCCGCGCCGCCGCCTCCCGGTACCGCTCGGTCCTCGGCGCGCCCGAGTCGGTGCTGACGCGGAAGGTCGGCGACCTGGAGTGCGAGGCCTGGCTGTTCCCGGTCCCGCTCTGGCCCACCCTGCGCTTCGAGGTGCTGCTCGGCCCGACCGGCGCCGTCTGGAACGAGTGGCTGGTCCGCGCCCCGGGCGCCGAGGCCCCGCCGCTGCGCACCCTGGACGATCTGACGCCCTGGTCCTGCACGGTCGACGAGGCGGCCCGCGCCTTCGCTCCCGCCCGCCCGCTGGAGGGCTCGGCGCCCACCCGCTGGGGGCTGGCCTTCACGGCCCCGGACGCGAGCGGCGCTCGGCACGCGTGCGCGGCCGAGTTCTCGTGGGGGCTGCTGCAGCGGGTGGCGGTGAAAGGGGTGGTGGAGGGGAGCAATGAGGACAGGTGACTGATCACGGTGGGCGTGGAGATGGCCGTAACCGATCAGACTCATCCGCGCTTCACCCCGGAATCGGCCCACGGACCGATCATCGCCGGTCATCCGGGAGGACTTGCTCCCTCTGTGCCTAATGTCGCCGCATGGAGCTTCCCGAGCGGACTGTCCCCGTCGAGCGGCTGCGCCTGGGCGACCACGCCTGCCTGGAGGGGGGCGACGGCGAGTCGTCCTGGGCGGTGTTCACCGCCTACACCCGCACCAGCCTGGCCCGTCAGGAGAAGGTGCTGCTGGTACTGGACCCGGACAACCTCCAGGACGACGAGGTGGTCGCCCTGCTGGACCGGGGCGGAGCCGGGGCCTCCGCGGCCCGGGCGAGCGGGCAGCTGTCGCTGAAGCGCACCCCGCAGATGTACCTGCCGGACGGCCGCTTCCACAAGGAGCGCACGATCGAGGCCTACCGCGCCGAGGTCGAACGCGCCCAGGAGGAGGGCTGGGCCGGGCTCAGGATCGCGGCGGACATGAACTGGGCCCCGCGGGCGGGCCTCGACGAGGCCTCCCTGCTGGACTACGAGGCCTCGGTGGCCCCGCTCTTCGCGGACCCGCTGTTCACCGCGATCTGCTGGTACGACCGGCAGCGCTTCGGCCGGGGTCTGCTGGACGGCATGGCCCAGGTGCATCCCTTCCAGGTGGCCGAACCCCTCGGCTCGGACGCCGACTTCGTCGAGTCCCTGCGCCGGTCCCTGGCCCGTCAGGACACCTCCGGCCCCACCCGGGTCACCCTCGACCTGCGCGACGTGTGCTTCATGGAGGCCCACTGCGCCTGGCAGCTCATCAGCCTCGCCGGTTCACTGCCACCCGGGAGCCAGGTCACCGTGCGCTGCGGGGAACTGCTGGCACTGGTACTACGCCAACTCGGGGCGGACGGCGCCCCGCAACTGTCGCTGGACGTAATGGAGCCGGCTCCTTGAACGCGCCCCCGGCGACACGGCGGAGACACCTCCCCGACCGCGTGCCACCCCGCACGCCGCCCCGGCTGCCCCGCACGCCTCCCGGGCTGCCTCGCGCACTTCCCTGGCTCACTCTCGCGCCTGCCCGGGCTAACTCTCACGCCCCCGGCTCCCCCTCGCGTCTGCCCGGCTCACTCTCACGCCACCTTGGCTCCCCCTCACGCCGCCCCGGCTCCCCCTCGCGCCTCCCCGGCTCACTCACACACCACCCCAGCCGCCCCTCACGCCACCCCTGCCCCCGCGACCACACCACCGGCCCCCGCTCAAACCTCCCCCGCCCGTGCCGTGAACCACGCTGCCAGTTGGGCTCGTTTGCTGAAGCCCAGTTTCACCAGGATCCGCTCGACGTGGCCCTCCGCCGTCCGCTGGGCGATGACCAGGGCCTCGGCGATCTGGCGGTTGGTCAGGCCCTGCGCGACCAGGGCCGCCACCTCGGCCTCCCGGCGGGTCAGCGGCCGGGTGTCCGGCTCGGCGGCCGAGCCGGTCGTCGGGCGCCGCAGCTCGCCCAGCGCGTAGGCGATGACGTCGTTGGTGTGCAGTGCGCCGCCCTTGCGGTGGGCCCGTTCATGGCCGTGGTCGCCGAGCACGCGCCGGGTGTGCCGTTCCGCCGCGCACGGTCGCCCCGCCCCGCCGGCCTGGGTCGGATCGCCCCCGATGTCGTGCCAGATCCGGTCCACCGCCCCGCGCAGCACGGCCGCCCGCTCGGCCCGCCCGGCGAGGGCCTCCGCCGCCGCGAGGAGGTCGAGGGTGCGGGCGAGACTCTGCCGCTGCCGTCCGGTGTACGGCAGCCGCAGACACGCGCGCGCCTGCTCGGCGGCCCGCTCGTACTCGCCCAGCGACCAGTGCGCGAGGCCGAGCGTGCGCAGCGCCCAGGCGCGGGCCCACTGCTCGCCGTGCGCCTCGCACACGGCCACGGCCTCGACGCACAGGGGTACGGCCTCGCGCGCCCGGCCCCGGCTGACCAGGGTGCAGGCGAGCTCGACGCGGGTGAGGACGACGAAGCCGACGGTCGTGCCGGTCTCCAGGGCCTCCGCGGCCATCGGCGGCGGGTCCGGCACGGGCAGCTCCGCGTCGGCGGGCGGGGCGTGGTGGGGCGGGTCGGTGCCCGCGAGGACGGCGGCGGAGCGGGTGTGCACCAGTGACATCAGAGCGCCCGCCCACATGGCGCGGGTCAGGGCCGGGTCGGGGCGGGCCCCGGCCCGGAGCGCGCGGTCGAGCCAGTGCCGGCCCTCGCCCCAGGCGCCGCCCGCGACCCAGTGGAACCACAGGGTGGCGGCCAGTCTGAGCCCGGCCTGCGCCTCGCCCGGGGTGGTGAGGCAGAAGTCCAGCGCGGCCCGGAAGTCGTCCTGGTCCAGCCGTATCCGGTCGGTGACGGCGACCTGGTCGGGCCCGAACCACGCCTGTTCGTACTCGGCGGCGAGCCGGGCGAAGTAGTCGCGGTGCCGGCGCCGGGTGACGGTCACCTCGCCGATGTCCTCCAGGCGCTCCAGGCCGTAGTCGCGCAGGGAGACCAGCAGCCGGTAGCGGACGAGGCCGCCGCGCTCCTCCCGGATCAGCACCGACTTGTCGACGAGCCCGGCGACGGCGTCCAGCACATCGGTGGCGCCCAGGCCCTCGCCGCCGCACACCGCCTCGGCTGCGGCCAGGTCGAAGCCGCCGACGAACACCGAGAGCCACGCCCACACCAACTGCTCCTGGGGCGTGCACAGTTCATGGCTCCAGTCGACGGCCGAGCGCAGCGTGCGATGCCGGGGCGCCGAGGCGGGACTGCCCCCGGTGAGCAGCCGGTAGCGGTCGTCGAGCCGTTCGACGAGCTGGTCCACGCCGAGCGCGCGCACCCGCACCGCCGCCAGTTCGATGGCGAGCGGCAGCCCGTCGAGACGTCGGCACAGCCGGGCCACCGCGCGCTGGTTGCCCTCGCCGACCGTGAAGCCGGGGACCACGGCGGCCGCCCGGTCCGCGAACAGCCGCAGCGCGGGGAAGTTCTCGGCGGTGCCGACCTCCTCGGGGCCCGGGGCGGCGAGTGTCGGCACCTCGTAGAGCTGCTCGCCCGCGAGCCCGAGCCGGTGCCGGCTGGTCGCCAGGATCCGTACGTCCTCGGTGGCGGCCAGCAGGGTCTGCGCGACCAGCGCGCAACTGCCGACGACATGCTCGCAGTTGTCGAGGACGAGCAGCAGGCCGCGTCCGCGCAGGTGTTCCACGAGGACGTCGAGCGCCGGCCGTCCGGTCTCGTTGCGCACCTCCAGCGCGTCGGCGACGGCGTGCGGCACGAACGCCTCGTCGCCCAGCGCGGCGAGCGGCACCAGCCACACCCCGTCCGGGAAGGTCCGTGCGGTCTGCTTGGCCACGTGTGAGGCAAGCCGGGTCTTGCCCACCCCTCCGGGCCCGGTCAGCGTCACCAGCCGACCCTCGGCCAACAGCCGCCTGACGTCCGCCGACTCGTCCCGTCGCCCCACGAAGCTGGTCAGCTCCGCCGGGAAGCCGGAGGTGCGCCGCGCATGGGATCCGCCCACGATCCGGTCACGCCCTCTGCAGTGGTCACGCACGCGTGGTCTTTCCCGCAGGGTAGGCAGAAGATCCCCACGGCAAGGGCGGCTTCCCGGATTTCCCGCCTCTACGGGTGAGTGCGGCTTGCCTCGGCGAGCACGGCCTCCACCACGCGCGCGGTGGACGCGGGATGCAGGAACAGGAAGAGATTCGGCTCGACCAGCTCCAGTTCCATCACCCGCGGCCGTCCGTCGTCCCCGTCGACGAGGTCCACGCGCGCGTACAGCACCTCCGGCGCGTCCGGTACGGCGGCCAGGGCGCGCTCGGCGACGGCGAGTTCGGCCTCGGTCGGCGTCCACGGCTCCAGGCCGGGGTGGGCGACCTTGGCAGCGTCGAAGGCCGTATCGGGCGCGAGCACGGCCTGCTTGCGGCTGGCGTGCAGCAGCCGCCCGCCGAAGAACTGCAGCGCCCGCTCGCCCGCGGTGTCGATACTGCGCACATAGGGCTGCACCATCGCCGTGAACCCCTCCTCGTGCATCCGCGCGAGATGTCGTACGGCGCTCTCGCGCTGGTCGGGGGTGTAGCGGGCGGCGTACCGGGCGCCCGCGCCGGAGGTGGGCTTGACGACGTACTCGTGATCGTCGGGGAAGTCAGCGGCGGCACCGGGCGCGAGGTACGTCGTGGGCACGACCGGCACGCCCGCCTCGGCAAGGTCCCCGAGATACCGCTTGTCCGTGTTCCACCGCACGACCGCGGCCGGATTGGCCAGCCGGGTCGCCTTGCCGCACCGCTCGGCCCAGGCCACGAACTCGGCGGTACGCCAGCTGTAGTCCCAGGTCGACCGGATCAGCGCGAGGTCGTAGGCGCCCCAGTCGACACCTTCGTCGTCCCAGTGCACGATCTCCGCCTCGGCCCCGGCGCCGGCGAGCGCCTCCCGCAGCACGGGCAGATCGCGGTCGTGGCTGGGCTCGGGCCGGGGATCGTAGGTGACCAGGGCTATTCGGGGCACGGCGGGCTCCAGAGTCGGGGGACGGACCGCACGCAGGCTAATCACACCCGGGGCGACCGCTTCAACCGAATTGACCTTCCCCCTCGGGCAGGCCCCAGCATCGAAAGGACGGAACACGGGAGGCACCCATGGCGGACCTGCTGACGATCGGCGCCTTCGCACGGGCCTGCCGTCTGTCGCCCAAGGCCCTGCGGCTGTACGACGACCTCGGCCTGCTGCGCCCCGCGCGCGTGGACCCGCACACCGGCTACCGCTACTACGCGCCCGACCAGTTGGACCGGGCCCGCCTGGTGGCGTGGCTGCGCCGGCTCGGCATGCCGCTGGCCCGGATCCGTGAGGTGAGCGCGCTGGCCCCGGAGGCGGCGGCGCGGGAGATCCGGGCCTACTGGGCGGGCGTGGAGGCGGAGACGGCCGTACGACGGGACCTGGCCGCGTTCCTGGTCGACGAACTGACCCCCGCTGCTCGAAGGGACACCACGATGCTGGAACTGCGTCACTCGGCCCGCTCCGACCGCGGCCGGGTCCGACCGGCCAACCAGGACACGGCGTACGCGAGCACCCGGCTGCTGGCGGTGGCCGACGGCTACGGCCCCGGCGGCGGCCCGGCGAGCAGCGCGGCCGTGGCGGCACTGCGCCGTCTGGAGGCGGCGGACCTGTCGGCCGGGAATGTGCTCAACCTGCTGGCGGAGGCGGTCGAGGAGGCGGCGCGCGGCCTGACCGAGGAGGAGACCGGCACGACCCTGACGGCCCTGCTGTGGACGGGCTCCCGGCTGGCTTTGGTGCACATCGGCGACACGCGCGCGTACCTGCTCCGGGAGGGCGCCCTGTTCCGGGTCACCCACGACCACACCGTGGTCCAGTCGCTGATCGACGAGGGCCGGCTGACGCCGGAGGAGGCCACCGCACACCCCCAGCGCGCCCTGCTGCTGCGGGCCCTGTCCCCGGCGTCCGCTGAGCTGCCGGACCTGCGCCTGCAGGACGCCCTCGCGGGCGACCGCTACCTGCTCTGCTCCGACGGCCTCTCCTCGGTGGTCCCCGACGCCCGGATCCGTGAGCTCCTCACCGCGGCCGCCGACCCGGACTCCGCGGCCCGGTCCCTGATCGACGCGGCGAACGCGGCGGGCGGTCCGGACAACGTCAGTTGTGTGGTGGCGGACGTGGCGCAGCGCACGGCCTCAAGCCGGGCCGGGTAGGGCAGGATCGACTCCTGGCGGCAGACAGCGACAGCTAAGGAGTGCGGTGTGTCCTCCCTCTTCCCGGCCCTGACGGCCGGACCGGCGGGGCAGGTCGCCCTGCGGTTCGGGGACCGGTCCCTGACGTACGCGGAACTGGCCGCCGCGACCGGCGCCCTCGCGGACCGGATCGCGGGCCAGGGCCGGGTGGCCGTGTGGGCGACACCGGCGCTGGAGACGGCCGTGGCGGTGGTCGCGGCGCTGGAGGCCGGGATCGCCGCCGTGCCGCTCAACCCGAAGTCCGGGGAGAAGGAGCTCGGGCACATCCTGTCCGACAGCGCACCGAGCCTCGTCCTCGCGGCACCCGACGACGAACTGCCGCTCGCGCTCAAGGAGTTGGAGCGCGTCGACGTCGACGTGACGGCCACCGGCGCCGCCCGCCCGGCCGAGGCGGCGGACGAGGAGGACCCCGCCCTGATCGTCTACACCTCCGGCACCACCGGACCGCCCAAGGGCGCCGTCCTCCCCCGCCGGGCCGTCGCCCGCACCCTGGACGCGCTCGCCGACGCCTGGCAGTGGACCGGCGACGACGTCCTGGTCCACGGCCTGCCCCTGTTCCATGTGCACGGCCTGGTGCTCGGCGTCCTCGGCCCGCTGCGGCGCGGCGGCTCCGTCCGCCACCTCGGCGGATTCGGCCCGGAGGGCGTCACGCGCGAGCTGACCGGCGGCGCGACCATGCTCTTCGGCGTGCCGACGATGTACCACCGCCTCGCCCAGGCGCTCCCCGAGGACCCGGAGCTGGCCAGGGCGCTCGGCGGGGCACGGCTGCTCGTCTCCGGCTCGGCCGCGCTGCCCGTGCACGACCACGAGCGGATCGCGACGGCGACCGGGCGGCGGGTGATCGAGCGGTACGGCATGACCGAGACGCTCATGAACACCAGCATCCGCGCCGACGGCGAGGCCCGCCCCGGCACCGTCGGCGTGCCGCTGCCGGGCGTGGAGCTGCGGCTGGTGGAGGAGGACGGCACGCCCATCGAGGCGTACGACGGTGAGACCGTCGGCGAGATCCAGGTGCGCGGGCCGAACCTGTTCACCGAGTACCTCAACCGGCCCGACGCGACGGCGGAGGCGTTCACGGCGGACGGCTGGTTCCGTACCGGCGACATGGCGGTGCGCGAGGCCGACGGCTATGTGCGGATCGTGGGGCGCAAGGCCACCGACCTCATCAAGAGCGGCGGGTACAAGATCGGCGCCGGAGAGATCGAGAACGCGCTGCTGGAGCATCCGGGGGTACGGGAGGCCGCGGTGACCGGGGAGCCGGACGCCGATCTGGGCGAGCGGATCGTGGCGTGGGTGGTCCCGGCCGACCCGGAAACGCCGCCCCCGCTCGACGAGTTGGCCGATCACGTGGCCCGGCGGCTGGCCCCGCACAAGCGGCCCCGGGTCGTGCACCACCTGGACGCCCTGCCCCGCAACGACATGGGGAAGATCATGAAGCGGGCGCTGGGCCGTGGCTGACCGGCTCGGCGCCCGGGAGTTCCTCGCGCTCGTCGGCGACGACTTCGTCGAACTCCCGCACCCCGAAAGGGACTCCGCGCCCGACGGCCCGCTCGGCTGGCGGGGCTACGACGGCTCCCGGCTGCGGGCCGCCGAACGCACCGGCGAGGAGGAGTCCGTGGTCTGCGGCACCGCGCTCGTCGAGGGCGTGCGGGCCGTGCTGATCGCGTTCGAGTTCGGCTTCCTCGGCGGCTCACTCGGGGAGCGCACCGGCGACCGCCTGGAGGCGGCCTACGCGCACGCCCGCCGCCACCGGCTGCCGGTCGTGCCGCTGATCGCCACCGGCGGCAGCCGGATGCAGGAGGGCATGCTCGCGCTGACCCAACTCCAGCGGGTGGCCCGACAGTCGGCGCTGACCCGGGAGGCGGGGCTCGCCCAGATCGCCGTGCTGCGCGACCCGACGACAGGCGGCGGCTGGGCCACGCTCGGCGCGGGCGCGGACGTGGTGCTCGCCCTCCCGGGCGCACAGATCGGCTTCGCCGGCTCCCGGGTCCGTCCACCGGACGCGGACCCGACGGCGTACACGGCGGAGGCACAGGTGGCGGCCGGAGCGGCCGACGCCCTGGTCCCACCCGACCAACTCCGCCCAACACTGGCCCACTGGCTACGCCTCCTGACGACAACCTCGACCACCCCGGCACCGGTACCGAGGGCACTGGGCTTCCCGGACCTTCCCGCACGGGATCACGACGCCCCCGCTCCGGAACCGCAGGCCCAGGAAAGGCAGGCCCAGGGAACCCCGGAGCCGCCAGCACGGGACCACGACACCCCCGCTCCGGAACCGCAGGCCCAGGGAACCTCGGAGAATCCAGCACGGGACCACGACACCCTCGCGCCGGGCCCGCAGCCCCAGGGAACCCCGGAGCCGCCAGCACGGGATCACGACACCCCCGCGCCGGGCCCGCAGCCCCAGGGAACCTCGGAGCTCCCGGTACGGCCGGCACCGACTCCCCTCGGCTCCCCCGCGCTCCCCGCCACGGGGTGGGACGCCGTGCGGCGGGCACGGGCTGCCGGACGTCCGCGTGCGGACCGCTACCTGGACGCCTACTTCACCCATCGCCTCGCCATCAGCGGTGACCGCGCGGGCGGCGCCGACCCCGACGGCATGCTGTGCGGGTTCGGCGAGCACGACGGCCGTACCATCGCCTACGCGGCCCAGACCGGGGCGGCGACCCGGCCCGCCGGTTACCGCACGGCCGCCCGGCTGATCCGGCTCGCGGACCGGCTCGGCATTCCGGTGCTGACGCTGGTGGACACCCCGGGCGCCGCCAATGACGCGGAGGCGGAGCGGCAGGGCGCGGGCGGCGCCATCGCGGAGGTGTTCTCGGCGGTCGCCTCGGCCCGTACGCCCGTCACCACCCTGGTGATCGGCGAGGGCGGCTCCGGCGGCGCACTCGCGCTCGCGGCACCCGGCAA
Organism: Streptomyces sp. NPDC043726; assembly: GCF_056436565.1. Lineage (NCBI taxonomy): Bacteria > Bacillati > Actinomycetota > Actinomycetes > Kitasatosporales > Streptomycetaceae > Streptomyces > Streptomyces sp. NPDC043726. The sequence continues at coordinate 304,503 of NZ_JBWKCI010000010.1, forward strand.
CACCTGGGCCACACCGGACAGCTACTTCTCGGTGATCGCCCCGGAGCTCGCGGCGGCGATCCTGAAACGCCCGCCGGAGGAAATCGAGGCAACGGCGGACCAACTGCGCATCCGGCCGCAGGACTTGGTGGACCTGGGGGTGGTCCGGGGCATCGCGGGCGCGTGAGCCGGAGCCGTTTCCGGGGAACGGCGACAATCCGAGCACCGTCCGTAACAATGGGGTTCGGCAAGGTCACACTTCACGGGGGAGCGAGCGGCGCCATGGACGGGCTGATGGAGTTCAAGACCGAGGACGGCGCCCTGGTGGCCGTCGAGGGCGTCGAGGACGAGTCGGGCGCCCGCCTGGTCGCCCGCGACGACGGCCCGGCCCGGGCGGCCCGCACCTTCGAGGGCGCGCTGGACGGCGTCCGCGCGGCGGCCGAGTCCGCGCTGCGAGTCTTCCGGGACGGCTCGCTCCGGCCCGACTCCGTGGAGCTGGAGTTCGGCGTAAAGCTCACCGCGGAGGCCGGCGCGGTCATCGCCAAGGGGACAGCGGAAGGGCACCTGGTGGTCAAGCTCAGCTGGTCACCGGGCCACTCCGAGGCCGCCCCGGAGGCCGCCGAGCGGTCATGAGCGGCGCGGCTTGGCACGCCCGCGTCGAGTGCGGCCCCGAGGTGGGCGCGGGCTTCCTGGTCTCCGGCCGTCATGTGCTCACCTGCGCCCATGTGGTGCGCAGGAGCGGGCTGTCCCCGGTCGTCGTCAGCTTCCCGGGCCGCCGTGAACTGACCGGGATACCGGCGACCGTGTCCGTGCACGGCGGCTGGCAGGGCGGCCCCACCGACCCGGGCGACCTCGCCGTACTCGAACTGGACCGTGAAGTACCCCTCGACCCGGCCGAGTTCGCCGCCCCCGGCGCCGAGCAGGACCACGTCGAGCTGATCGCCTACGGCTTCCCCAAGGGGTACGACGAGGGCATGCTTGCCTCCTACCGGGCGCTGCCCGGGCCGCTGATCTCCGACGAGTGGGCGCAGTTGGAGGCGGTGACCGCGCACGGGCAGCCGCTGGCACCGGGGTTCAGCGGCGCGGCGGCGACACTGGCGGACGGCAGGGTGGTCGGCATGGTGTCGACCGTCGCGGGCGGCCGGGACGTGCGGGTCGGCCGGATGCTGCCGACCCAGGTACTGGTCCGTTACTGGCCCGAGCTGTGCGAGCTGATCCCCGCCTCCGACCACGACCCGAAGGCGGTGCGCGGGCTGTACGCGCTGGTGCGGCGGGCGCTCGCGGAAGGCGTCGAGTGTTCCCCGGACGGGCTCTACTTGGACGCCGTGGGCCCCTTCGGGCCACCGCTGCCGGAGGGCGGCTTCGCCTCGCTGGGCGCGGCGGCCGGGTATGTGCAGTGGGAGGTCCAGGAGGCGGAGGCGGTGACCCGGTTCGCGGAGCGGCTGCGCGAGCTGCTCGACACTCCGGTACGGCCCCGGGCGACCGCCTCGCCCGCCTGGTCGCCGATCCTCGTCGAGATCGAGCACAGCGGCGCCGGCGCCGACCAGGTCACCGTGGAGGTGTCCGCCTACCGCGACGGGCAGCGGCGGCGCGTGGACTCCCGGCGGCTGGCGCGCACCGACGTGAAGGAGCATGTGCAGCGGCGCGTGGACGAGGCCTTCGGCCAGCTCGCCCCGGGCGCCGAGGCGCTGGTGACGTTCGTCCTGCCGCGCGAGTGGCTGAACGAGCCGGTGGCGCACTGGGAGTGCGGCCCCGAGGACTCCACCCCGCTGGGCTGCGCGCACCCGCTGGTCGTGGTGGACCGCTCCCGCTACCGCAGCGGACGCCTGCGTCATCAACTGGCCAAGAAATGGCAGACATTGGATGACCGTACGGCGGCCCGGCTGCACCGCGTCGGCTGTAGCGCCCGGGAGCGGCCACCGAGCCTGCGCAAGCGGCTGCGCGACGGCGACGCCGACCTGGCCGGCTACTCCTACCCGCCCTTCGCCGCCCGCCCGCACTTCGAGGCGGGCCTCAACACCCCGGTCCCGGTCCTGCTGTGGCCGCGCACCGGCTGCCCGAAGCCCGGCCACGAAGGGCCATGTACCGGCACCGCGTTCCTCGACGAGCTGGCCGCCTCGGTCACCGGTGTGCCGCCGACCGAACTCCCGCGCCGGGTGATGGAGTTGCGGGAGACCGCCGACGCCGACGAGGAGCCCGACCGGCACTGGGCCAAGGACGTACAACTGCTGTGGGACGACCCGCGCTGCTTCCCCCAGCCCGCCGCCAGCCTGCACTCCCCGGTGCTCTGACCAGCAGGAGAGAAGACACCATGCCTCTGTGGCCCGTCTACACCGGCAGCAACGAGCCGCACGACGGCATCACCGAGCTGCCGCCGCCCCCGCCCTGGCGGGCCTTCGACGGCGGCCCGCCGCTCGACGCGCCGCACGAGACGGCCGACGCCGCCGCGGTCTCCCCCGACCGCACCCACCGCGCGGCGACCTACCAGGCCACCGAGCAGACGGTGCAACTCGTCAACGCCGCCCTCTACTTGCGCCGCCCGCTGCTCGTCACGGGCCCGCCCGGCACCGGCAAGTCCTCCCTCGTCTACGCCGTCGCCCGGGAACTGCGCCTCGGCCCGGTCCTGCGCTGGAACATCACCAGCCGCAGCACCCTCCACGACGGCCTCTACCAGTACGACCCGCTCTCCCGTCTCTACGCGGCCCGGCACACCACCGTGCCCGAAGGACCCGGCGGCGAGGGCATCGAGGACCACCTGCGCCTCGGCCCCCTCGGCACCGCCCTGCTCCCCTACGCCCGCCCCCGCGCCCTGCTCATCGACGAGATCGACAAGAGCGACCTGGACCTGCCGAACGACCTCCTCAACGTCCTGGAGGAAGGCCAGTACGAGATCCCCGAGCTGATCCGCGGCGCCCGGGACACGCCCGTCGCCGAGGTGATGATCGACGGCACCGACCAGCGGGTCGCGGTGGAGCGCGGCCGCGTGCGCTGCCGGGCCTTCCCGTTCGTCGTGCTCACCAGCAACGGCGAGCGCGAGTTCCCGCCCGCCTTCCTGCGCCGCTGCGTCACCCTGCGACTGCGCCAGCCGGACGACTCCCGGCTTGCCGACATCGTCCGCGCCCACTTCGACGAGGAGCCCGACGCCTACGCCCAGCGCCTGATCACCCGCTTCCTCGCCCGGATCGGCGGCGGCGACCTGGCCACCGACCAGCTCCTGAACGCCATCTACCTGGCCCGCTCCTCCGACCTGACCGCCGAGTCCCTCGACGAACTCGCCGAGCAACTGATGCCGTACCTGGGGGAGGCCCAGAGCACCGATGCCTTCTGAGCGGCGCCGCCCACCCCTGGTCCGCCTGGCCGACGTACTGGCCGAGGCGGCCGGCGGCGTACGCCCGACCGCGCTGGAACTGGCGGAACTGCTCTGGCTGGCACGGCAGATGGAGGAGCCGGAGGAGACCGGTCGCACGGCGGCTCCGGATCCGGCCTCGGCGGCCGAGGACGTACGACCGCAGGAGCCGCCCGCGGTGGAGCCGCCGGAGGATCCCCCGGCCCTCACCCCGCCACCGCCCCCGGAGCCGCCCCGCGCCCCGCTCCACCTCCCCACCCCGGCACCGGCACCGGCACCGACCCCCGAACCGCACGCCGCGCTCCTGGCCCCCGCGCCCCCGATGCTCCACCACCCGCTCGCCCTGCAACGCTCCCTGCGCCCGCTCAAACGCCGTACGGCCGCCCCCGACCGCCTGGAACTCGACGAACGCGCCACCGCCGACCGCATCGCCCGACTCGGCGCGGAGCCCGAGTGGTGGCTTCCGGTGCTGCGGCCCGCGCAGGAGCGCTGGCTGAGCCTGACCCTGATCCACGACACGGGCCCCACGATGCCGGTCTGGCGCCCTCTGGTCCGCGAACTGCACACCGCGCTGGCCCAGTCGGGCATCTTCCGCACGGTCACGATCCACGGCGCGGGCGCCGACGGCAGGGTGCGCACCCCCGACCCGGCCGACGGCCGCACGGTGGCCCTCCTGATCAGCGACTGCATGGGCCAGCAGTGGCGCGAGGGCCCGGCCGGGACGAGGTGGTACAACAGCCTGCGCCGCTGGTCCCGTCGGATGCCGCTGGCCGTCGTACAAGCGCTCCCGGAGCACCTGTGGCGGGACACGGCGCTGCCCACCACCGCGGGCCTCGTGTCCGCGCCGCATCCGGCGGCCCCCAACTCCGCGCTGTCCTTCACCCCGTACGACGACGTGGTGGACGGTACGGCCGTACCGCTGCCGGTGCTGGAACCGGGTCCCCGGTGGCTGGCGAACTGGGCGGGGCTGGTCGCGGCGCCGGGGGATCAGCGGTTCCCGGGCGCGGTGGGGTGGCTGGGCGGGCCGGCGGACACCGAGGACCGTACCGACATCGGCGAACTGTCCGCCGAGGAACTGGTGCTGCGGTTCCGTGCCGCCGCCTCCCCGGAGGCCTTCCGGCTGGCCGGGCATCTCGCGCTGGGGCGTCCGGACCTGCCGGTGATGCGGCTGGTGCAGGCCGCGCTGGAACCGCGGCCACGGCCGCAGCACCTCGCGGAGGTGATCCTCAGCGGCATGCTCACGGGGGTGGCGGGGCCGCCCGGCAGCTACGCCTTCCGCTCCGGTGTACGGGAGTTGCTGCTCCGCAGCCTGTCGCGCACGGCCCGGCGCCGCACGACGGATCTCCTCTCCCGCCTCGGCGCGCTGATCGACGAGCGCGCCGGGGTGACGGCGGGCGAGATCCACGCGACGACACCCATGACCTCCGGGACGGTCACGGCGACACGGAGCGAGCCGATCGCGACGGTGACGGAGGAGACGCGGGACCGGCTGGTGGGGGCGCGGGAGGAGCTGCGGTCGCGGCTCGGTACGCGCTACCGGCTCCTGAGACGGCTCGGTCCGGGCTCCCTGTGGCAGGCCGAGGACACCGTACTGGGGCGGCCGGTTCTGGTGCGGGTGCACTCGGCGCCGAGCGACCCGGCCCGGATCGAGGCGTTCTTCCGGGACGCCTGGATCCTGAAGTCCGTGACCCACCCGAACGTGGTGGCCCTCCTCGACTACGGGGTGACCGAGCCCGGCAAACCGTACGTCGTCATGGAGCACCTGGACGGCATCGCGCTGAACGCCCTGGCGTCGCCGGGTGGATACCGGCTTCCGGCGCCGCTCCTCGTGTCACTCGTGCGCCAACTCGCCGACGCCCTCACGGCGGTCCATGAGGCCGGCGTCGCGCACGGCGGGCTGGGCATGACCCGGGTGATGCTCCTGCCGGACGGCACGGCGAAGCTCACGCTCTTCCAGCTCGGAGCGGGACGACGGTCCGCGCACTCGGCGGATCTGCGAGCATTCGGCGAGCTGGTCTTCCACCTGTCCGCGGGCAGGCCCATCGCGGGCACCCGTGTCGACGACGAGCAACTGGCCGTCCTGCCGGAGGGGTTGCGCACCGCGTTCGGGAGGGCCTGCCACGCCCTGCTGGACGACCGGCCGCGAGTGCAGCAGGAGGGGCTGCGCCTGCTCCAGCAGCACATGCTCGACGCGTCGGCTCGGTCGGCATACGAGCCCCGCCGCTACCGCATCCTCGGCCCACTCCAGGTCCCCGGCTCCCCGCAGGAACAGGCCATGCTGGCCATGCTGCTGCTCCACCACGGTCGCGAGGTGACCCACGCGCGGCTCACCGATGGCATCTGGGGCCGCAAGCCTCCCTCCCGCTCCGAGGCCCTGCTCGGGACCTACGCCTCCCGGCTGCGCAACGCCCTGGGACCCGGCGTGCTGGCCACCCTGCCCGGCGGGTACGCACTGCACACCAGCGCGGACTACGTGGACGTCATCCACTGCCAGCGCCTGGTGGACCAGGCGGAGACGGAACACTCGGAGGGCAACCCCGGGGCCGCCCGCGCGACCGTGCAGAGCGCGCTCGACCTCTGGGCGGGGGAGGTCGCCCTGCCCGGGGTCCCGGGCCCCGCCGCCGCCTCCGCCCGGACCCGCTTCCACCAGCTCCGCCTCTCCCTGTGCGCCACCCGCGCCGAACTCGACCTGGAGCTCCGCGAGTTCGAGCGAGCCTCCACCGACCTCGCCGACCTCGTCCAAGCCCACCCCTCCCGCGAGGACTTCCGCCGCCTGTACCTGATCGCCCTCCAACGCCAGGGCCGTACGGAGGAGGCGGTCGACGTGTTCGAGGAGTACGAGGTCTCCGGCGGCGACAACCCCGAACTGCTGGCCCTGGGCCACGAACTCCGCGACATCCTGGCCGAGGCCCCGCAGCCGAGGCCGGAAGAGCTGATGGCCGAAGAGGGCGAGGACGAACGAGCAGTCGAGCACCGGGGCTTCGCGCGCTACGAGTTCCTGGAGGGACGGCCCAGCATGGAAGCCCTGGCCGCCCTGCGCCATGTGGTCGAGGAGCTGGTGCGGGCCGGCGGGCTGGCGCCGGAGGATTTTCAACTGGTGCGGACCGACTGGGGCTTTGCGGCGCACCTGGAGCCCGACGTCGACGGGTCCCCGCTGTTCCGGGCGACGATGGACGGGCTGCCCGCGCATCTGTCCGCCCTCGGCGGCCTGCGGCTCGGCGTCACCTTCTGGCACTCGCCCCACAGCGACCCACCGGACTTCGGCAGGATCAGGTCCGTGGTGCGTGCCTCCAAGGCGCAGGCGGTCGTCGCTCTGTCGGCCTTCTGGTACCAGAGGGAGGTCAGGGTCGGTGGAGTCGCCGCGCCGTACGACTTCCAGCCCCTCCACGGCACCGTCGGGTGGTACCGCCTGCTCGACCGGACCACCGCCAAGGGCGGGCCGGTGCGCGGTCCCTTCCCCATGCCGTACGACGGCCGGATGCCCCAGCCCGGTCACCCGGACCATGTCATCGTCCTGTCCGGCAACGGAGAACTCGTCCTGCCGGACGCGCCGTCCGTCCAACAGCTCCCCGCCCATGTCCTGGCCCAGTGGCGCTACTTCGAGGTCGACCTGCGAGAACGCCACCTCTCCCTCACCGACGTACCCGGCGCCACCGTGGCCTGGCGCGTCGACGATCCGCTGAAAGCCGCGGCCAACCCCTCCCTCGACGTACCGGAGATGCTGAAGGAGGTCATCGCCCGTATCCGCCGCAGCAGCCGGGACGAACTGGCCGACGCTCTCGCCCAGTGGCGCGTGGCCGGGTACGCGATGCGCTGGAGCCCGCCGGCGACACGCGCGCGCTCCGCGTCCCGCCGCTCGGCGGAGGAGCTGATCCGGACCGCGGACTGTGTGCTGTTCGGGTTCGACGAGGTGCTGGCACAGCTCTACCCCGAGGGCAGCGAGCGGAAGGTGCTCCGGGAGGTCGCCCGGCTGCTGGTGGAGGAACGGCACCCTGAGGACGCCCTGTCCGGGCGGCCCGTGCTGCCGGCCGGCGGCCCGGTCGGCTCCATCGAGGATCACGCCGGCTCACTGGACCTGCTCCGGGCGATCGCGGGACACGAGTCGGAGCGTCAGGTGCGGGCGCTGGTGGACTCGCACGACCTCCGCGCGTCGCACACCGCACAGCCCACCCCGCTCGCCGCCGAGTTGATCCGGGCCCTGCTCGCGCGAAAGGCGTCTCCCGCCGTGGTGAGCGACCGCGCCACCCGCGCGGTGACGGGCTACCTGGACCGGACAGGACTGACCGACCACGTGGTGGGAGGGGTCTACGGCCGCCCCCTCGACCTCAACCGGCTCATGCCCCATCCGCACGTCCTGCTGGAGGCGCTGGACCACGTACAGGTGCCGGTCTCCGCGTGTGTCCTCGTCGCCTCCACCACCGCCGAGCTGATCGCCGCGCGGACGATCAGCCTCCCCTTCATCGGCTACGCCCCGAACGAGGCGGCCCGGCGGCGCCTGCGCGGAAAGGACCCTCATGTGCTGATCGCCTCCAGCCTCCGCCCCCTCCTCGCCGCCGCCCGCACGCGCTGACCTAACATCACCTTTACAACGGACAAAAGCCACATAACCCCCATTCAGCCGCCCCCCGCCCGGCCCACCACAACACGCGCCCCCTCCCCCGCCCCCGCACGATGCCAATGAGGCCACCACCCGGCGGCCCACGGTCTGTGCTCTCGGGAGGACCTGCCATGACCGCCAGTCTGGAGCAGCTGCGTCGCTGCCACTTCGCCGTCGACCTGGGCGCGGCGAGGACGCGGGTGTACGTGAAGGGCGCCGGGCTCGTCGTCGACCAGCCCTCCGCCGCCGCCGTGAACACCCGCACCGGCGCACTGATCGCGGTCGGCGAGTTCGCGGAGAAGATGACGGGCCGTACGCCCGACTACATCCGCGTGGTCCGGCCCGTCTCCGGCGGCACGGTGGTCGACATCGAGATGGCCCAGCGCATGCTGCGGCACCTGCTCGGCGACAAGGTCCGCCGCACGCTGCGCCGCAAGCCCCGGCTGCGCGCCGCCGCCTGCACCCCGCACGACGCCGATCCGCTGGCCCAGCGGGCGGCCATCGAGACGCTGGTCGGCCTCGGGGCGCGCCGGGTGGAGCTGGTGGACACGCTCATCGCCGCGGCGGTGGGCTGCGGGCTGCCCGTGGAGCGCCCCGAGGCCAGCATGATCATGGTGTGCGGGGCCGCCGCGACGCAGGTGGCCGTCCTCTCCCTCGGCTCGATCGTGACGGCCGTGCGGATCCCGGTGGGCGGCGAGGCGGTCGACCACGCGATCGTGCAGCACCTGCGCCACCAGCACGAGCTGATGCTGCCGAGCCAGTCCGTACGGCCGCTGCAGCTCGCCCTGTCCGGCAACGGGCTGACCCCGCACGGCCCCGCCTCGACGGAGATCCACGGACGGGACGTCGCCACCGGCCTCGCCCGCTCGGTGCAGGTCGACACCGCCGCCGTACGCGACGCCATCCAGACCCCGTTGACGGCGGTGCTGGACGGTATCGGCAAGGTGCTGCGGGACTGCCCGCCCGATCTGGTCGCCGACCTCGCGGACCGGGGGATCATGATGGTCGGCGGCAGCGCGCTGCTGCCCGGCTTCGACCAGATGCTGCGGCAGGCGACCGGGATGCCGGTGCACATCGCCGAACGGCCGGACGTCTGCGCGGTGCAGGGCCTCGGCACGATGCTGGAGGGCAAGATCACGCCGCTGGAGCTGGACCCACTGGCGACCTGACGCCTGGGCGCGGCAGGGGCGAGCGACGACTCACCCACCCACCCGCGCGATGGCCGCCGAAAGCGACGCGGACGCCCGCTCCGCCGCCTCCGTGTCCTCCCGGTCCGCGGCCTCCCTCGCCGCCTCCAGTTCCGCGGTGACCCTCTCCGCCGCGCCCGAGTCGTCCTTCAACCTCGCCCAGGCCAGTTCAAGGCTGGTCACATCCCCGGCGACGGCCCCCGCGTCAGCCGCCCGCGCGTCGATCCCCAACTGCCGGGCCCACATCCCGAACCGTTCCAGATCCACCGCTCGCACGGACTCGTACCGCAGCCGCAGATCGGTCGCGTTCTGCGCCACCCGGAGCGCCGCCTCACCGGCTTCCTCCCCCGTCAGCGCCTCCACATCCCGCGTCATCTGCCGCTCCAGCAGGGAAGGAACGGTGTCGGCGGACAGATAAGCGGCCCAGGCGTCCCGCACCGCCCGCGCGTCCGCCCCCATCACCTCACCGTCCTGCGCCGCCCGAGCCGAACGCCCCAGCGAGTCCAGCTCCGCCGGCGCGGCCCCCTGCCCCGCGTCCGTCGGGACCGCCAGGGACACCGCCTCCAGGTCGCCCCCTTCCGTACCGGTCGAGAACTCCCCGTACCCGGGCGCGAAGACCTTCTCCTCGGTGGAGCCGTCCATGTGCACCTCGGTCACGGTGATCGCGCCGCCGACCTTCCCGTAGGGACCGTCCACCGTCTGGTCCACGGTCTTCACCGTGACCTCCTCGAACACGACCCCGGGCTGGTTCTCCGGCCGGTACACGTCCCCCTTCTCCGGAGCCGCGGGCATGATCATCGCGGCGGGCGCGTCGTCCCGGCCCGCCTGCCACGTGCCCTCCGTGTCCGCGACGACCCCGTCCTCGTAGTTGAAGACGTCCTCCCCGAGGTACCAGACCGACCCGTCGTCTGCCTGGGCGTACCAGTCGAGGGCGACCTCGTGGATCCGCCCGTCGGAGTAGGCGACGTACTGCGAGGTCAGGGCCGGGACCGTGGTGCCGTCCCAGGTGATGGTCTTCGTACCGGGCAGCAGGCTCACCTCGGTCCTGAAGACCTCGCCGTCCGTCCGGCCGCCCATGATCACCTGGTCCACCTCGCTGGTGGGGTGCAGGGGGTTCGTGATCCGCGTGGGGTGGGAGAAGACCGGCTTCTCCAGGTCCACCCGGTCGCTTTCCGGCGCGAGGGGCAGGCACTCCTCGCCCGTCTCGCCCGTCTCCTCGTCGACGACCCGGACACAGTCCTCCGTCCCCGCCCCCTCCGACCCGCCGGCGTCCCCGGCACAGGCCCCGGCCATCAACACCACGGCCCCTACGACGGCCCCCGGCCACAGCAACCTCCGCCGCGTGTTCATGGCGGCCTCCTCACCGACGTACCACCCACGAATGCACTGTGCCGAGCATCCCTCCCCGCCCCTGAACACCCGCTGAACGCCCCTGAACGCACGGTCAGAAACCCGAGGCGAGGAGAAGCAGCAGAGGGTCGAACCACCTAGAAGACGACGGGTACGCCCACTGAAAGGCCGTCACTCCCCCGCCGACGGCAGTGTGACCACGAAGCGCGCCCCGCCGAGGGCCGCCGACTCCGCCACCTCCGCCCGCCCCCGATGGGCCGCCGCCACCTCCGCGACGATCGCCAGGCCGAGACCCGCCCCGCCCTCCTCCCGCGCGCGGGACTCGTCCAGCCGGACGAAGCGGTCGAAGACCCGTCCGCGGTCGTCCGGCGGAACGCCGGGGCCGTCGTCGTCCACCGACAGGCGCACCCGCCCGTCCCCGGTGTCCGTCAGCGCGAACGCCACCCGCGCGCGGGCATGCCGGGCCGCGTTCTCACCGAGGTTGCGGACCAGCCGCCGCAGCGCCTCCTCGTCTCCGGTCACCCGGGCCGCGCCGACACCGGAGGAGTCGATCCGCAGCTCCGGGGCCGTGCGCAACCGCCCCAGCGCCCCTTCGCCGGTCACCGGGCGCGCCCCGACCCCCGAGGAGTCGATCCGCGGTTCCGGGGCCGGGCGCAGCCGCCGTACCTCCTCCAGGACCAGGTCGTCCAGGTCCACCGGCCGCCGCACCGCGTTCAGCGCGCTCTCGTCGGCGCGGGCGAGCAGCAGCAGGTCGTCGACCAGGCGCTGCATCCGTACGGCCTCCTCCCGCACGGTCCCGGCCAGCGCCTCGGTGTCCGCCCGTTCGGGGTGCGCGAGGGCCACCTCGGCGTGCTGGCGTACGGCGGCGACGGGTGAGCGCAGTTCGTGGGAGGCGTCGGAGACGAACCGGCGCTGGGCGGCCTCGGCTCGGGCCACCCGCCCGAGCGTCCTGCCGACGGCGGCCCAGGTCGCGGCGGCGGCGAGCACCAGCAGCACGGGGACGCCGATCAGCAGCAGCCGGGTGACCGTCCAGGTCGCCTCGGCCACCCCGGACGGGGCCCGGCCGTCCAGGACGGTCAGCTCCCGGTCGCCGTCCGTCGCGCCGACGGCGACCACCAGGAAGGCGTCCTCGTCGAGGCCGGTCTCCACGGTCGTACCGCCGCCGGGCGCGAGCCGGGCCAGAGCCGGGCGGCCCTCGACGTTCTCGCTGGCCGCGACGACCGTCCCGTCCGCCGCCACGACCTGGAGGAACTCCTCGTCCTCCGCGTGCACCGCCAGCGTCGGCACCCCCCGGCCCGCCTCGATCACCCGGGCCACCTCGCCGGCCCGCTCCCGGGCCGCGTCCCGGACGTCGTTGCTCAGTTCCGTCCGCATCCCGAGCACCAGCGCCACGCCCCCGGCGATCAGCGCGAGCGCCACCGCCAGCACGGCGATGACCGTGGCCCGCACCCGCACGGCCCGCAGCTGCCGCCGGGCCTGCTCACCGGTCCCCGGGGTCATCCCGCACCAGCCGGTAGCCGTGCCCCCGCACCGTCAGCAGCGACCGCCGCCCGAAGGGCCGGTCCACCTTGTTGCGCAGCCGCCGGACGTACACCTCGACGATGTTCGGATCGCCCTCGAAGTCGTCGCCCCACACCTGGTCGAGGATGGTCCGCTTGGACACGGCCTCGCCCGCCCGCCGCAGCAGGAACTCCAGCACGGCCAGCTCCCGCGCGGTCACCTCGATCTCCCGCCCGGCCCGGGCGACGGTCCTGGTGGCGGGGTCGAGCCGCAGGTCACCGGCGGTGAGCACGGCGGGCCGCTGATGCGCCTCACGCCGGAGCAGGGCCCGCAGCCGGGCCAGGAGTACGGCGTAGGAGACCGGCTTGGTCAGATAGTCGTCGGCGCCGGTGTCCAGGCCCTCGACCTCGTCCCACTCGCCCTCCTTGGCGGTGAGCATGAGGATGGGCGTCCAGTCCCCGGTGCCGCGCAGCTCGCGGCAGACCCGGTAGCCGTTGAGGCGGGGCAGCATGATGTCGAGGACGATGGCGTCGTAGGCGTTCTCGCGGGCCATCCACAGACCGTCGACGCCGTCCAGGGCCACGTCGACGGCGAAGCCCTCGGCCTCGAGGCCGTCCCTGAGCCCCGCCGCGAACCGCTCCTCGTCCTCGACGACCAGCACGCGCACACTCTCACGCTACCGGCAGCTCGCCGAGCAGCGCGGTGAGGCTCTTGGCCCCCCTCGACGGTCACCTTGATCACCACCTCCCCCGCTTCCAGCACCACGCACAGCTCGCAGGGCACCCGACGCCACCCGCGTCCGCGACGACGGCAGCTCCAGGGTCGGCGGCGGAGCCGTGACGACGGTGAACAACACGAACGGGAACAGCCCGGCACCACCACCTCCACCGCGCCCATCAGCACCAGATCCTCCTGACCCAGAACCGCGAACAGGCTCTCGGCCACCTCCTCCACCAGCTCCCCAAGACTCCCGGCCTCGGACAGCCGCGCCCGCACCAGCACGGCATCCCCGCTAAGCCCGACCGTCTGCGCCCGCTCCCGCTGGGGGCGGTCGGCGCTGGAGGCGGCCGGCACGGTGTACGGCGTCACACCGAGGCGCGTGACGGCGGCCGATCCGGCTCGGCGTCTCCCCGCCGACCGTGCACACGTGCGAGGCGCCCCGGCCGGAGAGGACGGGAGGGCGGGGGTGGTCGTACGGCAGCGCCAACCGCAGCGGCGCGCCGACGAACGTTCGGCCCGCCAGTGGCGCTCCAGCTCGACCCTGCGCACGTCCGCGAGGGCATCCTCGGCCCGGCCGAAGTCGGTGAACCGGCCGCTCACGGGTGGCAGTTGCCCGCCCTGGTTCAGTCGCGTACGTCCGTCAGGCGCGGGTCGGGGTCGAAGGCGCCCGAGGTGAGGGCGAGCGGGTCGCGCGGCAACGCGCGGGCGTGCGGCAGGCGTTCGCGCGCGGGCGAGCCCGGGGCGGGCGGGTCGGCGATGGCCACGGGCTGGACACCGCCGAGGGCCGGACGGGACCGTCGAAGCCTCGCCGCCCTCCTCCTCGGTGCGGGCGCGCAGCATCAGCAGGGCCGGGCCGGACACCACGAAGCCGGCGGCGGTGAGGGCGAAGGCGAGGCCGTAGCCGCCGTAGGAGCGGACGGGGGCGGCGGAGGCGAAGCCGAGCGTGCCGTGACCAGCAGGCCGTTGGCGCGGGGGCGGCCCTCCTGCCCGACCATGGCCGGGGCCGCCGCGCAGGGCGACGCCGAAGCAGGTGTTCCCGGCGCCGAGAACCAGGACGGCGAGCCCGAGCAGCAAAGGGACAGCGGCCTCCGCGAACCGCGCGGCGCGAGCGCGGTCATGGCGATGGGCTGCGTGGTGTCGGCCCCGATCATCACGGTCCGGCGCCCGAGCCGTCCGGTGACCGCCCCGGCGACCACGCCCGCCGGCGGCCGCAGCGCCGGCACGGCGCCGATGCCGAAGGCGGTGCCGGTGACCTCGTAGGAGAAGAGGCTGAGGGCAATGAGTTGAGGGAGTTGCCGTGGGCGGAGACCGCGTAGGAGGTCCCGGGCGGGACCCCGTCCCCTGGCCCCCTGCCTCCCGACCGCAGGTCGCATCGTTTCTGCACGGAGGGTGCGTGGTGGGGCGGGTGGGACTCGAACCCACGGCCGACGGATTATGAGTCCGCTGCTCTAACCGGCTGAGCTACCGCCCCATAGCGGCGTGTCGCGCACATTTGTACGCGCCGTCTGCCGCAGCATAGCCGCTCATACGATCTCCTGCTTCGGATGGTCGACTACGCATGCCCTGAAGGACTTCAGCGTGCCCCGCGCGGTTCCCGGGGCCCCGAACAGGACATGAAAAAGGACCCCTGAGGGGTCCTCGTTCAACCTGCTCCCCCGACTGGACTCGAACCAGTAACCTGCCGGTTAACAGCCGGCTGCTCTGCCAATTGAGCTACGGAGGACCGAGCTCCCCCGACTGGACTCGAACCAGTAACCTGCCGGTTAACAGCCGGCTGCTCTGCCAATTGAGCTACGGAGGAATGCCTCGTTGCATCGAACGCACCTACCTGGGTATTCGCCAGGGGGCGGGCGCTCGCTGCGACACATACATTAGCGCAAGCAGGGGGGTGCTCCGCCAATCGGTTCCCCCGGCACCGACCTACGCGAGGGAAGGGTGGCCTCCATGCGCTACAAGCTCACATTCGTCGTCGGACTGGCTCTGGGTTACGTCCTCGGCACCCGTGCCGGACGCGAACGCTACGAGCAGCTGAAGAAATCGGCACGCCAGGTCGCGCAGAACCCGGCGGTGCGCAACACCGCCGAGACCGCCGCACAGCAGGGCAAGGTCTACGCGGGCAAGGCCTACCACGCGGTCAGCGACAAGGTCGGCGACCGCGTTCCCGAGTCCGTGGCCCAGCGGGTACGCAGCCTGCGCGACCACAACGGCAGCAGGGCGGAACAGGACGACTGGGGCACCAGCAACACGTAGGCGTGGGCACGGCGCGGGACCCATAGAATTTTCGCCATGGGGATAGTCGCCGGGCTCGACAGTTCGCCCGAGTTCACTCGAATCGTCGTCTGTGACGCGGACAGCGGAGCCGTGCTCAGGCAGGGGTACGCGCCGCACCCGGTCGAGGGGCGGCCGTCCGACGTCGATCCTCAGGCCTGGCTGCTCTCGCTCGGGGAGGCCGCCGGTGGCGGCCTGCTCGAGGGAGTGCAGGCCATCGGCGTCTCCTCGCAGCAGAACGCGGTCGTACCGCTCGACTCCCAGGGCAACACCACCCGGCCCGCGATGGTCGGCGGCGACAAGCGGGCCCAGGTCGCCGCGGCCGATCTCATCGACGCGCTCGGCGGGCGCGAGGCGTGGGCGCAGGCCGTGGGCTGTGTGCCGCAGGCCGCGCAGCCGGTGACGAAGCTGCGCTGGCTCAGCAAGCACGAGCCCGACGCCGCCGCCCGCACCGCCGTCCTGCTGCAGGCCCACGACTGGCTGGTGTGGCAGCTGCTCGGCCGCCCGGTGCGCCGCACCACCGACCGCGGCGGCGCCTCCGGCACCGGCTACTGGTCCGCCGCCGGCGGCACCTACCGCGCCGATCTGGTCGAGCTGGCCCTCGGACACCAGGCGATGCTGCCCGAGGTGATCGGCCCCGCCGAAGCGGCCGGTACGACGCCGGAGGGGCTGCTGATCTCCGCCGGGACCGGCGAGACGATGGCCGCCGCCTTCGGGCTCGGCATCGGCCTCGGCGACGCGGTCGTCTCGCTCGGCGCCTCCGGCTCCGTGATGGCCGTCCACCCCGAGGCGCTGCACGACCCCACCGGGATGATCACCGCGCTGGCCGACGCGACCGGCATGCACCTGCCCGTCGTCACCACCCTCAACGCCGTACGCACCCTGCGCGGCACCGCCGAGCTGCTCGGCCTGCCCGATCTGGAGAGCCTGTCCGACCTGGCGATGAAGTCGACGCCGGGCGCGCACGGGCTGGTCCTGCTCCCCTACCTGGAGGGCGAGCGCACCCCGAACCTGCCGCACACCGCCGGCACGCTCGCCGGGCTGCGGCGCGAGGCCATGCGGCCCGAGCACCTGGCGCGGGCCGCGTTCGAGGGCATGCTGTGCGGACTCGCCGACGCCCTCGACGTGCTGCGCGGCCGGGGCGTCGAGGTGCGCCGGGTCTTCCTGCTGGGCGCCGCCGCCGAGCTGGCCGCGGTGCAGGCCTCGGCGCCCGCGCTGTTCGGCGCGCAGGTCGTCGTGCCGCAGCCCGCGGACTACGCGGCGATCGGCGCCGCCCGCCAGGCGGCCTGGGCGCTCGGCGCCACCCAGGGCACGCTCGACGCGCGCACCCCGCCGGCCTGGCGGGGAGCCGCGGCCCAGGTGCTGGAGCCCGGGGACGAACTGGCGGTCGGACAGGCGGTCCGGCAGCAGTTCGTGTCGGTGCGGGAGCAGACCCATCCGGGGGCCTTTCGCTCGTAGCGCACCCTCGTTGGGTTAATCAGTTGAGGTAACGCGGGCGGAGTGTCCGACGATAGGGGCCAGGGGCAACCAACCGCCCCGCCGCCGACTCCGAGAGACACAGCGTGCTCATACGACTCCTGCGGACCTACCTCAGGCCCTACCGAAAACCCATCGCACTGCTGGTGCTGCTCCAGTTCCTGCAGACCTGCGCCACGCTCTACCTGCCCACCCTCAACGCGGACATCATCGACAACGGTGTCGTCAACGGCGACACCGGCTACATCCTGTCCTTCGGCGCCCTGATGATCGGCATCTCGCTGGCGCAGGTCGTGTGCAACATCGGGGCCGTGTACTACGGCGCCCGGACCGCCGCGGCGCTCGGCCGGGACATGCGCGCCGGAGTCTTCGACCGGGTGCAGTCCTTCTCCGCGCGTGAGGTGGGTCACTTCGGCGCGCCCTCGCTGATCACCCGGACCACCAACGACGTCCAGCAGATCCAGATGCTGGCCCTGATGACGTTCACGCTGATGGTCTCGGCGCCGATCATGTGCGTCGGCGGGATCGTGCTGGCCCTCGGCCTGGACGTGCCGCTGTCGACCGTGCTGGTGGCCGTCGTGCCGGTGCTGGGCGTCTGCGTGACCTTGATCGTGCGGCGGCTGCGCCCGCTGTTCCGGGCCATGCAGGAGCGGCTGGACACGGTGAACCGGGTGCTGCGCGAGCAGATCACCGGCAACCGGGTGATCCGGGCCTTCGTCCGCGACGGCTACGAGCAGCAGCGCTTCCGGAAGGCCAACACCGATCTCACCGACATGGCGCTGGGCACCGGCAATCTGCTCGCGCTGATGTTCCCGATCGTGATGACGGTGGTGAACCTGTCGTCCATCGCGGTGGTGTGGTTCGGCGCGCACCGCATCGACAGCGGCGGGATGCAGATCGGTGACCTGACGGCGTTCCTGGCCTATCTGATGCAGATCGTGATGTCCGTGATGATGGCCACCTTCATGTTCATGATGGTGCCGCGCGCGGAGGTCTGCGCCGAGCGGATCCAGGAGGTGCTGGACACCTCGTCGAGCGTGGTGCCCCCGGTGGCGCCGGTCACCGAGCTGCGCCGGCACGGGCATCTGGAGATCCGCCGGGCCGGCTTCCGCTACCCGGGTGCCGAGGAACCCGTGCTCAAGGGCATCGACCTGGTGGCGCGGCCGGGTGAGACCACCGCCGTCATCGGCTCGACCGGCAGCGGCAAGTCCACCCTGCTGGGTCTGGTCCCCCGGCTGTTCGACGCGACCGACGGGCAGGTGCTCGTGGACGGCGAGGACGTGGCGGGCATCGACCCGAAGGTGCTGGCCAGGACGGTCGGGCTGGTGCCGCAGAAGCCGTATCTGTTCGCCGGGACCGTGGCGACGAACCTTCGCTACGGCAATCCGGACGCCACCGACGAGGAGCTGTGGCACGCGCTGGAGGTGGCGCAGGCCAAGGAGTTCGTGGAGCGGCTGGAGAACGGGCTGGACTCCCCCGTCGCACAGGGCGGGACCAATGTCTCCGGTGGCCAGCGGCAGCGGCTCGCCATCGCCCGCACGCTGGTGCAGCGCCCGGAGATCTACCTCTTCGACGACTCCTTCTCCGCCCTCGACTACGCCACCGACGCCGCCCTGCGCGCCGCGCTGGCCCAGGAGACCGCCGAGGCGACCGTGGTGATCGTCGCCCAGCGGGTGGCGACCATCCGGGACGCCGACCGGATCGTCGTACTGGACGAGGGACTGGTCGTCGGCACCGGCACCCACCACGAACTCATGGCGGACAACGAGACCTACCGGGAGATCGTGCTCTCCCAGCTGACGGAAGCGGAGGCCGCCTGATGGCCGGGCCGATGGGGCGGATGATGGCCGGCACCGGGCCCGACCACCGCTCGCTGGACTTCAAGGTGTCGGGCAGGCGGCTGGTCGCCCAGTTCAAGCCGGAGCGGCTCACCATCTATCTGCTGCTGCTCTGTGTCGTGGTCAGCGTGGGTCTGTCGGTCGTCGGACCGAAGATCCTCGGCAAGGCCACCGACCTGGTCTTCGCGGGCATCGTCGGACGGGAGATGGCGCCCGGGGCGACGAAGGAGCAGGTCCTTGAGGGCATGCGGGAGCGCGGCGACGGGGACGTGGCCGACATGCTCCGCAGCACCGACTTCACGCCCGGCGAGGGCATCGACTTCACCGCCGTGGGACATGTGCTGCTGATCGCGCTGGCCGTGTTCAGCGTGGCCGGACTGCTGATGGCGGTGGCGACGCGGCTGGTGAACCGGGCGGTGAACCGGACGATGTTCCGGCTGCGCGAGGACGTGCAGGGGAAGCTGTCGCGGCTGCCGCTGTCGTACTTCGACAAGCGGCAGCGCGGTGAGGTGCTCTCCCGCGCGACGAACGACATCGACAACATCGGGCAGACGCTCCAGCAGTCGATGGGCCAGCTCATCAACTCGGTGCTGACGATCATCGGTGTGCTGGCGATGATGTTCTACGTCTCCTGGATCCTCGCGCTGGTAGCGCTGGTGACCGTGCCGGTGTCGTTCGTGGTGGCGACCCGGGTCGGCAAGCGGTCGCAGCCGCACTTCGTGCAGCAGTGGCGCTCCACCGGGCAGCTCAACGCCCATGTGGAGGAGATGTACACCGGGCACACCCTGGTGAAGGTGTTCGGGCGGCAGGAGGAGTCGGCGAAGCAGTTCGCCGAGCAGAACGAGGCGCTGTACGAGGCCGGGTTCAAGGCCCAGTTCAACAGCGGGATCATGCAGCCGCTGATGATGTTCGTCTCGAACATCAACTACGTGCTGGTGGCCGTGGTCGGCGGACTCCGGGTCGCGTCGGGCGCCCTGTCCATCGGTGACGTGCAGGCCTTCATCCAGTACTCGCGGCAGTTCTCCATGCCGCTGACGCAGGTCGCGTCGATGGCGAACCTGGTGCAGTCCGGGGTCGCCTCCGCCGAGCGGGTCTTCGAACTCCTCGACGCCGAGGAGCAGTCGACGGACCCGGCGCCCGGGATGCGGCCCGAGGAGCTGCGGGGGCGGGTGGCGCTGGAGGGCGTGTCCTTCCGGTACGACCCCGACAAGCCGCTCATCGAGAATCTGTCGCTGAAGGTGGAGCCCGGGCAGACGGTCGCGATCGTGGGCCCGACCGGCGCCGGCAAGACCACGCTGGTCAACCTCCTCATGCGGTTCTACGACGTCTCCGGCGGGCGGATCACGCTGGACGGGGTGGACATCGCGACGATGTCCCGGGACGAACTGCGGGCCGGGATCGGCATGGTGCTGCAGGACACCTGGCTGTTCGGCGGGACGATCGCGGAGAACATCGCGTACGGCGCGGCCCGCGAGGTGACCCGGGGGGAGATCGAGGAAGCGGCGCGCGCGGCGCACGCGGACCGGTTCATCCGTACGCTGCCCGAGGGCTACGACACCGTGATCGACGACGAGGGGTCCGGGGTCAGCGCGGGTGAGAAGCAGCTGATCACCATCGCCCGGGCGTTCCTGTCGGATCCGGTGATCCTGGTGCTGGACGAGGCGACGTCGTCGGTCGACACCCGTACGGAGGTGCTGATCCAGAAGGCGATGGCGAAACTGGCGCACGGGCGGACGTCGTTCGTGATCGCGCACCGGCTCTCCACCATCCGGGACGCGGACACCATCCTGGTGATGGAGAACGGCTCGATCGTCGAACAGGGCGCGCACGGCGAGCTGCTGGCGGCGGACGGGGCGTACGCGCGGCTGTACAAGGCGCAGTTCGCGGAGGCGGTCGCGGAGCTGGACTAGCCGGGAGGGGCCGCTGCCCAGCGGCCCCTTCTCAGTCGAGGTATCCCCTCAGCTGGTCCGCGAAGGCGTGGTCCCTCAGTTTGTTGAGGGTCTTCGACTCGATCTGGCGGATGCGTTCCCTGGTCACGCCGAAGATGCGGCCTATCTCCTCCAGCGTGCGGGGGCGGCCGTCGGCCAGGCCGTAGCGGAGCTGGACCACCTTGCGCTCGCGCTCGCCGAGCGTGGACAGGACCGCCTCCAGGTGCTCCCTGAGCAGCAGGAACGCCGCCGATTCCACCGGGCTCGCCGCGTCGCCGTCCTCGATGAGGTCGCCGAGCGCCACGTCGTCCTCCTCGCCCACCGGGGCGTGCAGGGAGACCGGTTCCTGGGCCAGGCGCAGGACCTCGCTGACCCGCTCGGGCGGCAGGTCCAGATGGGCGGCCACCTCCTCCGGGGTCGGCTCGTAGCCGCGCTCCTGGAGCATCCGGCGCTGTACCCGGACCACCCGGTTGATCAGCTCGACCACGTGTACCGGGACGCGGATCGTGCGGGCCTGGTCGGCCAGGGCCCGGGACATGGCCTGTCGGATCCACCAGGTGGCGTAGGTGGAGAACTTGTAGCCGCGGGCGTAGTCGAACTTCTCCACCGCCCGGATCAGGCCCAGGTTTCCCTCCTGGACCAGGTCCAGCATGGTCAGTCCGCGGCCGACGTACCGCTTGGCCACCGAGACGACGAGCCGGAGGTTGGCCTCGATCAGCCGGCGCTTGGCCATCCGGCCCATGACCACCAGGCGGTCCAGGTCCAGCGCCAACTGGCTGTCCAGGTCAGGGGTGTTGCTCAGCTTCTCCTCGGCGAACAGGCCGGCCTCGACGCGGCGGGCGAGCTCGACCTCCTCCGCCGCCGTGAGCAGGGGGATGCGGCCGATCTCCCGCAGGTACTGGCGGAACAGGTCCGAGGACGGGCCGCCGGTGTCGACGCGGGGGCGGGGCGGTTCGACCGGCTCCGGGGCCTCGACGGGCTCCAGCGCCTCCGCGGGCGGGCTCTCCGGCTCCGCCTCGGGGTGGTGCGCGACGCGGTTCTGCGGGGGCACCGCGACGAGGACGTCGGACTCGTCGTCCGTAGTGCTGTCGGTCTGGGTGAGGGTCTGGGTCTGCACGGGGGCGACCTCCAGGATGATCGCTGCTGAAGTGTGCGGCAGCGCGGCTTCGAGGGCGGAGTCGGCGGCCTCGCCGCTGTCCGTCCCGTACGCGATGAGCGGAATCGCGGGGGTAGGGGACCCGTGACGGACGGGCCGGCCGCGCTCCGAGGACTCAGGCACCGGAACCCAGTGTGGAGTACGACACATCGCCGCCACGAGGGGCGTGCGGTGACTTTTTGCGTCCGGTCCGTGACCGCGCGGTTACCGCTTCGGGCCCGGCAGGCTACAGAGCTGCGGCTCCGTGCTCCCGCAGGGCCTGGTCGTACTGCTGGAGCACCCACAGTTCGTTCTGTGTGGCGGCGAGTTGGGCCGGATCTCCGCCCGCGGAGAGTCGGGTCATCTGGGACTGGATGTCCCGGATGCGGCGTTCGACGGCCCGGCGCCGGACGGTGACGAGCTGTTCGCCGGCGTAGTTCTCATCGACCGTGCGCCGCATGATCGCCTCGACCGCCAGCTCGGTGACCATCGCGCGGACCGCGTCGTCGGGGGCGGCGTCGCGGACCCGGACCAGATAGTCCTGCGCGTCCTGCACGCCGTACAGGGCGCCGCCCGCCTCCATGACGGCCTGGCGCACGGCGGCGTAGGGGGCGGCGGTGAACTCGTCGACGCCGTACGCGTCGAAGGCCGGGGAGACCAGTTCCGGGCGCTGCAGGGCGAGCTTGAGCAGTTCGCGCTCGGTGGCGTAGACGGGGTTGCGGAGGTTGAGCGCCGGGCCGGAGGACATCGGCCGGGGGGCGGCGTCGTACGGCTGCTGCGGGCCGCGCGCCGGGGCCGGGCCCTTGCCGCCGCGGTCGCGGGCCCAACGGGCCAGCTGGGCCACCCGCTTGACGACGAACTGGGTGTCGAGGATGCCGAGCATCCCGGCGAGCTGGACGGCCACCTCGTGCTGGGCGCCGCTGTTCTTGATGCGGGCGACGATCGGGGCGGCCTCGTCCAGCGCCGCGGCCCGCCCTCCCGGGGTGTCCAGGTCGTAGCGCACGACGATCTGGCGGAGCGCGAACTCGAAGAGCGGGGTGCGGGGTTCGACCAGGTCGGCGACCGCCTCGTCGCCCTTGGCCAGGCGCAGCTCGCAGGGGTCCATGCCGTCGGGGGCGATGGCGATGTAGGTCTCGGCGGCGAACTTCTGGTCGTCCTCGAAGGCGCGCAGGGCCGCCTTCTGGCCGGCCGCGTCACCGTCGAAGGTGAAGATCACCCGGGCCGAGCCGTTGTCCATCAGCAGCCGGCGCAGGATCTTGATGTGGTCGCCGCCGAAGGCGGTGCCGCAGGTCGCGATGGCCGTCGTCACCCCGGCGAGATGGCAGGCCATGACGTCGGTGTAGCCCTCGACGACGACCGCGCGGGAGGCCTTGGCGATGTCCTTCTTCGCCAGGTCGATGCCGTAGAGGACCTGACTCTTCTTGTAGATCGCCGTGTCGGGGGTGTTGAGGTACTTGGGGCCGTTGTCCGCCTCGTACAGCTTGCGGGCGCCGAAGCCGACGACCTCGCCGCCGATGTCGCGGATCGGCCACATCAGACGGCCCCGGAAGCGGTCGATGGGACCCCGGCGGCCCTCCTGGGACAGGCCCGACAGGATCAGTTCCTTGTCGGTGAAGCCCTTGCCGCGCAGGAAGCGGGTGAGGTGGTCCCAGCCTTGCGGGCTGTAGCCGACGCCGAAGTGGACGGCGGCGGCCTGGTCGAAGCCGCGCTCGGCGAGGAAGACCCGGCCGGTCTCGGCCTCGGGGCTGACGGCGAGCTGCTCGGCGTACCACTCGGCGGCGATCTTGTGGGCCTCGACCAGCCGGATCCGCTCACCGCGCTGGTGGGCGGGGTTGTAACCGCCCTCCTCGTAGCGCAGGGTGATGCCGGCCTGGGCGGCGAGCCGCTCGACCGCCTCGGAGAAGGAGAGGTGGTCGACCTTCATCACGAACGTGATGGTGTCGCCGCCCTCCTGGCAGCCGAAGCAGTGGAAGAGCCCCTTGCTCGGGCTGACCTGGAAGGACGGCGACTTCTCGTCGTGGAAGGGGCACAGCCCCTTGAGGTTCCCGCCGCCCGCGTTGCGCAGCTGGAGGTACTCGGACACCACGGCGTCGATCGGGACCGCGTCCCGTACCGCCTTCACGTCCTCGTCGTTGATCCGTCCTGCCACGTGGAGATTCTACGGGGCACGGCTGACACTCCTGACGACTAGGAGACGAGGCTTTCCAGGGGTGCGTGCGGGTCCGCCAGGGCCTCCGCGTTCACCTGTGCCCTGGACCGGATCAGCCGTTGGATCGGGTCTGTGACGTCCCACACATTCACGTTCATCCCGGCCAGCACCCGGCCGGCCTTCATCCAGAACGCGATGAACTCCCGCTTGCCGGCGTCCCCTCGGATCACCACTTCGTCGTAGGAGCCGGGGGGCGCCCAGCCGGAGTACTCCATCCCCAGGTCGTACTGGTCGGAGAAGAAGTACGGCACCCGGTCGTAGACGACGTCCCGGCCGAGCATCGCGCGGGCCGCCACCGGGCCGCCGTTGAGGGCGTTGGCCCAGTGCTCCACCCGGATCCGGGTGTCGAAGAGCTCGTGCGGGAAGGAGGCCACGTCCCCGGCGGCGTAGACGTCGGGGTCGGAGGTGCGCAGCCGCCCGTCCACGACCACGCCCCCGCCGCGCGAGCGGTCGGCGATCTCCAGACCCGCCGCCTCGGCGAGCCCGATCCGCGGCGCGGCGCCGATCGCGGCCAGCACGGCGTGCGCCGGATGTTCCTCGCCGTCGTTCGTCCGCGCGGCCAGTACCACTCCGTCCTGCCCGGTGATCTCGGTGAGCCGCGCCCCGAAGTGGAAGCGCACCCCGTGCTCGCGGTGCAGCTCGGCGAAGAGCCCGCCCAGCTCGGGGCCGAGCACGCCGTGCAGCGGGGTCGGCTCCGGTTCGACGACGGTGACCTCGGCGCCGTACTCCCGCGCGGCCGCCGCGACCTCCAGGCCGATCCAGCCGGCCCCGGCGATCACGATGTGGCCGTTGTCCCGGCCGAGGGCGCTCAGCACGCCCTTGAGCCGCTCGGCGTGCGCGAGCCGGCGCAGATGGTGCACGCCCGCCAGGTCGGTGCCCGGGATGTCCAGCCGGCGGGGCTCGGCGCCGGTCGTGAGCAGCAGCTTGTCGTAGTGGACGACGGTGCCGTCCTCGCCGAAGCGGACCGTCTTCGCCGTACGGTCGATGGCGTCGACGGTCTGGCCGAGGTGCAGTTCGATGTCGTTCCGCGCGTACCAGGCGGGCTCGTGCACGAAGACGCTGTCGCGCTCCTCCTTGCCGAGCAGAAAGCCCTTGGAGAGCGGCGGACGCTCGTAGGGGTGGTCCCGCTCGTCGCTGATCAGTATCACGCGCCCCGTGAAGCCCTCCGCCCGCAGCGTTTCGGCCGCCTTCGCGCCGGCGAGTCCGCCTCCGACGATGACGAATGTCTGATCCGCGTCGACCACTTGATGCCTCCTCGTAAGGGTGCCGCCACATGGGAGCGTCCCGCACGGAGCGTGATGGGGGAAGAGGGAGTGGCCCGATCAGGCCACGGAGGGTCACCTTCGGGCGCGTTTCACTTCACTCGTGCCTCCCCGGGCTCACGGGTGCCCCGTCAGACGTTCGTGAAGCGAACGGGCCGAGGCATCGGTGAGGGACGCGATCTGGTCCACGATCACCCGCTTGCGCGCCCGGTCGTCCGGCGCCGCGTCGAACAGCGCCCGGAACTGCGGCTCGAGCCCTTCCGGCGCCCGCGCGGTGAGCGCCTCGGCCAGTTCGGCGACGACGATCCGCTGATCCGCCCGCAGCCGCTCCTGCTCGGCCCGCTGCATGACGTACCGGTCGGCGACCGCCTTCAGTACGGCGCACTCCAGCCGCGTCTCGTGCGGTACGACGAGTTCGGCGCCGTAGCGCGTGAGCCGGCCGGTGCCGTGGGCGGCGCGGGTGGCGGCCTCGGCGGCGAGGCAGAAGCGGCCGATGAGCTGGCTGGTGGCGTCCTTCAGGCGGGCCTGGGCGACGGCGGTGCCGTCGTAGCCGTGCGGCCACCACTCCTGGTCCTGGAGCCGGTCGAGGGCGGCGGCGAGTTCGGCGGGGTCGGTGTCCTCGGGGACGTACCGTCCGACGGCCACCTCGAAGACCGCCCGGCGTTCCGGCTCGGCGTGCAGGCAGTTGGGGTCGATGTGGCCCGCGTGCAGACCGTCCTCCACGTCGTGCACCGAGTACGCGACATCGTCGGACCAGTCCATCACCTGGGCCTCGAAGGTGGCGCGGGTGCCGGGGGCGCCCTCGCGGACCCAGTCGAAGACGGGCCGGTCGTCCTCGTAGACGCCGAACTTGGGGGACTTGGGGTCGGTGGGGTGGGCGCCGCGGGGCCAGGGGTACTTGGTGGCGGCGTCGAGGGTGGCGCGGGTGAGGTTGAGGCCGACGGAGCCCTCCGGGGTGAACCGCTTGGGCTCGATGCGGGTGAGGAGCCGCAGGGACTGGGCGTTGCCCTCGAATCCCCCGCAGTCCTCGGCGAACTCGTTCAGGGCCTGTTCGCCGTTGTGGCCGAACGGGGGGTGGCCGAGGTCGTGCGAGAGACAGGCGGCCTCCACGAGGTCCGGGTCGCAGCCCAGGGCGGCGCCCAGCTCCCGGCCGACCTGGGCGCATTCGAGGGAGTGGGTGAGGCGGGTGCGGGGGCTGGCGTCCCAGGCGGGGCTGCGGGTTCCCGGGGTGACCACCTGGGTCTTGCCGGCGAGTCTTCTGAGGGCGGCGGAGTGCAGTACTCGGGCTCGGTCGCGCTGGAAGGCTGTCCGGCCGGGGCGCTTGTCGGGTTCTTTGGACCAGCGTTCGACCGACGTCGGGTCATAGCCGGGCGGAGGGATGTGGTTCTCGTGCGCCATGCGACGACAGTAAGCGCACGATCGTCTCTCATGCCGACGTCAGCACTGCTTCCTTGCCCACGGACGTCCGCAGGGCCTGGTCGTAGCGGTGCAGTACGAGGCGGGCCATCGCCGGGTGCGGGCCCAGGGGGGCCGAGGCGATCCACGGGGCCTGCGCCGCGCATTCCGTCGCGAAGCGGCCCGGGGCCGTGAAGTACGACGCCACCGCGATGCGGTGGTGGCCCCTCGCCGTCAGGGCCCGGATCGCGTCCGGGACCCTGGGGGCCGCGGTCGTGGCGTAGGCCGGGACCACCGGCGCTCCCAGGCGCTCGGCGAGGGCCGCCGCCGTGCGGCCCGCGTCGACCTTGGACTCCGGGTCCCGGGAGCCCGCGGCCGCCAGGACCACCGCCGTTCCGGGCCCCGACTCCCAGCCCGCCTCCATCAGCCGGTCGTACAGGGCCTCCACCAGGAGCGGGTGCGGGCCGAGGGCCTTGGCCACCGTCGCGCGTACGCCGGACTGCGCGGCCATCTCCGGGATGTCCCGCTTCACGTGGTAGCCGCGGCTCAGCAGCAGCGGGACCAGGATCGCCGCGTCCGTGTCCAGGGCGGCGAGCGTGTCGGGGAGCAGGGGCTCGTTCAGTTCGATGTGGCCGAGGCGCACCGGGAGGCCGGGGCGCAGTTCGCGGACCCGGTCCAGGAGGGTGCGGACGGTGCTCAGGGCCCGCGGGTCACGGCTGCCGTGGGCCACGACCACCAGCGCGGGCGCGGTGGGGCGGCGCCGGCCGTCGAGCGCGACGAGGCTGAGCTGGCTGGCGAGCTGGCTGCTGATCCGATTCATGAGATGCGCCGTACTGTCGAGGGACGTGGACTCGTCGTGAAGGGGTTGCGACGCCGTCATGAACCGATGGTGGTGGCCGGAGGTTGCCACGCCGTTGCGCGGGCGTCACGGGTTTTTTCCACGGGTTCACGATCCGGGACCCCGGGAGTGTGAGGCCGTATGACCTGGGGTTTCACCTCCCGACGTGAGCCTGGTCACGCAACCGGCGCCCCTACCCGCTACGTCCTAGGGTGCATGAGGATCCGCCGACCGCGCCTGCCGCGCACCCGTACCGGACAGCGGCGGCTGGTGCAGGCGCTGATGGCGGCGTGTGTGCTGGCGCTGCTCCCGGCGACCTGGATGTACGTCTCCACCGGCGACCGGCTGCGCACCGTCGCCGACGCGCCCCGCACCGACGTGGCCGTCGTTTTCGGCGCGGGACTGTGGCAGGGGGAGCCGTCGCCGTATCTCGCCCACCGGCTGGACGCGGCGGCCGAGCTGTACCGCGCCGGGACCGTGAAGGTCGTCCTTGTCACCGGTGACAACAGCCGCGAGGACTACGACGAGCCGGACGCGATGCGCGCCTACCTGACCCGGCACGGCGTGCCGGACTCCCGGATCGTCAGCGACTACGCCGGCTTCGACACCTGGGACTCCTGCGTGCGCGCGAAGAAGATCTTCGGCGTGGACGAGGCCGTGCTGATCAGCCAGGGCTTCCACATCCGGCGGGCCGTCGCCCTGTGCGAGGCGGCGGGGGTCACCTCCTACGGCGTCGGCGTGGACGAGGTGCACGACGCCACCTGGCACTACGGCGGCACCCGGGAGATCCTCGCGGCGGGCAAGGCGGCGCTGGACGCCGTGTTCCGGCCGGACCCCACGTTCCTCGGTCCCGAGGAGGCGGGCGTGCGGGAGGCGCTGGCGAGCGGCCGGTGACGCGGCGCCGCGCGCCGGGACGCCTCACGCCGGTGGGGCGGGGGCGGGGAGGTCGAGGTCCCCTCGGCGTAACAATCCGCCGTCACGGCACGTAACACGGCCGAAGCACGCTGGATGGCATGCAGAACACCGCCACGCCCACGCACTGTCCGTACTGCGCCCTGCAGTGCGGGATGAATCTGACGCCCGCCCCCGACGGGACGGTCGAGGTGAGCGAGCGGGCGGACTTCCCGGTGAACCGGGGCGCGCTGTGCGGCAAGGGCCGTACGGCGCCGGCGGTGCTCTCCTCCCGCGTGCGGCTGACCTCCCCGTTGGTGCGCTCCGAGGGCACGCTGGTGCCCGCCTCCTGGGAGGAGGCACTCGACCGGATCGCCGAGGCGCTGCTCCGCACGCGGACCGAGCACGGCCCGGACGGGGTCGGGGTGTTCGGCGGCGGCGGGCTGACCAACGAGAAGGCGTACACGCTCGGCAAGTTCGCGCGCGTGGCGCTCGGCACCTCGCAGATCGACTACAACGGCCGCTTCTGCATGTCCTCCGCCGCGGCCGCCGGGATCAAGGCGTTCGGCCTCGACCGCGGGCTGCCGTTCCCGCTGGAGGACATCCCGAAGTCGGGCTGTGTGATCCTCGTCGGCTCCAATCTCGCGGAGACGATGCCGCCGTCGCTGCGGTTCTTCCACGAGCTGCGCGAGAACGGCGGCACCCTGATCGTCGTCGACCCGCGCCGTACGAAGACGGCCGAGCAGGCGGACCTGCACCTCGCGCCCCGGCCGGGGACGGACCTGGCGCTCGCGCTGGGCCTGCTGCACCTGGTCGTCGCCGAGGGGCGCACGGACGAGGAGTACATCGCCGAGCGGACGACCGGCTGGGAGGAGGCCCGGGCCGAGGCGCTGGCGCACTGGCCGGAGTACGTGGAGCGGATCACCGGCGTGTCGGTGCCCGAACTGCGGGAAGCGGTACGGATGTTCTGCGAGCCGGAGTCGGCGATGGTGCTCACCGCGCGCGGCCCGGAACAGCAGTCCAAGGGCACCGACACCGTGGGCGCCTGGATCAACCTGTGCCTGGCCACCGGCCGCGCGGGCCGCCCGTTCTCCGGTTACGGCTGTCTCACCGGCCAGGGCAACGGCCAGGGCGGGCGCGAACACGGCCAGAAGGCGGACCAGTTGCCCGGCTACCGCAAGCTGGACGACCCGGCGGCCCGGCGCCATGTCGCCGAGGTGTGGGGCGTGGACCCCGACTCGCTGCCCGGTCCCGGACGCAGCGCGTACGAACTCCTCGAAGCCCTGGGCACGGACATCAGGTCGCTGCTGCTGATGGGCTCCAACCCGGTCGTCTCGGCGCCGCGCGCCGCCCACATCGAGGAACGCCTCAAGTCGCTGGACTTCCTCGCCGTCTGTGACGTGGTGCTGTCGGAGACGGCGGCGCTGGCGGACGTGGTGCTGCCGGTGACGCAGTGGGCGGAGGAGACGGGCACGACGACGAACCTGGAGGGCCGGGTGCTGCTGCGCAAGCAGGCGATCACCCCGCCCTCCGGGGTCCGCAGCGACCTGGAGGTCATGCACGAGCTGGCCGACCGGCTCGGCGTGGAGAAGGGCTTCCCGACCGACCCCGAGGAGGTCTTCGAGGAGCTGCGCCGGGCCAGCGCGGGCGGCCCCGCCGACTACTCCGGGATCACCTACCGCAGGCTCGCGGAGGAGAACGGCGTCTTCTGGCCGTGCCCGGCGGACGACGAGGCCCCGGAGGCCGCCCACCCCGGCACGCCCCGCCTCTTCCACGACCGGTTCGCCACACCGGACGGCAGGGCCCGCTTCGTCCCGGTCGCGCACCGGGCGACGGCGGAGGAGCCGGACGACGAGTACCCGGTGCTGCTGACGACGGGACGGGTGGTGTCCCAGTACCAGTCGGGCGCCCAGACCCGCCGGGTCGACGAGCTGAACGCCGCCGCGCCCGGCCCCTTCGTGGAGCTCCACCCCCGCCTGGCGGCCCGGCTCGGCGCGTCCGAGGGCGACCCGGTGGCGGTGATCTCCCGGCGCGGGCGGGCGGTGGCCCCGGCGAGGATCACGACGACGATCCGCCCGGACACGGTCTTCATGCCCTTCCACTGGCCGGGAGAGGGCCGCGCGAACACCCTGACCAACCCGGCGCTGGATCCGACGTCCCGAATGCCGGAGTTCAAGAGCTGCGCGGTGCGTTTGGAAACGGTGGCGAGCTGAGGCGTACTCAGGGGCGCGGGGAACTGCGCGACCAGCCACGACGGCGAGCCAGTCGGCCGTCGACCGATCTCGGGGGTCTCCTAGCCGCGCATCATCCAGTCCCCGCTCTCGATGAGTTTGCCGTTCGCCCGGAGGCGGGCGGCCACCGCGGGGGCGGCGACGTACACCCAGGCCCGTACGGCAACTCCGTCGGCGTCCCTGCTCACCTCACGCTCGACGCGCTCGTAGAGGCTGCGCGGGTCACCCGGCACGTACTCCTCCAGCCGGTCCAGTACGCCCAGCAGCTCGTCGTACTCCTCGGCGCGGGCGGTGATCAGCTCGCCGCGGACCTCTGACCCCGGTTCCTCCACGACGTACGGATATCCCGGGCCGTCGTACAGCAACGCCCCGGTGAGGGTCGCCGGTTCCTCCTCCTGCGTGCGGCCGCGCAGGAGGACGTCGTGGTTGGGCTCGCCGGGGCGGAGGGTTCCGTAGACGAAGAACGGTATGCGCGGAAGGTTCGGCAGGCTCACAGAAACGATTCTGTCTCCTCACACACCTCCACGGGACGGGCCTGGCCCCTGACCTGTCATGGCCCCTTAAATCGCAGGACAAGATCACCCGTGCCCTCCCGAGGAGATCCATGAGCCGGATACGGCCGCACGTCCGAGGTTCCCGTCTCGCCACCGCCGGTGTGGCCGTCACCGCCGCAGGCCTGCTGGCCTCCGCGCTCACCCCCACCGCCGGCGCCACCGACCGGCCCACCCGCGCCACCGCCGTCGAGAACGCGGCCGCCGCTCTCGCCGACCACGCCACCGCGCTGGGCCTGACCTCCGCGCAGGGGACGAAGGTCAGGGACGTGATCGTGGACACCGACGGCACCCAGCACGTGCGCTACGACCGGACGTATCGCCGACTCCCGGTGCTGGGCGGTGACTTCGTCGTCCATCTCGCCAAGGACGGGACGTACCGGAGTGCCTCCCGGGCCGTGCGGGGTTCCGTCGCCTCCGCCGCCGGCGTCACCCCCCTGCTCTCCGCGACCCGCGCCACCGACCTCGCCGTCAACGCCCTGCGCGCCGCCAACCTCGGCGAGGCCCTGCGGCAGCTCACCGCCAAGCCCCGACTGGTCGTGGACGCCCTGCACGGCGCGCCCAGGCTGGCCTGGCAGACGGATGTCGTGGCCCGGGACTCGCTCGGCAACCCGGTCGGGCGGACCGTGCTGACCGACGCCCGCACCGGCGCGCAGATCGACGCGTGGGACACCCTGGAGTCGGTGTCCGGCGACGGGAAGTCGCTGTACAGCGGAACGGTACCGCTGGAGACGACGCTCTCGGGATCGACGTACCAGCTCAAGGACGCCTCGCGCGGCGGGACTTACACCGGCGACGCGGCGAACAAGACCGATCTGTGCCTGCTCGGCACGATCTGCGTCAGCCGGGCCCCTTCGACGGTGTTCACCGACACCGACAACCACTGGGGCAGCGGCGCCACCACCGACCGCGCCTCGGCGGCGGTGGACGCGCAGTACGGCACCGACATGACCTGGGACTACTTCAAGGGCGTGCACGGCCGCGACGGCATCGCGGGCGACGGCAAGGGCTCGTACAACCGGGTGCACTACGGGACGCGGTACAACAACGCCTTCTGGGACGACAGTTGCTTCTGCATGACGTACGGCGACGGTGACGGGACGAACCTCGGCCCGCTGGTCTCGCTCGACGTGGCCGGGCACGAGATGTCTCACGGCGTGACGTCCAAGACGGCGGCGCTGACGTACTCGGGCGAGTCCGGCGGCCTGAACGAGGCGACCTCGGACATCTTCGGCACGCTGGTGGAGTTCCACGCGGGCAACGCGTCGGACCCCGGGGACTATCTGATCGGCGAGAAGATCGTCCGCTCCGGGTTCGGCCGCGACGCCCTGCGGTACATGGACAAGCCCTCCAAGGACGGCAGTTCGGTGGACTGCTGGAGCTCGGCGACCGCGAAGCTGGACGTCCACTACTCCTCCGGCGTCGGCAACCACTTCGCCTACCTCCTGGCCGAGGGCAGCGGGGCCAGGACCATCAGCGGGGTCGCCCACAACTCCCCCACCTGCGACGGCACTTCGGTCACCGGAATCGGCCGCGCCAAGCTGGGCGCGATCTGGTACCGGGCCCTGACCGTCTACATGACGTCCTCCACGAACTACTCGGGCGCCCGCACGGCGACCCTGAGCGCGGCCAAGGACCTGTACGGCGCCGGGAGTTCGGAGTACGCGGCGGTGGCGGCGGCCTGGAGCGCGGTGGGCGTGGCGTGAGCGTGGTCGCCGTGGGCTGAGCGCGCGGAAATGCGGTGGCCCGGTCGGCGGGGGCGCGGATACGCTCCCCTGCCGCCCACGCCTTCGCAGCCCTTGGAGCCGTATGCCGACCTCACCGCCCAAGATGCGCCCCGACGAACTCGACATCGACACCGGGCTGGTGCGGCGGCTGGTCGCCGAGCGGTTTCCCGAGTGGGCCGCGCTGGAGGTGCGGCCGGTCCGGTCGGCCGGTACCGACAACGCCATGTACCGGCTCGGCGACGAGCTCGTCGTACGGCTGCCCCGGCTGCCCGGCGGGGAGGGGCAGATCGAGCGGGAGCACCTGTGGCTGCCCCGGCTGGCCCCGCGGCTGCCGCTCGCGGTGCCGGTGCCGGTGGCGGTGGGCCCGCCGGGGGCGGGCTTCCCGTTGCCGTGGGGGGTGTACCGGTGGCTGGACGGCTCCAACGCCTACGACACGCCCCTGTCCCAACCCGCCGGCGCCGCGGACCGGTTGGGCCGGTTCGTCGCCGCCCTTCGGCGGGCCGACACCGCCGACGCGCCCTCGTCCTACCGGGGCGCGGCCCACGGCCGTGACGACGCGGACTTCCGGGCCGCCATCCGCGACCTCGGCTCGGACGGCACGATCGACGCGGCGCTCGCGACGGAGGTCTGGGAAAGGACGCTGCGGCTGCCCGGCTGGGACCGCGCGCCCGTCTGGCTGCACGGCGACCTGCTGCCCGGCAACCTGCTCACCGTGGACGGCGAGCTGACCGCCGTCATCGACTTCGGCTGCTCCGGCGTCGGGGATCCGGCGGCGGACCTGATGGCCGCGTGGACGGTGTTCGGCGCCGACACGCGCGAGGCGTTCCGCGCCGCCGCCGACGTGGACGACGCGACCTGGGAACGGGGACGGGGCTGGGCCCTGTACTTCGGCCTGACGGCCGAGCACTACTACGGCGACGCCTTCGGCAACGGCATGAACCCGGTGCTGGCGGCCGTGGGGCGGCGTGCGGTGGCACAAGTGCTGGCGGAGTGCGGGTGAGCTCAGCCCACGGCCGCCCTCGTGACCAGGTCGTGCACCGGCCGCGGCGCCGCCCCCAGCAGCTCGGGCAGGTCGGAGGCCCGGGCCTGGAGGAAGCCCGCGGCCATGTTGGAGAACAGCGACAGGGTGTGGGTGATCCGGTAGTCCTCCAGACCGTGACCCCCGAGTGCGGCGCGCGCCTCGGCGAGGGAGACGGGACGGTAGACGACCGGCCTGCCGTACTCCTTGGCGAGCAGGTCCGCGAGGTCGTCGCCGCCCATCGCCGTCACGCCCGCCAGCTCGTACGTTCGTCCCGCGTGCCGACCGCGCTCCCCCGCCGCGAGGTCCCGGTCGGCCTCCGCCGCCACCCGCACGGTGACGTCCGCGAGGTCCTCCCGGGCCACGACCGACATCCGGCCCGAGCTGTAGGGGGCCGCGAACACGCCGGTATTCCCCGCCTGTTGGGCCGCCGCCGACGACAGGCCGCCCAGGAGTTCGGCGTACAGGCCGTTGCGCAGGATCGTGGTGTCGTACGGGCCCTGCGCCAGCCGGTTCTCGGTCCAGCGGTGCGGCAGGGCGAGGGTCGTACGCTCGCCGGAGGCCGCCAGGCTGGTGTAGACGACGTGGCGGACGCCCGCCTCGGCCGCCGCGTCGGCCACCGCGCCATGGCGGGCCAGCACCACGTCGTCCTCGGCGTACCCGGCCGAGATCATCACCAGTACGTCGACCCCGGCGAATCCCTCCGCCAGGCTCGCCGGGTCGTCGAAGTCGATCCGGCGCGCGGTGGAGCCGTCGCCGCCGCGGGTGCCGGCGACCACATCGGTTCCGTCGAGCGCGGACAGGCCCTGGAACACCAGTCGGCCAAGTCCTCCGGAAACGCCGGTCACGAGAATCATCAGAGCAGTCCTAGCGTTGATGCCTTTGCGAACAGCACCGAGCATCCGCCGACTTGGGCGGTCCACATAAGGAGGCACTTTCGTGTCAGCCCCGAACACGGCGGTAAGTTCCCAGGTCGGCACGGTTGTTCCCGAGGGCCCGTGTGGCGATGACGACTGCGGGATCCGCGATGTGCTGGACCGGCTCGGGGACCGGTGGACCGTGCTGGTGGTCGTGGAACTCGCCAAGGGCAGCCGCCGCTACGGCGAGTTGGAGCGCGCGATCCCGGGCATCTCGCAGCGCATGCTGTCCCTGACGACGAAACGGCTCTGCCGGGACGGGCTGGTCGAGCGGATCGTCCATCCGACCCTCCCGCCCCAGGTCGAGTACCGGCTGACCGCGATGGGCGGCAGCTTCGCCACCATGATCTCGGCCCTGGCCGACTGGTCCCGCGACCACAAGCCGGCCATCACGGCGGCCCGGGAGGAGTGGGACGCGGAGCACGCCTGACGGGCGCGCGAGTCGTATCGACCTGAAGCCTTGTCCCCACCGCCGATCGGTGACGTCAGCCGCCGTACGGCCTGCGCTCCTTGGCCTCCCGCAGGGCCGTGCCCCACCACACCAGCTGGTCCAGCATCGTCTTGGCCGCCGCGTCCGGACCCGTCGGGTCCTTCAGGCGGCCCTCGTCGTCGAAGGAGGCCCCGGCGTTGTGGAAGGAGACGGTGTCGCGGACCGTCACGGCGTGGAGTTCGGCGAAGACCTGGCGCAGGTGCTCCGCCGCGCGCAGGCCGCCCGCGAGACCGCCGTAGGAGACGAGGCCGACGGGCTTGGCGCGCCACTCGCCGTAGTGCCAGTCGATGAGGTTCTTCAGGCCGGCCGGGAAGGAGTGGTTGTACTCGGGGGTGAGGACGAGGAAGGCGTCGGCGCGGTCCAGCTTCGGGGTGACGTCGGTGAGGACCTCGGCGGCCTCGGGGGTGCGGGCGAAGGACGTGGGCAGCTCGATCCCGGCGACGTCGACGACGTGCGGGGTGAGGTCCTCGCGCCGCCGGACATGGTCGAGGAGCCACTCGGCGACGACGGGGCCGAAGCGGCCGTGGCGGTTGCTGCCGATGACGACGGCGACGTCGAGGGGCGCGGTGGAGGCGTTGGTCTGCATGGGGAACAGCGTGATACCTCAAGCTTTGTTGAGGTCAAGCCCCGTTTCCCCGGAGCTTCGGGTCACCCGTTCACACGCGCGCCCCCGCTCCTTCGGGCACTTTTCCCCAGCCCGCCCGTACGGCCGCCTTGACCTGCTGAAACGGCATCGGACCGACGGGTCGCGCGCGCTGTCCTGACACCCATTCACCCCAATTCTGACGTTCCCTCAGGAAGCGGCTCCGGCCCGCTGCCACTTACCTCGGAAGGGCAGGCACCCACCGCTGAGCTCGAAGGAGCACCGATGCGCCGTACCGCCCTCCTGCTGACCGGGAGTGTGCTCGCCGTCGCGGTCGCCGCCCCCGCTTACGCGGCCGGTGCCGACCGTCTGGAGGTGTACCCCTCCTCGGCCGTGCCGGGCGAGCGGGTGACGGTGAACACGACGGCCTGCGCGGACAGCGGTACGGCGGCGGGCGACGCCAGCGCGGTGGGCGCCGGATCGTTCACGCTGGCGCCGAGCACCCATGAGGAGAACGCCGTCGGGCAGTTCCGGGTGCCGCCGAGCGCGCAGCCGGGGACGTACGAGATCACCGCGACCTGTGCCGGAGGCGGGCGGAAGGTGACCGGCGACCTGGTGGTGACGCTGACCTCGCAGCGGCAACAGGTGCATCCGCGAGGCAGTGTGAAGACGGGGGTCGGCGGCGCACTCGGCCCCGACCCCGTGCAGACCGCGGCCGGCGTGGCGGCTCTCGCCGTCGCCGCCGCGGGCGGTACCTGGCTCCTGCATCGCCGGGCGAGAGGCGACGGGATCTGACGGACACCCTCCGCTGTCCGTCCCGCCGGTACCGCATGTCCCCTCCCCCTCCGGGTCCGACGCCCCTCGCGGCCCGGAGGGGGAACAGGGCCCCACCGCGTGGCCCGAAGGCACAGCCACGGCTTGCGCGCGGGTCCCAGGGGGCTGGTGCGCAGGACAGGACGTGAGAGAGGGCTCGGGTCCGTCGGACAGCAAGCCCCGGCCCGTACGGCAGCAGGATCGGCAGGACAGGAGGGTCGTGTGCGTACGTACGGCAACGCCGCGATAGCGGCCGTCACCCTGGTGGCCCTCTGTTCCGGCGCGTGGCTGCTGGGCAGTGGCGCCGCCTCGCACGCCCCGCCGCAGCCGACCGCCGCCCAGGCGCACGCCGAGCCTGCCGAGCGGCAGCCGTCCGCGGCGCCCGCGCTGCCGCCCTCCCCGCCCGACCGCATCCGCATCCCGTCGATCCGGGTCAGCGCCCCCCTGACGGGCCTCGGCCTCACCCCGGCCGGCAGCCTCGACGTCCCGCCCGCCGAGCGGGAGAACCTCGCCGGCTGGTACGAGTCCGGCACCACGCCCGGCGAGACGGGCACCGCGATCGTCGCGGGCCATGTCGACAACGCCGAGGGCCCCGCCGTGTTCTACCGGCTCGGCGCCCTGAAGAAGGGCAGCACGGTGGAGGTGGACCGGCGCGACGGCGGCACGGCCGTCTTCACGGTCGACTCCGTCGAGGTGTACGACGCCCGGAACTTCCCCGACGAGAAGGTCTACGGCGCGGCCCGCCGCCCCGAACTCCGGGTCATCACCTGCGGCGGCGGCTACTCACGCACCACCGGATATCAGGGCAACGTCGTCGTCTTCGCCCACCTCACCGGCAGCCGGTGACCCCAGGACGTTCCGCTTCCCCCACGCGCCGAGCGGTTCCAGGGCCGTGTTGAGCGCGACGCCCTTCGCCGTGAGCGAGTACTCCACCCTCGGCGGCACCTCGGCGTACTCCTCCCGATGCACGATCCCGTCCGCCTCCAGCTCGCGCAGCTGGGCGGCGAGCACCTTCTCCGTCACCCCGTCCAGCTCGCGGCGCAGTTCCCCGAACCGGTGCGGACGCACCGACAGCGCCCAGAGGATCAGCACCTTCCACTTGCCGCCGATCACGTCCATCGCCGCGTCGACCCCGCAGCTGTACGAGCCCGGCCGTCGCCCCGTGGTCATGCCAACCCCTTCCACCTCGATGCTTTCCCGGCGGTAAGCACCCACTCCGAAGTACGTACTTGAGCAGCCCGTTCACCCTCCACGAGGCTAAACGCCATGACTGACAACGCCTCTTCCCCGACCGCGCCCACCGCTCTCACCCTCCTCGGCACCGGCGCCATGGGCACCGCCCTGGCCCGCGCCTGGCTCGCCGCCGGACACCCGGTGACCGTCTGGAACCGCACCCCCGCCCGAGCCGAGGCGCTGGCCGCCGAAGGGGCCACGGTCGCGAGCAGCGCCGCCGCGGCCGTCGCCGCCAACCGGCTGGTCATCGCCTGTCTCCTCGACGACGACTCTCTCGGCGAGGCGCTCACCGACGCCGATCTCGCCGGCCGGGACCTGGTGAACCTGACCACCGGCACCCCCGCCCAGGGCCGCGCCCGCGCCGCCTGGGCCGAGGCGCGCGGCGCGCGCTTCGTGGACGCCGGGATCATGGCCGTACCGCCGATGATCGGCAGCCCGGACAGCGGGGCGTACGTCTTCTACAGCGGTTCGCCGGAGCTCTTCGAGGAGCACCGGGAGACCCTGGCCGTCCCGGCCGGGGCCAGCTGGGTCGGCGCCGACCCGGGTTTCGCCGCGCTGCACGACGTGGCGCTGCTCAGCGCGATGACCGGCATGTTCGCCGGGGTCTACCACGCCTTCGCGCTGGTGCGCCGGGAGGACATCGCGCCGAAGGAGTTCGCCTCCCTGCTCCAGGGCTGGCTCACGGCGATGGCGCACGCCGTCCACACCGCGGCCGACCAGTTGGAGAGCGAGGACTTCACGAAGGGCGTCGTCTCCAACCTCGCCATGCAGGCGGCGGGCAACGCCACCCTGCTGCGCACCGCCGAGGAGCAGGGGGTGAGCACGGAACTGCTGACGCCGTACGTGGCCCTGATGGACCGGGCGCTCGCCCAGGGCCGGGGCGAGGAGGACGCCACGGGCCTGGTCGACCTGCTGCGCCGCGACGACCGCTAGGCCGGCCGGCGCCGGGATGCTCCGGCGAACGCGTTCAGGCCGGCCACTGCTCATACGCCATGTTCGCCACCAGCGCGAACACCACCGTCAGCAGCACGGCCCGGACGAAGCCGCTGCCCTTCTTCAGGGCGGTGTGGGCGCCGAGGGTGCCGCCCGCCAGGTTGAAGACCGCCATGAGGGCGGCCAGCTGCCACAGGACCGTGCCCTGCCAGGCGAAGGTGGCCAGCGCGCCGGCGTTGGTGCAGCAGTTGACGATCTTGGCGGTGGCCGAGGCGCTGACCAGGTCGAGATGGAGGACCGCGGTGAGGGTGAGGACGAGGAAGGTGCCGGTGCCGGGGCCGATCAGTCCGTCGTAGAAGCCGATGCCGAGGCCCGCGAGGGCGATCGCGGTGAGGATCTGGCGGCGGGTGGCCGGGCCCGGCGCCGGGGCGGTGCCGAAGGCGGGGCGCAGGATGACGAAAGCGGCGACCGCGAGCAGCACCACCATGATCACCGGTTTGAGGACCTCGGTGCTCATCCCGGCCGCCAGGAAGGCCCCGCCGGACGATCCGGCCAGCGCGGCCAGGCCGATGCGGACGGCTGTGCGGACGTCGACGGGCGCCTTGCGGGCGTAGGTCACGGCGGCGCCCGAGGTGCCGACGATCGCCACCGCCTTGTTGGTGCCCAGGGCGTAGGCGGCGGGGGTGTCCGACGGGAGGCCCAGCAGCAGCGCCGGGAGGAGCAGGAGCCCGCCGCCGCCGACCACGGCGTCGATCCAGCCGGCCGCGAGGGCCGCGACGCACAGGACGACGATCATGGTCAGCGATATGTCGGGCATGATCGCGACCTTAGGGACGGGATACATGCCGCGTCCATCTACCTGAGGGGTTTCTGAGGTTCCCTCCCAGCTCCCCCGGCACCTCCCCCCGTTCTCACAGCCCGGCCCGGCCGCCCCCGGGGAACCCTCACACCACACACCGGGTCCCGCTGAGGGCAGAGTTCCCCGCGTGAAACAGATGCGATGCGGTCGGGTAACACCCGCACCGCACGCTCAGTGGCATGACCTCGAATACGCGTGTGGTGGTGATCGGCGCCGGCCTCGCGGGCGTACGGCTCGCCCGGCGGCTCGGTGAGCTCGGCACGCCCGCGCTGCTGATCGGCGAGGAGGAGCACCGGCCGTACAACCGGGTCCTGCTCGCCGAAGTGCTGGCCGGGCGGTACGCCCCCGAGGTGATCGCGCTGCCCTCCCCGGACGGGCTGCTGCGGACCCGGGCCACCGGCATCGACCGGGAGAGCCGCGTCGTCGAGTGCGCCGACGGCTCGAAGATCGCATACGACACGCTGGTCCTGGCCACCGGCTCCAACCCCGTGCTGCCGCCGCTGCGCGGTCTGTTCACACCCGACCACGTCCTGCCCGAGGGCGTGCACGCGTTCCGCACCATGGACGACTGCCTGGGCCTGTCCAAGGCGGTACGGCCGGGCGTGCGCGCGGTCGTCATCGGCGGCGGGCTGCTCGGCGTGTCCGCCGCCCGCGCGCTGGCCGTCCGGGGAGCGCAGGTCGTGCTCGCCCAGCAGTCCGAGCGGCTCATGGAGCGCCAGCTCGACCCGGGCGCCTCGAAGCTCGTGCTGCGGCACCTGAAGGACCTCGGTGTCGAGGTGCACACCGAGTGCCGGGTGCGCGACGTGCGCTGCGTCGGCGGCGCGGTCCGCTCGGTGGAGATGGCCGACGGCTACGCCCTCGACGCCGACCTGGTGGTGCTGGCCTGCGGGGTGCACCCGCGCGTCGGGCTCGCCAAGGAGGCCGGGCTCGCCGTGCACAAGGGCGTCCTGGTCGACGACGAGCTGCGCACCTCCGACCCGCACATCCGGGCCATCGGCGACTGCGCCCAGCACGACGGCACGCTCTACGGCCTCGCCACCCCGGCGCTCGAACAGGCCGACGCGCTCGCCGAGTCGCTCGCCGGGGACCCGGCCGCCCGCTACACCGGCACCCGGACGCTGACCCGGCTGACGCTGCACGGCAACACGGCCTTCGATCTCGCCGCGTTCGGCGAGACCGAGGCGCTCCCGGGCGACGACGTCGTCCAGCTCACCGACGCCACCCGCGGCACCTACCGCAAGGTCGTCGTCCGCGACGACCGCGTGGTCGGCGGGGTGCTCGTCGGCGAACTCGGCACCGTCGGCGCGCTCGCCCGCGCCTGGGAGGGAGCAGAGCCGCTCCCCGCGGACGGCGCCCCCCTGCTCCACCTGCTCACCAACGACGGAGGCTCCTGATGACCGCCACCCCGGGGGCCACCCCCACGATCGTGCTCGTCGGCCACGGCATGGTCGGCCAGCGCTTCCTCGAGGCGCTCGCCGAGCGCGGCCTGACCGCGACCCACCGCGTGGTCGTGCTGTGCGAGGAGCCGCGTCCCGCCTACGACCGCGTCGCGCTCACCTCGTACTTCTCGGGCAAGACGCCCGACGACCTGTCCATGACGGACATGGAGTTCATCGAGAAGCACGCCATCGAGCTGTACATCGGCGACCCGGCCGTCGGCGTCGACCGCGAGGCGAAGAAGGTCACGGCCCGTTCCGGACAGGTCTTCGACTACGACGTCCTCGTCCTCGCCACCGGCTCCTTCCCCTTCGTGCCGCCGGTCCCGAACAAGGACGCCACCGGCTGCTTCGTGTACCGCACGATCGAGGACCTGCTGGCGATCGAGGAGTACGCGAAGACGGCGACGACCGGCGCGGTGGTCGGCGGCGGTCTGCTCGGCCTCGAGGCGGCCGGCGCCCTCAAGGGCCTCGGACTGACCTCCCACATCGTGGAGTTCGCGCCCCGGCTGATGCCCGTGCAGGTCGACGAGGGCGGCGGCGCGGCGCTGCTGCGGACCATCGAGGAGATGGGCCTGTCCGTCCACACGGGCGTCGGCACCCAGGAGATCGTCGTCGACGAGGAGGGTGCCGTCACCGGCATGAAGCTCTCCGACGGCTCCGAACTGGCCACGGACCTGGTCGTGTTCAGCGCCGGTGTCCGGCCGAGGGACCAACTGGCCCGGGACTGCGGCCTGAAGGTCGGCGAGCGCGGCGGCATCGCCGTCGACGAGCAGTGCCGTGTCGTCAACGACCCGCATGTCTTCGCGATCGGCGAGTGCGCGCTGGCCGCCGACGGCCGGGTGTACGGCCTGGTGGCGCCCGGTTACGAGCAGGCCGAGACGGCCGCCGCGACCATCGCCGCCGACGAGGCCGCCTTCACCGGCGCCGACCTGTCGACCAAGCTCAAGCTGCTCGGTGTGGACGTGGCCTCCTTCGGCGACGCCCACGGCACCACCGAGGACTGCCTGGACGTCGTCTACTCCGACTCCCGCGCGGGCCTGTACAAGAAGCTCGTCATCGGCCGGGACGGCACGCTGCTCGGCGGCATCCTGGTCGGCGACGCGGAGGCGTACGGCACCCTGCGCGCCTTCACCGGCTCGGTCCCGCCGGTCTCCCCCGAGTCCCTGGTGCTGCCCGCGGGCGCCGGCGCCCCGGCCCAGCTCGGCCCGTCCGCGCTGCCCGACGAGGCGGTGATCTGCTCCTGCCACAACGTCACCAAGGGCACGATCCGCGGGGCGGTCACCGACCACAAGTGCACCACCGTCCCCGAGGTCAAGAAGTGCACCAAGGCCGGTACCGGCTGCGGCAGTTGCGTCAAGGTCCTCGGCCAGCTGGTCAACGCCGAGCTGGAGGCGAGCGGCGTCGAGGTCGACAAGGGCCTGTGCGGCTGCTTCGGGCAGACCCGCGAGGAGCTGTACGAGATCGTCCTCGCCCTGCGCATCAACAGCTACCAGGACCTGCTCGACCGGTACGGCCGCGACGGCGCCCGGGGCGGCGACGGCTGCGAGATCTGCAAGCCCGCGGTGGGTTCGAT
Organism: Streptomyces sp. NPDC043726; assembly: GCF_056436565.1. Lineage (NCBI taxonomy): Bacteria > Bacillati > Actinomycetota > Actinomycetes > Kitasatosporales > Streptomycetaceae > Streptomyces > Streptomyces sp. NPDC043726. The sequence goes on from NZ_JBWKCI010000010.1 coordinate 346,789, forward strand.
CATCGCCTCCCTCGCCCCGACCATCGGCGCGAGCGGCTACGTCCTGGACGGCGAGCAGGCGGCGCTGCAGGACAGCAACGACCACTTCCTCGCCAACCTCCAGAAGAACGGCTCCTACTCGGTCGTACCGCGCATCCCCGGTGGTGAGGTCACGCCCGAGGGCCTGATCGTGATCGGCGAGATCGCCCGCGACTTCGGCCTCTACACGAAGATCACCGGCGGCCAGCGGATCGACATGTTCGGCGCCCGGGTCGAGCAACTCCCGCTGATCTGGGCCCGGCTGGTGGACGCCGGCTTCGAGTCCGGCCACGCGTACGGGAAATCGCTGCGCACGGTGAAGTCCTGCGTCGGCCAGACCTGGTGCCGCTACGGCGTCCAGGACTCCGTCCGGATGGCGATCGACCTGGAGCTGCGCTACCGGGGGCTGCGCTCGCCGCACAAGCTGAAGTCGGCGGTCTCCGGCTGCCAGCGCGAGTGCGCCGAGGCCCAGTCCAAGGACTTCGGCGTGATCGCCACCGCCAACGGCTGGAACCTCTACGTCGGCGGCAACGGCGGCGCCACCCCGCGCCACGCGGACCTGCTCGCCCAGGACCTCACGGACGCCGAACTGATCAGGCTGATCGACCGGTTCCTGATGTTCTACATCCGCACCGCCGACCGCCTGGAGCGCACCTCGACCTGGCTGGAGCGGATCCCCGGCGGCCTGGACCATGTGCGGGACGTGGTGGTGGAGGACTCCCTCGGCATCTGCGAGGAGCTGGAGTCCCTGATGGCCGCCCATGTCGACCACTACCGCGACGAGTGGGCCGAGACCATCAACGACCCCGAGAAGCTCGCCCGGTTCGTGTCCTTCGTGAACGCCCCCGACACCCCCGACCCGGTTGTCGGCTTCGTCCCCGAGCGCGACCAGATCAAGCCCGACCTGCCGCTGCTGACCATCGGCCACCGTCCCCTGGAAGGGAGCACCCAGCGATGACCCTGGCGCCCGAGACCACCGACCTGAAGGTCCAACTGCGGCTCGCCGACGACTGGTTCACCGTCTGCGACCTGAAGCAGCTGCTCCCCGGGCGCGGAGTGGCGGCCCTGCTCCCGGACGGCGGCCAGGTGGCCCTGTTCCGCGACCGCGCCGGCACGCTGTACGCCATCGACAACCGGGACCCGTTCAGCGGCGCCGGGGTCCTCTCCCGGGGGCTGACCGGCACCCACCAGGGCCGCCCGTTCGTGGCCTCGCCGCTGCTGAAGCAGCGGTTCGACCTCACCTCCGGGCAGTGCCTGGACGACGAGTCGGTGCGGGTGGCGACGTACGCGGTCCGCACGGCCTGAGTACGGCACCGGGCCCGGCCGGAACACTCCGGCCGGGCCCTTCGCCGTTCCCCCCGAGCACATCGACCTGCACGGCCAGAGCTTCACCGTCGGCGGCGAGGTCAGGACGGCCCGTTACTTGACCGGTCGTTCCAGAAATACCTAAGCTGCATCTCGTGGCGAGAACCAAGGAGTTCGATCCGGACGCCGCGCTGCAGGCAGCCCTGGAGCTGTTCTGGCGGCGCGGCTACGAGGCGACGTCGATGTCCGACCTCGTCGAGCACCTCGGCATCGGACGGGCGAGCCTGTACGCGACCTTCGGCAGCAAGCACGAGCTGTACCTGAAGGCGCTGGAGCGCTACGCGGACGCCCGGCGGCCGGACTTCGTGCGCGAGCTGAACCAGCCGGGTCCCGCCCTGCCCGCCGTACGCTCACTGGTACGGCGTTTCGCGGCCGAGTCCGGGGACGCGGAACTGCGGCTGCACGGCTGCTTCATCACCAACACGGCGGCGGAGCTGGCCCCGCACGACACGACGGCCGCGCGGCGGGTGGAGCGCAACTGGGACGGACTGGAGACGGCGCTGCATTCCGCGCTGGTCCGCGCCCAGGCCCAGGGCGAGCTGTCCGAGGCGCGCGATCCGCTCGCCCTCGCCCGGATGCTGCTCGTCCTCATGCAGGGCTTCCGGGTGGTCGGCAAGGCGTCCTCGGACCCGGCGCGGGTGCGGGACGCGGCGGAACAGGCGCTGGCGCTGCTCGACTGAGCCGGATCGCCGGCGCCGTTTCCCATGGCGTCATATTGAACCGATCGGTCAAGAAAAGCGGGCGGGAACACGCCTGCGAGCACAAGCACACGCACAAGCACACGCACGCGACAACACGCATCGTGAAACAGGGGAGACCATGACCAGCAGTCGCTTCACCGACCGGACCGTCCTCGTCACCGGCGCCGGTTCCGGCATCGGAAGGGCCGTCGCCCTCGCCTTCGCCGCGGAGGGCGCCCGGCTCGTCGTCGCGGGACGCCGGAGGGAGCCGCTCGACGAGACGGTGGCCCTGATCGAGGCGGTGGGCGGCAAGGCGCTCGCGGTCACCGCCGATGTCTCCGACGCCGCCGACATCCGCGCGGTCGTCGAGGCCGCCGTCGACCACTTCGGCTCGCTCGACGTGGCGGTCAACAACGCCGGTGTCTTCCGCGGCGGGGCCCCGCTGGCCGAACTGTCCGAGGAGGACTGGCACACCCAGCTCGGCATCAACCTCACCGGTGTGTTCCTCGCCCTCCAGGCGGAGATCCGCCAGATGCGCACCCAGGCGTCCGGCGGGGCGATCGTGAACATCGCATCCACCTTCGGCGCGCACACCCGGCACCCCGGCGCCGCCGCGTACGCGGCCACGAAGGCCGCCGTCTCCGTGCTCACCCGGGGCGCCGCCCTGGACCACATCGGCGACGGCGTCCGGATCAACGCGGTGAGCCCCGGTGCCGTAGCCACCACGATGTCCCTGAACCCGGGCGAGACGGAGGCGCAGCGGGCGGAGCGCATGCGGGCGGCGGTGCCGCTCGGCCGGGTCTCGGAGACCGAGGAGATCGCCGCGGCCGTGCTCTACCTGGCCTCGGACGCGGCGGCCTCGGTGGTCGGCACGGACCTGGTGGTGGACAGCGGCGCCACCGCCTGACCGGACGGCTCGCGGGGCGGGGGACGTGACTGCCCGCCGGGCGGAATTCGCTCGCGGGGCGGGGGCGGCGGCTGCTTCCATTGCGGCATGGTGTCCACCGACCGTCTTCTCGCCTTCGCGGCCATGTCGTTCCTGCTGATCGTGGTCCCCGGGCCCAGCGTGCTGTTCGTCGTCGGGCGGGCGCTCGCCCAGGGCCGCCGGGCCGCTCTGATGACGGTGGCGGGGAACACCGTCGGCGCCTACGTGCTGGTCCTGGCCGTGGCGTTCGGGGTCGGCTCGGTCGTGGAGCGCTCGGTGCTGGTGTTCACGGCGCTGAAGCTCGCCGGTGCCGCCTACCTCGTACACCTCGGGATCAAGGCGTGGCGGGGGCGCGGGGCGCTGCGGGAGGCCTTCGCCGACGATGTGTCGCAGGCGGCGGCGCAGGGCGGACTGCGGACCTTCTGGGAAGGGTTCGCGGTCGGCGTGAGCAACCCCAAGACCATCGTGTTCTTCGCCGCGGTGCTGCCCCAGTTCGTGGACCCGGGCGCGGGGCACACGGCGGCCCAGATGCTGCTGCTCGGCATGGTCTTCAACGTCATCGCGCTCGCCTCGGACAGCGTCTGGGGCCTGGCCGCGGCGACCGCCCGGGGCTGGTTCGCCCGCTCCCCGCGCCGCCTCTCGGCGGTGGGCGGGGTCGGCGGGATCACCATGATCGGGCTCGGTGTCACGGTCGCGGTGACGGGCCGCAAGGACTGAGGGTCAGGCCTTCAGCCCGTCGTACGACACCCCTGTCAGTTGCTCGGAGGCCTCCCAGAGACGCCGACCCATCGCGTCGTCGGCCGTCCAGGGAGCCCGCCAGGACCGTGCCGGCGCGCCGCGCCACCCCGCGAGGGCCGGACCCGTGAACGAGTCGGGCCGGACGTCGGGCGCGGTGGCCGCGTACAGCGTGGGGAGGGCGCCGGCCTCGGCGCTCTGGGCGACGACCCGGTTGCCGATCCCCATCACACGCTCCGCGAGCCGACGGCCGGCCATGCGCGGCCCCTCGGCCTGGAGGTTGGTGGCCGCGTACCCGGGGTGGGCCGCGGCGGCCACCACGTCCGCGCCGTGCGCCGCCAGCCTGCGCGCCAGCTCGTGGGTGAAGAGCAGGTTGGCGGTCTTGGAGCGGCTGTAGGCGACCCAACGCCGGTAGCGGCGCTCGCTGTTGAGGTCGGCCGGATCGATGTTGGACACGACGTGCATGAAGCTGGAGACGGTCACCACCCGTGCCCCCGGCGAGCGCAGCAGCACCGGCAGCAGCCGTCCCGTGAGGGCGAAGTGCCCCAGGTGGTTGACGCCGAACTGCCGCTCGAAGCCGTCCACGGTCGTGCCGTACGGCAGGGCCATCACCCCGGCGTTGTTGACGAGCAGGTCGAGCCGGTCGTACGGGAAGGACTCGGCGAACTCCCGCACGGACCCCAGGTCGGCGAGGTCGAGCCGGGCGAACTCCACGTCCGCGCCGGGCGCTTCGGTCACCATCCGGTCCCCGGCCTCGTGACCGCGCCGCTCACTGCGGCAGGCGAGCACCACCCTGGCGCCCTTGCGGGCCAGTTCGCGCGCGGTGACGTACCCGATGCCACTGTTGGCACCGGTGACCACGGCGACGCGTCCGCTCTGGTCGGGGATGTCCCCGGTGTTCCAGCCGGCCATGGGCGCTCTCCCTCCGCTGTGCGCTCCGGCTCAGCCTACGAGCGGGATGTGCTCCGCGTACTCGTCCGGGAGGGGCCGCGTGTCCGGGTGGAATCATCCGGCGCCGCGCCGGGAAGGCCTCGGGGCTTCCGGCGTGGACCTCTCACGCCTGTCACAGCCTGTCCATGACCTGTCTACCCACTGTCCCTGGAGGCGGTAACTCCGCCGCCCTAGCGTCCCTCTCCGCACGACCCCGTTCGCCGACCGGCGGCGGGGCCTCTCCACCCTTGGAGCGAGAGTGGAACGTCGTACTGTCCTGCGTGCGGCCGTCCTCGGCGGGTCCTCCGCCGTCTTCGGCGGAACCCTGTGGCGCGGCGCCGCGTACGCCGCGCCCGCACAGCCCGGCACGGGCCCGTACGGGGCGCTCGGTTCGCCCGACGCCAACGGCATCCGGCTGCCCAGCGGTTTCACCAGCCGGGTCATCGCCCGGTCCGGGCAGACGGTCCCCGGAACGTCGTACACCTGGCACAACGCCCCTGACGGCGGCGCCTGTTACGCGGACGGCACCGGCTGGATCTATGTCTCCAACTCGGAGATCAACCCGGGTGGCGGGGTCGGCGCGGTGAAGTTCTCCTCCACCGGCGCGATCACGGGGGCGTACCGCATCCTGTCCAACACCCGCACGAACTGCGCGGGCGGCAAGACGCCGTGGAACACCTGGCTGTCCTGCGAGGAGGTGTCCCTCGGGTACGTCTACGAGACGGACCCGTGGGGTGTGAACGCGGCGGTGCGCCGGGACGCGATGGGCCGCTTCAAGCACGAGGCGGCCGCCGCCGACCCGGTGCGCAAGGTCGTCTACCTGACCGAGGACGAGACGAACGGCCGCTTCTACCGCTTCGTGCCGAACACGTGGGGCAACCTCTCCTCCGGCACCCTCCAGGTCATGGTCGCCGGATCCGCCACCTCCGGCTCCTTCACCTGGGCCAACGTCCCCGACCCGGACGGCTCCCCGACCTCCACCCGCACCCAGGTCTCCGGCTCGAAGTCCTTCAACGGCGGCGAGGGCTGCTACTACGCCAACGACACGGTGTGGTTCACCACGAAGGGCGACAACCGGGTCTGGCAGCTCAACCTGACCAACAACACCTACGAGCTGGCGTACGACGACTCCCTGGTGACATCGGGCACGGCCCCCCTGACGGGCGTCGACAACATCACCGGGTCCTCCTCCGGCGACCTCTTCGTGGCCGAGGACGGCGGCAACATGGAGATCTGCGTCATCACCCCGAACGACGTCATCGCCCCCTTCCTCCGCATCGACGGCCAGTCCGGCTCGGAGATCACGGGCCCGGCCTTCTCCCCCGACGGCCGCCGCCTGTACTTCTCCAGCCAGCGCGGCACCAGCGGCAGCTCCGCGGGCGGCATCACGTACGAGGTGACGGGCCCGTTCCGGGCGTAGCGGGCGTAGTCCCAGGGACCGGGCGGTAGCGGAGAGCTACCGTCCGGTCACGTCACGCTTGCATCACAGGTCCGTCGAACCGCCGCGTCCCCATGCGCCCCTCAATACGGTCAACACCTCAATTCCGGACCAAGGGGGGTTCCATGAACCTGTTCCGCATGCCCGCCGCCTTAGCCGTCACCGCGTTCGCGCTGCTCATGGCGCCCGGCACCGCCCAGGCCCACGAGGGCACACACCCGTTCGAGAACTGCTCCGAGGCCTACGACAACGGGTACTCCAACATCCAAGAGGGCGACGAGCACTACGGCAGCCACTTGGACCGCGACGGCGACGGCATCGGCTGCGACCAGCCGCCCGCGGGCTTCGTCCCGCGCGAGGAGGCCGAGGAGGACGGGGAGGCCGGCCCCGCCGAGGAGCAGGACCAAGACCTCGCCGCGACCGGCGGCAACAGCGCCACCCCGTACCTCGCGGGCGGCGGCGCGGTCGTGGTGCTCGCCGGTGGCGGTGTGCTGCTGGCGGTCCGCAAGCGGCGTACGGCCGCCGAGTAGGCAACGCCGAGGGGCGGCAACCCCCGCACGGGTTGCCGCCCCTTTCTGGCGATCCGGAGCCGCCGTGGATCGGTACTGAGGGTCGGGGACCCACAGCGGCTCCGGAGTCGGTGAGGTCAGCGGTGGTCGCTGCCCTCGGACTGGGTGGCCGCACGCCCCGCTTCGAGGCGGGCGACCGGGATACGGAACGGGGAGCAGGAGACGTAGTCCAGACCCACCTCGTGGAAGAAGTGGACCGACTCCGGGTCACCGCCGTGCTCGCCGCAGACGCCGAGCTTGAGGTCGGGACGGGTCTCGCGGCCCGCCTGCACCGCCGACTTCACCAGCGAGCCCACGCCGTCCTTGTCGATCGTCTCGAACGGGCTGACACCGAAGATGCCCTTCTCCAGGTAGGCCGTGAAGAACGAGGCCTCCACGTCGTCCCGGCTGAAGCCCCACACCGTCTGCGTGAGGTCGTTCGTGCCGAAGGAGAAGAACTCCGCCGCCTCGGCGATCTGACCGGCCGTGAGGGCGGCGCGCGGCAGCTCGATCATCGTGCCGATCGACAGCTTGAGCTTGGTGCCGGTCGCCGCCTCGACCTCCGCGATGACCTGGTCGGCCTCCTCGCGGACGATCTCCAGCTCCTGGACCGTGCCGACGAGCGGGATCATGATCTCGGCCCGCGGGTCGCCCTTGGCGTTCTTCCGCTCGGCCGCGGCCTCGGCGATCGCCCGTACCTGCATCGTGAACAGGCCGGGGATGACCAGGCCCAGGCGTACGCCGCGCAGACCCAGCATCGGGTTCTGCTCGTGCAGCCGGTGCACGGCCTGGAGCAGCCGCAGCTCGTTCTCGTGCGGCTCCTGCCGGGACTCGGCGAGGGCCACACGGACCGACAGCTCGGTGATGTCGGGCAGGAACTCGTGCAGCGGCGGGTCGAGCAGGCGGACCGTCACGGGCAGGCCGTCCATCGCCGAGAACAGCTCGACGAAGTCCTTCTTCTGCAGCGGCAGCAGCTCCGAGAGGGCCGCCTCCCGCTCCACCTCGGTGTCGGCGAGGATCAGCTTCTCGACCATCTCGCGGCGCTCGCCGAGGAACATGTGCTCCGTACGGCACAGGCCGATGCCCTGCGCCCCGAAGCGACGGGCGCGCAGCGCGTCCTCGGCGTTGTCCGCGTTGGCGCGCACCCGCAGCCGGCGCTTGCGGTCGGCGAACGCCATGATCCGGTGCACGGCCTCGACCAGCTCGTCGGCGTCGTTGGCGCCCGCGTGCATCCGGCCCTCGAAGTACTCCACGACCGGGGACGGCACGACCGGGACCTCGCCCAGGTAGACCTTGCCGGACGACCCGTCGATGGAGATCAGGTCGCCTTCCTCGACGACGTGCCCGCCCGGGACCGTCATCCGGCGCCGCTTGGTGTCGACCTCGAGCTCCTCGGCGCCGCAGACACAGGTCTTGCCCATGCCGCGGGCGACCACGGCCGCGTGCGAGGTCTTGCCGCCGCGCGAGGTCAGGATGCCCTCGGCCGCGATCATGCCGTCGAGGTCGTCGGGGTTGGTCTCACGCCGTACGAGAATGACCTTCTCGCCCGAACGCGACCACTTCACCGCGGTGTACGAGTCGAAGACCGCCTTGCCGACCGCCGCGCCCGGTGAGGCCGCGATGCCCCGGCCGACCTGCGCGACCTTCGCGTCCTCGTCGAACTTCGGGAACATCAGCTGCGCCAGCTGGGCGCCGTTGACGCGCTGGAGCGCCTCAGCCTCGTCGATGAGGCCCTGGTCCACGAGCTGGGTGGCGATCCGGAAGGCCGCGCCCGCCGTGCGCTTGCCGACGCGGGTCTGGAGCATCCACAGCTGGCCGCGCTCGATGGTGAACTCGATGTCGCAGAGATCCTTGTAGTGGTTCTCCAGCGTCTCCATGATCTGCATCAGCTGGTCGTACGACTTCTTGTCGATCGACTCCAGCTCCGCCAGCGGGACGGTGTTGCGGATACCCGCCACCACGTCCTCGCCCTGGGCGTTCTGCAGGTAGTCGCCGTACACGCCCTGGTGGCCGCTGGCGGGGTCACGCGTGAACGCCACACCCGTGCCGGAGTCCGGGCCGAGGTTGCCGAAGACCATCGAGCAGATGTTGACCGCGGTGCCCAGGTCGCCGGGGATGCGCTCCTGGCGGCGGTAGAGCTTGGCGCGGTCGGTGTTCCAGGAGTTGAAGACCGCCTCGATGGCGAGGTCCATCTGCTCGCGCGGGTCCTGCGGGAAGTCCCGGCCGGCCTCGGTCTTGACGATCTTCTTGAACTTGGTGACGAGCTTCTTGAGGTCGGCCGCCTCCAGCTCGGTGTCGACGGTGACCTTCTTGGCCGTCTTCGCCGCGTCCAGCGCCTCCTCGAACAGCTCGCCGTCGACGCCGAGGACGGTCTTGCCGAACATCTGGATCAGGCGGCGGTACGAGTCCCAGGCGAACCGCTCGTCGCCCGCCTGCTCGGCGAGGCCCTTCACCGACTTGTCGGAGAGGCCGATGTTCAGGACCGTGTCCATCATGCCGGGCATGGAGAACTTGGCGCCCGAGCGGACCGAGACCAGGAGAGGGTTGTCGGCCTGGCCCAGCTTCTTGCCCATGCGCTGCTCCAGCGCGTCGAGGTGCGCACTCACCTCGTCACGCAGTGCCGCCGGCTCCTCGCCGCTGTCGAGGTAGACCTTGCAGGCCTCGGTGGTGATGGTGAAGCCGGGAGGTACGGGAAGACCCAGGTTGGTCATCTCGGCGAGGTTCGCACCCTTACCGCCCAGAAGGTCCTTGAGCTCCTTGTTGCCCTCGGTGAAGTCGTAAACGAACTTATTGTTTTCCGACACGGGTCCCAACTCCTCGAGGACTCGGTGGCTGCCCTGACGGCGAGGAACATACCCAGATCGAAGGCGCCTGGGTACGTCCACTTGTGCGTCATGCGCCTGTAACCGGTCGTCCGCCACGGGATCGAAAGTCAAAGCTTGGCAAGGAAGCGCGCCGCCATGTGTTCACTTCTTGAACGTATCCACCCCTCTGGACCCTCGATTTCGCTCAGATGAGCGCCAGTAAGGCACATCTGATTTCGATCGATGAACGATCAAGGGGTGGCACCCAGTGCCACCCCTTGGAGAAGTGCAGTAGCCCCAGAATCGCTCATCTGAGCGGAACCCTTATCAAGGGTGGCGAGAATCACGCTGCCACAGGCGACGGGATTTCACCATGCGGACGTGCCTTGGGACGGAAACGCGCCCGTCATACGCCGAGTGCGGTGAGCCGCTCCTCCGCCCGCTCGGGCGCGTACAGATGCTCCACGACCAGCGCACCGGCCCCGACCAGGCCCGCCCGCTCCCCCAGCCGCGAGGTGACGACCTCCAGATGAGCGGTGGAACGCGGTAGCGCCCGCTGGTAGAGCAGCTCTCGAACACCGGTCAGGAACGGTGTTCCGGCCAAATCGCCCGCGATCATCAGCACCCCGGGGTTGAGCAGGGTCACCACCGTCGCGAGGACGTCCCCGACCTGCCGGCCCGCCTCCCGGGCGAGACCCACCGCCTCCGGATGCCCGGCCGCCAGCAGCTCCCGCACATCCGAGCCCGAGGCCGCCGTCACCCCGGCCTCGGCCAGCCGCCGGGCCACGGCACCGCCGCTCGCGACGGCGGCGAGACAGCCGTAGGACCCGCAACGGCACAGCGCCTCGGTGCCCACCCGGATGTGCCCGATGTCCCCGGCGCCGCCGTCGATGCCCCGGAACAGGGAGCCGTCCACGACGACGCCCGCACCGATGCCGGTGGAGACCTTCACCAGGACGAACGCCGAGCAGTCCGGGTGTCCGGTGCGCTGTTCGCCGTACGCCATGAGGTTGGCGTCATTGTCGACGAGGACCGGGACCCGGGGCGCTCCGGTGTGCTCGGTGAAGGATCTGGCCAGGCGGCCTCTTATGTCGTAGCCGTCCCAGCCCGGCATCATCGGCGGCTGGACGACCCGGCCGGTCTCGCTGTCGACCGGACCCGGCACCGCGAGCCCGATCCCGCAGACCTGGTCGGCCCGTCGGCCGGCCTTCTCCAGCAGCTCCGCGAACCAGCGGCCGAGCTCTTCCAACACCCTCTCCGGCCCGTCCTCCACGACCAGCGTGCCCCCGTGCTCGGCGAGGATCTCGCCGGTCAGGGTGAGCACGGCGGCGCGGGCGTGCCGGGTGTCGAGGTCGGCGGCGAGGACGACGGCGTGCGCGTCGTCGAACTCCAGCGTGATCGAGGGGCGTCCGCCGAGCGGGGAGCCGACCGGGCCGCCCGCGCCCTCGCGCAGCCAGCCCGCCCGGAAGAGCCGGTCGAGGCGCTGGCCGACGGTGGCCCGGGACAGGCCGGTGACCTGCTGGAGGGCACCGCGCGTCGTGGCCCGGCCACTGCGGACCAGTTCGAGCAGATCGCCGGCGCTGACCTGTCCCCGACCCGTCATGCGCACCCCCTTGTGTTTCTCAAGCTTGCATTACATATTGAGTTTTGCGTGTTAAATAGACGTAACCCTACGGTAGCTCTTGCCGAACCGATCACCGAGTCGTCTCCAGGGGAGTCCCGAGTGGATCGCACCGCCGCGTTGGTCGCCCGCCCCGTGGAGCGGCCTTCTGTATACGACCCGGCCGCGCGCCCCCTGCACGTCAGAGCTGCTCGGGTACTGGAGGCCAACTGGACGGGCGCCTCCACGGTCCCCTCGCGCGGCCTGTATCCGCACCAGTGGTCCTGGGACTCGGCGTTCATCGCGATCGGGCTGCGGCACCTGTCGCCGTTACGGGCCCAGACGGAGCTGGAGACACTGCTGAACGCCCAGTGGGGCGACGGCCGTGTTCCGCACATCGTCTTCAACCCCTCCGTCCCGCTCGACGCCTACTTCCCGAGCCCCGACTTCTGGCGCTCCTCGACCGCGGGGCGCGCTGCGGGCGCCCCGCGCACCGTACAGACGTCCGGCATCGTGCAGCCACCGGTGCACGCGCTGGCCGCCTGGCTGGTGCACCGCGCGGACCCCGGGCTCTCCCGCGGGCGCGGCTTCCTGGCCCGGGTCTACCCGAGGCTGGCGGCCTGGCACCGCTATCTGCTGCACCGGCGGGACCTGGGCGGCGGCGGTCTGGTGTCGGTCGTGCACCCGTGGGAGCAGGGCATGGACAACAGCCCCTGCTGGGACGCCCCGCTGGCCCGCATCGCCCCCGCCCCGGCCCGCTCCTACCGGCGCGCGGACCTGGACCACGGTGCCGCGGAGGACCGGCCGACGGATCTGGACTACGGGCGGTATGTGCGGCTGGCGGCGGAGTACCGGGACCGGGGGTACCACGACAGCCCGCACCGGGGTTACGACGACAGCTCGGGCGCCGCCTTCGCCGTGGAGGACCCCGCGTTCAACGCCCTGCTCATCGCCTCCGAGCACGCCCTCGCCCGGATCGCCTGTGAGCTGGGGGCGACCGGCACCGCCCGGCACGCCCGCGCCGAGCGCCTGACGACGGCCCTGCTGGACCGGCTCTGGGACCCGGAGCGCGGGATGTTCTCCTGCCGGGACGTGCGCGGCGCCCTGCTCCCGGAACGGTCGGTCTCCGGTCTGATCCCGCTCCTGCTCCCCACGCTGCCGAGGGAGATCACGGACGCCCTGGTCCGCACCGCCCGCGGACCGCACTTCTCGCTCGGCGACACCACCCGCCTGGTCCCGAGCTACGACCTGCTCGGCGAGGCCTTCGACCCGCACCGCTACTGGCGGGGCCCGGCCTGGTTCAACACCGCCTGGCTGCTGGAGCGCGGCCTGCGCACCCACGGCGAACGGCACCTGGCCGACGGGCTGCGGAGATCGGTGCTGGAGCTGGCCGACGGCTCCGGGTTCGCCGAGTACGTCGACCCGTACACCGGCGCGGCCTGCGGCACCGCCGACTTCAGCTGGACGGCGGCGCTCGCGCTCGACCTGCTGCACGACGAGCCCGCATCGGATGCGTGCGTCACGAAGGACGCCGAGGGCGCCGAAGGCGTCACCGACGGCATCGACGACGTCGGCGGCATCGACGTCAAAGGCATCAAGTAAGCCAGGAAAGCCCAGGCAAGCCCAGGAAAGCCAGGGGAGGGGACCGGGGATGACGGAACGGCATCATCTGCTCGTGCACGGGGAGACGTTCGCCGCGGTGGGAGACGGCGGCGACATCAGCGGCGTACGCGGCGGCGGCGCCCCGAACGGCATGTTCGTCAGGGACGCCCGCCATCTCAGCCGCTGGCAACTGACGCTGGACGGCGCGGTGCCGGAGGCCCTGGCCCCCGTGGCCGACGCGGACACGGCCCGCTGTGTCCTGGTCCCCCGGGGTGGGCGCCAGGAGCCGCCGGCGTACACGCTCTTCCGTGAACAGGCGGTGGGGGAAGGCTCGTTCGTGGAGTGCCTGCGCGTGACGAGCAACCTCCCGACCCCCACCACGGTCCGTCTGGCGATCACCGCCGACGCCGACTTCACGGACCAGTTCGAACTCCGCTCCGACCACCGTACCTACGCCAAGACCGGCGCCGTCCGCTCCCGGCAAGTCCTGGACCATGGCGTGGAGTTCAGGTACCAGCGAGGCGAATGGCGTTCCTGCACGACGGTGACGGCCGAGCCTGCCCCGGACGCGGTGGAGGAGACCGGCACCGGCGCGAGGCGCCTGGTCTGGACGCTGGAGCTGGAGCCGCACGGCACGGCGGAGCTGGCGCTGCGGGTGATGGCCCGTCCGCACGGCGACAAGCGCGCCCTGCGCGTCCCGCGCTCACCGGCCGCCCTGAACGAGCAATTGCTGTCCCTGGAGGGCGAGTTCGTGGCGGGCGTCTCCTTCCCCACGGGCTGGCCGGAACTGGCGGCGGCCTGCGCCCGGGGCCTGGCGGACCTGGCGTCACTCCAGATCCCGGCAACAGGCCTGGACGGAGAGGAGGTTCGCGTCCCCGCGGCCGGAGCCCCGTGGTTCCTGACCCTCCTGGGCCGGGACGCCCTCCTGACATCGCTCTTCGCCCTCCCTTACCGCCCCGCCCTGGCCGCGGCGACCCTCCCCGCGCTGGCGGCGACGCAGGCGACGGAGACCGGCGCGGTCTCGGTGGCCCAGCCCGGCAAGATCGTCCACGAGGTCAGGCACGGCGAGCTGGCGCACTTCGGCCAGGTGCCGTACGGCCGTTACTACGGCTCGGTGGACGCGACACCGCTCTTCCTCGTCCTCCTGGGCGCCTACGTGGAACAGACCGGCGATCTCGACCTGCCCCGCCGCCTGGAGCGGCACGCGCGGGCGGCGGTCGCCTGGATGCTGGACCACGGCGGCCTGACCTCGCGGGGCTATCTGGTCTACCGGGCGGACCAGGGCGGCCTGGCGAACCAGAACTGGAAGGACTCCCCCGGCGCGATCTGCTGGTCCGACGGCACGAGGGCGAGCGGGCCGGTGATGGCGGCGGGGGCGCAGGGGTACGCGTACGACGCGTTGCGCCGCACGGCCTGGCTGGCGCGGACGGTGTGGGCGGACGAGAAGTACGCGGCGCTGCTGGAACAGGCGGCGGGCGATCTGCGGGACCGTTTCCAACGGGACTTCTGGATGCCGGAGCGCGCCTTCCCGGCGCTGGCCCTGGACGGCGAGGGCCGTCAGGTGGACGCGCTGGCCTCGGACGCCGGTCATCTGCTCTGGTCCGGCCTGCTGGACAAGGAGTACGGCGAGCTGGTGGGGCGGCGCCTGCTGGAGGGGGACTTCTTCTCGGGCTGGGGGGTGCGCACGCTGGCCGCGGACCAGGCGGCGTACCACCCCCTCTCGTACCACCGCGGTTCGGTCTGGCCGCACGACAACGCCCTGATCTGCCTGGGCCTCTCCCGCTACGGCCTCCACGACGAGGCCCGGACCGTGGCCCACGCCCTGGTGGACGCGGCGACGACAACCGGCCACCGCCTCCCCGAGGTCCTGGCGGGGTACGGCCGGGACACCCACCCGGAACCGGTCCCGTACCCCCACGCCTGCGTCCGCGAGTCCCGCTCGGCAACGGCCCCGCTGGCCCTGCTGACAGCGGTGGGAGGAGCGTGACGCCGGGCTCGGGAAGGGCGTGACGCCGGGTTCGGGAGGGGCGTGACGCCGGGCTTGGCCGCAGGTTTGCCGGGAGTTTGCCGAGCGCTGGCCCGACCTGCCTGAACAAGGCCGCCCGCGGCCCCGTACGAATCAGGGGGCGGCCCCTGCCTCCCTGCCCCACCACGAGGGACCGCACGGAAGGACCCACCGGGTGCCCGTCTTCACGCGCCTACGCCAGCTCCCAGGCACACGAGTGGCCGAACAAACCGCCCCGGCCCAACCGAAACACGACCCCTCGACGGACCCGACGAACCCCGAACCCACGTCGGCAGCGGAGCCCCCGGAGGGGCCGCCGGGCACGCCTGAACCGGCAGCCGCCGAAGGCGAGCCCCCTCAGCCGCCACCCACACCCGAGGCCGAAGAAGCACCCCCCACACCCGAGGCCGAAGAGGCACCCCCCGCACCCGAAGGCGGACAAGCAGCCCCCACCCCCGAACCGGCAGCCGCCGACGGCGAGGAACCCCCACAAGGGCCACCCGCACCCGACGACGAAAGTGACACGGGTGGTGCGGGTGGGAACACAAAGGAGGCCGAAGGCGCAGCCGAGGCCCCGCCCGACAACCCCCGCCGCTGGCCCGTGACCGCCCTCGCCGCCGCCCTCGTCCTCGCCACCCTCCTCCTCCCCAACAGCCTCGCCGCCCTACGCCCCAACCGCTTCACCCGCCTCCCCGCGGAAGCGATCGTCGGCGCCGCGCTCCTCCTCGCCCTCCCCCACCGCCCGAGAACGGTCGTCGCGGCCCTCACCGGCACCGCCCTGGGCGCCCTCACCATCCTCAACGTCCTCGACATGGGCTTCCGCGAATACCTGGGCCGAGGCTTCAACCTCGTCCTCGACTGGTCCCTCCTCGACGACGCCCAGGCGTACATGAAGGACTCGATGGGCGAGGCCACCACCCTCACCGCCACCCTCGCCGCCGTGCTCCTCGCCGTACTCCTCCTCGTACTCACCGCGCTGGCCACGGTCAGAGTCGCGACCGCCCTGTCCGGCCACCGGCAACAGGCCACGAAGGCCACCCTCATCGCCGGCACGGTATGGATCACCTGCTCCACCCTCGGCCTCCAGCTCGCCGGACTGCCGATCGCCTCCGACCGCGCGGCCTCCGCCCTGGCGATCCAGGTGAAGCGGGTCCAGGACACCCTGCGGGACGAGGCGGCGTTCGCCCGCGAGGCGAAGGCGGACACCTTCGGCGCGACCCCGGCCGGCCAGCTCCTCCCCGACCTGCGCGGCAAGGACGTGATCTTCACCTTCATCGAGAGCTACGGCCGCAGCGCCATCGAGGACGACATCATGTCCCCGGGAGTCACCAGCACCCTGGAAGCGAGCACCGACTCCCTCAAGGCAGCGGGATACCGGGCGAAGAGCGGCTGGCTCACCTCCGCGACCTACGGCGGCAGCAGCTGGCTGGGCCACTCGACCTTCCTCTCCGGCCTGTGGGTCGACAACCAGCAGCGCTACCGCACCGTCACCTCCGGCGACCACCTCACGCTCACCAAGGCGTTCCAGAAGACCGGCGCCTGGGACACGGTGGGGATCATGCCGGGCATCCAGAAGGGCTGGCCGGAGGCGGACTTCTACGGCCTGGACAAGGTCTACGACGCCTTCCACCTCGGCTACCGGGGACCGAAGTTCAGCTGGTCGACGATGCCGGACCAGTACACGCTGGAGGCCTTCCAGCGCCAGGTCCACGGCAAGAAACGGGACAGGCCCCTGATGTCGGAGATCATCCTGACCTCCAGCCACCAGCCCTGGGCCCCGATCCCGAAGCTGGTCGACTGGGACGACCTGGGCGACGGCTCGCTCTTCGAGGCCATCGAGAAGGAGGGCGAGAAGCCGCAGGACATCATCACGGACACCACCAAGTCCCGTGCGGAGTACGGCAAGTCCATCGAGTACTCGGTGACGTCCCTGACCCAGTGGCTGGAACGCTACGGCACCGAGGACACGGTCCTGGTCTTCCTCGGCGACCACCAGCCGATCGCCCGCGTCAGCGGCGACAAGGCCAGCCGGGACGTCCCGATCTCGATCGTGGCCAAGGACCCGGAGGTCCTGGACAACATCAGCACCTGGAACTGGACCGAAGGCCTCCAGCCCGCCCCGGACGCCCCCGTCTGGAAGATGGACACCTTCCGGGACCGCTTCCTGACGGCCTACGGCTCAACACCCCACCCCACGAAGGACTGAGACCCTCACGGCGCGCCCATCCCCTCCCGGGCCACGGCGACGAAGACAGCCAGCAACCGCTTGAACTCCTCATGGCACAGCTCGAACCGCTCCCGCGCCCCCGACTCCCCGAGCACGAAGTGCCACAGCGTCCGGTTCGTCTCCGCCGCCGCCTCCAGCACGGCGTCGGCAGCCTCGGCGGCACCGGCCGGCCCCTCCAGCGTGACGACCCGCACACCGCGCATGAGCGGGTCGTAGGCGTCCCGCAGTTCACCCCGCAGTTCCTGGACCCGGGTCCGCAGCTCGTCCGCGTCGTCGAGTTGCGCGAAGGCGAACACCGCACGCCAGTACAACTCCCCGGTCACATGGGCCTGTTCCATGAGATCGAGGTAGGCGGCCCGCCGTGACTCCCGGACCCGCCCGCGTTCCTGGGCCGCCGCGGACGCCTCGGCCTGGGCCCTGGCGGCGCGTATGTTCCCGAGGTTGGTCACCCAGCTCGCCAGCACCGCCGTACCGCCGGTGAGAGCCGCGACCCACACCGCGCCGTCCCCCATCAGCCCCCCGACGTGTCCAGCTCCGCGTCCTCGCTCACGCCCGCGCAATCGTACGGGTCCTTCAGCCAGCCGTCGGGAAGGACGACCCGGTTGTTGCCGGACGTACGGCCCCGAGGACCGTCCGCGCCGGCCGGCCAGGCCTGGTCGAGGTCCAACTCGTCGAGGCACGAACGGAGTTCCGCCAGCGACGACGTGATGGCCAGCCGCTTGCGCATCTCGGAGCCGACCGCGAAGCCCTTCAGATACCAGGCGACGTGCTTGCGGAAGTCGATGACACCGCGCGCCTCGTCGCCGATCCACTCGCCGAGCAGGGTGGCGTGCCGCACCATGACGTCGGCGACCTCGCGCAGCGCCGGGCGGGCGATGTCCTGGTCCCGCCCCTCGAAGGCGGCGACCAGGTCCGAGAACAGCCACGGCCGCCCCAGGCACCCGCGCCCGACCACGACCCCGTCGCAGCCGGTCTCCCGCACCATCCGCACCGCGTCCTCGGCGGACCAGATGTCGCCGTTGCCGAGCACCGGGATCTCGGGGACATGCTCCTTGAGCCGCGCGATGGCGTCCCAGTCGGCCGTGCCGCCGTAGTGCTGTGCGGCCGTACGACCGTGCAGCGCGATGGCCGTGACCCCTTCCTCGACGGCGATCCGGCCGGCGTCGAGGAAGGTGATGTGGTCGTCGTCGATGCCCTTGCGCATCTTCATCGTGACCGGCAGGTCGCCCGCCCCGCTGACCGCCTCGCGCAGGATCGCCCGCAGCAGGTTCCGCTTGTACGGCAGCGCCGAGCCGCCGCCCTTGCGGGTCACCTTGGGCACCGGGCAGCCGAAGTTCAGGTCGATGTGATCGGCGAGCCCTTCCTCCGCGATCATGCGGACGGCCTTGCCGACGGTCGCCGGGTCCACGCCGTACAGCTGGATCGACCGGGGCTTCTCGCTCTCGTCGAAGTGGACCAGCTGCATGGTCTTCTCGTTGCGCTCGACCAGCGCCCGAGTGGTGATCATCTCGCTGACGAACAGCCCCTTGCCGCCGCTGAACTCCCTGCACAGGGTGCGGAAGGGTGCGTTGGTGATCCCGGCCATGGGGGCCAGGACGACGGGCGGCTGAACGGTGTGCGGCCCGATCTGCAGGGGCGTGACGGTCGTGGGCATTCCCCCATTGTGCCGTGCAATGAGTTCGTAAAATTCGTTAGTTAGACGCACTATCGAAATCGGCGTACGATGGAGCCCATGCCCGAGCTCAGCCACCGCCGACGCCTGCTGGTGCTCGCGATCTGCTGTATGAGCCTGCTGATCGTGAGCCTCGACAACACCGTCCTCAATGTGGCCCTGCCCTCGCTGCAGCAGGATCTGCACGCGAGCACGGCGGGCCTGCAGTGGACGATCGACGCGTACACGCTGGTCCTCGCCTCGCTGCTGATGCTCGCGGGCTCCACCGCCGACCGCATCGGCCGCAAGCGCGTCTTCATGGCGGGCCTGATCGTCTTCACCATCGGCTCGGCCCTGTGCTCGATGGCCCCCAGCCTGGAGGCGCTGGTCGCCTTCCGCATGGTGCAGGCGGTGGGCGGCTCGATGCTCAACCCGGTCGCCATGTCGATCATCACCAACACCTTCACGGATCCGCGCGAGCGGGCCCGGGCGATCGGGGTCTGGGGCGCGGTGGTCGGCCTCTCGATGGCGGCGGGACCGCTCGTGGGCGGCCTGCTGGTGGACACGGTCGGCTGGCGCTCGATCTTCTGGGTCAACCTCCCGGTCGGCCTCGCGGCCCTCCTCCTGACCCTCCGCTACGTCCCGGAGTCCAGGGCCCCCAAGCCCCGCCGGGTGGACCCGGTCGGCCAGCTCCTGGTGATCGCCCTGTTCGGCTCCCTGACGTACGCGATCATCGAGGCGCCGAACTCCCTGACGGCGAGCCTCCCGCTCGCGGCCGTGGCACTGCTCGCCCTGCTGGCCCTGCTCCGGTACGAGCCCCGGCGCGCCGAACCCCTCATCGACCTGCGCTTCTTCCGCTCGGCACCCTTCAGCGGCGCCACGGTGATCGCGATCAGCGCGTTCGCCGCGCTGGGCGGCTTCCTGTTCCTGTCGACGCTGTACCTCCAGAACGTCCGCGGCCTGACCGCCCTGGAGGCGGGCCTGTGGATGCTCCCGATGGCGATACCCACCTTCCTGTGCGCACCCCTGTCCGGCCGCCTGGTGGGCAACCGCGGACCGCGCCTCCCCCTGCTCGTCGCGGGCGTGGCCATGACGGCGAGCGCCCTGCTCTTCGCCGTGTTCGACGCGGAGACCTCCGACCCGACCCTGTTCCTCGGCTACGCCCTCTTCGGCATCGGCTTCGGCTTCGTCAACGCCCCCATCACCAACACGGCGGTCTCCGGCATGCCCCGGGCCCAGGCGGGTGTCGCGGCCGCCGTCGCCTCGACCAGCCGCCAGCTCGGCCAGACCCTCGGGGCCGCGGTGGTCGGCGCCGTGCTCGCGGCGGGCGTGGGCGCGTCCTCGTACAAGGACGCCTTCGTCACGGCGGCGGTCCCCGGCTGGTGGATCCTCACGGCCTGCGGCCTCGCCGTACTCCTCCTCGGTCTCCTCACCAGCGGCCCCTGGGCCCGCCGCACCGCGGAACGCACGGCCGACCGCCTGGAGTCGCCGGAGGTACGCGAGGTGTCGAGGATCAGCGCCTAGCCGCTATCGCGTGCAGTTTCTCCAGCCGCAGCCGCGACTCCTCGTCCGCCGGGGCGTACGTCACCACCCGGGGGCCCACCTCCGGGCCGAGCCAGAAGTCCGTGTGGTCGACCACCACGCGGCCGACGTGGCGGTTGAGGAATTCCTTGCGCTTCGTGCGGTGGGCCACCACCTCGTGGCGGTCCCAGGCCGCGCGGAACTCGGCCGACTCCGTGCGCAGGCGCTTCAGGAGCATCTTCCAGGCGGGTTCCGCGAGATGGCCGGCCATCGTGGCGCGGAAGCGGGCCGCCATCAGGCGCTGGGTCTCCTCCAGGTGCACGATCGACGAGCGCCACTCGTCGTTCGTGTACGAAAGGATCATGCAGTTGCGGTCCTCCGGCGGCACCGCGTCCAGGTCGCAGAGCAGCAGCCCGTACGTGCTGTTGTAGGCCAGGATGTCGTACCGGCTGTTCTGCACACAGGCCGGCATCGGCTCCAGGCCGGTGAGGATCGCCCGCAGCGCCGGGGTGACCGAGGGGCAGCTCGTCGCCGGGGTCGGGTCCACCGCTCCGGCGAGCTGGAAGAGGTGGGCGCGTTCGCCCGCGTCGAGGAGCAGCGCCCGGGCCAGCGCGTCCAGCACCTGCACCGAGACCTGGATGTCCCGCGCCTGCTCGAGCCAGGTGTACCAGGTGACGCCGACAGCGGAGAGCTGAGCGACCTCCTCACGGCGCAGTCCCGGCGTACGGCGCCGGCGCCCCCGGGGCAGCCCCACCTGCTCGGGGGCGATGTGCTCGCGCCGGTGCCGCAGGAACGCGGCGAGTTCATGCCGCCGCACGTCCGCCTCGCGGGTGCGCGGGCTCGCCGTCTCTTCCTGCGCCATGGTCGTCATGCCCCCAGCCTGCCGCCGTACCGACCCTGTTGCCAGGTAGTCCTTCTACCAGGATAAGGACACTCTGGTACCAGTCTCCGGGCGGGCGCAGGCTCGACATCGTGACCGAAACCATGACCTCCCAGCAGGCCCGAGCCACCGCCGCGCCCCCCACGCTCGGCGGACTCGGCCTGTTCACCGTGCTGCTGGGCGCGGCACTTCCGCTCATCGACTTCTTCATCGTCAACGTGGCCCTGCCCACCATCGGCCACGACCTCGCCGCGAGCGAGTCCGTCCTGGAACTGGTCGTGGCGGGCTACGGCGTCGCCTACGCCGTCCTGCTCGTCCTCGGCGGCCGGCTCGGCGACCTCTTCGGCCGCCGGCGGCTCTTCCTCGGCGGCATGGCGGCCTTCGGCATCACCTCGCTGGCGTGCGGGCTCGCGCCGACCGCGTGGACGCTCGTCGTGGCCCGGGTCGCGCAGGGCGCCGCGTCCGCCGCGATGCTCCCGCAGGTCCTCGCCACCATCCAGTCGGCCACCGCGGGTCCCCGTCGCGCCAAGGCGATGGGCCTGTACGGCGCCACCGCGGGCCTGTCCATGGTCGCCGGGCAGATCCTCGGCGGGATCCTGGTCGCCGCCGACCTCGCCGGGACCGGCTGGCGCTCGGTGTTCCTGGTGAACGTGCCCGTCGTCCTCCTCGCCCTGGTCCTCGCGGCCCGCGCCGTCCCCGAGACCCGCTCCGCCCGCCCCGAACCGATCGACGGACCCGGCACGGTCCTGCTCGCCACGGCCCTGCTGACCCTGCTGGTCCCGCTCACCGAGGGCCGGGCGGCGGGCTGGCCGCTGTGGACCTGGCTGTCGCTGGCCGCGTTCCCGTTCGCGGCGGCGGCGTTCTACGCGGTGGAGCGCGGCGCCGACCGGCGCGGCCGGACCCCGCTGGTGCCGCCGAGCCTGTTCGCGCTGACCTCGCTGCGGCGCGGTCTGGTGATGATCCTGCCGTTCTCGATCGGCTTCAGCGGCTTCATGTTCGTCATCGCGGTGGCGCTCCAGGAGGGCGCGGGCCTCGGCCCGGTCCCGGCGGGCCTCGCGCTGCTGCCGATGGCGGCCTCCTTCTTCGCCGTCTCGCTCGCCGGACCCCGCCTGGTCGCCCGGTACGGCGTCCGCGTGGTCACCGCCGGCGCCGTCCTCCAGGGCGTGGGCCTCGGTCTGCTGGCCCTGACCGCCTGGCGCTCCTGGCCGGACCTCGGCCTGCTCACGCTGCTCCCCGGAGCGGCGGTCGCGGGAGCGGGCCAGGCCCTGCAACTCCCGGTGCTGTTCCGGATCGTGCTCTCCGAGGTGCCGCCCGCCCGGGCCGGCGTGGGCAGCGGCGTGATGATCACCGCCCAGCAGTCGGCGCTGGCGCTGGGCGTGGCCACCCTGGGCACGCTCTTCCTCTCCCTGGTCCCGGGCCTGGGCATGCGCGACGCCCTGGTCATCACGCTGCTCGTGCAGTTGGCGACCGTGGTCCTGACCGCGCTGCTCAGCCTGCGCCTGCCAGGGCACAGCTTGGCCAACTCGGCGTGAAGGATCCCCTCTTGATGTTGGTCTTGCTGCACACTCCTCCTTGACTTTCTCAGGACCCCTGGAGGCGCCATGCCGCAGATCAACACGAGCAAGGTCACCCGCTGGGACCAGCACGGCCGCGAACACGTCGTCCAGGTACGGCGCACGGGAGTGCAGCGGACGGTCAGATGCGACACCTGCGGGTGGCGCATCTCGGCCCAGTTCCTGCCCTGGCTGAAGGCGGAGGAGCATCTGGCGGAGGCCCACCAGGCGACGGTGGATCCGACCGTCGCCTGACGGCCCCACCCTTGCGGGAGCCCTTGTGGGAGCCCTTGTGGGAGCGCTCCCAGGCACGGCACGATGCAGGGATGACCCATGCCGTGCGCCCCTATCGCCCCGAGGACCAGACCGCCCTGGAGGACATCTGCGTCCGCACCGCGCATCAAGGCGGCGACAGCCGCCCCCATTACGCGGACCCTGCCGTCTTCCCCGCCACCTTCGCCACCCCCTACGTCCATCTGGAGCCCGAGCTCGCGTTCGTGCTGGACGACGGACAGGGACAGGCCGTCGGCTACATCCTCGGCACCGCCGACACCCCTCGTTTCGCCGCCGACTTCCGTACGAAGTGGCTGCCGATGGTCGCCTTCCGCCACCCGGCGCCCAAGGGCCCGCCCACGACCCCCGACGAGACGATCGCCGACCTGCTCCACCGCCCGGAGCGGATGGTCCTGCCCGAGCTGATCGCCTACCCGGCCCATCTGCACATCGACCTGCTCCCCGAATGGCAGGGCAAGGGCCACGGCCGGTCCCTGATGCGGACGTTCCTCCAGGCCCTGGACCACCGCGGGGTCCCCGCCGTGCACCTGGTCATGGCGACGGCCAACACCCGCGCCCGCGCCTTCTACGACCGGATGGGCTTCCACGAGATCGAGGTGCCGGGCCTGGGCCAGTCCACGTGCCTGGGCCGGACGACCCGGGACCACTGAGCCCTCAGCCCGCCCGCAGCCCCCGGACCAGCAGATCCACCACGGCCTCGAACTCGCTCTGGGCGTCCGGCCGTTCCCACTCCCGGTGATAGCCGGGGTCGTGGAAGCGGGCCGTGGCCTGGAAGACGGCGCGGGCCGTGGTGAGCGGGTCGGCGGAGGAGAAAGAGCCCGACTCCACCCCCGAGCGGACGATCTCGGCGAGCTGGCCGGTGAGGTCGTCGACGTGCTCGTCGACCGCGTCACTGTTCTCCGTGGTCAGCACGGTGTACGTGGCGAACAGCTCGGGGTCGTCCCCGGCCTTGTGCCGCTTGGCCTCGAACAGGGCCAATAGCCAGGCCTCCAGCCGGGACGCCGGCTCGCGCCCGGTCTCGGCGACGATCCCGGACAGCACCTCGGACGTACGGTCCAGCCAGCGCTTGGTCACCGCCTCGCGCAGCGCCGCCTTGGTCCGGAAGTGCCGGTAGACGCTGCCGTGGCTGACGCCGAGCGCGCGGGCCACGTCCACCACGGTGGCCTTGGCGGGGCCGTGGCGGCGCAGCACTTCCTCGGTGGCCTCGAGGATGCGCTCGGCGGTCAGGGCTTCGGAGGTCGGTGCCATGGAGAGACCGTACCTTCGGGTCTCATCTGCTGCCGAGGTGGGCCATCTGCGCCGCCGGGTAGCGGTCGCCCGCGGCGGCGTCCGCCGGCACCGCCTTCTCGATCGCGGCGAGGTCGGCCGCGTCCAGGGTGACGTCGAGGGCGCCCAGCGACTCGGCCAGCCGCTGCCGGGTCCGGGCGCCGACGAGCGGCACGATGTCCTCGCCCCGGGACAGCACCCAGGCGATGGCGGTCTGCGCGACGGTCACGCCCTTCTGCTCGGCGATCTTGCGCAGTGCCTCGACCAGGTTCAGGTTGTGCCGGAGGTTCTCCCCCTGGAAGCGGGGCGAGACGGAACGGTAGTCGTCGGCGGCGAGCTGCCGGTCGCGGCTGAAGTGGCCGGAGATCAGCCCGCGGGACAGGACGCCGTAGGCGGTGATGCCGATGCCCAGCTCGCGGGTGGTGGGCAGGACCTCCTCCTCGATGCCGCGGGAGATCAGTGAGTACTCGATCTGGAGATCGCAGATCGGGGCGGTGGCGGCGGCGCGGCGGATGGTGTCGGCGCCGACCTCGCTCAGGCCGATGTGCCGGACGTACCCCTTCTCGACGAGTTCGGCGATGGCGCCGACGGTCTCCTCGATCGGCACGTCCGGGTCGAGCCGGGCGATGCGGTAGACGTCGATGTGGTCGACGCCGAGGCGCTGGAGGGAGTGGGCGGCGAAGTTGCGCACGGCCGCGGGCCGTCCGTCGAAGCCGCTCCAGCCGCCGTCCGGGTCCCTGAGCGCCCCGAACTTCACGCTGATCAGCGCCTGTTCGCGGCGCTCGGCGGGTGCGGCGCGCAGGGCCTCGCCGACCAGCAGTTCGTTGTGCCCCATGCCGTAGAAGTCGCCGGTGTCGAGCAGGGTGACTCCGGCTTCCAGGGCGGCGTGGATCGTCGCGATCGACTCGGCCCGGTCCGTGTCGCCGTACACCGCGGACATGCCCATGCAGCCGAGACCGAGGGCGGAGACCTTGGGGCCGGTGGTTCCGAGGGTGCGTGTCTGTGTGGTCATGGAACCAGCCTGACATGACAGCTGACAGATTTCAATATCTGTCAGCTGTCATTTGTCATTCACGAGCCAGGCCGCTCCCCGCACCCAATTGGTCCAGACCTATTGACGCAAGGTCTGGACCGCGAGCACAGTCATTCCGAACAGCTCTGTCATGCCTACGACACCTCACCGCACCCCCACCGGGAGGCCTCGCATGATCCGCCGCGCCCTCAGCCTGCTCATCGCAGCAGTGGCGACCGTCTGTCTGACCCAGCTCCCCGCCGCACCCCCCGCCACCGCCGCCGACACCTGCGCCGTGAAGTCCAAGCCCGCCGGAAAGGTCCTCCAGGGCTACTGGGAGAACTGGGACGGCGCCGCCAACGGCGTCCATCCGCCCTTCGGCTGGACCCCGATCACCGACTCCCGGATCGGCGCGCACGGCTACAACGTGATCAACGCGGCCTTCCCGGTCATCCGCTCCGACGGCACGGCGCTGTGGGAGGACGGCATGGACACGGGCGTGAAGGTGGCGACACCGGCCGAGATGTGCGCGGCGAAGGCGGCGGGCCGGACGATCCTGCTCTCCATCGGCGGCGCGACGGCCGGCATCGACCTCAACTCCACCGCCGTGGCGGACCGTTTCGTCGCGACCATCGTGCCGATCCTGCAGAAGTACAACTTCGACGGCATCGACATCGACATCGAGACCGGCCTGATCGGCAGCGGCAACATCAGCCAACTGTCCACGTCCCAGGCCAACCTGATCCGCATCATCGACGGCGTCCTGGCCCGCATGCCGGCCAACTTCGGCCTGACGATGGCCCCGGAGACGGCCTACGTCACCGGCGGCAGCGTCGTCTACGGCTCGATCTGGGGCGCCTACCTGCCGATCATCAAGAAGTACGCCGACAACGGCCGCCTGTGGTGGCTGAACATGCAGTACTACAACGGCAGCATGTACGGCTGCTCCGGCGACTCCTACTCGGCCGGCACCGTCCAGGGCTTCGTGGCCCAGACCGACTGCCTCAACAGGGGCCTGGTGATCCAAGGTACGACGATCAGGGTGCCGTACGACAAGCAGGTCCCGGGCCTGCCCGCCCAGTCCGGCGCGGGCGGCGGCTACATGTCACCGTCGCTGGTCGCCCAGGCCTGGCGCCACTACGGCACCTCCCTGAAGGGCCTGATGACCTGGTCGATCAACTGGGACGGCTCGAAGAACTGGACCTTCGGCGACAACGTCAAGGCGCTCCAGGGCCGTTGACCGGGCGCACGCCCGGAACCCCGAGCACCTCAAGCATCGCCCGCGTCGCCGGACTCGGATTGAACCGGCTCCACGCGAGCACCTCGATGCGGCGCGGCCCGTCCACCAGCGGGACCAGCGCCAGCCCGGGGTTCCGGCCGGCCAGCGGCCGGACGAAGGCCGAGGGCAGCAGCGCGACCCCGAGCCCCCGCTCGGTCAGCCGGGTGATCATCTCGACGACGCCGACCTCGTACGCCACGTCCCGCACCAGCCCGGCGGCGGTGAACGCCTGATCGGACTGGGCGCGGGCGGGCGTGCCGTGCATGAAGTCCACGAACGTCTCACCGGCGATGTCCTCCAGCCCGACCCGCCGGGCCCCCGCGAGCCGGTGCCCGGCCGGCACCACCAGCACATGCTCGTCGTGATCGAGGATCAGCGTCTCCACCTCGGTGGGCCGCTGGTCCTCGGGCAGTCCGAGGAAGGCGATGTCCAGGTCCCCGTCCCGGATCGCCGCCACCAGATCGTCGCTGCGCCCGGAGCGCAGCACCACCCGGACCTCGGGGTGCAGACCGCGATAGCGCTGCACCAGCTCCGGCACGTCGACGGCGGCGGCCGTCACGATGACACCGACGGCGAGCCGTCCCCGTACGATCCCGGCCGCCGCGGCGGCGTCCGCGGCCGCCCGGTCGGCGGCGGCCAGGCACTCCCGCGCGCCGGCCAGGAACGCCTCCCCGGCGCTGGTCAGTTCCACGCGCCGACTGGTCCGGGCGAACAGCCTCACCCCCAACTCCCGTTCCAGACCGGCGATCCGGTGGCTCAGGGACGACTGCACCACGGCACAGCGCTCGGCGGCGCGCGTGAAGTTGCGGGTCTCGGCGACGGCGACGACGTACCGCATTTGCTGGAGATCCATTCATGCATCTTTCTCATTCATCGCTGCGATCGCAACCATGCTTTGGAGTCATGACTGTGGGAAGCCGAGACTGCGGGACATGCAGAACTCCTCCGCCCGGCACGCCTCGACCGTCGCACTGACCGCGCTCGCCCCCGCGTCATGGGGCACCACCTACGCCGTGACCACGGAGCTGCTGCCGCCCGGGCACCCGTTGTTCGCCGCCGTGCTGCGGGCCCTGCCCGCCGGGCTGCTGGCGCTGGCGTTCACCCGGGTCCTGCCGCGCGGCGACTGGTGGTGGAAGGCCGCGGTGCTCGGCACCCTGAACATCGGCGCTCTGTTCCCGCTGCTGTTCGTGGCGGCGGAACGCCTGCCCGGAGGCGTGGCCGGCACTCTCGGCGCGGTCCAGCCGCTGCTGGTCGCCGGGCTGGCCATCCCCCTGCTCCACCAGCGGGCCACGGCCTGGGCGTGGAGCTGGGGCGTGCTCGGCGTCCTCGGCGTGGGGCTCGTGGTGCTCGGTCCGGAGGCCCGGCTGGACGCGGCGGGCGTGCTCGCGGGTCTCGGCGGTACGGCGGGCATGGCGGCCGGAGTCGTCCTGACCAAGCGGTGGGGGCGGCCCGCCGGGGTCGGTCCGATGACCCTCGCGGGCTGGCAACTGACGGTCGGCGGGCTGGTGTTGCTTCCGCTCACCGCCGTCCTCGAAGGCGCGCCGCCCGCGATCGGCGCCGAGGCCGCCCTCGGCTACCTCTGGCTCGGCGGCATGGGCGGGCTGATCTCGTTCACGCTCTGGTTCCGCGGGCTCGGCCGGCTCCCGGTCGGCGCGTCCGCCCCGTTGGTGCTGCTGTCCCCGCTGGTCGCGACCCTGGTGGGCCTCGCACTCGGCGAGACGCTGGGCGCGCTCCAGGTCACCGGCTTCGTCCTCGCCCTCGCCGCGCTGCTCGCCGCGCAGTTCAACACCCCTGATCTGACACGCCTGTTCACAAGGAGAGCGGATTCGATGACCAAGCACCTGACCATCGCCGTGCTCGGCGCCACCGGCATGGTCGGCAGCCGGGTCGTCACCGAGGCCGCCGCCCGCGGACACCGGGTGCGCGCGCTGTCCCGCAAGCCCGCGGCGGACGACCCGAACGTGACGCCGTACGCGGTCGACGCGAGCGACCCGGACGCCCTGCGCGAGGCCCTCGCGGGCGCCGACGCCGTGGTGGTCGCCGTACGGACCGAGCCGGCCGACCAGGACTTCCTCGTCGGTACGACCCGTGCGGTGCTGGACACCGGCATACGCACCCTCGTGGTCGGCGGCGCCGGGGTGCTGCGCAGCCCCGGGGACCCCGCGCTGCTGGTCGCCGACAACTCCGCCTACGTGCCCGCCGAGGTGCGGCCGGTCGCCGCCGCCGGGGTCGCCCAACTGCGGGCCTGCGAGGCGCACGCCCACCGCGACTGGGTCTATCTCGCGCCGCCCGCCCTGCTGGAGCCGGGTGAGCGGACCGGCCGCCACCGGCGCGGCACCGACACCCTGCTCACCTCCGCCGACGGCCGCTCCTGGATCAGCGCCGAGGATCTGGCCGGCGCGGTGCTGGACGAACTCGAAAGCCCGGGCACCGACCGGCTGTTCACCGTCGCCCACGCGCCTACCGAGCGGTGAGAGCCGGCTTCGCCCACGCACCCACCGAGCGGTGAGAGCCGACTTCGCCCACACACCCACCGAGCGGTGAGAGCCGGCTTCGCCCACACGCCTACCGAGCGGTGAAGGCCAGCTTCGCTCCCAGCGCCACGAAGGACCCCGCGAAACTGCGGCGCAGCCAGGTCATCACCCCGGGCCGTGAGACGACCTTGCTGCGGACGGTGGCGGCGAGCACGCCGTAGACCGCGAAGACGACGAAGGTCGCCAGCATGAACACCCCGCTGAGCGCCAGCATCCGCGGCACGGCACGCGGTCCGTCCGGGTCCACGAACTGGGGCAGGAAGGCGAAGAAGAACATGGTCAGCTTGGGGTTGAGCAGATTGATCAGCACACCCCGGACGATCATCCGCCCCGCGGACACCGGCGCCGAGGCCTGCCGCACGGTGATCGCCTCCTTGTCCCGCAGGGTGGCCCAGGCCATGTACAGGAGGTAGGCGACCCCGGCGTACTTGAGGATCTGGAAGGCCGTGGCGCTGGCGTGCAGCAGGGCGGCGACCCCGGTGATCGTGGCCACCATGTGCGGCAGGATCCCGAGGGCGCAGGCGAAGGCGGCGACGACACTGGCCCGCCGCCCGTAGGAGAGCCCGGCGGCGAGGGTGTAGACGACGCCGGTACCGGGCGTGGCGACGACGACCAGGGTGGTCAGCAGGAACGCGATGCTCATACGGCCACCCTGGTCCCGTCACCGGCGCGCTTACAGGGCCAATCGGGCCCGCGGTTGGCGGACCACTCAGCCCTGCCGGAGCGGTAGCGCGAGGTCCACGACCTGCCGCCCCGGCGGGAAGGACCCGGTGGAGGTGGCCGCCCCCGTGAGGACGTCGACGCGGAAGAGGCGCGAACCGGTCACCGCGTAGCCGGTGTTGGTGCCCCGGCTCGGCGAACTGTGGATGTCGAAGCCGGAGTCGGACGGGGCGTCCGTGCCGAGCCCGCCGGTGGGAGCGAGGCTGCCGGCGTTCGCCGGGGACTGCACGGAGATCCGGTCCTGGGCGGTGTCGAGGTCGAAGAGGGTGGTGGCGGTGGCGGCGCTGAGGTCGTTGTTGGTGTACGCCGCCCCCGTCACGCCGGTCGCGGTCGTACCGGTCGTCGCGGGCGGGACCGGCGGGTTGGTGAGGGTGCCGTCGACGGCGGTGCTGCCCGCGGCGGGCGCGCCGGCGGGGTCGTCGATGTTGTGCCGGAGGTTCTGGCCGGTGTCGCTGATCACCCGGAGCCGGTTGGCGGCCGGGTTGAAGTCGACGCCGAAGGAACTGCCCTGCAGAGCGGTGCTGAGCTGGGAGACCTTGGTCGCCTTGGCGCCGATCTCGCGGACCGTGTAGATCCCGCCCCGGTCGCCGACGCCGTACAGCTTGTTGTTCTGCACCCGGTAGTCGATGCCGACGAGCTTGGTGTCGCCCTTGAGGCCGCTGACCCTGCCCAGCGGCAGGACGGTGCCGGGACGGTCGACGCGGAAGCTGACGAGCCGCTGGTCTGCGGTCAGGCCGACCGCGCGGAGCCGGTCGCCCGCGGCGCCCGCGAACCCGGCCCCGGAACCGGTCTGGGTGGAGACCGACGACCCGTCCCGCCCGCCGCCGTCGCTCGCCGCGACATAGCCGACGGAACCGACGGCCAGGGCCAGGACGGCCGCCCCGATGACTGCTTGCTTGCGCATGATGCCCCCGTAAAGGACGCGCGGCCCCCGGTGGGCCCCGCACGTCCTGCACTTCGGAGCCGAATGCGCCCAGGATGGGCGAAACCCCGGTTCCGTTACATCCGTGACGGAACCGGGGTTTTCATCGACCTTCGGTGACTAGCAGCCGATCAGGCGGGAGGCCAGGTAGCCCTCGATCTGGTCCAGGGACACGCGCTCCTGCTTCATCGAGTCGCGCTCGCGGACGGTGACCGCGTTGTCGTCCAGGGTGTCGAAGTCGACCGTCACGCAGTACGGCGTGCCGATCTCGTCCTGGCGGCGGTAGCGGCGGCCGATGGCGCCGGCGTCGTCGAACTCGATGTTCCAGTGCTGGCGCAGCGCCTGGGCCAGGCCCTTGGCCTTCGGGGACAGGTCGGCGTTGCGGGACAGCGGGAGCACCGCGACCTTCACCGGGGCGAGGCGGTGGTCCAGGCGCAGCACCGTGCGCTTCTCCATCTTGCCCTTGGCGTTCGGCGCCTCGTCCTCGACGTAGGCGTCGAGCAGGAACGCCAGCATCGCCCGGCCGACACCGGCCGCCGGCTCGATGACGTACGGCGTCCAGCGCTCCTGGGCCTCCTGGTCGTAGTAGGCGAGGTCCTGGCCGGAGGCCTTGGAGTGCGCGCCGAGGTCGTAGTCGGTGCGGTTGGCGACACCCTCCAGCTCGCCCCACTCGTTGCCGCCGAACTGGAAGCGGTACTCGATGTCAGCGGTGCGCTTGGAGTAGTGGGAGAGCTTCTCCTTCGGGTGCTCGTACCACCGCATGTTCTCCTCGCGCAGGCCCAGGCCGGTGTACCAGTTCCAGCGCTGCTCCATCCAGTACTCCTGCCACTTCTCGTCCTCGCCCGGCTTGACGAAGAACTCCATCTCCATCTGCTCGAACTCGCGGGTGCGGAAGATGAAGTTGCCGGGCGTGATCTCGTTGCGGAAGGACTTGCCCATCTGCGCGATGCCGAACGGCGGCTTCTTGCGCGAAGCGACCTGCACCTGTGCGAAGTTGGTGAAGATGCCCTGGGCCGTCTCCGGGCGCAGGTAGGCGACCGAGCCGCTGTCCTGGGTCGGGCCGAGGTGGGTGGAGAGCAGACCCGAGAACTGCTTGGGCTCGGTGAACTGGCCCTTGTTGCCGCAGTTGGGGCAGTTGACGTCCGCGAGGCCGTTCTCCGGGAGGCGGTTGTGCTTGGCCTCGTAGGCCTCCTCCAGGTGGTCGGCGCGGAACCGCTTGTGACAGGAGGTGCACTCGGTCAGCGGGTCCGTGAAGGTGGCGACGTGACCGGAGGCCACCCAGACCTCGGGGGCCAGGATCACGGACGAGTCGAGACCGACCACGTCCTCGCGCGACGTCACCATGTAGCGCCACCACTGACGCTTGAGGTTCTCCTTGAGCTCGACACCCAGCGGTCCGTAGTCCCAGGCGGCGCGCTGACCGCCGTAGATCTCACTGCAAGGGAAAACGAAGCCACGGCGCTTGCTCAGGCTGACGATGGTGTCGATCTTGTCGGCGGCCACGGTGCTCTCTTCATGACGAATGGACGGCAGCGAATGCCTCAGCGTACCGGCGGGCACTCCCCCTCGACCAAATCGGTAGCGCTCTGTGGACCGCCCATCACGGTTGTTGACAATCATTTCCATCTTTGCTGAAAATGAGAGTCATGAACGTACGACGACACCACATATCCGGGATCGCGATCGCGGCGGCCACCGCTCTCGGTCTCGGCACTCTCTCCGCCTGCTCCGACAGCGCGGCCGCGGGCAACACGGAGAAGTTCGACGTCGTCGCGTCGTTCTACCCGATGGCCTACCTCGCCGAGCAGATCGGCGGTGACCACGTCAACGTCACCAGCCTCACCGAGCCCGGCCAGGAACCGCACGACCTGGAGATCAGCGCCAAGCAGACCGCGCAGCTCCAGGAGTCCGACGCGGCCCTCTACCTCAAGGGCCTGCAGCCCTCCGTCGACGAGGCGATCTCCCAGTCCGAGGTCGCCACGAAGATCGACGCCACCACGCTGACCTCCCTGGAGGAGCACGGCACCGAGGTCGGCGGCCACGCGGAGGAGCACGAGGAAGAAGAGCACGGCCACGACCACGAAGAGGGCGGGAAGGACCCGCACATCTGGCTCGACCCGGTGAAGTACGCCGAGGTCGCCGAGGGCGTCGGCAAGGCCTTCGAGAAGGCCGACCCGGACCACGCCGCCGACTACAAGAAGAACACCGCGGCCCTGGTGAAGAAGCTCAACGACCTCGACACCCGGTTCGAGGACGGGCTGAGGAACACCGACTCCAAGGTCTTCATCACCACGCACGCCGCCTTCGGCTACCTCGCCGAGCGCTACGGCCTGACCGAGGAGGCCATCAGCGGCCTCGACCCGGAGTCCGAGCCGAGCGCGGCCCGGGTGAAGGAACTCGAGAAGATGGCCAAGGCCGACGGCGTCACCACCGTGTTCTACGAGACGCTCGTCAGCGACAAGACCGCGAAGACCCTCGCCTCCGACGCGAACCTCGAGACGGCCGTCCTCGACCCGATCGAGGGCATCACCGACGAGTCCGCGGGCGACGACTACATCCAGGTCATGGACGCCAACCTCAAGGCGCTCCAGACCGCCCTCGGCGCCAAGTGACCAACCCGGAGGCCCTCGTGAGCGAGTCCGTCATATCCCTGCGCGGTGTCCGCGCCGACCTCGGCTCGCGGCCCGTCCTGCGCGGTATCGACCTCACCGTCTCGCGCGGTGAGGTCGTCGCGCTGCTCGGCGCCAACGGCTCCGGCAAGTCGACCGCCGTGCGCAGCGTCATCGGCCAGGTGCAGACGAACGCCGGCGAGATCGAGCTGTTCGGCACCCCGCACCGCCGTTTCCGCGACTGGCACCGGATCGGCTACGTCCCCCAGCGCACCACCGCCGCGGGCGGCGTCCCGGCCACGGTGACCGAGGTCGTCTCCTCGGGGCGCCTCTCGCGCGCCCGCTTCGGCCTGCTGCGCAAGGCGGACCGCGAGGCCGTGCGCCGGGCGCTGGAGCTGGTCGGCATGGCGGACCGCGCGAAGGACTCCGTGGACGCGCTCTCCGGCGGCCAGCACCAGCGCGTGCTCATAGCCCGCGCGCTCGCCGCCGAACCCGAACTGCTGATCATGGACGAGCCGATGGCGGGCGTCGACCTGGCCAGCCAGGAAGTGCTGGCCGAGACCCTGCGCAAACAGGTCGCGGCCGGTACGACCGTCCTGCTCGTCCTGCACGAACTGGGCCCCCTGGAGCCGCTGATCGACCGCGCGGTGGTGCTGCGCGACGGCTGCGTGCTGCACGACGGGCCCCCGCCGAAGGCCGTCGGCCAGCACGCGCTGCCCGGCCACGACCACGTCCACCCGCACGCACCCGCGGGCGCCGAACCGATCCGCACGGGACTGCTGAGCTGATGGAAATCCTCGACTACGCCTTCATGCAGCGGGCTCTGCTCGCCGCCGTCCTGGTCGGCATCACCGCCCCCGCGGTCGGCATCTACCTGGTCCAGCGCCGCCAGGCCCTGATGGGCGACGGCATCGGCCACGTCGCGATGACCGGCGTCGGCCTCGGCTTCCTGCTCTCCTGGTCCCCCGTGTGGATGGCGACCCTGGTCTCCGTCGTCGGCGCGGTCCTCATGGAACTGATCCGCTGGTACGGCAAGACCCGCGGCGACATCGCCCTCGCGATGCTCTTCTACGGCGGTATGGCCGGCGGCGTGATGTTCATCAACCTCGCGCCCACGGGCTCCAACGCCAACCTGACCTCGTACCTCTTCGGCTCCCTGTCGACGGTGAGCGAGTCCGACGTCACGGCGATCTGCGTGCTGGCGGCCTTCGTGGTCCTGGTCACCCTCGGTCTGCGCCGCCAACTGTTCGCGGTGAGCCAGGACGAGGAGTTCGCGCGGGTCACCGGCCTGCCGGTGCGGGCCCTGAACCTGCTGACGGCGGTCACGGCGGCGGTGACCGTCACGGTCGCGATGCGCGTGGTCGGCCTGCTGCTGGTCTCCGCGCTGATGGTCGTCCCGGTGGCCGCCGCCCAGCAGCTGAGCCGCAGCTTCGCCGCGACCTTCGCCATCGCGGTGGCCATCGGCGTCACCGTGACGATCAGCGGCACGGTCACCTCGTACTACCAGGACGTGCCGCCCGGCGCGACGATCGTGCTGCTGACCATCGGGGCCTTCATCCTGCTGACCGCGCTGGCCGCGCCGCTGGCCCGGCGACGCGCGCGGGCCCTGGCCGCCGCACAGGGCGCCGGTGACCCGGCGGAGTGTGTGATTCCGGCCGGTCGGGGCAGCGGCGGAAAGGTCGGCGCCTGACCGCGCCGACAGCCCGGGCTGGCACAATGGCCCGGCAGGCAGACCTGAGGAGGCACCCCGTGACGACCGCTGGACCGCCCGTGAAGGGCCGTTCCACCCGGCAGCGGGCCGCCGTTGCGGCGGCCCTGGACGAGGTCGACGAGTTCCGCAGCGCGCAGGAACTGCACGACATGCTCAAGCACAAGGGCGACTCGGTCGGGCTGACGACGGTCTACCGCACGCTCCAGTCCCTCGCCGAGGCCGGCGAGGTCGACGTCCTGCGCACCTCCGACGGCGAGTCCGTCTACCGCCGCTGCTCCTCCGGCGAACACCACCACCACCTGGTCTGCCGCGTCTGCGGCAAGGCCGTCGAGGTGGAGGGCCCCGCGGTGGAGAAGTGGGCCGAGTCGATCGCGGCCGAGCACGGGTACGTGAACGTGGCCCACACGGTGGAGATCTTCGGCACCTGCGCGCTGTGCGCCGCGGCGTGAGCGGGCCTCAGGCGCCGGAGTTCCCCCGGTTCACGCAGTAGTAGGAGCCGTCGTCCAGGCGGCCCACGCTGTCGTAGGACCAGCAGTGCAGCATCGGCGTCAGCGTCCACATCCGCAGCCCCATGAGAGCGGCCAGGCAGCAGACGGCGATCCATCCCGCCCGGGACCGCCGGCCGGCCAGCGCAAGCGCTCCGACGGACACCAGCGCGGCGAACACGAGCATGTGGACGACCAGCGGGGCCATGTTCTCCCGCAGCCCGGGGAAGGTCTCCATCTCGATGGTGCCGCCGAAGGAGAACAGCACGACGAGCGCGGCGAACCCGAACACCAGGCCCGCCGCGCACCCCCGTACGAGCCTCAACTCTGCTTGCCCTCCATGGCCAGCAGTTCCTCGTTCGGGATCGCCCCGCCGAACCGCCGGTCCCGGGACGCGAACTCCACGCACGCCCGCCACAGGTCGCGCCGGTCGAAGTCCGGCCACAGGACGTCCTGGAAGACCATCTCGGCGTAGGCGCTCTGCCAGAGCAGGTAGTTGGACGTCCGCTGCTCGCCGCTGGGCCGCAGGAACAGGTCCACGTCCGGCATGTCCGGGTAGTACAGGTACTTCGCGAAGGTCTTCTCGCTGACCTTCGACGGGTCGAGCCGCCCGGCGCGCACGTCCTCGGCCATCGCCTGCGCCGCGTCCGCGATCTCCGCCCGGCCGCCGTAGTTCATGCAGAAGTACAGCGTCAGCCTGTCGTTGTCCTTCGTCTGCTCCTGCGCGATCTGGAGCTCCTTGGCGACCGACTTCCACAGCTTGGGCATCCGCCCGACCCACCGCACCCGCACGCCCAGCCCGTCGAGCGTGTCCCGGGTCTTGCGGATGAAGTCGCGGTTGAAGTTCATCAGGAAGCGCACCTCGTCCGGCGAGCGCTTCCAGTTCTCCGTCGAGAAGGCGTACAGCGAGATCGAGCCGACGCCCATCTCGATCGCGCCCTGGAGCACGTCCAGCACCCGCTCGGCGCCGACCTTGTGCCCCTCGGTCCGCGGCAGCCCGCGCTCCTTGGCCCAGCGGCCGTTCCCGTCCATGACGATCGCCACATGCTTCGGGATCAGCTCGCCCGGGAGCTTCGGCGCACGGGCCCCGGACGGATGCGGTTCCGGCGCCTTGTAGTCCCGGCGCTGCCGCCCCAGGATCCCGCGTACGACCATGTGCCCCTCGACTCCCTTGATTGCCTTACTTTTCCACGTACCGCAGCGACCGCAGCCCGCGCTCCAGATGCCAGTGCAGGTAGGCGGAGACCAGCCCGCTGCCCTCCCGGACGTACCGCGGCTCACAGGCGTCGGCGGTCGTCCAGTCTCCCGTAAGCAGCGCACCGAGCAGTTCCAGGGTCTGCGGTGAGGGTACGACGCTACCGGGCACCCGGCAGTCGACGCAGACCGAGCCCCCGGAGCCCACCGAGAAGAAACGGTTCGGTCCTGGCATACCGCACTTCGCACAGTCTCCGAAGCTCGGGGCGTAGCCGTTGACGGCGAGCGACCGCAGCAGGAAGGCGTCGAGAACAAGGTGCGGCGCGTGCTCCCCGCGGGCCAGCGTCCGCAGCGCCCCGACGAGCAGCAGGTACTGCTGCACGGCCGGCTCGCCCTCGTGGTCGGTGAACCGCTCGGCGGTCTCCAGCATCGCCGTGCCGGCGGTGTAACGGGCGTAGTCGCTCACGATCCCCCCGCCGTACGGCGCGATGGTCTCGCTCTGCGTGCACAGCGGCAGCCCGCGCCCGATCAGCTCGCTCCCCCGCGCGAAGAACTGCACGTCGACATGGGAGAACGGCTCGAGCCGCGCCCCGAACTTCGACTTCGTCCGCCGCACTCCGCGAGCCACGGCCCGCACCCGCCCGTGCCCACGAGTGAGCAACGTGATGATCCGGTCCGCCTCACCCAGCTTCTGGGTGCGCAGGACGATGCCGTCGTCGCGGAACAGACTCATGGGGCCATTCTCGCGTACGCCAGGAAGCAGCGGGGGCGGTCGGGGTGGCTGACGGGTCAGCGGGGGCGGTCGGAGGGCTGACGAATCAGCGGGCGCCGTCGAGGGGGCTGCCGGATCAGCGGGGCGGTCGGGGTGGCTGATAGATCAGCGGGCGCCGTCGAGAGCGCTCACGGATCAGCGGGCGGCCGTCGAGAGGACTGACGGATCAGCGGGCGCCGTCGAGAGGGCTGTCGGGTCGGCGGGGGCGGTCTGGGTGGTTGATGGTGGTCCAGGGGGCCTGGTTCCAGGGGCTGGAGCGGTTCGCCGGGTCCAGGAGGGAGCGCAGGTGGGCGTCGGCCGTCGCTTGTGGGGCGGGAAAGCCCGCGTCAGGGGTGCCGCGCAGGCCGTCCTGCCAGACCTTGCGGCCGAGCAGGTAGTGGTCGGCGTACTCGCGCCAGGATCCGTACGTCCCCACCACCGACGGCACGATGTTCTTCAGCGCGGTCCACGCGTCGCCCTCGTGGAGCAGCCCGCAGCCGAACCCGCGGCGCGAGATGTCGACGTACAGGGCGGCGTCCCAGGCGAGCGGCGAGACCCCGGTGAGCCGGTGCGCCCGTGCCCGGTACCCGGTGCGGGACAGGTCGTCGAGGCGGTCGACCAGCTCCGCGCGCGAGGTGATCCCCCACTGCTCGGCCAGCCAGCGCCGCGCGCTGTCGTCGTCGATGCGCGTGAACGGGTACAGCGTGGTCCGCGAGGCGTTCCCGTCCCGGCTGACCGGCGCGCTCAGGGACACCATCCACAACTGGTGCGCGGTGAGCGGCACGGGATACCGGCGGACCGTCTTGGGGCCCCTCTTCCGCCAACTCCACAAACCCATGCCGCCGCACCCTAACGCCCCGCGTCAAGGAACCTCACCGCGGCTGCGTGGCCCGGGGCTGGCGGTGGTCGCGCCGGCCCGCTCGGCGGGGGTGGCATGGCGTACGGAATCCGGCGCCGCGTCCCACTCGCAGCCGCCGCCGTACGGTCTGAGCTGGACGTACGGGCCCTCGTGGCCCATGACGATGCCGATCCTGCCGGACCGGGTGTCGACGACGTACGAACCGACGGGTGGCTTCACCGCAGTCATTCCTTCCCCGCTGCTCACACTGCTTTCCGTCCCGTTGGTTCCCCCGGCCTCCCCTGTTTCACTCTTCGCATCCCCCTGACGACGCTCCGCGCCTACACTCGGGAAGATCACTCGGAACTGCTGGCCTCCCAGAGGGCGTCGAAGCGCTCGATGCGTTCCGAGACATGGTCCGGCGTCATCTTCAGCGTGGTCTTGGTGGGCGCCGCCCGCACATCGGGCTCGATCTCGTAGCACAGCTCGCCGTCGAAGATGATGAAGTCGCTCACCGACGCCACCGGCGCGATGTCCAGCTCGGACTGGTCGACGATTCGTGCGTCGATGCCGTACCTGCGCTGTCTCTCGCACAGCTTGCGCAGGTTCTCGGTGATCTCCTCCGGGCTGTCGACGAGGAAGAGCCGCCGTATCTCCACGCCCCGCTTCCTGATCGCGTCGTCCTGCGCGACCAGGTACCGCTTGCCGGGGCCACTGGACCAGAAGTCCCGGTCGACGGAGGTACTGATGGCGTAGAGCGTCTTCTTCGTGCACGCGGTCAGGTCGATCAGCCACTCGTTGTTCTCGCCGGGACAGTCCGCCGTGCCGTTGCTGAGGCTCTCCATGAGCCGGGCGAGGCTGGCGATCTCCTCCTGCGCGAACCGCTTCACGATCTCCGAACCGTGCTCGCCGACCTGCGTGTACTTACGGGCGAGCCTGGTCACCCCGTCGGAGCGCAGCACGGAACGGTCCACCTGGCTGAACAGTTCGGTCGCCGCGTTGATCTTCGCGAAGCTCTCGTCGACCGCCGACCGCATCTCGCGGTGATGCTCGGCGAGACTGTCCCGCATCCCGCGGATCCGGCGCTTCTGGGCCTCCTCCACGGCCTCCAGGCGTTCACCGAAATCGACCAGATACTGCATGATCAGCACGGCGCTGCCCACCACCACGGGCATCGTCCACTGCCATTGCTCGCTCGCGTCCGGGGTGAGGACATTGGTCAGGAAGAACGTTCCTGTCGCCACTAAGACCGTGACCAGCGTCTTGCGGAACAGCTTCGAGCCGCGTTCGTCCTGAGGCGGTGGTGCCGTCCTTACGTCTCCTGTCGTCGCTCCGTTCATAATTCCCCCGTCGGGTGATGTCGTCCGCCCGCCCCTCAGCGCGTGCTCAGCGCCTGGTGCAGCAACGGAATGGTCTGGACGGCAAGTTGGTCGCGGATCCGCTGGACGAGGCTCCGCCACTGGCGGGTGAAGCCCGGTTCTTCCTCCAGCTCGTCCCAGAGATGACCCAGCGTGCGGTCCACATGGGCGCGCGGCATCCACAGATGCAGCAGGTGATCGACGGCAGGGCGCAGCGCGAGCACCGCCGAGGGCCCGTCCGCCGCGCCGAGCCGGCTGTTGTCCAGCATGTGCACGACGGTCGTGAGCAGCCAGTCGTGCAGCGCGAGGTCCTCGCACAGACCCGCCGCCGCGCCCGCCGGGACGTCCTCCGGCAGCCGCATCTCCACGGTCCGCAGCCCGTCCTCGGCCAGCGTGAAACGGGTCAGCGCCGGACCCTGACCGGCCGGGGCCCGGCGCGCGGTCCACCGCAGGTGCGTACGGCGGGACTTGAAGGGCACCTTGTGGTCGAGCAGAGGATGGCGCGTGAGCTGGGCGAGCAGTCCCTCGGCGATCGTCCCGAGGTCCAGCTCACCGCGACCGGCGCCGCGCAGCACGCCCTCGGCGGTGGCCTGCTCGGGCAGCTTGCCGAACGGCTCGACCAGCCCGGGCCGGACCAGGTACTGCCCCCAAGGCCGCCGCAGATCGGGCCCGGTGGCCGGGGCACTGAAGTACGCGGTCGCCTGGAGCACCCGGCCCTCGGTGAGCGCGGCACGGGCGGCCACCGTGCCGACGGCCCGCACCCGGGCACCGTTGGCGGTGGGCAGCTTGCAGTCCACGCCGGTCAGCACCTCGGGCGAACGGACGTACAGATTGGGCCGCTCGGAGACCCGGACGTGCTCGTCGGCGCGCAGCCGGAGCAACTGGGCGGCGGCCCGGCCGTCCAGCGCCTGGAAGGACGGCAGCAGACAGGTGCGCACCTCGCCGCAGACGAGGACCGGACGCGCCGACTGTCCGGGGGCCGTCACCTCAGGTCCCTTCGGCGATGAGGTCGGCGGGCTCCCCGGAGCCGGACGGCTCCTCGTAGAAGACGTAGGAGGCGCGCTGGGCGACCGCGGCGGGCACCTCGACCCGCTCGCCGCGGGAGCGCTTCTCGACCTGCTCCAGGGCCTTGGCGTCCACGTCTATCTGGTCCAGGATCAGCCGGACCGCGTCCTCCACGGCGAGGAAGCGGTTGGGCATCAGGGTGCAGGTGCGGTACGCGCTGAACGGATCCGCGTCCGGGGTGAGCCGGAGCAGCGACGGCAGCCGGTCCCAGTCGTGCGGGAAGTCGCCGCCGTCCCAGGGCTTCGGGGTCAGCACGGGTTCGCCGAGGTGGCGCAGGAGTCCGAGCCGGGCCAGTTGCCATACGGCGGCCAGGAAGGGGCAGGACCACTGGCGCCGGCCGTCCTTGTCGGACCACAGCTCCACGTCCATGAAGACGGAGTGGTTGCGGGCCGCCGTCTCCTGGGGCGGCTGCCAGGCGGTGACCTCGGAGAGGGCGGCGCCCCGGCCGGGGCTGCGCTGGCCGTTGGCGAGCCAGCCGGTGCGGCTGACGGGCGGGCGGTGGCCGGAGGAGCCGGGCGGCGGGGATTCGACGAGCCGGTGCATCACGGACTCGGCGAGCTCGATCCGGCCGTCGACCGCGCAGCCGGACTCGCGGGCCAGGTAGTCGATGGTGAGCCCGGCCTCCTCCGCCTCCTTGAGGATCAGCGGGACGAGTTCGGCCGGGGTGGAGAAGCGGCTGAAGTAGTCGTCGACGAGGAAGCAGGTGCTGATCCTGGGCCGGCCCGCGCCGACCCGGCGGGCGGCGGAGGCACGGGCGGCCTCCACCCAGAGCCGCACCTCGGCGAAGTGCTCGCCGAGCCGTTTGGGACCGGCCTCGAAGTCCTCCATGTAGAGGTGGCCGAGCTCCAGCGAGAGGTGGGACAGCGGCACGGACTGGGTGCGCGGCTCGGCGCTGGTCTCCTGGAAGACGACGTCGCTCATGCCTGCTCCCAGTCCTCGGTGAGCCGGCCGGCCAGGTCACTGAGCGCCTTCCAGGTCTCCATGTTGGCGATCTGGCTGTCGAGCACGTCCTCGTCGGTGATGAGCTGCTCCCGCCACTGGAGCACCGGTTCGAGGGGTACGGCGCCCAGGACCTGGCTGTAGCCGATGCCGTGGGAGGAGGCGAGCTGCTTCAGATCGCGGTCGCACTCGCGCATCCACGCCGACTGGGTGGCCGACACCTGCGACCACAGCGCGGACTTGGGGTCGGGTACGGCGGCCCGGACGAACCGGATGGAGCCGCGCAGGGTGTCCTCGTCATGGCCGCGGGCGACTCCGCCGGCGACGATCCCGCGCTTGCCGAAGACCAGTCCGGCGGCGGCCGTCACATGCTGCCGGGTCCACCGGTGGAAGATCAGCCAGCGCGCCTCGACGCTCCGCAGCTCCGGCTGCGAGGTGGCCTCCAGGGCCATGTCGACGG
This sequence comes from Streptomyces sp. NPDC043726, assembly GCF_056436565.1. NCBI lineage: Bacteria > Bacillati > Actinomycetota > Actinomycetes > Kitasatosporales > Streptomycetaceae > Streptomyces > Streptomyces sp. NPDC043726. The sequence goes on from NZ_JBWKCI010000010.1 coordinate 388,708, forward strand.
CGTACGAGCGTCCCGCGCTGAGGTCGACGACGATCAGGTCGAACTCGGAGTTGAGCCGCAGCAGCAGATCCACGCAGCGGCGGAGGTTGTCGTCGTCGGTGGCGAACTCGCCGCCGCTGAGGTCGCCCGGCATCAGCACGAGCCGGCCCGATCCCGGCGGCCGGTTGCGCAGGACGCGGTGCTCGGTGTCCGCCCAGACGTCGACCCGGACCGGTTCGCCGACCTCGCCGATGAGATAGGAGTGCAGTCCGCGGTCCTCGGCGGCCTGGCGGGCGTCGGGCACGTCAAAGACGGCGGAGGCGGTGGGCGAGCCGAAGTCGAAGTCCAGGTAGCAGACATCGTCCCCGGCCAGCGCCCGGTGGTAGGCGAGGTTGGCGCTGGTGACGGAGCGGCCGGTGCCTCCCTTGTCGGAGGCGGCGAAGATCAGCACGAGGTCACACTCCCTGGGCCGCGGCTTCGCGCGCCCGGCCGAGGGCGTCGAGCTGTCCGAGGACGTCCAGGGCCAACGAGTAGGAGGTGCCGGGCTGTTCGTCCACCAGGGCGCGGGCGCGGCGCAGCTTGACCTCGATGTTGCGCAGCTGCATGCCGTGCCGGCCGTCGTCCTTGGGCGCCGGTTCCATCTGTTCGTTGCCGAGCAGATGGGCGGCCTCGGAGAGCAACGCCTTGGCCAGCTCGATCAGTTCGATGCTGCGGATCGGCGGCTGCTGGTACATCTGGTGGGCCTGGACCATGACCTCGGTGACGCGCTCGGTGATGCTCCAGGACACCGGGACGCGCCGCTTCTGGATGTCGGCCTCGGGGTAGGCGGCGTGCACGTTGTCCCACAGGCCCGCGCCCTCGCCCTCGCGGATCCGGCGGCGCCACATGTGGTCGAAGACGGCCTCGGCGAGCCCGAGCAGCCGGTCGTGCGAGGCCAGGTTCCGCGAGAGCGTGCACAGTTGGACGGTCCGCTTGAGCAGCTGCGCCGAGAAGTCGCTCATGGACCAGGTCATGGCCGGCCCGACCCGCTCACTGCCCTGGAGGGGCAGGGCGACACCGATGTTGTGCAGGGTGTGGACCATGGGGTCGTCCATCGTCATACGGCTGGTGATGCGGCCGCGTTCGGCGAGGCGCTCCATGATGGTGACCGTGCGGTTGAGGTCGTCGTCGGTGGCCCGTCGCCGCATCAGGTCGTGCACGAGGATGGCGGCGACGGAGAGGGAGAAGTACTCGGACTCCAGCTTCTGTCCGGTCGTACGCCAGGGGATGTCCTCCAGGGGCCAGCGCTCGGCGTCGAAGCGGGCGATGCGGGACCAGTACTGCTGGGTCAGCTCCCAGCGCAGTCGCAGCGCCTCGGCGAGCCTCTGCTGCTCGGTGTTGAGCAGGCCGAGCGTGAGGGTCCGGTCGGAGAACAGGTCCTGGATGCCGTCGAGGGCGACCACGGTGAAGTACAGATACGGCACCGCGTTGGCGACGCCCTCGGGCTGGGGTCCGATGGGTTCGTCGGTCTCGACCTCGGGGGCGTCCTTCACCAGGGACCAGGCCCAGCCGCACTCGAAGAGCTGGCTCTCGTCCTTCAGGCCTTCCTGGACGTCGATACCGAGCTGGAGGCTCTCCACGATCGCGGCCCGCAGCGGCCGGAAGCGGTCCTGGAACTTCTTCAGCACCTGGCGCTGCGAGAGCCGTCCCTGGCCGAGGAGTTCGCACAGGGTCTGGCCCTGGGAGGCGTCGGTGTCGAAGACGTTGACGGTGAAGGAGCGCAGCAGGCTGACCATGGCCGCGGTGAGCCGGGCACTGGTGGCGGAGCGCAGCTCGGCGATGGTCTCCCTGATGTCGGTGCGCCGGGTCTTGCTCTCGTAGATCTTGAGGAAGCCGAGGGTGGCCAGGCACAGCGTGATGGACATCGAGTAGGAGTCGACGACGCCGAGCTGGCGCTGCTCCTCGGTGAGTTCCTCGGTCTGGTCGCGGGCGCCGAAGTAGTAACCCCCGGCGAAGGTGGGCCGTTTGTCCTCGCCGGTGTGGGTGCGCATGAACTCGGCGGCGGCGGTGACGAGGTTGGCCGGAATGTCCAGCCTGCCGCCGGCCTTCTTCAGCACCTGCTGGACGTCGTCCTGGGTGGTGTCCGGATCGTCGAGCCGGAACGCGGGGATCTCCGTGGCCGGATAGAACAGGCAGAGCAGCCGCTCCGCGTCGGCGACGCTGCTCTCGCCGCCCCATTCACCCCAGTTCCACCCTCCGCCCTCGAACGAGTGGCGACCGAGCGCCTGCCAGATGTCCAGCAGATGCTGGCGTGGCTTGATCTGCATCCCATGCCCCTCACACAGGCCGCACTGCCATCGAATTGAGGAAAAATCCCTCTTCTGTTTTCAGTCACCCAAGCGTTTCGGGCGGCGAGGCCTCAGGCACCCAGCGGCGGAATGCGAGAATCCGAATTCCGCCGGCCGCAGGCGACGATCATTCCGGAATATCCGTCCCGCAGGGCTGCCGAGGATTTCAGGCGCTCGGTCGTGAAGTCGACCGCGAATCGCGCCAGACTCGCGTTCACCTCGGGCTCGCCCACGTCACAGGCCGGGAAGAATTGCTCACCCGCGTGATAACCCTTGGAATGCTCCATGAAGGCGGCGGCGAACGGCGCACCGGGAGCGAGGGCGCGCAGGAAGCACTCCACGCCCCGGTCGAACTCCTCGCGGGAGGTGGTCATCGACTCGGCGACGAAGAACATGGTCCCCATCGACCACCGGCCCTCGTGCCGCACGAGCTCGAAGAGGTCGCCCTCCTCCACCCCGACGACATCGCGGAACCGGGCCCTCGGGTCCATGTCGAGGGCGCCGTAGGCGTCGTTCTTGCACAGCACGCGCCAGAACTGGTCCCAGTTGCCGTCGTAGGAGCCCACCTGGGAGCGCAGGTAGCGGACGTTGGCCGAGGAGCGCTCGAAGAGCGTGATCTCGTCGCACCAGGGCAGCATGGCGAGCGCGGGGTAGAGATTCGCGCCGGCGCCGACGTCGATACCCGAAACGGGTCGTTCACCACGCTTCGGAAAATGATCGCCGAAATGATCCCGGATGACAGAAAGGATCTCCGCGTCCTCCGCCTGTAAGTCGCGGTAGTTGTGATCAACGTAGGCGATCGGGTCGAATGCCGCCCAGGACACATCCGCATTCAGCTGGGCATCCCCCGAGGATCTCAAGGTCATTCTTCAACGGTACCAACGCCGGGGGCGCGAGGGATCCCCCGCGCGCAAATGTGACAAACAAAGGGCCCTGCGGGGCGCACCGGGGGCGCACGGTGGCGAATGGATTCCCGCGACCTGATCCGGCCTTGAACGGCCGGATTGTCCCGCTCAAGATGGTCGGAACTCTGCCGAACACACCCGAAAGGCAGACACCTCGCGTGTCGCCCGTACCACCCGTACGAGTGTCAACGCGCACCTGGCCCTAACCCGCAGGGGGCGGCATGGCGGCTCTTCCAGAGGAACGTTTCCCTTCGTACAGCGGCCGCGTCGGCCCTGTCTTCTTCCGCGACCGGGCGTTCATCGACCGGCCCCTGACGATGAGAGGCGTCACCGAGGCCGACCTGCCCGAACTCGTGCGCGTGGACCGCGAGGCGTTTCCCGAGGAGCCCTACCCCTACTTCGTGCTGCGGCAGTTGTACGACCTCCACGGCGACCGGCTGCTGGTCCTGGACGACGGGGAACGGCTGCACGGCTACGTGCTGTTCCCCGTCTCCTCGGACGGCCACCAGGGCTGGATCATGAGCCTGGGCGTGACCCGGGACCAGCGCGGGCGGGGCCTGGGCCGGTGGCTGATGCTGGAGGTGCTGCGCCGGCTGCGCGCCGAGGGCGTGCGCGAGGTCCGGCTGACGGTGGAGCCGGCGAACGCCGCCGCCATCATGCTGTACCGGTCGATCGGCTTCTCCTCCGACGAAGGGGTGTGCAAGGAGTACTTCGGGCCCGGCGAGGACCGGCTGGTGATGACGCTGGGGCTGTGAGAGTCATGGCCCTGTGAGACTCAGGGGTTTCCCGGAGGCCGGAGATGGGGGTAAACCCCCCTGCGAATCGGGTTGTTGCCCGGATGTGTGGGGCGCCTCCGGTCCGCGAGGCTCGTGGGTATGAAGCAGATCGCGAAGTGCGCAGCCCTGATCACCGCGACCGGAGTCGCCCTCGGCCTCGCCGTGCCGGTCGGCGCCTCCGCCGCCGGCGCCCGCCCGTCCGGCGCCGGCGCCGTCAACGCCTCGGACACCCGCGCCGAGCCGCTGAAGTGGGCCGAGTGCGAGGGCGAGGGCCTCGACCCCCGCCAGCGGTGCGCCACGCTCTCCGTCCCGATGGACTACGCCGATCCCGACGGCCCGACCGTAGACATCGTCATCTCCCGGATCCGCAGCGAGAACCCCGAGGCCCGCCGGGGCGTCCTGCTGATGATCCCCGGCGGCCCCGGCGGCGACAGCCTGTCCCACCCCTCCGACGAGGGCCAGATGATGCCGAAGAAGGTGCGGGAGGCCTACGACCTGGTCGGGTTCGCCCCGCGCGGGAACGCCCCCTCGACGGCCGTCACCTGCGGCCTGGAGCGAAGCGACCTCGCCCTCACCAAACTGCGGCCCTGGCCCGCCGCCGACGGCTCGGTCACCGAGAACATGGTGACCGCGCAGCGCATGTCCGAGGCCTGCGCGAAGAACGGCGGCGAGCTGATCCGGCACATCAGCACCAAGAACGAGGCCCGGGACATCGACCGCATCCGCGCCGCGCTCGGCGAGCGAAAGCTCTCCGCGTGGGGCGTCTCCTACGGCACCTATGTCGGCGCCGCCTACCTCGAACTGTTCCCGCACCGCACCGACCGGATCGTGCTGGACAGCAACGACCACCCCGACCCCGTCCACGCCGAGCGGGCCTGGCTCGCCGCCTTCGAGCAGGGCGTCGAGGACGTGTTCCCCGAGTTCGCCAAGTGGGCGTCACGGCCCGGCAACCCGGACCGGGTGGCCCGTACGCCCCAGGAGGTGCGGTCGAGGTTCCTGGAGCTGGCCGCCCGTCTCGACCGCGAGCCGCTGCCCTGGCCCGGCGCCAACCCGCCCGAGCTGAGCGGCAACGAGCTGCGTCAGGCCATGCTCAACGCCATGTACGACCCGGACGACTTCCGCTCACTGGCCAGGCTGATCCGCGCGGCCGAGACGGGCACAGGACTGCCCGCGCCGCAGTCGCCGCCCGAGGAGATGCTGCAGAACATGGCCGGGATGGGCGCCGGGACCATATGCAACGACGCCGCGTGGCCCTCGGACCCGGCCGTCTACCAGAAGGACGTCACCGAGAGCCGGGCCAAGTACCCGCTCACGGCGGGCATGCCGCGCAACGCGATGCTGTGCGCCGCCTGGCCGTTCCCCCCGAAGGAGGCGCCGGTACGGGTCACCGACCAGGGCCCATCCAACGTCCTGATGATCCAGAACGAGCGGGATCCGGCCACCCCGCTCAGCGGTGCCCTGAAGCTGCGCGAGGCGCTCGGCGAGCGGGCGGTCATGGTGGTCAACGACTCCACGGGTCATGACGCCTACCTCCTCAACGGCACCCCGTGCGGCGACCGGCTGGTCTCCCGCTTCCTGGCGACCGGGGACCGTCCGGAGCACGACGTCTACTGCGACTGACCCCGGGGCGGCCGAACGCCCAGGGGCGAGGGCGCGGTGCGCGGAACGGCAACCAGCAGTGCGTGACTCGGCAACCAAAGGCACGACGGCTCGCGTCGATCATGGGAGAGATCGTTCGACGACCGTACGACCGAAACCGTACGACCGAAGGAGAGCAGCCCGTGGGCCTCGACCGCCGAGCCTTACTCACGACCGCCACCGCCACCCTCGCCGCCACGGCCATCGGCACGTCGGCCGCCACCGCGGCCGACGCGGACGTCACCGCCCGGCTGCGCGCCCTGGAGGAGGAGCACGGCGGCCGCCTGGGCGTGTACGCGCACAACCCGGTGACCGGCCGCACCGTCCGCCACCGCGCCGACGAACTCTTCCCGATGTGCTCGCTGTTCAAGACCCTGGCGGCGGCCGCCGTCCTGCGCGACCTGGACCGCCACGGCGAGGTGCTGTCCCGCAAGGTCCACTACACCGAGACCGACCTGGTGGAGCCGGTCTCCGACCCGATCAGGGAGCACCTGGCCGACGGGCTGACGATCGCCGAGCTCGCGGAGCTGGCCATCACCCGCAGCGACAACACCGCGGGCAACCTCCTGCTGCGCGAGCTCGGCGGCCCCACCGCCGTCACCCGCTTCGCCCGCTCCTTCGGCGACCGGGTCACCCGCCTGGACCGCTGGGAACCGGACCTCAACACGGCCGAGCCCGGCCGGGTCACGGACACCACCAGCCCCGCCGCGATCGGCCGCACCTACGGCCGGCTGGTCCTCGGCGACGCGCTCAACCGCCGGGACCGCGAGCAGCTCACCCAGTGGCTGCTGCGCAACACCACCTCCACCGCCCGCTTCCGCGCGGGCCTGCCCCCGTCCTGGACGCTCGGTGACAAGACGGGCTCGGGCTCGTACGGCACCGCCAACGACGCGGGCGTCGCCTGGACCGAGGCGGGCGTCCCGATCGTCCTGTCCGTCCTGACCACCAAGCCCGAACAGAACGCGCCCTGGGACAACGCCCTGGTCGCGAAGACGGCCGCCGTCCTGGCCGAGACGCTCGGCTGACGCTCAGCCGAACCGCCGTACGTACCGCCGCTGCCACGGCGTCTCCACCGCGCGAGGGTCGTAGTGGCGGCGGACGTAGGCGACGGCCTCCCCGGGCGGCACCCCGTCCAGCACCGCGACACAGGCCAGCGCCGTCCCCGTACGCCCGCGTCCGCCGCCGCAGGCGACCTCGACGCGCTCGTCCGCCGCCCTGCGCCAGACCTCGGCCAGCGCCGCGCGGGCTGCCTCGCGGTCGGCCGGGAGACGGAAGTCCGGCCAGCGGATCCAGCCGGAGGCCCAGGCGACTTCCGGCGGGCGCCGGCCCAGGAGGTAGACGCCGTACGACGGCGGTGGCGTGTCCGCGGCGAGGGGGCGGCGCAGGGCGCGGCCCCGGATCAGGCGTCCCGAGGGGAGCCGTAGTACGCCTGGAGCCTGTTCGTCCCACGGAGCTTGTTCGTCCCACGGAGTCTGTTTGTCCCACTCTTCGCCGGCCGTCATGGACGTATTCGAACCCCGTCCCCGGCCGCGGGCAACCGAATCCGGTCGGGTGGTGGTCTGGAGGGCGAGGGAGGGTGCTTGATGCAGGTCGAACTAGAAGACCGGTTCCAGGAGTTCGTCAGAGCCCGGTGGACTCATCTCGTGCGGACCGCCTATCTGCTCACGGGCGACGCGCACCACGCCGAGGACCTGACGCAGACGGCGCTGGCCAAGGCGTACCGGTCCTGGCGGCGGGTGGCGCGCAGCGACAATCCGGAGGCCTACGTCCGCCGGATGCTGGTCAGCTGCAACAGCGACCGGTTCCGCAAGCGGCGGGTGCCCGAGGCGCTGACCGCGGCACCGCCGGAGTCGGCGGGCCGGGACGAGGCGTACGCGTGGGCCGACGAGCGCAGCGCGCTGCTGCCCGCGCTGGCCGGGCTGCCGCCGCGGCAACGGGCGGTGGTGGTGCTGCGGTACTGGGAGGACCTGTCCGAGGCGGAGGTCGCCGACGCGCTCGGCTGCTCGCCCGGCACGGTCAAGAGCCAGGCGTCCAAGGGACTCGCGAAGCTGCGGGCGTATCCAGGGCTCGCGCACAGTCAGATGTCGACGGGGAGAGCCACACATGAGTGACGAGCGGGACTTCGAGGAGCAGGTGCGCGAGCTGCTGGCGCGGGACGCGTCCACCGTGCGGCCGTCCCCGGCGCCGTATCCGCAGATCCGCCGCCGGGGTGCCGTCGAGCGGCGGCGCCGGGTGGTGGCGGCCGGGGCGGTGCTGGTGACGCTGGCCGCGCTGCCCGTCGGGGCCTACGCGGTCGCCGGGGACGGCGGCAAGGGCGTGTCCACGGCCGCCTCGCCCACCCCGACGGTCAGCGTGAGCCGGACCCCGGCGCCGACCCCGTCCGGACCGGCGCGCCCCGCCACCGACGGGCAGCTGCGGGACGGGATCACCTACGAGCAGGCGGCGGACGCGGTGGACGCCTGCCTCGCCTACGACGAGCAGCACACGGCCGGCCCGCGGGACGCGGACCTCGGCCCGGCGGACAAGTACCGGATCATCCTGGCGATGAACAGCACCGGCGACTCCAACGCGCCCGGTGACGGCATCTTCGTCGTCGCGGTGGACAAGGACGATCCGAGCGGGACCCGGCTGATCTGCAACATCCGCGAGGGCGAGGCGCAGGGCCTGAACATCAGCAGCGGCGACTCGGGCATCCCGGACGCCCCGGCCGTCATGCCGGACATGAACGGCGGCAAGCTCTACCAGCAGTCCTTCCTCGACAAGGGCAGCTGGCGGCTGCCCTTCCGCTGGGGCGTGATCGGCACCTTCGAGCCGTCGGTCGCGAAGGTCACCGTCACCTACGGCGACGCGACCAGCGAAGCGGCCCTGGACCACGGCTGGTTCGTGGCCTCCGGCGTCCTCGACCAGCAGGTCACGGCGGCCCCCCGGGTCAAGGGCTACGACGCGGGCGGCAAGCTCGTCTACGACTCCGACACGGACACGTACTACGAGAAGACGCTGCCGTAAGAGCCCTGCGAGCTCCAAGGGCCCCTCCGAGCTCCAAGGGCCCTGCGAGGGGGGTGCCGCACAGGGGTCGGCACCCCCCTCGGGCATCGCCGTCACGGGTGCCGGCCGCGGGTCACGGCCCAGGGCTGACCACAGGGGCCGTCCGGGCCTCGATTCCGTGGAAGTGGACCTCCATCGCGCGCTGCGCGCCCTCGACGTCCCGGGCGCGCAGCGCGTCGACGATGTCGCGGTGGCGGCGGACGGTGACGTCGGGGGCCGGCTGGTCCGGTCGGCCGAGCGCACCGGAGACCCGCCGGAAGACGGTCCAGAAGGCGCCGAGCAGCTGCGGCACGAGGGCGTTGCCGAGTGAGGCGTAGAGCAACTCGTGGAATTCCCGGTCGAGTTCGTCGAAGGGCAGCCCCGCGCGCCCGGCCGCGTCCATCCGGTCCACCACCGTCTCCAGCCGGTCCAGCTCCGCCTCGGTGAGCGTCGTCGCCACCCGGCGGATCAGCCCCTCCTCCAGCACCTCGCGCACCTGGAGGATCTCGGCGAGCGCCCCGGTGTCGTCCTCGCGCCGGGCGAGCGCGCGGAAGGTCAGCCCGTCGACCAGCGGGGTCATCGAGGCATGGCCGACATAGGTGCCGTAGCCGTGCCGGATCTCCACGATGTCCAGCGCCTGGAGCGCCTTGAGCGCCTCGCGGACGGAGTTGCGGCTCACCTTGAGGTCCGCCATCAGCTCCGACTCGGTCGGCAGCGGCGCGCCGGGGCCGAGCCGGCGGTCGAGGATCAGCTGGACCACCGCGCGCCGTATGCGACTGTTCCCGGTCTCCCCGGCCATGCGCGGCATCGTACGCGCGAGGGACGTCCCACGTCCCACCTCCGGAGACACCCCGGTCCAACTCACGGCATTCCGGGCCACCATTGGTCCGACCTGTGGCGGAATAGGCCATTCGCGTGTGATGCCTTGACCGCCCCCATCCCCGCTCCTATGGTCACGGCTGACCGTCAGGACGTAGGACGTCGTATCTCCCCTCCCCCCCACTCCCCCCTCTGGTCCTTCTGGAGCCCCACCCTTCCTTCTGGAGGAACCGTGCGCGACGTGACCCCCGACGTGCCGGCGCCCGGTCGCCGGACCTTCCTGAAACACACCGGCGCGCTGGGCGCCGCCGCCGCGGTCTCCGCGTCCCTGTCGGCCTGTTCGGCCGGGCCGGAGTCCACCAACGACACCGGGAGCGGGGCAGGCGGCCCGAACCGGACCCTGACCGCGGTGATCGGCTACGGCAACGACGGCAGCTGGGACCCGACGCAGACGGCGTCGGCGTTCTGCATGGCCGCGAACAACCACATCTACGAGGGCCTGCTCGACACCGACCCGATCTCGCGTGAGCCGTACGCGGCGCTCGCCACCCAGGTGCCGGCCGACCCGAACGCCACGACCTGGCGGTTCACCCTGCGCGAGGGCGCGACCTTCCACGACGGCGAGCCGGTCACCGCCGACGACGTGGTGTTCGTCTTCGACCGGATCCTCGACCCGAAGACCCAGACCCTGGCCAAGGGCTTCTTCGCGAGCTGGCTGAAGGAGGCTCGCAAGGTCGACACGCGGACCGTCGAGCTCGTCCTCAGGTTCCCCTTCCCCGACGGCCTGTCCCGGCTCACCCTCGCCAAGGTCATGCCGAAGCACGTCTACTCCCGGCCGGGCGCCTGGGACGACGCCATCGCGGGCAAGGCGATCGGCTCGGGCCCGTACCGGCAGACCGCGCACCACCCGAAGTCCAACACCACCTTCGAGGCGTACGCCGCGTACAACGGCCCGCGCAGGCCGGCCTTCAAGCGGATGAACTGGCTGACGATCGTGGACGCGGCCCCGCGCGTGGCCCGTATCTCGGGGTCGAGCGCCGGGGCGCAGATCTCCGACAACATCCCGTACGCCAACATCGGCCGGCTCACCGAGGGCGGGCTCACGGTCGCGGGCGGGGCCGGGATGAACAACCTGTTCCTGATGTTCAACACCGAGCACAAGCCGTTCGACGACGTGCGGGTGCGGCAGGCGCTGCACTACGCCATCGACACCGAGAAGATGGTCGAGGTGGCCCTCAAGGGGCACGGCAAGCCGGCGAGTTCCTTCCTGAACGAGGCCAACCCGAGCTATCGGCGCGCCAAGACGGTCTACGACTACGACCCGGACCGCGCGAAGGCGCTGCTGAAGGAGGCCGGGGTCAGCGGGTTGAAGATCGACATCCTGGCGGTGAACGTCAGCTGGATCGTCGACTGCCTGCCGACCGTCAAGTCCTCCTGGGACGCCGTCGGGGTGAGGACGACGCTGTCGCCGCAGGAGACCACGGCCGTGTTCACCAAGATGGACCAGAAGCAGGACTACCAGGTAGTCGCCGCCGCCTCGAACCCCAACCAGTTCGGCCTCGACGCCGATCTGATCATGCATTACAACTACGGGCCGGCCAACCTGTGGATGGGTTACACGCGGTGGGCGAACGACCCGGTCGCACGGCAGCTCTTCAAGGACATGGACCAGGCCACGCGGGAGCCCGACCCGGACCGGAAGAAGACGATGATCCAGGACTACGTCGACGTCGTCGCCGAGCAGGCCGTGCTCTACCCGGTCGTCCACAACGAGCTGATGACGGCCTGGGACGCCGGACTGCTCAGCGGGATAAGGGCACAGCCGTACCCCGGGATCAACGTGCTCCAGGCGAAGTGGGCCTAGCGGCATGACGGCCGTCGTACGGATCCTGATCCGCCGTGTCGTCCTGCTGGTCCCCCTGATGCTCGGCATCGTGCTGTTCGTGTTCCTGGTGATGCGCTTCTCGAAGGTCGACCCGGCGTCGGCCTTCTTCCAGGGCGCGAACCCGACGCCCGAGCAACTCCACCAGTTCCGTGAGGAGAACGGCCTGCTCGATCCGCTGCCCGTGCGCTACGTCGCCTTCGTGGGCGATCTGCTGAACGGGGACCTGGGCACCAGCGCGCTGACCCGGGGCGAGGTCGTCGACCAAGTGATGACCGCGCTGCCGCTCACCATGCAGCTCACCTTCCTCGGCCTCGGCATCGCGACGGTGCTGGCGCTGCTCGGCGGCATCACCGCGGCCGTCTACCGCGACCGGCTGCCGGACCAGATCATCCGGGTGGTCTCGCTGACCGGCGTGGCCGCGCCCGGCTTCTGGCTGGCGCTGCTGATGATCCAGTACCTGGCCGTGGACCTCGGCTGGTTCCCGACCGGCGGCTACATCAACCCGGCGGACTCCTTCACCGGCTGGCTGAAGACGATGACGCTGCCCGCGCTCGCCCTCTCGCTGCCGGTGGCGGCCCAGCTCACCCGGATCGTGCGGACCTCGGTGGTGGAGGAACTGGACAAGGACTACGTCCGTACGGCCATCGGCAGCGGTCTGCCGCCGCGGGTGGTCGTGGGCCGCAACGTCCTGCGGAACGCCCTCGTCAATCCGCTCACCGTGCTCGGTCTGCGGGTCGGCTACCTGCTGGGCGGCGCGGTCGTCATCGAGACGATCTTCTCGCTGCCCGGCATGGGCAAGCTGATGATCGACGCCGTGAAGAACGGCGATCCGGCGGTCGTCCAGGGTGTCGTCCTGACCACGGCCTTCGGTTTCGTCATCGTCAACCTCGTGATCGACATCCTCTACCTGCTGGTCAACCCGCGACTGAGGGACACGGCCGCATGATCATGAACCGCAAGGAGCTCACCGCGGCCCTCTCCCGGCCCGGCGTCCGGCTGCGCGGCCGGCGCCGACTGCCGCTGCTGTCGAAGCTGGCCGTCTGCTTCCTGGCCCTGATCGTCCTCGTCGCCGTGTTCGCGCCGCTGCTCGCCCCGTACGATCCGCTGGAGCAGCTACCGCCCGTCGACGGCACCGGACACCCCTCCCCCGAGCACTGGATGGGCCAGGACAGCCTGGGCCGGGACATCCTCAGCCGCCTGATGTACGGCGCCCGCTGGTCGCTGGCGATCGGCCTCGGCGCCACCGCGCTCGCCCTGGTGGCGGGCGCGCTGATCGGAGCGGTGGCGGCGACGTCCCGCAAGGCGGTCGACGAGACGCTGATGCGCTGTCTGGACGTGGTGATGGCGTTCCCCGGCATCGCGCTGGCCGCCGTCCTGGTCGCCGTCTTCGGCGGCGGCATCACCGTCCTGATGTGCGCGATCGCGTTCCTGTTCACGCCGCCGGTCGCGAGGGTCGTACGGGCCAACGTCCTCGACCAGTACGGCGAGGACTACGTGACCGCGGAACGGGTGATCGGCGCCCGCACCCCGCACATCGTCTGGCGGCATGTGGCCGTCAACTGCGCGGCTCCGGTCCTGGTCTTCTGCACGGTGCAGGTCGCCGAGGCCATCGTCTTCGAGGCGTCGCTGTCCTTCATCGGCGCCGGAGTGCGGCCCCCGGACCCGTCGTGGGGCAGTGTCATCGCGGACGGCAAGAACATGGTGCTGACCGGGGGCTGGTGGGCGACCGTCTTCCCGGGCCTGGTGATCCTGTTCACCGTGCTCGCGCTGAACATCCTCTCCGAGGGCGTCTCGGACGCCTGGGCGGCCCCGGCGGCGCGGGAGGTGGAGGTCCCCGAGGACGCGGACCGGATCGAGGCGCCGCGGCCCGGCAGCGGGGAGGTCACCCGGCTGCCCGGACTGACGGAGGCCGCCCGCCGACTGCGCTCCAGGGCCCGTCCGTTGCCCGCCGGGGTCCAGCCGGTGCTGGCCGTGGAGAACCTCGCCATCGGTTTCGAGGCCCGCCACCGGGGCGTGGACATCGTCGACGGGATCAGCTTCGAGGTGCGGCCCGGCGAGGTGCTGGGCCTGGTCGGCGAGTCGGGCTGCGGCAAGTCCCTCACCGCGCTCACCCTCATGGGCCTTCAGCCCAAGGGCGCCCGGGTGCGCGGACAGGTCCGCTTCCACCAGCGGGACCTGCTGGCCGAGCCGATGCGGGTACGGCGCAAGCTGCTCGGCCACGAGATGGCGATGGTCTACCAGGACGCCCTGTCCTCCCTGAACCCGGCGATGACCATCCGCGCCCAGCTCAAACAGGTCGTACGGCGCGGAGGCCGCCGGAGTCCCCGGGAACTGCTCACTCTCGTGGGTCTCGACCCCGAACGCACCCTGCGCAGCTACCCGCACGAGCTCTCCGGCGGGCAGCGCCAGCGCGTGCTGATCGCGATGGCCCTGTCCCGGGACCCGAAGCTGATCGTGGCCGACGAGCCCACCACCGCGCTGGACGTCACCGTGCAGGCGCAGATCATGGCGCTGCTGCTGCGGCTGCGCGAGGAACTGGGCTTCGCGCTGATCCTGGTCTCGCACGACCTGGCCCTGGTCGCCGACGTCACCGACCGGGTGGTGGTGATGTACGGCGGACAGGTCGTCGAGACCGGGGTGACCGCCGATCTGGTCGAGGCACCGGCGCATCACTACACGCGCGGGCTGCTCGGCAGCGTGCTGTCGCTGGAGGGCGCCGCCGAACGGATGACGCAGATCAAGGGCGTCGTCCCGTCCCCCGCCGACTTCCCCGCGGGCTGCCGCTTCGCCGATCGCTGTCCGCAGGCGACCGAGGTGTGCCGGACCCACCCGCCCGACCTGGCCGGCACCGCCACCCACACGGCGGCCTGCCACCATCCGGCGATCGAACTGGTGGAGACGGAGGTCGTCAATTGAACGCCCCGACGAAGGCCGTGACGATGAAGCCGATCGTCGAACTGAACGACACCCATGTCGTCCACAAGGCCCGCAGCGGCGGCGTCTTCACCCGGGACCGGGTCCACGCCCTGACCGGCGCCGACCTCATTGTGCTGCCCGGCGAGACGGTCGGCGTGGTGGGCGAGTCGGGGTGCGGGAAGTCGACGCTGGCGAAGGTGCTGGTCGGGGTGGAGCGGCCGACCCTCGGCACGGTGTCCTTCCGGGGCCGCGACCTGTGGACCATGCCGCCGGCCGAGCGCCGCACGACCGTGGGCCGCAGCACCGGCATGATCTTCCAGGACCCCGCCACCGCCCTGAACCGCCGCCTGCCCGTCCGCCGGATCCTGCGGGACCCGATGGACGTGCACGAACAGGGCACCCGGCGCGAACGGGAGGACCACGTGCGGGAGTTGATGGCCCTGGTGGGCCTGCCCCGGGCCCTCGCCGACGCCCTGCCGGGACAGCTCTCCGGCGGTCAGCGCCAGCGCGTCGCCATCGCCCGCGCCCTCGCCCTCGACCCGGACCTGGTGGTGGCCGACGAGCCGACCAGCGCCCTGGACGTCTCGGTCCGCGCCCAGATCCTCAACCTGTTGCTGGACCTCAAGGAGCGCCTGGGCCTCGCCCTGGTCTTCGTCTCGCACGACATCCAGACGGTACGGCGGATGAGCGACCGGGTGATCACCATGTACCTCGGCCGGATCGTCGAGGAGGCCCCCGCCGACCGGGTGACCGACGGTTCCTGTCACCCGTACACCCGCGCCCTGTTCTCCGCCACGCCCGGACTGCTGCATCCGGTCGACCCGATTCCGCTGGTCGGCCCGGTCCCGTCGGCGACCCGCCCGCCGAGCGGCTGTCCCTTCCGGACCCGGTGCTGGAAGGCGACAGAACTGTGCGCGCAGGAGATGCCGGAATTCTCCGACGCGTCCACCCCCGGTCACCGGTACCGCTGCCACCATCCTGTCGAGGAGGACCGGTCGACCCGCGACCTGGCACAGTCCGCAAGGGAGCCGTCATGAAGCCGCTCACCGGTGTCGTCCCGCCCGTGTGCACCCCGCTGACACCGGACCGCGAGATCGACGTCCCCTCGCTGCTCCGGCTGGTCGACCATCTGGTGGAGGGCGGAGTGCACGGCCTGTTCGTGCTCGGCTCGACGTCGGAGGCGGCTTATCTGACGGACCGCCAGCGGCGGCTCGTGGTCGAGACGGTGGCCCTGCACGTGGGCGGCCCACTGCCGGTGCTGGCCGGGGTCATCGACATGACGACGCCCCGGGTGCTGGACCACGTGGCGAAGGTGGCGGCGGCCGGGGCGGACGCCGTGGTGGCGACGGCCCCCTTCTACGCGGCCACCCACCCCGCCGAGATCGCCCGCCACTACCGCCTCCTCGCCGCCGAGAGCCCGGTCCCCGTCCTGGCCTACGACATCCCGGCCGCCGTGCACACCAAGCTCCCCGCCGAGCTGGTCCTGGAGCTCGCCGCCGAGGGTGTGCTGGCCGGGCTGAAGGACTCCAGCGGCGATCTGGCCGGCTTCCGCGAGGTCGTCACCGGCGCCCGCACCCGCCCCGGCATCGGCGACTTCAGCGTGCTCACCGGCTCCGAACTGTTCGTCGACGCGGCCCTGGCGCTGGGCGCGGACGGGGCGGTGCCCGGACTGGCCAACGTCGACCCGCACGGCTACGTCCGTCTTGACCGCCTCAGCCGCGACGGCGACCGGCACCGGGCCCGGGCCGAACAGGAGCGGCTGTGCGCCCTGTTCGGCATGGTACGGGTCGGCGACCCCGCCCGGATGGGCAACAGCTCGTCCGCACTCGGCGCCTTCAAGGCGGCCCTGCACCTGCGCGGGATCATCGACTGCCCGGCGACCGCGGAACCCCAGGTGCCGCTGTCACCGGAGGAGGTGGAGCGGGTGGGCAAGTACCTGGCGGCGGCCGGACTGCTCTAGCACGGACGCGCTACAGCGTGCTCAGCGGCAGCCGGCGGAACTCGATCGACTCGTACGGGCTGCTCACTCCCGTCTCGTACAGCACCCCGACCGTGTTCGGGTCGACGCGGACCAGGTCGGAGTAGGCGGCGCGCTTCTGGGACAGCGTGGCCACCTTGGTGAAGGTCGCTCCGCCGTTGCCGCTGCGCCACACCGCCATGGCCTGCCGGGAAGTGGGCACGGACGGACCGGAGAACAGCAAGGGGGCGCCGAATCCCGGGAGTTGCAGGGCGCTCGCCTGCACCACCGGCACCTCGTTGAGGGTGGGCTGGACGGCGTAGGGGCGGAACAGGGTGCGCCCGCCGTCGGCGGACCAGCCGTCCACGCGGTTGCCGATGACGGAGCCGTGCTGGTCGCGGGCGTTGAAGTAGAGCCTGCCGTCGGGGAGTTCGGCGGCGGTGGTCTCGTTGGCGTTGTGCCGGCCGTCGTAGACGTCGTCCACGAAGCCCGTGCGCCAGGTGGTGCCGCCGTCGTCGCTGTAGATGGAGTGGCCGCCGTAGTACTTGGGCTCCTGCCCGGAGTCGGCCGAGCCGGGTGGCGGGGCCGCGGAGTGGTTCGAGGGGACCACGAGCCGTCCGGCGTGCGCGCCGAACCGGAGCGCCACCGCGTGCCCGGGCCCGGTGGCGTACCAGCGCCAGTTCGGCCGCTTCACCTGCTCGGTGATCTCGCGCGGTCCGCTGAAGCGCAGGCCGTCGTCCCAGCTCTTCTGGACGAAGACCCGGCGGCCCTGTTCCGGTGTCACCTCGCCGCGCATGATCTGCCCCTCGGTCACGGCACCGCTGTTGTAGGAGGTGACCAGCACGATCGCGCCCGTCCGCGGATCCACCACCGGCGCCGGGTTGCCCCGGGTGTCCCCGCCCCCCGCGGCCACCACGGTCAGCGGGCCCCAGGTGCAGCCGCCGTCGGTGGAGCGTCTGAGGACGACATCGATGTCGCCGGAGTCGCCCGCGCTGTTGTGCCGGCCCTCGGCGAAGGCCAGGAGCGTGCCCCGGCGGGTGGTGACCGTCGCGGGGACGCGGTACGTGTCGTAGCCGCCCTGCCCCGACACGTAGGGGACCGAGGAGGTGCACTCGGCGGCGGCCGAGGCCCTGCCGGTCGCGGTGAGCGGGGTGAGGAGGACTGCGGTGACGAGAAGAGTACGGCTCAGGAGGGTCATCGAGCTCCCTTGACGGAGTGTCAGACATTGACCTGTCCGTCACATGGTTCCCGGAGTCACCAGACCCGATTCGTACGCCACGATGACCAGCTGCGCCCTGTCGCGCGCCCCCAGCTTGCCCATGATACGGCTGACGTGCGTCTTCGCCGTGAGGGGGCTGAGCCCCAAGGCGTCCGCGATCTCGGTGTTGTTGAGCCCCCGCGCGACCAGCGTGAGCACCCCGCGCTCCCGCTCGGACAGGCACTCCGGTCCGCCCACCGCCGGCGTCGAGGGGCTGCGCAGAAATCGCGCGATCAGCCGTGCCGTGGGTCCCGGCGACAGCAGCGACTCACCCGCGGCGATCGTGCGGATGGCGTCGAGGAGTTCAGCCGGACGTGTGTCCTTCACCAGGAACCCGGAGGCCCCGGCCCGCAGCGCGTCCACGATGTGCTCGTCGGTGTCGTAGGTGGTCAGCACCAGCACCCGTACGCCGGCCAGGTCCTCGTCCGCCGCGATGAGCCGGGTCGCCTCGATGCCGTCTAGCTCGGGCATGCGGATGTCCATCACGACGAGGTCGGCGCGCTCGCTGCGGGCCAGCTCCAGCGCCTCCCGGCCGGTACCGGCCTGTCCGACGACCTCCATGTCCGGCGCGGACTCGACGAGCATGGCGAACGCGGCCCGGACCAGGGTCTGGTCGTCGGCGAGCAGGACACGGATGGTCACGTGGTTCCTTCCAGCGGCGGGAGCGGCAGTACGGCGGTCACCCGGAAGCCGCCCTTCTCGCACGGCCCGGCGTCGAGTGTGCCGCCCACACTGCGGGCCCGCTCGCGCATTCCGACGAGTCCGAACCCCGGTGCCCTGCCCGACGTCGGCCCGGTGCCGTCGTCGGTGACCGCGACATGCAGGGCGCCGTCGCGCTCGTGCAGGTCGACCAGGACGCCCGGTTCGGGTCCCGCGTGCCGTACGGCGTTGGTGAGCGCCTCCTGGACGATGCGGTAGGCGGCGGCGCCGACGGCGGGGGGCGCCTGCCGCACCCGTACCGTCTGCTCCACGCGCGCGCCCGCGAGCCGGGCGGCGGCCACCAGGTCGGGCAGGCCGTCGAGTCCGGGCAGCGGGCCGCGCGCGTCGGCCGGGCCGTCCTCGCGCAGCACCTCCAGGGTGGTGCGCAGTTCGCCGCGCGCTGTACGGCAGGTCTCGGCGATGTCGTCGAGGGCCTTGGCGACCGTCTCGCGGTCCAGCCTCTCGGGGTCGGCCGCGAGGACATGGGCGGCGACCGAGGTCTGCACTCCGATGAGCGTGATGCTGTGGGCGAGCAGATCGTGCAGGTCCCGGGCGATGCGCAGGCGTTCCTCGGCGACTCGGCGGCGGGCCTCCTCCTCGCGGGTGCGTTCGGCGCGCTCGGCGCGTTCGATGACCGCGGCGATGTACTGGCGGTAGTAGCGGACGTCGATGCCGACGAAGATGACGGCGAGGACCCAGCCGTAGATCCGCAGCAGTTCGACGGCCTGCTTGTCGCCGCCGAAGGTGAGCATCGCGGCGAGCGAGAGACCGAGGCCCGTGGCGGTGACCACGAGGGTGCGGAACGGCCGTTGGGTGACGGTGACCGTGTACAGCGCGATGAACGAGGCGGGGACCGGCGCCTGGTGGTTGTTGTCGAGGGCGTGGTACGGCAGGACGAGCGCCACCACGGCCGCGAACACGAGCAGCGGACGGCGGCGCCGCCACACCAGCGGCACATGGGCGCCGATCAGCAGCGCCCAGCCGACGGCGTCGGGCCGCCGGCCGGCGTCGGTGGACAGCGCCAGGCACACGGCCGTGGCGGCCGCCGCCAGCGCCAGCAGCACGTCGTTGCGGGTGCCGTGCGGGGCGGTCGTGGGATCGCGGTTGACCGCGGCCATGATCCGCTCGCCGATGCGGGGACTGGTCTGCTGCTGCACGGGGGTCATCTTCCGCTAGGAAGGCGCCCCTCCGGGAGATAGCGAGGGAGCCGAAGGGCGCGCCGGTGTCGAGAGGGCGATCGCGCGGAGGCCCGAAGGGCTGAGCACGATCGCCCTCTCGGCACCGGCTGAAGCGCCCGTAGGCGACCGAGCCATCAAGGAGGGAGGGGCGCCGGTCGGTCAGTGGGCTCCCGCGGTGACCCGCTCCGGGTCCTTCGGCGGTACGGGGCGCTCGGGCTCCTTGGACAGGGCGCCCGGCCACCACACCTTGCGGCGCAGGGCGACGCTCGCGCTGGTCACGAGGTAGGTGCGGACCAGGAAGGTGTCGAGGAGCACGCCGACCGCGATGACGAAGCCGAGTTCGACGAGCTGCACCATCGGCATGCTGGTGAGCACCGCGAAGGTGGCCGCGAGGACGAGCCCGGCGGAGGCGATGACCCCGCCCGTGGTGCGCAGCGCGGTGAGCGCGGCGACGTCCGGTTCGGCGCCCTTCAGGGACTCCTCGCGCATCCGGTGCATCAGGAAGATGCCGTAGTCGACGCCGAGGGCGACCAGGAAGACGAAGGAGAGCAGTCCGAGCCCCGGGTCCGTGCCGTCGAACCCGAACACCGGGCCGAAGACCAGCCCGCCGATGCCGAGGGCGGCGCCCCACACGGCGACCACGGCGGCGACCAGGATGAGGGGCGCGACGAGCGAGCGCAGCAGGGCGACCAGGATCAGCAGCACCGACAGCAGCACGATCGGCACGACGATCAGCCGGTCCCGGGCGTTGGTGTCCTTCAGGTCGATCTGCTCGGCGCTCGGACCGCCGACATAGGAGCCGTCGAGCTTGTCCCGCAGGTCCTCGATGGTCGCCGTCTCCCCCGCGGACTGGGGGGCGCTCTTGGCGATGACGGAGATCTCGGCCCAGCCGCCTCCGCTGCGTCCCTGTTCGGCGCTGTCGACTCCCCCGGTGCCGCGGATCTCGGCGAGGGTGGACTCGGCGCGGTCGGCCGGGGTGATGACGGTGATGGCCTGGGTGCCGCGCTCGGGGTAGGCCGCCGCGAGGGTCTCCATGGCGGCGACCGCGTCGGGCTTGCTGGTGAAGGAGTCCTCCTGCTTGAGGTTGCCGGGCAGGTTGAACGTGCCGAGCGCGAGCGCCCCGAGCAGCAGGCCACCGCCGACGAGAACGGCCACCGGACGCCGCCCGGCGGAGCTGCCCATCGCGGCGAACAGCGACCGGCGTGCCTTGGGCGTGCTGCCGTGGCGGGGGACGATCGGCCAGAACACCCGCCGTCCGAGCAGCACCAGCACGGCGGGCAGCAGCGTCAGCATGGCGACCAGGGCGCAGAGCACCCCGACCGTGCCGAGCGGCCCCATGCCCCGGCTGGAGTTGAGGTCGGCGGCGAGCAGGCAGAGCAGCCCGGCGGCGACGGTCCCGGAGGAGGCGAGCACGGCGGGCCCGCAGCCCTTGAGCGCGGCGGCCATGGCCTCGTACGGCCGCTCGATGCGGCGCAGTTCCTCGCGGTACCGGGAGACGAGGAGCAGGGCGTAGTCGGTCCCGGCGCCGAAGACGAGGATCGTCATGATCCCGGAGCTCTGACCGGAGACCGATGTACCGAACCACTGGTTGAGTCCGTAGGCGACGCCCATGGACAGGTAGTTGGCGACCCCGGCGACGACGAGCGGCACCAGCCAGAGGAAGGGGCTGCGGTAGATGATGATCAGCAGCAGCGCGACGACGGCGACGGTGGTGTAGAGCAGCGGCCCGTCGAGCGAGTTGTAGACCTCGGCGGCATCGGTGGCGAGCGCCCCTTCGCCGCCGACCTCGACGTCGAGCCCGCCGCTCCCCTGGGCGATGTCCCGCACGCCGTTGACGAGCGCGTCCCGGGCCTCCTCGTCGGTGCCGGGCTCGTTGCTGGCCACGGGATACATGAGCGTGGTGCCGTCCTCGGAGGGCACGCCCACGGGCTCCCCGGTCAGCCGGTAGGAACCGGCGATCTCGGCGACCTGCTCCGCGGCGACGCTCTCGTCCTCGGCGGTCAGCCCGCCGTCCCGGTGGTAGACCACGACCATCTGCGTGGTCTCACCGCCGGGCAACTGGTCCTGGATCTTGGCGACCTGAGTCGAGTCGGCGCTCGCCGGCAGGTAGTCGACGGCCCGGTCCCGTTGCACATCGGCGAGCTTCGAGGCGAACGGCGAGGCGATCGCCAGCACGAGGATCCACAGCCCGAGCACAAGCCACGGAACGCCCCGCCGCCGTCGTACGGATGTCCTTACGGCCCCCATGACACGGGCCTCCCTCCGGTCGGATCATCTGGTTCGGCTTCCAGACTTCCGGGGGAAGGGGGCGGGTTCGTCGGGCGGGAGGGCGAGTTGGGCGGTACTTCCGGGGGCGGCGGACGGGGCCCGTTACTCCCTGGGGAGTACTACGACGGAGTACGCGCCGCCGCCAGCAGCCGGGTCACGTCGTCGGCGCAGATGGTCAGGGCCGCGCCCACCGTGGCGAGGACCTCGCGTTCGGCCGGGGTGTAGGGGCCGTCCGCGAGGGCGATGCGGGCGCCCTGGAGAAGGATCGACTCGCGACCGGGGCCCGCGAGGTGCGGGGCCAGGGGGTCCAGGGCCTCGTGGAGCTCTATGGCCAGGCCCGCCCCGCAGGGCTCGCCCAGGACGCGGCCGGTGTCGGCCGCCAGGGCCTCGACGAGCGCGTCGAGCTGTTCCTCCGTGCAGTCCTCGAAGCCGGCCGCGCGGACCGCCGAGGCGGCGGCCTCCAGGGCCGTACGGGCGCAGGAGCCGCCCGCGGCCAGGACCGCGAGGGCGACGGTGTGCACGGCGTCGCGGAGCATCGCGGAGAAGCGGGTGGTGGTGGGGTGGTCCAGGACGTCGGTGCCGAAGTGCCGACGGCAGGCCGCGCACTCCACCACGGGTCCGGTCTCACCGCGCGGCAGCACCGGTACGCCCAGCAGGGTGAACCGGCGGCGCCCGGTCAGCCGCTGGTAGTTGCGGTCACCGCCGCAGCCGGGGCAGAAGAACTCGCCGTCCCCGACAGCTGTCCACGCGGTCCGCGTGCCCAGGATGCGGGCAGGCCTCGCGGCACGGCCGTTTCGTCCCCGTCCTGGCAGCACGTCGCACCTCCGCGAAACCCGCGGCAACGTCGCCGCGCTTGCGTGATGTTAGCCACATCCCCCTGGCCTAGTCAGCACCTTGGACGAGACCTTTCCGTGACCTGCACAGCCATTGGCTTGTATACGCCGGTCAAGCAGGACATACCCAGGGGCGCGGGGAACTGCGCGACAAGCCACGACGCACGCGCGGCCGACACACAGCCCCCGCAGGCACCCAGTGGTCGAAAGAACTACCGCGCGGCCCGGTTCACGGCGGAGACGACCGCCTTCAGCGAGGCACGCGTCGTGTTCGCGTCGATACCGATGCCCCACAGAACCTTGCCGTCGATCGCGCACTCGATGTACGAGGCGGCCTGCGCGGAGGCGCCCTCGCTCATCGTGTGCTCCTGGTAGTCCAGCAGCCGTACGTCGATCCCGATCGACTGCAGCGCGTCGAAGAAGGCCGAGATGGGACCGTTGCCGGTACCCGTCAGCACGGTGTCCGTGCCGTCGACCGTCGCCTCCACCTTCAGCGTGTCCACGCCGTCCGTGTCCGTCGTCGACTGGCCGTTGCGGACCTGGATACGGCCCCACGGGTTCTGCGGGTTCGGCAGGTACTCGTCCTGGAACACCGACCAGATGTCGGAGCCGGTGACCTCGCCGCCCTCCGCGTCCGTCTTGGCCTGGATGAGCTTGGAGAACTCGATCTGCATCCGGCGCGGCAGGTCCAGCTTGTGGTCGTTCTTCAGGACGTACGCGATACCGCCCTTGCCGGACTGCGAGTTGACCCGGATGACCGCCTCGTAGGAGCGGCCGACGTCCTTCGGGTCGATCGGCAGGTACGGCACCGCCCACTCGATGTCGTCCACGGTGACCCCACGCGCCGCCGCGTCGGCCTCCATGGCGTCGAAGCCCTTCTTGATGGCGTCCTGGTGGGAGCCGGAGAAGGACGTGTAGACCAGGTCGCCCACGTACGGGTGGCGCGGGTGGACCTCCATCTGGTTGCAGTACTCCCACGTACGACGGATCTCGTCGATGTCGGAGAAGTCGATCTGCGGGTCGACGCCCTGCGAGAACAGGTTCATGCCCAGGGTGACCAGGTCGACGTTGCCGGTGCGCTCGCCCTGTCCGAACAGGCAGCCCTCGACGCGGTCGGCGCCGGCCATCAGCGCCAGCTCGGCCGCTGCCACCGCCGTACCGCGGTCGTTGTGCGGGTGGACCGACAGGACGACGTACTCGCGGCGGGACAGGTTGCGGTGCATCCACTCGAAGCGGTCCGCGTGCGTGGACGGCGTCGAACGCTCCACGGTGGCGGGCAGGTTGAGGATGATCTCGCGGCCCGGCCCCGGCTGGTAGACGTCCATCACCGCCTCGCAGACCTCCAGCGCGAAGTCCAGCTCGGTGTCGGTGAAGATCTCGGGGCTGTACTGGTAGCCGAACTCCGTCTCGGGGTCCAGCAGCTTCTCCGCGTACTCCATGACCAGGCGCGTGCCGTCCACGGCGATCTGCTTGATGTCGTCCTTGGAGCCGCGGAAGACGACTCGGCGGAAGACCGGCGCGGTGGCGTTGTACAGGTGGACGGTGGCCCGCTTGGCGCCCTTCAGGGACTCCACCGTGCGCTCGATCAGGTCCTCGCGGGCCTGGGTCAGCACCGAGATCGTGACGTCGTCGGGGATCGCGCCGGGCTCTTCGATGATCGACCGTACGAAGTCGAAGTCGGTCTGGCCGGAGGCGGGGAAGCCGACCTCGATCTCCTTGTAGCCCATCTTGACCAGCTGGTCGAACATCCGGCGCTTGCGCTCGGGCGACATCGGGTCGATCAGGGCCTGGTTGCCGTCGCGCAGGTCGGTGGAGAGCCAGCGGGGGGCCTGAGTGACGCGCTGGTTCGGCCAGGTGCGGTCCGGGATGTCGACCTGGTCGTAGCGACCGTACTTGTGGATCGGCAGGGAAGTGGGCTGCTGGCGGTTCGCCATGATTGCGGGGCTCCTCAGGATGTCCGGAAGGACGGCCGACGACGCAACGCGAAGCTCCGCGGGGAGGGAGTCGACCTGGACTACAGGCCCTCGCCGCGGCAGCTAAGAAGAAGCAGCCCGAAAAGCATGATGCGCAGCATGCTAGCCGAGCCGCCCGCGATGCGGCGGTGCGTATCAGTATGCGGGATCCCCTCGGGCGATGGGGATGAATAGGACAAAAAGTGCGCCATACCACTCCGTGACCGGCGGGCGGGGGTCTTGTCGGCACATTTCACCAATCATGGTGGCGGCTAGTGACAGCGGCATAACGCAGTGCAATGGTGCCGGGCATGACGAACCACGGGGGCCACGAGCCCGTCTTCTGCACCGTCGTACCGCCGCATGTCCTCGACAAACTGGCCCAGGCCGAGGACCCCGCGCTGTCCGGACCGGCCCGCCGGACCCTGCAGCGCGACGCCTACGAGCGCACCCACCGCCGGCTGACCACCGTGCTCGGCGCGCCCGCCGTCGCCCCGCCCGCCGACGCCGAGCCCGGCAAGCCCTCCCGCACGATCTACGACGCCCGGCACGGCACGGGCCTGCCCGGCCGGAAGGTCCGCGCTGAGGGCGAGGAGCCCGGCAAGGACGCCACCGTCAACCGCGCCTACGCGGGCCTCGGCGCCACCTTCGAGCTGTTCCTGAAGGCCTACGCGCGCGACTCCATCGACGGCGGCGGCCTGCCGCTGGACGCGACCGTGCACTACGAGAAGGACTACAACAACGCCTTCTGGAACGGCGAGCAGATGGTGTTCGGCGACGGGGACGGGGAGATCTTCCTCGACTTCACCATCCCCATCGACGTCATCGGGCACGAACTCGCCCACGGCGTCACGCAGTACACCGCCAACCTCACCTACTTCGGCCAGCCCGGCGCCCTGAACGAGTCGATGTCGGACGTCTTCGGCGCGCTCATCAAGCAGTACACGCTCGGCCAGACCGCCGCCGAGGCCGACTGGCTGATCGGCGCCGGGCTGCTCGCCCCGCGGGTGACGGGCAAGGCGCTGCGCTCGATGAAGGAGCCCGGTACGGCGTACGACGACGACGTGCTCGGCAAGGACCCGCAGCCCGCGACGATGGACGACTACGTCCGCACCGGCCGCGACAACGGCGGCGTCCACATCAACTCCGGCATCCCCAACCACGCCTTCTACCTGGCCGCGACCGCCCTCGGCGGACACGCCTGGGAGCGCGCCGGGCAGATCTGGTACGACGTCCTGACCGGCGGCGAGCTGAAGCCGCAGGCCCTCTTCGTCGACTTCGCGACGCTGACGGGCGCCGCCGCGAAGGCGCGGTACGGCGACGGCAGCGAGGAGCTCCAGGCGGTCATGAAGGCCTGGGAGCAGGTCGGCGTGCGCACGCTGTAGTTCCGTACTAGACAGGACCCCATGCGGATTCAGGTGAGGCGCACCGGAGGTTTCGCGGGCATCGAGCGGTTCGCCGAGGTGGACATCTCGGGACGGCCCGATGCCCAGGAGTGGCGGTCCCTGGCCGAGCGGGCGCTCGCGGAAGGCAGGGGCACGCCCCCGGTCGGGGTGCCCGACGGCTTCAGCTACCAGATCACCGTGGACGGCAGGACCGTGTACTGCGCGGACCCACGGTTGACCGAAGAACAGCGGAAACTGATCACTCGGGTGCTCAAGGAAGGGGCCTGACGGCTCGAAGGAGAGGGGTAACGGCTTGTTTCCGCCTGGCCGTTGACTTCCGTTACCCCGGGTACCGATGATCCGGCGCATGGCGACGCAAGCGATACCTCAGTTCCCGGCGGACTTCCTGTGGGGCGTGTCGACCTCGGCCCATCAGATCGAGGGCGCGGCCGAGCTGCGCGAGCCGTCCGTGTGGGACGCCTTCACGGCACTGCCGGGACGGGTGAAGGACGGCTCGACGGCGGCGGTGGCGTGCGACCACTACCACCGCTACCGCGAGGACGTGGCCCTGCTGGCCGGGCTCGGGGTCGGCGCGTACCGCTTCTCGATCTCGTGGCCGCGGGTCAACTCCCCCGGCGGCCTGGACTTCTACGACCGTCTCGTCGACGAACTGAGCGCGGCGGGCGTACGGCCGGTCCCCACCCTCTTCCACTGGGACCTGCCGGCCGGTCTCGACTGGCTGGAGCGGGACACGGCGGCACGGTTCGCCGAGCACGTGTCGGTGGTCGCCGAGCGGCTCGGGGACCGCGTGCACAAGTGGATCACCCTCAACGAGCCCGCCGAGCACACCCTGCTGGGCCATGCGCTGGGCGTCCACGCGCCCGGCCGACGGCTCCTGTTCGACGCGCTGCCCGCCGCCCACCACCAGCTTCTCGCCCACGGTCTGGCCGTACGGGCGCTGCGCGCGGCCGGGGTCACGGACATCGGGATCGCCAACTCGCACGGGCCGACGTGGGCGGCGTCGAAGGAGCCCGCGGACGTGGAGGCGGCGGACTTCTACGACGTACTGCTCAACCGGCTGTTCGCGGACCCGGTGCTGCTGGGCGAATACCCGGCGGGGATCGGCGAGTTGATGCCGGGCGATGTGGCGGCCGACCTGAAGGTGATCGGGGAGCCGCTGGACTTCTACGGCGTCAACTACTACGCCCCGACGAAGGTGGGCGCGCCGCAGGGCGCGGAGATCGAGTTCGGCGGGGTGGCGATGCCGGCCGAACTCCCCTTCTCCGTGCGGGAGATCGAGGACGTCCCGGTCACCGACTTCGGCTGGCCGGTGATCCCCGAGGCGCTCACCGAACTGCTCACCGGCTTCCACGAGCGCTACGGCGACCGGCTCCCGCCCGTCGTCATCACCGAGAACGGCTGCTCCTACGAGGGTGTCGACGACCAGGAGCGGATCGCCTACCTGGACGGCCACATCCGTGCGCTGCGCCGGGCGACGGAGGCCGGGGTGGACGTGCGCGGGTACTTCGTCTGGTCGCTGCTGGACAACTTCGAGTGGGCGGAGGGGTACGCGCGCCGGTTCGGGCTCGTCCACGTGGACTACGACACCCTGGAGCGGACCCCGAAGGCGTCGTACGGCTGGTTCCGGGACGTGCTGCGGGCGCAGGGATGACGGTCGGGGCGCTCAGCGACCCGGTCGACCGGGTCGGCCCCGGCTGGACCACGGCACTCTCGCTCGCCAACTGGGCGATCTGGGTGGGCTGGTACGGACCGCTGCAGATCCTGTTGCCCGAGCAGGCCGAGGACTTCGCGCCCGGCACGGGGATGTCGAAGGAGACGCTGCTGGCCTGGGTGGCCGGGTTGGGCGCGGCGGTCTCGTTGCTGGCGAACCCGCTGTTCGGCGCGTTGTCGGACCGGACGACGGCCCGCTGGGGGCGCCGCACGCCGTGGATCGTGGCGGGGACGGGCGCGGGCGCGCTGTCGTTGCTGCTGCTCGGGGGCGCGGACGGGTTCTGGGGGATGATGCTGGGCTGGTGCCTGGTGCAGCTGACCCTGAACGCGGCCTTCGCGGCGGTGACGGCGGCGGTGCCGGACCGGGTGCCGCGGCTGCAACGCGGCTCGGTGGGCGGCTGGTTGGGGGCGGCGCAGATCTTCGGGGCGGTCGCGGGGACGGGGCTCGCGACGGCGGTGGGCGGGGTCGGGGCGGGGTACGCGGCGTGCGCGGTGTTCGTGGTGGCGGGGGTGCTGCCGTACGTACTGCGCCACAAGGACCTGAGCCTGGCGCCGACGGACCGCCCGACCTGGTCCTCCTGGGCCTTCCTCCGGGGCTTCTGGCTGAGCCCGCGCCGCTATCCCGACTTCGGCTGGGCCTGGCTGACCCGCTTCCTGATCAACCTGAGCAACGCGCTGGTGATCCTGTACCTGCTGTACTACCTGCGCGACCGCCTGAAGTACGACGACCCCGACGAGGGCGTGCTGATCCTGACCGCGGTGAACAGCGTGACGCTGCTGGCCACGGTCGTGGTGGGCGGGGTCTGGTCGGACCGGGTGGGCCGGCGCAAGCCGTTCGTCCGCTGGTCCGGCGCGCTGATCGCGGCGGCGACGGCCCTGCTGGCGGCGTGGCAGACGTGGCCGGGTGCGATCGTGGTGGCGGCGCTGCTGGGGGTGGGCCTGGGCGTCTTCATGTCGGTCGACTTCGCCCTGATGACGGACGTCCTGCCGAAGGCCCTGGACCGGGGCAAGGACCTGGGCGTGATCAACGTGGCCAACGCCCTCCCCCAGGTGGCGGCCCCCGCCCTGGCGGCCCCCATAGTGACCCACCTGGGCGGCTACCGCGTCCTGTACGCACTGGCGGCGGCGATCGGGGTGGCCGGGGCGGTGCTGGTGGGCCGCATCAAGTCCGTCGACTAGCCACCCCTACCCCGAACTGCTCAGAACCCGAGCCGCCAGGGCCCCAGCCCTCAGAACCCCAGCCGCCGCAACTGCTTCGGATCCCGCTGCCAGTCCTTCGCCACCTTCACATGCAGGTCCAGGAAGACCGGCGTGCCCAGCAGCGCCTCGATCTGCTTGCGGCTCTTGATGCCGACTTCCTTCAGGCGCTTGCCCTTGGGGCCGATGATGATGCCCTTCTG